>JBBQAA010000086.1:0-2704 GCA_038276395.1 Solirubrobacterales bacterium | reverse complement strand
CCTCGAGCACGCCGCGATCCGAGAGGGCGGCGGCGAGCGCGTTCGTGCGCTCGTGGACCTCGCGGAAGGTGAGGATGCCCAGGTCGTCGATGATCGCCGGCTCGTCCGGGTAGCGGACGGCGGCGCCCGCGTAGCCGGCGGCCGAGGTCGTGCCCCAGCGCTGCAGGGTCAGGGCGAGGCGGGCGACGCGGTCGGGGCGGGTGAAGCCGACGATGCCGGCGCCCACGAGCGTGCGGGCGACGAAGACCTTGTTCGTGATGCGGTCGACGGGCGAGGGGGACATGTCCTCATCCTTTCACGGAAGGCGGAGCTCAGGCGGCGAGGCCCCGGTCTCGATCAGGCGGCGGATGTCGCCCGCGCGGCGCGGGTTCAGGAAGACGTGGCGCTGCCCGACGCTCGGCTTCTCCTGGAGCAGCCCGGCGTCAAGGAGCGCCTCGCCGACCGCGCTGGCCAGCTCGCGCTCGTTCCCGGCAAAGCCTCGGTAGAGGTGCTCGAAGGCGGTGTGGTAGCCGCCCCACTTGCCCATGCCGTCGAGACGGCGCAGGATGCGGCGGGCGGCGCGGCAGGACGGGTCGGGGTCGTCGTGGGCGGAGACGGGCGCGCTCGCACTCGGGAGCAGGACCGCGAGGACGTCCTCGAACGCCTCGGCCGCCCCGGGATCGGCGGGGTCGGCCCCGAGCCGGGCCACGGCCTCGGCCGCGCGGAGGCTCGGGGTGCCGGGTGCGCGCAGGTCGGCAGGGCGCAGGAGGCCGGGCGGGAGCGCGTGGGCGCGGACACGCAGGCGGTCGAGCGGGCGCAGGCGCTCCTCGGCAGCCAGGGCGGCGAGTTCGGCGTCGGGCCGCTCGCCGCCGGCCCCGCTCGGGAGCGCGAGGAGGAGGAACCCGTCGTGCTCGCCGGCGGTGAGCCGGAGGTCCTCGGGGCGCCCCGGGACGGGGAGCGAGGCGCCCTCGGCGAGCGCGGCCACCGCGCTGGCGACGACGCGCCAGCCCCGCTCGGGCGCGGCGGCGGGGTCGCTGCGTAGCGCGGGCGGGGCGGGCAGCGCGGCGAGCAGCCCGTGCTCCCCGTCCTCGGCGAAGGCGAGCTCCACCGGCCGCCCGTATCCCGAGCGCGGGCGGCCGAGCTCGGCGGCGCCGTGGGCGAGCGCGTCCCTCAGCGCGGTACGGAGCTGGGCGTGGCGCTCGCGCGGGGCGCGGGTGCCGCCCGCCTCCGCGAGGATGCGCTCGAGCGCCGTGGGCGCGTTCCGTCCGGTCACGCGGCGATGCTTTCGGGTCCGGATGCGCAAGGAGAAGACGACATGGGCGTAGCGCTGTTCCTTATCGGGCTCCTGGCCGGCGCCCTCGTCACGGGCCTCATCATGCTGCGGCGCGCGGCGCGGGCCGCCGCCGAGGGCGTCCGCCTGCGGGACGAGGCCTCCCGGGCGCGGGCCGACCTCGCCGCCGCCGAGCGCCACGGGGCCGACCAGCTCGCGCTCGTGCGCGAGGGCCTCGCCGACCAGATGCGCTCGATCTCATCGGGGGTCCTCCGGGACGCCACCGAGCAGCTCACAGTCTCGGCCAAGCAGGCGCGCGAGGCCGAGCGGCAGGAGATCCGGCACTCCCTCGCGCCGATCGCCGAGCACCTGCAGAAGGTCGCGGCCGAGGTCACGCAGCTCGAGCGCGAGCGCAGGCAGACGCAGGGCACGGTCGGCCAGATGTTCAGGACGATGCAGGAGGAGGTCGGGCGGCTGCGCACCGAGACCGGCACGCTCGTCACCGCCCTGCGCCGTCCCCAGGTTCGCGGCGCCTGGGGTGAGATGCAGCTCCGCAACTGCGTCGAGGCCGCCCACATGACCGCGCACGTCGACTTCGAGGCCCAGCTCACGGTCGGGAGCGCCGAGGACGGCCGCCTGCGGCCGGACATGGTGATAAATCAGCCGGGCGGCAAGAAGATCGTCGTCGACGCCAAGGTCCCGCTCGACGCCTACCTGGCCTCGCTCGAGGGCCCCGAGCACGAGCGCGAGGCCCACCTCGACCGCCACGCCCAGCAGCTCCGTACCCATCTGCAGACGCTGGCCTCCAAGGCCTACCAGTCCCAGTTCCCGACCGCGCCCGAGTTCGTCGTCTGCTTCATCCCCATGGAGGCGTTGTACTGCGCCGCGCTCGACCGCGACCCCGCGCTGTACGAGACCTGGCTCGCCCGCGGGGTCATCATCGCCACGCCGATGACCCTCGTCGGCTTCCTGCACGTCGTCTCCTACGGCTGGCGCCAGGAGCAGATCGAGGAGTCGGCCAAGGAGATCTCCGCCCTCGGGCGCGAGCTGCACAAGCGGATCGGCACGTTCGTCGAGCCCTTCCTCAAGGCGGGCCGCCAGCTCGGCTCGGCCGTCAACGCCTACAACGAGGCGGCGGGCTCGCTCGAGGCGCGCGTGCTGCCCCAGGCCCGGCGTATCGAGGAGCACGGCGCGGCCTCGGAGAAGACTCTCTCCCCGGTCGCGCGGATCGACGCCACGCCGCGACTCATCACCGCGCCCGAGCTGCCCGCGGGCGAGCGGGACGCCGCCTGACCGCTTGAGTCCTCCCCGCCGTGGGTAGGGACCGGGCGTGGAGCGCCGCCGGGTCCTCGTCACGGGAGAGGTGCAGGGTGTGTTCTTCCGCGACTCGCTGCGCGAGGAGGCCGAGCGCCACGGCATCGACGGCTGGGTGCGCAACTGCGAGGACGGCAGCGT
>JBBQAA010000085.1:0-23265 GCA_038276395.1 Solirubrobacterales bacterium | reverse complement strand
TTGGTTGTTCTTAGCAGTAGATCATTCTCTCGCTCGTTTCCTGGTTCCGGGCGGCGGCGAGGGCTTCGAACTCGGCCGGCGGCAGGTAGCCGAGCGCCTCGTGCAGGCGGGCGTCGTTGAACCAGCCGACGTATTCGAGGATGGCGAGCTCGAGTTGGGTTCGGGTCTGCCAGATTTGGCGCCGCAGATGCCATGTTCGCGCATCAGCCGCTGGACCTGGCAGCGCGGCGCGTTCTCCCCGGCCCGGCGGAGCGCCAGCCACGTCCGTCGGTAGCCATAGGCCTCGAAGTTCTCTTTGTGGGTCTTGCGGATCCGCTCGAGCAGCCGCTCATCCTCGATGGCTCGGGCCGAGCGGCGCCCGCGGGCTCGCTCATAGAAGGCGGACGCCGACACGCCCAGGACCTCACAGATCGGCTCGACGCCAAAGCGGCCGCGATATTCATCAATGAAGCGGCTCACCTCGTCCGGTCTACGTCGAGCTCCTTGGCGAAAAACACCGAGGCAGCCTTCAAGATCTCGTTCGCGCGGCGCAGCTCAAAGTTCTCCCGCTTCAACGAACGGATCTCATCCCGCTCCACGGCGCTCATGCCAGGCTTCAGACCGGCATCGACCTCGTGCTGACGGACCTTCTTGCGCAGCGCCTCCGGATGCATACCGAGATCGGCGGCGATCTGCGCGATCGGCCGCTCGGACTCAAGCGCCAGCCTCACACCACGCTGAACAAGCTCATCGGGGTACTTCTTCGGACGTCCCATAACCAGGCAGGCTCCCTTCTCCCGAGGACAGAACCCTCGAAATCAGGTCTCCGCGAAACCCGGTCCGGCTCAAACCCCTAGCTAGGGGCCGGGAAAGAAGTAGGTGAGGCTGCCCACGTAGCCCGCGTTGAGAAAGGCAACCGCGACAAGTACGACGGCTGCGATGGCGCGAGCGTGCCGGGTGCTTCGCAGCAGTCGGGAGATCGCTCCGGCCAAGATGAGCGCGACAACAGGAAACAGCAGCCAGCGGTACCAGTGATCGATCGGGCCGCAATACGCCGCGCGCGCCGTGCCAACTACTGGCCTTCCTCGAAGCTCGGTCTCGATCTCGAAGCATTCCCCTTGGACGAGGAGGCAGGCAAACAGGCCGATGAGCACGGCAAGGACGGCGAGCGCCGCGTCAGAGCCCCGGCTACCTGTCATGTCAGGAGGCTCCGAGCCGGCCCCTGCGCCGCGAACGCATCCTCCAGCAGCGCCGCATCCTCGGCCCGGCTCTTGTGATGTAGGTAGCGCATCGTCGTTTGAACGTCCGCGTGCCCCATCCATTCCTTGACCTGGAGGATCGAGGCCTTGTTGATCGCGAGGGTTCCGAACGTATGGCGGAGATCGTGGAAGCGGAGCTCGCGGAGACCGGCCGCGGCGAGCGCGCGCTTGTACCGACGCCGAAGCTCGGTCCCGTCCTGATGTCTGCCAGTCATCCCCGGGAAGACGAGGTCCCCGTCGCCGACGAAGAGGTCGCGATCGCTGAGCCGAGCGAGCGCTGTCGCCACGTCGCTAACCATCGGCACCGAGCGGACCTTCCCGCTCTTGGGAGTGCTGACGCCGCCGTGTGCGTTGTAACCGCGCCGAACCCTGATGGTCTGGCCGCTGAAGTCGCAGTCCTCCCAGCGCAGCGCGAGCAGCTCGCCCAACCGCAGTCCGGTGAACGCGGCGGTCAAAAAGAGAGCAGCGTCCTGCGGGTTGCCAGCCGCACGGACGAGAGCGTGCACCTCCTCGGGCGAGTAGGCGTCGATGTCGTCCGATACACGCACCCGCGGGCGCTCTACATCGGCGACCGGGTTGCGCGGCAGGCTCCACACGCGCACGGCGCGGCGGAAGATGCCGTGCATGATCACGAGGTACTTCTGGGCGTTGCGGTTGCTTCCACCGATCGTCGCCGCCCAGCGCTCGATTCGCGGCGGCGTGATGTCCTCGAGCCGCTCATCGCCGAACTCGCGACATAGCCGGCGGGCGGAGTAGCGGTAGTCGGCCATCGTCGACGGCTTGCACGCGCGGTCATGCTCGGCCCAGCGCAGCCACTCGGCCGCGGCGTCCGCGAACGTCGCGCCTGTCTGCACCATCCCGGGCAGCGTTCCGCGGCGGGCTTCGGCGAGCGCGTCGTCGAGCCACGCCTGCGCCGTCCGCTTCGTGTGGTGGCCGGCCCCCGGTCGGCCGCGGCTGTGCCACGCCGGCCCGATCTTGCGCTGGACCTGGCGGCCGTCAGGCAGCCGGTACTTCGCGTACCAGACGCTCCCCTGGCGCCCATCGCGGCGGAACACGTGGCCGCTGATCGGCTGCTCGACGAGAACTCCCACGCGCGCAGCGTAGCCGATCTTCGGGACAAAATGGGGACAAAGTAGTCCCGTGCGATAGTCGCCGACAAACACCCGAGTTCACGGAAACCCCTTGCTTGCAGCTACGAAGCGGCGAAGGAATCGAACCTTCCAAGCGCCGGGTTGCGACGCCCTGCCGGTTTTGAAGACCGGATGGGCCACCAGACCCCTGCCGCTCCGGCTCGGACGGTAGGGCGCGCTCGCGTGCGGTGGTTCACACCACTGCAACACGGGCGAGCCGTCGTCGTCTAGTGTCCGCTCCCATGGACGACGTGCACGATCCCGCGCACGCGGAGGAGCTCGAGGCTCGCGAGCCCGAGGCGTTCCTGCGCCGGCGCGACTTCCTGCAGCGGACGGCGGTCCTCGCCGGGCTCGGGAGCGCCGCGGCGGCCGGTCTCGCGCCGGACAGCCTCGTGCAGGCGGCGGCCTTCCGCCAGGGGCGCGAGGCCGGCCTGCCCTCCCCGCGCAACCTGCCGATCGACACGTTCGTCGTCCTCATGATGGAGAACCGGTCCTTCGACCACTACCTCGGCTGGCTGCCCGGGGCCGATGGGCGCCAGGCCGGGCTCCGCTTCAAGGACGCGCACGGGAAGACGTTCTCCACCCACCGCCTGACGCCGGACTTCCAGGGCTGCGCCCACCCCGACCCCGACCACTCGTGGATGGGCGGCCGCCAGCAGTTCGACAATGGGCGGCTCGACGGGTGGCTGCGCTCCGGGGAGAACGACGAGTTCTCGATCGGCTACTACGCCGAGCAGGACCTGCCCTTCATCCCCCACGCGGCGCGCGCGTTCACGACCTTCGACCGCTTCTTCTGCTCGCTGCTCGCCTCGACCTTTCCCAACCGCGAGTACATCCACGCGGCGCAGTCCTACGGCATGGTCGACAACGGCTTCCCCTCGGGCGGCGGCTTTCCCGACTCGACGATCTTCGCCGCGCTGAAGAGGGCGGGTGTCTCCAACCGCTACTTCTACACCGACGTGCCGGTATCGGCGCTCTGGGGCGCGCCCGGCCTCTCCCGCTCGGGCCAGGTGCAGGAGTATTACGAGCGCTGCGCGGCGGGCACGCTCCCTGCGCTGTCCTTCGTCGATCCCTCGTTCGCGGGAGAAGATCAGGGGACCTCGGGGGACGAGCACCCGCACGGCGACGTGCGCACCGGGCAGGCGTTCATGGCCGACGTCGTCCACGCCTTCATGGAGTCGTCGCAGTTCAAGCGCGGCGCGCTCTTCATCGTCTACGACGAGTGGGGCGGCTTCTTCGACCACGTGCGCCCGCCGCGCGTGCCGGACATGCGCAGCGCCCGCGATCTGAGCCGGGACTTCGGCCAGATGGGCTTCCGGATCCCCGCGGTCGCCGTCTCGCCCTGGGTCCGGCGCGGCCACGTCGACCACGGCATCTACGGCTTCGAGTCGATCCTCAAGATGATCCGCTACCGCTACGGGATCGCGCCGCTGACCCGCCGGGATCACTACGCGCGCAACATCGCGCGCGCGTTTGACTTCGTCCGAAGGCCCCGGCTCGACCTGCCCGATCTGCCACGGCCCGCGCACGTCATGTCCCACAGCTGCCAGGCGCCGGGGACCGGGCTGCCGAACCCGGGTGGCGGCCTCCTCCCGCACGTCGCCGCCGCGCCGGCCGAGCGACCGAAGCCCCACGACCTCGCCGAGCTCGTCACGAGCGGGTTCCTCGAGCGCCACCGCTTCCGCTACCGCCCGGCGACTCCGGCCACGACCTTCCGCCACCCGTCCTCCCTCGGCCTGACGCGATGAGCCGGGCGCCGGCGGCCGCGCTCGGGGCTCTCGCGCTCGGCGTGACGGCCCTCGGCGCGGGCGGTCTGGCGCGCGCGGACGAGGACCCCGTGCGCCTGTCCGTGGCCGTCGCGCCGGTCGTCCCCGCCCACGTCCGCGTGCCGCTCCGCGTGCGCGTGGCCGCCGACGCCGGCGGCTTCGATCCCCACGCCGGGACGCTCCGCCTGCGGGTCCGGCTCGCGCCCCTGTGCGGCGGGGACTACGAGGGGACCTCGGGGCGCACGGTCATCGATCGGGCGCTCAGGCCCCAGCCCGCCTCGGGCGCGGCGTACTCCGCAGGGCTGAGTGCCCGGCCGCGCCTGCGGCGCTTCGGCCGGCTGCTCGTCTGCGCCTTCGTGACCGACGACGAGGCCCGGCAGTACGCGACCTCCGTGGGCGTCGACCTGCTCGTCTCGGCGCGGTGCACGCGCGCGACCATGGTCGAGGCGAGCTCTCGCTCCGCGCTCGCGGGCGCCCGCCGGAGGCTTGCGCGGACCCACGGGAAGCGGGCCCGGGCCCGGCAGCGCGCCCAGGTCGACCGCCTGGGGCGGACGCTCCGCGCGGACGGACGGGCGCGGGCCCGCGGCTGCCGGCCCTGACCGGGATCAGACCCCTCCTGGGCACGCGCGCAGTACGTTGACCTCGCCAATGAGATCTCGCGGGAGGCATCGATGACGCAGCGGCGCACGTTCATGAGGCTCGCGGCCGGCGCCGCTGCGGGGGCGCTGCTCCTCGCGGGGTGCGGCGACGCGGACCACACGCCGATCACCCCGGCGGCCGGCCAGTCCGTGCCCGATGCGGGCGTGCCGAGCGTGACGGTGCCGACGACGACGACCACGGCGCCGAAGCCGAAGCCGAAGCCGAAGCCGAAGCCGAAGCCGAAGCCGAAGCCGAAGGAGGCCAAGCCGAAGCCGAAGCCGGCCAAGCCGAAGCCGAAGCCCGTCAAGCCGAAGCCGAAGCCCAAACCCACGAAGACCCAGGCCGCCGCCCCCGCCGCGAGCTCCCTGGCGATCGCCGCCGACCCGAAGGGCCAGCTCAAGTTCACGAAGAGCACGCTCTCGACAAACGCGGGCACGGTCAACGTCGGCTTCACGAACGCCTCGCCCGTGCCCCACAACGTCCACTTCCGCCGCGCCGGCAAGACCGTCGGCGGCACCTCCACGTTCTCCATGGGCAAGAAGAGCTTCTCCGTCAAGCTCCAGCCGGGCACCTACACGTACTACTGCAGCGTCCCCGGGCACGAGGCGGCGGGCATGAAGGGCACGCTGACGGTCAAGTAGGCCCGCCGGCCGCGACCCTACCGGGCGGGGAGCGCCTCGTCGTGGCGCGGCAGGCCATCGTCCGGGATCGTCTCCCACGCGGCGGCGTAGGCGACGAACTGGTGGGCCTGCGGGCGGACGCCCGGGTCGCCGTCGATCGCGCCGAGGCGGACGATCACCTTGTCCTCGTCCTCCGGGTCGCGCGCGAAGACCGCCGATCCGCACTCCGCGCAGAAGCACTTGTGAAAGCCCGTGTCGGGCGTCCACCTGCCGACGTGCTCCTCCCCGGAGACGATTCGGAACGAGCCCGGGGCGGCGAGGGCGGAGGCCTGCATGCCCGTCCCCGAGCGCCGCTGGCAGCGCGTGCAGTGGCAGTAGGCCGCGCCGAGCAGCGGTGCGGAGAGGGCGAAGGAGACGGCACCGCAGGCGCAGTGCCCGGTGAGGGCATCGTCGGTCATGGACGGGAACCTACTCCGGCGCGCTGCTAATACCTCGGCGGTGGATATCCGGACCCCCGGCGGCCGCACCATCACCGTCTCGAAGCCCGAGAAGGTGCTCATCCGGCCCGGCGTGAGCAAGGCCGACCTCGCCCGCTACGCCGAGGCCGCCGCGCCGGCGATGCTGCCCTTCCTGCGCGAGCGCCCGCTGAACCTCGAGCGCTATCCGGACGGGATCGGCCGGCGTGCCATCTTCACCCAGCGGGTGCCGAGCCACTTCCCGGACTGGATCGGCCGCGCCGAGGTGGAGACGAACGAGAAGGGGGCGGCGACGCACGTCCTCGCGCGTGATGCCGCCACGCTCGTCTACCTGGCCAACCAGGGCTGCGTGACGCTCCACGGCTGGGCCAGCCGTGCCGACCGCCTCGAGCGCCCGGATCGGCTCCTCATCGACCTCGACCCGAGCGGCGATGACCCTGCCGGCGTGCGCCGGGCGGCGTGGCTCCTCGGCGACCTCCTGCGCGAGCTCGGACTCCGGCCGCTGCTCATGGCCACGGGCTCCCGCGGCTACCACCTCGTCGTCCCGCTCCGCCGCTCCCACACCTACCGGGAGGTGTGGGACTTCGGCCGCGCCGTACGGGATCTCGCCGTGGCGCGCGACCCGCGGCACCTGACCGCCGAGTTCCGGATCAAGAACCGGGACGGGAAGCTCTACGTGGATTCCGGGCGCAACCGATACGCCCACACGGCGGTCGTGCCCTACTCGGTGCGGGCCCGCGAGCGCGCGCCGGTGGCGTCCCCGCTGGCCTGGGAGGAGCTCGACTCGCGGATGCGCGCGAACCGATTCACGATCCGCTCGGTGCGCTCCCGCTTCGCGGACGCCGATCCCTGGGCGGGCGCACGACCGGCGACGCTCGGGGCGGCGCGCCGGGCGCTTGCCAAGCTGCGGGAGGAGTAGGCCGGAGCCCGATCAGCCGAGCCCGAACTGCACCGCGCCCTTGACCGCCGCGTCGAGCGCGTTCGCGCGCGCGAGGGCGAGCGCCTCGAGTGAGCCGAAGCGCCGGTTCGGGAGCCCGTCCGGCCCGTGGTGGGCGAGCAGGCAGTGGACGAGCGCGAGCCGCCGCGGCTCGGGCAGGCCGCCGGTGTAGCGGCCGAGGATCTCCGCGCCGAGGGCGAGATGCCCGACAAGCCGGCCCTCCTCCGAATGCGCGATCTCCGCGCCATAGGTGAACTCGCGCGTCTTGCCGATGTCGTGGACGATGGCGGCTGCGAGCAGGAGGTCCGGGTCGAGCCGCGGGTGCAGGGGCGCCAGCTCGAGGGAGAGCTGGGCGACCGCGACGGTGTGCTCGAGCAGCCCGCCGAGGTAGGAGTGGTGGCCGTTTCGCGTGCACGGGGCGCGGCGCCAGGCGGCGCGCAGCTCGGCGTCGGTGAGCATCCGGTGGAGCACGGCGGCGAGCGGCGGGTCGTGCACCTCGCCGGCCAGCGCCTCGAGGAAGCCGTCGAGCTCGTCGAGGTCGCGGTAGGCGACGGGCAGGAACGCGGCCGGGTCGGCGCCCTCCCCCTCGGCGCGGCGGATCGCCTCGACATCGACCTGCAGCTCGTCGCGGAAGCGCTCGGCCGTTCCCCTGACGCGGACGAGGTCGCCGCGGTCGAAGCGCCCCGCCAGCACATCGGCGCCGCGGAAGGCGCGCGCGGGGAGCGCGGCCGTGCGGTCGCGCAGCTCGAGGGCCAGGTAGGGCGTGCCGGTGCGGGAGACGCGGCGGTCCTTCCGCGTGCAGGCGAACACTCCCTCCACGGCGTCGCCGGGCTTCAGCGCGGCGAGGGTCAGGGGGTCGTCGGGCACCCGGCCATCATGTACCGTGGATCGGATGCAGCCGCTGGTCTGGGAACGGCGTCCCGACAACCTCCGCGCCCCCGCGCTGCTCTGTGCGTTCAAGGGGTGGAACGATGCCGCCGACGCCGCCTCCTCGGCCCTGTCCTTCGTCGGTGAGGCGCTCGGCGCGCAGCGCTTCGCGACGATCGACCCGGAGGAGTTCTACGACTTCCAGGCCACCCGGCCCCACGTCCGCTTCACCGAGGGTCAGGCGCGCGAGGTGACCTGGCCCGAGGTCGAGATCTACGAGGTCCGCGTGCCGCGCGCGCCGCGGGATCTCGTCCTGCTCGCGGGCGTCGAGCCCTCCTTCCGCTGGCGCACCTTCTCGCGGCTCATCGTCGATCTCGCCGAGGCACTCGGCGTGCAGTTCTGCGTCACGCTCGGCGCGCTGCTGGCCGACGTCCCGCACTCCCGGCCGATCTCGATCACCGGCCTCGCCTCCGACGAGGCGCTCGTCGAGCGGCTCGGCCTCTCCGCCTCCTCCTACGAGGGCCCGACGGGGATCGTCGGGGTGCTCCAGCACGCCTTCCAGGAGGCCTCGCTGCCCTCGGCCAGCCTGTGGGCGGCGGTCCCCCACTACATCGCCGCGACGCCGAACCCCAAGGCCTCGCTGGCGCTCGTGCGCAAGCTCGAGACCCTTGTCGGGGTCTCCGTCGACGCCTCCGAGCTCGAGGAGGCCTCGGCCGACTACGAGCGCCAGGTCAACCGCGCGGTCTCCTCCGACCCGGACATCCAGGCCTTCGTCGAGCGCCTCGAGGAGGCGGCCGAGGACGAGGACGAGGAGCCCGGCCCGCTGCCCTCGGGCGACACGATCGCCCGCGAGTTCCAGCGCTTCCTCAAGCAGCGCGGGCCGGAGGGGCCGGCGCGGGGCTGAGGAGCCTGCGTCGCACGGCGGCGCCAACGCGGGCCGTCGTCTGCCGGCCGGGTTGGGCCAGGAGGAAGGGAATCGGTCGCTCGAGCGCCCGGCGGGCTTCGCCGTCGTTTCGTTTCCCTCGCGCAGTCCCAAGGACTGCGTGAAACGAAGTGATCGTGGGGCGCCGGTTTCGCTTCCTCGGCGCCCAGGCGAGGAGGAAGAGGAGAGAAACGACCTCGCCGCAGCGACAGGAGCCCCCGGTCCCCCTCCCTCATAGCCCCGGGAGCGGCCACGCCAGAGGCAACGGCTCGAGCGGAACGAACCCAGGCGAACGCGCCCCCTCACACCTCCGCCGCCGGGCACGCGATGCGGAAGTCGCAGCGCGAGCACGCCGAGTAGGAGGGCGTCGGCTCGAAGCCCTGCGCTCCGATCCCCGCCCCCACCTCCATCACCGTCTCCGTGATCCACTCCCGGTCGGCCGGATCCCGCGGCACGGCGACCTTGGCGTCGTCGAGCACGTAGTAGTAGGAGCCGAGAGCGGCGTCGAGCTGCCAGGCGTCGGCCGCCGCCACGGCGTAGAGCGAGAGCTGGACGTCGTCGGCGAGCTGCTCGGCCGACTTCGGTCGCCCGGTCTTGTAGTCGATCAGCTCGTGCCCGCCGCCGGGCAGGCGGTCCACGCGGTCGACCCGGCCGCGGAGGACGTGGGGGCCGAGGCGGAAGGAGAACGAGCGCTCGAAGAAGACCGGCTCGGCGGGCTCCTCCGCGCAGCGCTCGTGGTAGCGGGTGAGCGCGGCGGTGGCCTTGCCGCGGAGCTGGCGCTCCTCCTCGGAGTCGCCGAAGCCGAAGCGCCGCCAGGCGGCGTCGAGCAGGCCCAGCATGTGCGTGAGCGTCCCCGCCTCGAAGTCGTCCGGGTCCCCGCCGTGGAAGCGCTCGAGCACCTGGTGGACGACGATCCCGAAGCGCTGGTGGATCGTCGGCTCCGCCGGGATCCGGAACACGCGCGCGAACTTGTACTTGAGCGGGCAGGTCCGGTAGGCCTCGATGTCCGAGGCGGAGAGCACGAGGCCGTCCCCGCGCCGGGGCAGGAAGGACTCGAGCGAGGGCTCGCGGCGCGCGGAGACCGCCGCGGCCCGGGCGGCGGTCTCGGCGTCGGCGCCGAGCAGGAGCTCGTCGAGCGAGGAGGAGAGGAAGATCTCCCGCTGCTCGGCGGTGACCGAGGCGAGCAGGCGCGCGTTGATCTCGGGCAGCGCCTCGGCCGGCCCCGCGGGGGACTGCCCGGCGCGCTCGATCAGCGCCGCGAGCTTCACGAGCTCGAGGTAGCGCACGACGGCGTGGGAGATGTCGAGGTCGGTGTCGAAGCGCAGCTCGCCGAGCCGCGAGCCCGTCCGCGAGACGCCCTCGAGCAGCTCGTCGCGCAGCGCCCTGTAGGCGGCGTGCAGCGTCTCGGCGGGGCCGAAGAGCTCCTCGGCGCGGTCCTTCCACTCGGCGCCGAGGGCGAGCCGCGCCTCCTCCGCGAAGGGGGAGGGGGGCTGGGCGGCGCCGCGCTCGGACGCCTGGGGGTGGGCGAGCACGAGGCGCGCCCGCGCGCGAGAAACGGCGACGTGGAGCAGGCGGCGCATGGCCGCCGCGTGCGTGGCGCTGCCGTGGGGCGGCAGGTACTCCTTGAGCAGCGCGTCGGGGATCGGGTCGGCGCCCGCCTCCTCGCGCGCGCCGGGCATCCGCGCGGCGTGCAGGCCGAGCACGTAGACGTGGTCCCACTCGAGGCCCTGGCTCGCGGCCATCGAGAGGACCGAGACCTCGGCGCCCGCACGCTCGGCCGGGTCGTCCTCGGGCAGGCCCGTCTCGGCTACGGCGGCCAGGTAGCCCGCGAACTCCCGCGCGCCGGCCTGCGGCTCGCGCAGCGCGTAGGCGGCGGCCAGCTCGGAGAGGCGCGAGAAGGAGCGCAGGCGCTCGACCACGTCGGCTTGGGCGGCGAACAGGAGCTGGCGGCGCAGCCCGAGCCGCTCGATCAGGCGCTGGAGATACAGGTCCGGGCGCATCGTGTCGAAGTCCGCGCAGGCCGCCCGGTAGAGGTTCAGGAACGGGCCGATCCGGTCGCGCGCCTCGGGCGGGATCTGCGGCGCCTCGAGCGCGGCGCGCAGCGCGGCGACCATGTCGATCTTCCGGCGCCGCGCGATCTGGGTGACCCGAGCGAGATCGACGGAGGCCAGCTCCACGGGCGGGCGCGCGAGCGCGCGCACGACGGCGCCGGCGTCGCCGGGGTCGTGCAGGAGTCGCAGCCAGGCGAGCAGGTCGCGCACCTCGGCGCGGCGGAAGAAGGCGCCCGCGCCGAGCACGCGATGGGGGACGTCCCGCTCCTCGAGCGCGACGGTCACCGCCTGGCCCTCGCGGGCCACGGAGCGCACGAGGATCGCCACGCGCTCGGGCGCCACGCCCTCCCGGTTCAGGAGGCGGGCGACGTCGGCGGCCACCGCCTGCGCCTGGGCGCGCTCGTTGGCGCAGCGCCAGAACGCGACCTCCCCGCCGGGCTCGGCCTCGCCGGCGGGCGCCGCCGGGCGGTCCCCGAGGGGCGCGACGATCCGCGCCGCGGCGCGCGCGACGCCGGGCGGGCAGCGCCGGCTCTGCGGCAGCGCGATCTCCTCCGCGCCCGGGAACTCGACCCGGAAGTCCTGGACGTTCTTCTCGCCCGCCCCCCGCAGGCGGCGCACGGCGGCGTCCGGGTCGGCGGCGGCGATGACGTTCCCGTGCTCGGAGGCGAGCAGCGAGAGCAGGAGCTTCTGGGAGAGGGACAGGTCCTGGAGGTCGTCGACGAGCAGGTGGCGAAAGCGGCGGGCCACGCGGCGGCGCACGTGCGGGCGCTCGCGCAGCAGGCGCACGGCCTCGAGCACGTGGTCGCCCGTGTCGAGCGCGCCCTCGCGCGCGAGCATCGCGTCGTGGGCCTGCCAGACGCCCGCGAACTCCCGCTCGCGCGCGGCGCGCACGCGCGCAACGTCGTCCCCGTCGGGCAGCGCCGCCGCCCACGCCACGCAGTCCGCGGCGGAGACGCTCTCCTCCTTGAGGCGGTCGATGCGGCGCACGAAGGCGGCCAGGAGCGCCGTCGGGTCCCCGCGAAAGTCGTGGTGGCGGAGCCGCAGGTCGTCGATCCGCGCGAGCAGGAGGGCGAGGCGGTCGGCGGGCGCGACGGCGACGGCGAAGGGGTCGAGCCCCGCCTCGTGGGCCTCCTCGCGGAGCAGGCGCCCGCCGAGCTCACCCAGGGTCAGGACGGGCGGCTCGGCGTGGCCGCGGTCGCCGAGGGCGTCCTCGAGCCGGCGGCGGAAGGCGGCCGAGGCCCCCGGCGTGCCGGGCAGCGCGAGGATGCGCTCGGGGTCCTCCCCGCGCGCGAGCAGGGCGGTGAACCGCGCCAAGAGCGCCTCGGTCTTGCCCGCTCCCGCCGGCCCGGTGATGAGGAGCGGCCCGCCGCCGTGCTCCCTGACCCGGAGCAGCGGATCGGGCGGGGCGGGCACGGCTGCAAGGATAAGTGCCGGGATGCCCGACGAGAACGATCCGTGGCTCCCCCTCTGCCGTCGGGCCGCCGCGCGCATCCGCGACGCGCTCGAGGCCGCCCCGACCACCGCCGAGCGCGCGCGTGAGGTCGGCCGCGGGCAGGGCGGCGACCGCACGGTGGCGATCGACGAGGCGGCCGAGGCCATCGTCTTCGCCGAGCTCGAGGCGCTCCACGCGGAGCGCGGCACGCCCTTCCTCGCCGTCTCCGAGGAGCGCGGAGAGATCGCCTTCGGCGAACCCGGCCCGGGCGACGCTCGCGTCGTAATCGACCCGATCGACGGCTCGCTGAACGCCAAGCGCGGGCTCTCGCCCCACGCACTCTCGGTCGCCGTGGCCGAGGGCGGGACGGTGGCCGATGTCCTCGTCGCCTTCGTGCAGGACTTCGGCCCGGGGGAGGAGTGGACGGCGCGGCGGGGCGGTGGCGCCTTCCTCGACGGCGTGCGGCTCGACCCGGCGCTGCCCGAGCGCCGGGACGAGCGCGGGCGCCTGGAGATCCTCGCCATCGAGTCGGCCGACCCGCGCTGGGTCGCCGCCTCGATGGGCGGGCTCGAGGAGGCCGCCCACCGGCTGCGGGCGATGGGCGCGATCGCCGTGGCGCTGTGCCAGGTCGCCGCCGCGCGCGTCGACGCGATGGTTTCGCTGCGCGCATGCCGCTCCTTCGACGCGGCGGCCGCCGCGCTCATCGTGCGGGAGGCCGGCGGGCACGTCGCCTTCCCCCGGTGTGCCGAGCCGCTGGGGATGCCGCTCGACCTTGATCCGCACTCCCCGGTCATCGCGGCGCGCTCGCAGGGGACGCTTGACTCCCTTACGGGCATACCGACCTGAGATGGCTGATTCCACGACCGCCGCGCTCGTCTGCACGTGTCTACGGGCGCCGGATCGGCACCCGCCGAAGAGGCCCGTGCCCTCGGCACTGTTCCTTCTCGCCGTGCACCGCCCGACATGCCGTATCCACGCACATCCGGCCACCCCGGCCGTGGAATCAACCATCTGAGATGGGACTCACATGATCGACTGGATCCTTGCCGAGAAGCTCGCCTCCCTCGTCGCCGGCACCGCCGACGCGCGGCGTCCGCGCGCCGACCTCGCCGCGCTCTGCGCCGACGCCGAGGAGCGCGTCGTCGCCTACACAGGCCTCACGCCGCGCACGCCGCTGCCGCCGCCCGAGGGGGTCGAGCGGGCGGAGTGGGTCAGCGCCAACGTCCAGTCCATGCGCGTGCTCATGGATCCCGTGATCGACAAGGTGGGCGACAAGGCGGGGCCGCTGAAGCCCGTCGTGCGCATCCTCGCGGGCGCGGCGGTGACCGCCGAGGTCGGCGTCATCCTCGGGCTCATGGCCCAGCGCGTGCTCGGCCAGTACGAGCTCGTCCTGCTCGAGCAGGAGGTCCGCCGGCCGCGGCTCCTGTTCGTGATGCCGAACCTGGGCGGTGCTGTCGGGTCCTTCGACGTGCCCGAGGAGGAGTTCGTGCACTGGGTGGCGATCCACGAGGTCACCCACGCCGTGCAGTTCGCGGGCGTCCCGTGGCTGCAGGAGCATCTCGGCGCGCACGTGAAGAAGCTGCTCGACGCGATGGAGGTGCGGGTCGACGCCAAGCGCGTCCTCTCCCTGCCCACGAAGGAGGACCTGAAGCGCATCTGGGACACGGTCCGCGCCGGGGATCTCGTGTCGCTCGTCGCCCGGCCCGAGGAGCGGGAGACGCTCGACCGCCTGCAGGCGACGATGGCCGTCGTCGAGGGCCACGCCGAGCACGTGATGGACGCCGTCGGCGCCGACGTCCTGCCCTCCCTCCCGGAGCTTCGCGCGGCGCTCGAGAAGCGCCGGGCCACCGCGTCCACGCCGGCCCGGTTGCTGCAGAAGCTCCTCGGCCTCGAGATGAAGATGCGCCAGTACAAGCAGGGCAAGGCGTTCTGCGACGCGGTCGTCACCGCGGGCGGGGTCGAGCGCCTGAACGACGTATGGCGCTCGCCCTCCTGGCTGCCCTCCGGCCCGGAGCTCGAGGACCCCTCGGCGTGGCTGCGCCGCACCGAGCAGCTCCGCCTCGCGCCGGCGTGATGTAACGCACACCCGGAAGCGGTTTACAAACAGGTGTTCGCGGTAGGCTTCTACCGAACATATGATCGCATTCGAGGGAGTTGATCCTGTGGCCGAGTCCACCAGCACCACCACCAAGCGCAGCACCCGCAGCACCACCCGTACCCGTAAGGCCCCCGCGGCCAAGAGCACGTCCGCCGCTCGTTCCAAGACGACGCGCACCAAGCGCTCGACCGCGGCCAAGCGCGGCGCCGCTTCGCGCAACGCCACCCGGACGCAGACCCGCGCCCGCCAGGCCGCCCGCAAGCCCGTCAACCGCGTCGAGGCCGTCGGCCAGCTCGCCGAGCGCGCCGTGCTCGTGCAGGTCGGCGCCGCGCTCGTCGCGCGGGACAACGTCGTCGGGACCGTTTCCGACGCCGTCGGCAAGTACTCGACGCGGTCCAAGGCCGAGCGCCAGCTCAAGCGCTTCGAGCGTCGCGGCACCACCGCGCGCAACCGCGCCGAGCGTGAGCTGACGAAGGCGCGCCGCCGCGTCGAGCGCACGCTCGACCGCAACGAGCGCCGCGTCGAGCGGAACGTCAATTCCGCCCGCCGCGACGTCGAGCGTGACACGAACGGTCTCCGCAAGAACATCGAGGCCAACGTCGACCTCGTCGCCGCGCAGGTCGAGAACGCGGTCCAGACGGGCATCACCGCCGGCACCAAGCTCGCCGCGGTCGCCACGGACCGGGTCGCCTCGGCGGCGTAGTCCGCTTCCCCCGCCGCCCGCCCGAGGAGTGCGGGCGGCGGGTCAGGTTCGCCGGCCTACCCCGCCGGCGTTCAGCAGTACTCCTCCCTCCCAGAAACGGGGCGCCCCACGGGGTGCCCCGTTTCGCTTTGGGGATCGGTGCGTGCCCCGAGGCGTCCCGAGCGCGGCACACTCGGCTGACACCGGACCGGCTCCCGTTTCGCATACTGGACCCATGCCGCCGACCGCCACCATGCCCACCGAGGCGGAGATCCGCGAGGCCCTGCGCGCCGTCGTCGATCCCGAGCTCCATAAGGACATCGTCGAGCTCGACATGGTCCGCTCGATCGCGGCGCACCCGACGGGCGTGGTCGACGTCATGGTCTCGCTGACGACCCCGGGCTGCCCGATCCGCTCGCACTTCCAGACGGGCGTCGCTGATGCGGTCAAGGGCCTCGGCGGCGGCGTGCAGGCGGTCAACGTCTCCTTCGACGTGCTCACCGCCGAGCAGAAGGGCGCGCTGCAGCGCAAGCTCGGCCGGGGCGGGCCGCTGCCGAGCGGCGCGCTGGCCGAGGTCCAGAACGTGATCTGCATCGGCTCGGGGAAGGGCGGCGTGGGCAAGTCGACCCTGACCGCCAACCTCGCCGCCGCGCTGGCCGCGAGCGAGAAGCGGGTCGGCGTGCTCGACGCCGACGTGTGGGGCTACTCCCAGCCGCGGATGCTCGGCCTCGGCGCCGAGCGGCCGAAGGTCACCGCCGAGCGGAAGATCGTCCCCCACGAGGCGGCGGGCGGCGTCAAGGTCATGTCGATCGGCTTCTTCCTCGAGGAGGACTCGGCCGTCGTGTGGCGCGGGCCGATGCTCCACAAGGCGCTCCAGCAGTTCCTCGAGGACGTCGCCTGGGGCGCGCTCGACTTCCTGCTCGTCGACCTCCCGCCGGGTACGGGCGACGTGTCGATGACGCTCGCCCAGCTCCTGCCCGACGCGCAGTTCCTCATCGTTACGACGCCGCAGGCCGCGGCGCAGAAGGTCGCCCGGCGCTCGGCGGAGATGGCGGCCAAGGTCAAGCTCGAGGTGTGCGGGGTCGTCGAGAACATGTCCGGCTTCGTCACGCCGGGGGGCGAGCGCTTCCCGATCTTCGGCGAGGGCGGTGGGCAGCTTCTGGCCGACGAGCTGAACGTGCCGCTGCTCGGCAAGGTGCCTTTGACGATGCCGCTGCGTGCCCAGTCCGACGCGGGCTTCCCCCTCGTGCTCTCCGACCCGGACGATCCGGCCGCCCAGGCCATCCGCCACGCCGCGCGCGGCCTCGAGGCGCTCGCGCCCCCGCCCGCCGCGAACCCCGTCCTGCCGATACTGCAGGCACCGACGGGGATGTCGCTACCGATGGCGGGCTGAGGACGCCCGCTCGTCGGATCGAGTGGTGATCTGACCGCGCTTACCGCGGCTGAATCGCCATTCATGACCCGTGCCGGTCAACACGACCTGGATCCACCCTGAGGCGGCGGCTCAGGAGCCGCCCGCGCTGGCGAAGTAGTCCAGGTTGATCTGCGTGTACTTCTGCCACTCCTCGGGAAGCTGATCCTCGGCGAAGCAGGCGTCCACCGGGCACGCCTCGACGC
This sequence comes from Solirubrobacterales bacterium, assembly GCA_038276395.1. Taxonomy (GTDB): domain Bacteria; phylum Actinomycetota; class Thermoleophilia; order Solirubrobacterales; family Solirubrobacteraceae; genus JBBQAA01. The sequence goes on along the minus strand of JBBQAA010000085.1, from coordinate 6,790 downwards.
AGGCGTCGCAGTCGATGCACTCCTCCGGATCGATGTAGAGCATCTCGACCTTGTCGTAGTCAGGCTCGTCCGGGGTCGGATGGATGCAGTCGACGGGGCAGACCTCGACGCAGGAGTTGTCCTTCTGTCCGATGCAGGGTTCAGCGATCACGTAGGCCATGGGCGGCGCATGGTACCGCGCGGTTTCCGGGCGCCGCGTCGCCGCCGGAGCGGCCTCGCCCGGGTAGCGTTCGCCCTGTGATCCTCCTCACGGGTGCCACGGGAACGCTGGGCAAGGCCCTACTGGCCCGGCTCACGGCGCGGGGGGAGGACGTCCGCTGCCTGGTCCGGGACCCGCGCCGCCTGGGGGTCGAGCGCGTCCGCGTGCAGATCGCGCTCGGGGACCTGGCCGACCCGGCGTCCTTCCGCCACGCCCTGCGCGGCGTCGACACGGTCATCCACCTCGCCGCCTCGCTGCGCGATCAGCCGCGCGGCTCGATCGAGGAGCTGAACGGCGTCGCCACCTGGCGGCTCGTCCGCGCCGCCGAGCGCGCGGGGGCCGAGCGCTTCGTCTTCTTCTCCTCGCTCGAGGCGGCGCCCCACGCGCCCCTGCGCTTCCTGCGGGCCAAGGCGCTGGCCGAGCGCGCCGTGCGGGAGTCCGGGCTGCGCGCCACGGTCTTCGCGCCCTCGATCCTCTACTCGCCCGGGGATCCTTACCTGACGCTGCTCGAGCGCCTGGCGCTCGCGCCCGTCATGACCGTCCCGGGCAGCGGATCGGCGCTCTTTCAGCCGATCTGGGCCGAGGACGCGGCCGACTGCGTCCTCGCCGCGCTCGCGCGCGCGGACGGCGGGGAGCGCCACGAGCTGGCCGGGCCCGACACGCTCTCCCACGAGGCGATCGTCCGGCTGGCCGTCCGCGCCTTCGGCCGGCGGCGGCCGCTCGTGCGCGTGCCCCTCGCGCTCGTCGGTCCGGGCCTGCGCGCCGCCGAGGTCCTGCTCGGCCCGGCGGCGCCGGCCACGCCGGACGAGGTCGATCTCCTGCAGCTCTCGATGACCGCCCGGCGCGGCACGGCCGACGCCGAGGCCCTCGGCGTCTCTCCCCGCGCGATGGCCGCGGTGCTCGGCGCCGCCGCGTAGCCCGCCGGGTCAGGACGCCGCCCCGACCTCCGACGTGCAGAAGGAGCAGCGCCGCGCCGCCATGGGGATGTCCGAGAGGCACTCGGGGCACTCTCGGGTCTCCCTGTCCACCGCAGGCTCGGGGCGGAAGCGCTCGAGCAGCGCGTTGACGGGGCGCACGACGAAGAAGAAGACGACCGCGGCGATGATCAGGAACGACAGGAGCACGTTGAGGAAGTCGCCGTAGCGGAAGGTGCCCTTGCCGATCGTGAACGTGAGCGCGCCGAAGTCCGGCTTGCCCCCGATGGCGGCGATGATCGGCGTGATGATGTCGGCCACGAGTGCGCTGACGACGGCGCCGAAGGCCGCGCCGATGACGACGGCGACAGCGAGGTCGACGAGGTTGCCGCGCAGGATGAACTGCCGGAACTCCTTGAAGACCGCTGCCTCCTAGCTCTGTTGTGGGGGTCGCCGCTCGGCCCACGGCCGCGCGGCCTCGACCTGGGCGGCGAGGGCGAGGAGGGCACCCTCCTCGGCCGGTCGCCCGATGAGCTGGATGCCCGAGGGCAGGCCGTCCTCGCCGTGCTCGAGCGGGAGCGAGATCGCGGGCTGGCCCGTGACGTTGGCGATCGCCGTGTAGGGCGTGAACGCGCCCGAGCGCGCGAAGGTGTCCTGCGGGTCGGGGAGCATCCCGTTCATCGTCCCGATCTCCGGTGGGCGCTCGGCCAGCGCGGGGGTGAGGATCGCGTCGTAGGGCGCGAGCTCGGAGATGAGGCGGCGGCCGAAGCCCTTGAGCTGCTCCTGCAGGACGATGTAGGTGATGGAGGGGAGCTGCTGCCCTGCCTCCCACAGGAACCACGAGAGCGGCTCCATGTCCTCCGCCGTCGGCTCCCGGTCGGCGATCTGGGCACCGAGGGCGATCTGGGAGGCGACCATCGGGCCGAAGGAGGCGGAGAACAGCTCGAGCAGGCCGGGGAGCTGCCAGGGCGCCTCGATCTCCTCGACCTCGTGGCCGAGCTCGACTAGGAGATCGAGGCCGGCGCGGTAGGCGCGCTCGGACTCCGCGTCCGCCGTGCCTCCCTCGAGCGGGGTCGTCGTCGAGGCGGCGATGCGCAGCCGCCCGGGCTCGGCGCCCGCCGCCTCGGCGAAGGGGACGGAGGGGGGCGGCGCCCACGTGGCGTCCCCCGGCTCCATCCCGGCGAGGAGGTCGAGCGTCGCCGCGGCGTCGGCCACCGTGCGGGTGAGCATCCCGTCGACGGTCAGGAGGTTGTCGCCGATGATCGGTCCCTGCGAGACCCGCCCGCGCTGGCCCTTCAGCCCGACGAGGCCGCAGCAGGCGGCGGGGATCCGCGTCGAGCCGCCGCCGTCGTTGCCGTGGGCGATGGGGAGGAGACCGCCCGCGACCGCCGCGCCCGCCCCGCCCGAGGAGCCGCCGGGGGTGCGGTCGCGATCCCACGGGTTGCGGGTCTCGCCGAAGCGTACGGTCTCCGTCGTGGGCAGGATCCCGTACTCGGGCAGCGTCGTCTGGCCGGTGAGGACGAAGCCCGCGTCGCGCAGGCGGCGCACGAGGAACGCGTCCTCGGTGGCGACGAAGTCGCCGAAGAGCGCGGCGCTGAAGTTGAGCGGCCAGCCCGCCACGGCGCGGTTGCCCTTGATCGCGGTGGGCACACCGGCGAACGGCCGCTCGTCCCCCGGGCCGATCGCGTCGGCGGCGGCCAGGGCGCCCTCGGCGTCGACGTGGGTGAAGGCATTCAGGCCGTCGGCGTCGGCGTCGATGCGGCGCAGCGCGGCCTCGGTCAGCTCGCGCGCACTCACGTCCCCGGCGCGCACGAGCGCGGCCAGCTCGAGCGCGGGCTTGACGAGCAGCTCCTCCAAGGCGCAGAGCGTACCCTGGGCGCCATGAGCGCGACCGTTGATGGAGTTCAGTCCGGCCTCGAGGGCGTCGTGGCCTTCGCCACGGAGATCGCCGAGCCGGACAAGGAGGGCGGCGCGCTTCGCTACCGCGGCGTGAACATCGAGGAGCTCGTGGGGAACGTCCCCTTCGAGCAGGTCTGGGGCCTGCTCGTGGACGGCACGCTGCAGCCCGGCCTCCCGCCGGCCGAGCCCCACGCGCTGAACTGGCGCTCGGGTGACCCGCGCGTCGACGTGCAGGCCGCACTCGCCCAGCTCGCCCCCGAGTGGGGCCTTGGCCAGGTCATCGACATCTCTGAGGAGGAGGCGCGCGACGACCTCGCCCGCGCCTCGGTCATGGCGCTGTCCTTCGTCGCCCAGTCCGCGCGCGGCCTCGGGCAGCCGCCGGTCCCCCAGCGCGTGATCGACGACGCGCGCTCGATCCCCGAGCGCTTCGTCATCCGCTGGCGCGGGGAGGCGAACCCGGATCACGTCAAGGCCATCGACGCCTACTGGATCTCCGCCGCCGAGCACGGCATGAACGCCTCGACCTTCACCGCGCGGGTCATCACCTCGACCGGCGCCGACGTCGCCGCCGCCCTCTCCGGCGCCGTGGGTGCCCTCTCCGGCCCGCTGCACGGGGGCGCGCCCTCGCGGGTGCTGAAGATGCTCGACGAGGTCGAGCAGGAGGGCGACGCCGACCGCTACGTCAAGGCGCTGCTCGACCGCGGCGAGCGCCTCATGGGATTCGGGCACCGCGTCTACCGCGCCGAGGACCCGCGCGCCCGGGTGCTGCGCCGGACCGCCAAGGAGATCGGCGCGCGCCGCGCCGGGGTGGCCGAGGACCTCGAGCGCGCGGCGCTGGCCGAGCTCAAGGTGCGCCAGCCCGACCGGGTGCTGGCCACGAACGTCGAGTTCTGGTCGGCGGTCGTGCTCGACTACGCGGAGATCCCGCCCGAGCTCTTCACCTCGATGTTCACCTGCGCGCGGGTGGCGGGCTGGTCGGCCCACATCCTCGAGCAGCAGCGGGAGGGCCGGCTCATCCGCCCGACCGCAAAGTACGTCGGCCCCGCCCCGCGCGCGCTCGCCGACGTCGGGTAGCTGCCTCGGCGGTTCAGCATCGGCCCGCTGCGGCCGATCCGGAGGGTGGAGCAGCTGGAGTACGCCACGGACTGGCCGGCCGCGCTGGAGGACGCCTGCGCGCGCCCGGGGGCGCTCCGCCTGGCCTTCCAGCCCATCGTCGACCTAGCGCGGGGCCGGGTCTGCGGCTATGAGGCGCTGACGCGGAGGGCGCCCCGCCCTCGACGGCCTCCTGGTTCGCCGCGGCGGCCGAGCACGGGATGAGCGCGACGCTCGAGGCCGAGGTCGTCCGCCGCGCCCTGGCCGCCGGCCGCGAGCTCCCGCGCGATTGCTTCCTCTCCCTGAACGTGGCCCCGAGGCGGTGCTGTCCCCCGAGCTCGCGGAGATCTTCGCCGCCGCCGGCGACCTCAGCCGGGTCGTGCTCGAGGTCACCGAGCAGACCAAGGTGGCCGACTACGGCGCGCTCGAAGCGGCGCTCCGGCCCGTGCGCGCGGCGGGCGCGCTCGTCGCCGTCGACGACACCGGCGCGGGCTACGCCAGCCTCCGCCACGTGCTGGCGCTCTCCCCGGACTTCGTCAAGCTCGACCGCTCGCTCGTCGCCAACCTCCACCGGGAGCCGCGCCGCGCCGCGGCGGTCAGCGCCATCGGCGCGCTGGCCTCGGAGCTCGACGCCGCCGTCGTGGCCGAGGGATCGAGCACGGCGCCGAGCTCGCCTCGCTCGCGCGCCTCGATGTTCCGCTCGCCCAGGGCTATCTGCTCGGTCGCCCGGGGCCGCAGATGAGCCACCTGACGCCCGCCCTCGCGCGCACGATCCGCAATCTCGACCGCGTGGTCGCCGCGCAGACCGCGCGCGACCTCGCGGAGGGGGCGGGCCTCGCCCGGGCCGGGACGCCGCCGAGCGGGGCCCGAGCGCGCCTACGCGTGCATCGTCGAGTACGACGACGCCGAGCGCCCCGTGGCGGTGCTGTACGGCGAGAACGGCACCGGCCACGCCCGGGCCGAGGTCCTGTGCGTCCAGGCCGAGGACGAGCTTCCCCGCGTGGCCCTGCGCGCGCTCGACCGGGCGCCGGAGCAGCGGTTCGCGCCGGTCCTCTGCAGCGCGGTTCCGATGATCTCGATGACGATCCCCGCGCCGAGATTGAAGCCGCCGGAGTGGCTGCCGTAGCCGTTTGAGCCGAGCCCCACCGCGCTCGCGTCGGAGCGGGACGGGAGGAACGGGACGCGGACGCGGTGGTTGGGGTGCGCGCGGCTGCAGCATTTTGGCCCCTGGAGGGGCTCTTGAGCGACAGCCGGCGCGAGGCTCCGGCGCCCGTCCCCCTTGCCTCGCGGCCTCGTCCTTGATTGCTTCGTGGCCCGAGTCCCTGCGAGCGCCCGAAATCCCCTAGACCGGGTCGCAGAAGCGGATCTCAGGGGGCGCCGAGAGCACCTTCTCGGCCAGCGGGCCGACCTCCGCCACGTAGGGCTTCTGGAGGTGCTCGTCGAGGTCCTCCTGCGAACGCCAGCGCTCGATGATGACGAGCTCGCCGGGGCGGTCGCGCGGGCGCTGCAGCGCGTAGTGCAGGCAGCCCTCCTCCTCGTTGGAGCGCTCGACGAGGTCGCGCAGGCCGGCGAGCGCCTCCTCCTCGTGCTCGGGGTGGACGGTGAACGTGGCGAGGACGGCGACCTGGCTCATGACGCCGGAGCCTACGCGAGCGGCGGGGAACGACGAGGGCCCGGCGTCGCCGCCGGGCCCTCGGTACAGCGGTGCAGCGCGGGGCGCTGCCTACATCATCCCGCCCATGTCCGGCATGCCGCCGCCGCCGCCCATGCCCGCGCCATCCTTCTCGGGCATCTCGGCCACGATGGCCTCGGTGGTGAGGATGTTCTTCGCGATCGACGCCGCGTTCTGCAGCGCAGAGCGCGTGACCATGGCCGGGTCGATGACGCCCTCGGAGACGAGATCGACGATCTCGCCCGTGGCGGCGTTCAGCCCCTGGCCCTTCTTGGCCTTGCGCACGTCGTTGACCACGACGGAGCCCTCGAGCCCCGAGTTGTGGGCGATCTGGCGCAGCGGCTCCTCGAGCGCCCGGAGCACGATGCGCGCGCCGGTCTTCTCGTCGTCCTCGAACCGGTCGAGGTCGAGCGCGCCCGCGGCCTGCAGGAGCGCGACGCCGCCGCCCGGGACGATGCCCTCCTCGAGGGCGGCCCGGGTGGCCTGCAGCGCGTCCTCGACGCGGTGCTTCTTCTCCTTCATCTCCGTCTCGGTGGCCGCGCCGACCTTGACGACGGCCACGCCGCCGGAGAGCTTGGCCAACCGCTCCTGGAGCTTCTCGCGATCGAAGTCCGAATCGGTGTTCTCGACCTCGTTCTTGATCTGCTTGATGCGGCCCTTGATGGCCTCGGAATCGCCGGAGCCGTCGATGATCGTCGTCGTGTCCTTGGCAACGACGACGCGGCGCGCACGCCCGAGCTGCGAGAGCTGCGTGTTCTCGAGCTTCAGGCCCATCTCCTCGGTGATGACCTCGGCGCCGGTGAGGATCGCGATGTCCTCGAGCATCCGCTTGCGGCGGTCACCGAAGCCTGGGGCCTTGACGGCCACGCCGGTGAACGTCCCGCGGAGCTTGTTGACGACAAGCGTGGCGAGCGACTCGCCCTCGACGTCCTCGGCGATGATCAGCACCGGCTTGCCGGACTGGATCGCCTGCTCGAGGATCGGCAGGATGTCGCGCACGGAGCCGATCTTCTG
>JBBQAA010000084.1:0-26040 GCA_038276395.1 Solirubrobacterales bacterium | reverse complement strand
GTTCGCGTAGACCCACGACTTCGTCTTGCCGTCGGAGAGTCGCGCACGGCCACCTGGACGCCACCGAAGCGGCCGCGGCCGAGACGACCGGGTCGCGGCCGCGCTGCGTCTTGCCGTCGCGGACGAGGGTCACCCCCGGAGGCAGGTCGAACTCGGGCAGCGCGCGTGCCCACCGCCTCCGCACGCCCCACCGATCGCGCCACCCCGACGTAGAACGTCTCCCCCGCGTGGGGCGGGCCCTTGTCGGGGAGCTCCTGGACCGCGTAGGTGAACGTCTGGCGCTCGAGCGTCGCGTGCCGAAGATGATCGAGCTGCAGCTGAACCCGGTCGTGTACTCCGGCGTGCCCGCCGAGGCGCGGGTGGCGGAGGCGACGGCGGGGGAGGCGGCCAGGGCGACCGCGGAGGCCAGGAGCGTCGCGGCGGTTCGGGTGCGGGTCATGCCGACGAGGTCGACGCGCAGAGGTCCCGCTCACGGCCCGGTCCGGGGCCGGGGCCGGGGCCGCGAGACGAACGCGCTCCCCGCCACCGAGAAGCGCCACGGCAGCTCGACCGCGCGGGTGATCCCGACGCGCGGGCCGGCGACGAGGCGCGGGCGGCGCTCGCCGGGCCGGGGCGCCAGCACGATCGGGCCGTCGAGGAGCGAGCTCGCGTTCAGCTCGAGCCCGATCCCCAGCGCCTGGGTGAGCTTGCCCGGCCCCGAGCAGAGGTCGCCGAGCCGATCGCGCCCGCGGCGCTTCGCCATCGCCGCGATCCCGTGCGTCGGCTCGAGCGCGCGGATGAGCACGGCGGCGCCCGTCTCCTCCCCTTCGCACACCGCGTTCAGCAGGGCGTGGACTCCGTAGGAGCGGTAGACGTAGGCGGTCCCCGGCGGCCCGAACAGCGTGCTCGTGCGCGCCGTCAGGCCGGCGTAGGCGTGGCAGGCGGGCTCCCTCTGGTGGTAGGCCTCGGTCTCGACGATGAGACCGCCCGCGCCCTCGAAGTGGAGCTGGCAGCCGACGAGCTCGCGGGCGACCCGCAGGACCGGGCGGTCGAAGAACGCCGGGGTGGGCGGCGCGACGCTCACGCCGCCAGCAGAGCCCGGGCGTCGGCGAGCTGCTCGCAGACTCGATCAAGGCTCGTACCGCCGGCCGAGACCTTCGACTCGAGCCAGGTCCCCCGGCGCAGGACCTCGTAGTACTCCTCGTCGATGAGCTCCGAGCGCGCCGCGAGCTGCTCGCGGGATAGCCCGGAGAGCGGGACCCCAGCCGCCAGCGCGTCGCGCACGAGCCCCGCCACCACGCCGTGGGCCTCGCGGAACGGCAGCCCGCGCCGCACGAGCAGGTCGGCGAGGTCGACCGCGGCGATCATCTCGTCCCCGGAGGCAGCGTGCAAGCGCTCGGCGTTCCACGTCGTCGTGGCGATCATCCCCGTGGCCGCGCGCAGGCAGAGCGACAGGGTGTCGGCGGCGTCGAAGAGGTGCTCCTTGTCCTCCTGCAGGTCCTTGTTGTAGGTGAGGGGGAGGCCGTGCATGACGCCGTGGAGCGCGACGAGGTGGCCGGCCACCCGCGGTGCCTTCGCGCGCAGGAGCTCGGCGGCGTCGGGGTTCTTCTTCTGCGGCATGATCGAGGAGCCGGAGGCCCAGGCGTCGCTGACCTCGCAGAAGCCGAACTCCTCGCTCGAGAAGAGGACGATCTCCGCGCCGAGCCGGGAGAGATGGGTGGCGCAGGTCGCCGCCGCGGCGAGGAAGTCGAGCGCGAAGTCGCGGTTGGAGACGGCGTCGATCGAGTTCGGCGCGGGGCCGTGCTCGAAGCCGAGCGCCGCGGCCACCGCCGCTCGGTCGGTGACGAAGTTGACTCCGGCGAGCGCTCCGGCGCCGAGGGGGAGCGTGCCCGCGCTCGCGCGCACGGCGGCCAGACGCACGCGATCGCGGTCGAGCATCCACACGTAGGCCAGCAGGTGGTGGGAGAGGTAGACGGGCTGGGCGCGCTGGAGGTGGGTGTAGCCCGGCATCGGCCAGTCCAGATGGCGCTCGGCGGCGTTGCACAGCGCGCGCATGAGCCCGGTCACGAGCTCTGAGGCGGCGTCGGCCTCCTCGCGTACCCACAGGGCGAGGTCGGTCGCCACCTGGTCGTTGCGGGAGCGCGCGGTGTGCAGGCGCCCGCCCGCCGGCCCCGCGAGCTCGGTGACCCGGCGCTCGATCGCCATGTGGATGTCCTCGTCGGCGTCGGCGAAGGGGAACCGCTCCTCCGCCAGCTCGGTCTCGACCGTGGCGAGCGCCGCGTGGATCGCGTCGCGGTCCTCCTGACCGATGATCTGCTGCGCGGCCAGCATCCCCGCGTGGGCGCGGGACTGCGCGACGTCCTGCGGCCACAGCCGCCGGTCGAAGGGCAGGGAGCGGTTCAGCTCGTGAAAGACGGGGTCGGGGCCCTCGGCGAAGCGCGACATCGCGCGCGAGTCTAGGCTCCGGCCCCGTGCTCGGCGCCGCTCCCGCCACCGCCTTCCTGACCACGAGCGACCCGGTTCGAGCGCGCGAGTTCTACGGTCGGACCCTCGGGCTCGAGCTGGCCGAGGAGACGTCGTTCGCGCTCGTGTTCCGGCTCGCGGGCGCCACCCTGCGGGTCGCGCGTGCCCGGCAGGTCGAACCCGCCGGCTCCACCGTCCTCGGCTGGAGCGTTGAGTCGCTCGAGCCGGTGATGGCCGAGCTCGCCGCGCGGGGCGTCGGCTTCGCGCGCTTCGACGGGCTCGAGCAGGACCCCGCCGGCGTGTGGCGCGCGCCGGGTGGAGCCCGGATCGCCTGGTTCCGCGACCCGGACGGGAACCTGCTCTCGCTGACGGAGCCGCGAGGCTAGTGCAGCGTCGTGAAGCTCCAGAGCTGCGCGACCTGCGAGCCGAGCGCCAGGCCCATCAGGTAGAGGGAGACGCCCCACCCGAGGTAGGCGTTGCGCGCCACCGGACGCCAGCGGGAGTCGGGATGGAGCCCGCTCGAGCACGCGACCGGTAGGAGGAAGAGCAGCCCGAGCACGATCAGCACCCAGGGCGAGAGCTCGGAGAGGAGGTAGTGGATGTCGAAGCGGAACTGCCCGAAGATCTCGGCGATCGCGCGGCGCCACAGCAGCCAGGGCAGTCCGGCGGCGAGCACGAGCGCCCCGAGCCCGAGCAGCTGGGCCTGCCCCGCCTTTCGGTTCATCCTCCCAGTATGGCGGCCAGAGCCGAGCGCACAAGCGCCACGTCGCGCTCCTCGAGGCCGGGGAAGAAGGGCAGGGCGATCGAGCGGCGGGCGACATCCTCGCAGACCGGGAACTCGCCGGGGCGGTGGCCGTAGCGCTCCCGGTAGAAGGACATGAGGTGGATCGCCGGGAGGTAGGGCTTTGACTGCACGCCGCGCTCGGCGAGCGCGCGGATCGTCTCGTCGCGATCGACGCCCGGCGGGAGCTGCACGACGTAGACGAACCAGCCGCGCCGGTTCCCCCCCGCGTCCGGGCAGGGAAGGGACAGTCCCTCGAGGTCGCGGAGCGCCTCCCCGTAGAGGGCGGCGACGCGGGCGCGCGCGCCGAGCAGCTCGTCCAGGCGGCGGAGCTGGACGATCCCGAGCGCGCAGGCGAGCTCGGAGAGGCGGTAGTTGAAGCCGAGGCGGTCGTGGTCGAGCCAGCCCATGTCGGGGGCGCGGCCCTGGTTGCGCTCCGAGCGGATCCGCTCGGCCCGCGCGGGATCGGCAAGCGCGATCAGCCCGCCCTCCCCCGTGGTGATCTGCTTGTTGGCGTAGAAGCCGAACACGGCCGGATGGCCACGACCGCCGACCGGCACGCCGTCGGGATGAACGGCGCCGAGCGCCTCGCACGCGTCCTCGACGATCGGCAGGCCGAGCCCCTCGAGCTCGGCGACCTCGGCCGGATAGCCGAAGATGTGCACGGGCAGGAGCGCCGCCGTGCGCTCGGTCACGGCGGCGGCCATGGCCGCCGCCGGCGCGTTCAGCGTGACCGGGTCGATGTCGACGAAGACGGGCCGCGCGCCCTCGTAGATGATCGCGTTGGCGCTGGCCACGAAGGAGAATGGCGTCGTCACCACCTCGTCCCCGGCGCCGACGCCGACGGCGCGGAGCGCGAGATGCAGGCCGGTCGTCCCGCTCGAGACCGCGCACGCCTCGCTCACCCCGAGGCGCGTGGCGAACGCGCGCTCGAACTCCGCGAGCTTCGGCCCCAGGGAGAGCTGGCCCGAGCGCAGGACCTCGAGCACCGCCCGCTCCTCCTCGGCCCCGAGGGCGGGGCGCGCGAGCGGGATCAACCGGGCGCGCGCGCCGGCCGCACGCGCCCCGGCTGCATCCCGAGCTCGAGCGAGTCCACGAGTGCCTCCCACGAGGCCTCGATGATGTTCTCCGAGACCCCGATCGCCCCCCACTGCTCCTCGCCGTCGGAGGCGTCGATGAGCACGCGCGTGACGGCGTCCGTGCCCTTGCGCTCGTCGAGGATGCGGACCTTGAAGTTGACGAGCCGGATGTCGCGCAGGTGGGGGTGGATCTCCCCGAGCGCGTCGCGCAGCGCGCGGTCGAGGGCGTGGACGGGGCCGTTGCCCTCCGCCGTGCGCACGAAGCGCTCGCCGTCGATCCACACCTTGATCGTCGCCTCGGTCTCGACCCGGCCGTCGGCGCGCTTCTCGGCGCTCACGCGCCAGGACTCGAGGCGGAAGAGCGGCTCGTAGACCCCGGCCTCCTTGCGCAGCAGCAGCTCGAAGGATCCGTCGGCGGCCTCGAACTGGTAGCCCGCGTGCTCGAGCGCCTTGAGGCGCTCGAGCACCCGGGCGGCGGCCGGCGGGTCGACCTCGACGCCCGCGGCGGCGGCCGCCTCGGCCACCGTCCCGCGCCCGGCGAGCTCGGAGACGACGAGCTCGCGCCCGTTGCCGACGAGCGCGGGATCGACGTGCTCGAAGGTGGCGGCGCTCGCGCGCACCCCGGCGGCGTGGAGGCCCGCCTTGTGGGCGAAGGCGTTTCTTCCCACGTAGGGCTGGGAGGCGTGCGGCGGCCGGTTCAGGAGCTCGTCGGCGAAGTGCGCCGTCGCCGTCAGCTTGGCCAGCTGCTCCGGAGAGATGACCTCGTGGCCGAGCTTCAGCTGCAGGTCGGCGATGAGCGTGCCGAGGTTCGCGTTGCCCGTCCGCTCCCCGACGCCGTTCATCGTCCCCTGCACCTGGCTCACGCCGGCGAGCACCGCCTCCAGGGAGTTGGCCACCGCGCAGCCGGTGTCGTCGTGGCAGTGGATCCCGAGCGGCGTACCGGGCAGCGCGCGGGCGACAGCGGCGACCGTCGCGCGGATCTCCGAGGGCAGCGAGCCGCCGTTGGTGTCGCACAGGACGAGGCGCTCGGCGCCCGCCTCGGCGGCGGCGCGCAGGCAGGCGAGCGCGTAGTCCGGGTCCTCCCGCCAGCCGTCGAAGACGTGCTCGGCGTCGTAGAGCACCCGCTTGTCCTCCCCGATGAGGAAGGAGACGGACTCGGCGATCATCGCCAGGTTCTCGGCGCGCGGGACCCGCAGCACGGTCTCGACGTGGCGGGCCGAGGCCTTGCCGACGATCGTGCACACGGGGGCGAAGGAGCCCGCCAGCGCGCGCAGGCCGTCGTCGTCCTCCGCGGCGATGTCGCGACGGCGGGTCATGCCGAAGGCGGCGATCTCCGCGTGGGCGAGGGTCTCTGACTCGAGCAGGGCGAAGAGCTCGCGCTCCTTGGGGTTGGAGGCGGGAAAGCCCGCCTCGACGAGGTCGACGCCGAGCTCGTCGAGGCGATGGACGAGGCGGACCTTCTCCTCGGCGGTCAGGGTGATCCCGACGCCGCCCATGCCGTCGCGCAGGGTCGCGTCGTAGAGCTCAACGCCGCCGCTCACGCGCTCCTCACCCCGCCCGCGTGGCGACCGGCACGACGTCGAGCCAGTCGTGGTACCGCGCGTCGCGGCCGTGCAGCGCGTCGTCGAACACGCGCCCGAGCTCGCGGGTGACGGGCCCCGGCTCGCCGCCGCCGATGGCGTGGTCGTCGATCTCCCGCACGGGCACGAGCTCGGCCGCGGTGCCGGTCAGGAACACCTCGTCGGCCAGATAGAGCTCGGCGCGCGCGAGGTCGCGCTCGACGACCTCGTAGCCGAGGTCGCGGGCGATCTGGATGACCGAGCGGCGGTTGATCCCGTCGAGGATCCCCGCCGTCTGGGGCGGGGTGAGCACGCGGCCCTCCCGCACGACGTAGATGTTCTCCCCCGAGCCCTCGCAGACGTGGCCGTGGTCGTCGAGCAGGATCGCCTCCTCGTAGCCCGCCTTGTGGCTCTCGATCTTCGCCAGCACGGAGTTCAGGTACTGGCCCGAGGCCTTGGCGTGCGGGATCAGTGAGTCGGCGGAGATGCGCCGCCAGCTCGAGACCTTGGCCCGGATGCCGTTCTCCTTGCTGGCGTCGCCCAGGTAGGCGCCCCACTTCCACGTGGCGATGGCGACGTCGACGGGCGCGTCGAGCGGGAAGAGCCCCATCGTGCCGTAGCCGCGGAAGACGAGCGGGCGGATGTAGCAGGCGGAGTGCCCGTTGCGGGCGATCAGCTCGAGCGTGCCCGCGCGGAGCTCCTCGCGGGTGAAGGGGATCGGCATGTAGTAGAGCTCGGCCGACTTGAACAGGCGGTCGATGTGGTCGCGGTGGCGAAAGACGGCGGTGCCGAGCTCGGTCTCGTAGGCGCGCACGCCCTCGAAGACGCCGGTGCCGTAGTGCAGGCCGTGCGTGAGCACGTGGACCTTGGCCTCATCCCAGGGGATGAGCTCCCCGTTCATCCAGATGAGTTCCGCTGGCTCCACGGCCCGACGCTCCTTGGCTCTAGCGCTACAGGTTCTGGAGGACGATCCGGGCGGCCTCCTCCGTGGTCGCGCTTCCGCCCAGATCCGCCGTGCGCAGGCCCTCGGCGAGCGCGCGGTGAACGGCCGATTCTAACGCCGCGGCCTCGGTTTCGAGCCCGAGGCCGTGGCGCAGCATGAGCGCGGCGGACAGGAGCATCGCCAGCGGATTGGCCGTTCCCCGCCCGGCGATGTCGGGCGCCGAGCCGTGGACGGGCTCGAACAGCCCGGGGGTGTCGACCGCGCCCAGCGAGGCGCTCGGGAGCATCCCGATCGAGCCCGTGATCATCGCCGCCTCGTCGGAGAGGATGTCGCCGAACATGTTCTCGGTGAGGATGACGTCGAAGTGCCGGGGCGCGGAGACGAGCTGCATCGCCGCGTTGTCGACGAGCACGTGCTCGAGCAGGATCTGGGGGAACTCCTCGGCGTGGACCCGCGTGACGGTCTCCCGCCATAGCCGGCTCGTCTCGAGCACGTTGGCCTTGTCCACGGAGGACACGCGGGCGGTGGCGGCGCGAAAGGCGGTCCGGGCGATCCGCTCGATCTCCGCGACGGTGTAGCGGCAGAGGTCGCTGGCGCTCTGCGCGTCGCGGGTCTTCTCCCCGAAGTAGATGCCGCCGGTGAGTTCGCGGACGACGAGCAGGTCGGTGCCCTCGATCCGCTCACGCTTGAGCGGGCTGGCGTCGAGCAGCGCGTCGACGGGCTTGACCGGACGGAGGTTGGCGTAGAGGCCGAGCCCCTGGCGCAGGCCGAGGAGGCCCTGCTCGGGGCGGGGGGCGTCCGGGTCGGTGGTATCCCACCTCGGCCCTCCGACGGCGGCGAGGAGCACGGCGTCGGCGGCGCGGCAGGCGGCGAGCACGTCGTCGGTCAGCGCCGTGCCGTGGGCGTCGATCGACGCGCCGCCGAAGGGGTGCTCGGTGAAGGTGAAATCCCCCAGCCGCTCGAGGATCACCAGCGCCGGCGCGATGATCTCCGGGCCGATCCCGTCGCCCGGGAGGACGGCGATTCGGTGGCTCACTTCGCCATCAGCCGCTTCGAGACCGGGTTGGTGATGGCGGTGGGCATGTAGCGGTTCGGGCCGAACGCCGCCTGGGTGACGAGCCCGCCGGGGATGACCGTGCGCTTCCCGGCCTCGGCGGCGGCGAGCGCGTCCTCGGCCACCCGCTCGGGCGAGACCCACAGGGCCTTCGGGAGCTTCTCGGCGAAGGCGGCGTCGCTCGCGCGCTGGAACTCCGTGGGGACGGGTCCCGGACAGACGGCGGTGACCGTGACGCCGTGCTCGGCCCCCTCGGCGTGGAGCGCCTCGGAGAGCAGCAGGACGTAGGCCTTGGCCGCCGCGTAGCCGGCGTTGTAGGGCAGCGCCTGGAAGGCCGAGGTCGAGGAGAGGTTGACGACCGCGCCCCGCCCGCGCTCGGTCATCGGGCCGAAGTAGCGATGCGTGAGGTCGGTGACGGCCTCGACGAGGACCCGGACCTGCTCGAGCTCGCGAGCGGCGTCGGAGGACGCGAAGGGGTCGTAGACCCCGAAGCCGGCGCAGTTGACGAGGATCTCGACGGCGCGCTTGCCATCTCCGACCCGGGCGGCCAGGCGGTGGCGGGCCTCGGCGTCGGCGCGTTCGGCCGGGGCGACCGCCGCGCGCTCCTTCCCGCCGAGCTCGGCGGCGAGCGCGTCCAGGCGATCCCGGCGCCGGGCGACGAGGGTGACGTGGTGCCCGCGGGCGGAGAGCTGCCGGGCGAAGGCGTCGCCGATGCCGGAGGAGGCGCCGGTGACGAGCGCGGTCGAGGTCGCTGAGGGTTGAGGTAGGGCCATGCTCCCGACGCTACCCGAGCGTGACCTTCCCAGTCCGGAAGTCGATCGAGACCCGACCGGCGTTGCGGAAGACGTCCCCGCCGATCAGCCCGGCGATGGCCTGGGAGAAGAGCGCGCCTCGCTGCGAGGCGGCGGCGATGGCGGGCAGGTCGACGGCGCCGACCCGCCAGCGATCCAGGCGCACCGGCTGGACCTTCGTGCGGCAGTGGACCGCCGAAACCGAGCGCATCCGGCCCGCCAACCGGAGACCGAGCGGCTCGGCGACGCGGCTGTCGATCGTCGAGCTGTCGCGCCGGTGTCGATGAGGAAGGGCAGCCGGCGGCCGTGGACGACGGCCTTGGCGCCGACCAGGGTCTGGCCCTCGAGACGGATCACCCGCGCGGCGAACGAGCGCCCGCCCCGGGGCGCCGGGCCTCCGAGCATGAGCCGCGCGGCGCGGTAGTCGATCGTCATGCGCCCGAAGAGCGAGGGGACGTCGGAGCCGAGCAGGCCGACGACCTTCCCCTTCGACTGCTTGGCGAGGTCGGTCTCCTGCGCGGTCGCGGTCGTGGGCGGGAGGGGGATCCCGCCGACGCTCCAATGCGGGATCCGCACGGGCTGGGTGGACGTCGCGCAGCCGAGCGTGGTCTGCGTCTGGCGCTTCCCCGTCTGCTTCAGCCCCGCGCTGCGGGCGGCGCGGACGTCGAGACTCGACTGCGAGGCGCCGGTGTCGACGACGAACCCGTACTCCCGCCCGGCGAGCCTGACCGGGACGACGACGATCGCGCCGCCGTCGCCGCGCGAGACGATCGCCTTGACCGGGCGGCCTCGTCTGGAGGCCTGCTGCGCCGGCGCCGCGTCGCGTTCCTGGGTCCTCGTCGCCGTCCTCTTCGTCTTCGTCTTCGAGCCGGGCTGCCGCCCGATCCGCACCCGGGGCCCGCCGCGAGGGCGGTGGCCCGGCCGCGAGCAGAAGGCGCCGCATCAGGCTCGGGGGTCTGCCCCGAGCGCCCGCGCCGAAACGTTCACGCGCACGTAGGCGATCGAGTCCGGGTGGCCGAGCTCGTCGAGGAGCGCATCGAGGTAGTCCTCCCGCCGTTCGGCGGGCAGCTTCGCGAGCTCCCGCGGCACGACGGAGGTGGCGAGGAAGCCGCGCATGTCGGCGGGGCGGGCCTCCTTGCCCTCGAGCCAGGTCTTGACGTGCTCGAAGCCCGCGGCCTCGGCGTCGGCCTGGGCCTCCGCGGCGGTCGGGAAGCGCCACGGCGAGGCGAAGGGGCCGAGGTCGGCGCGGAAGCGCTCGTCTCCGGCCAGGCGGGCCAGCGCCGCCGCGGGCGCGGCGACGTTCCCGTGGCCGCCGTACTGGGCCTCGAGCCGGCCGCCGGGGCGCAGCGACGAGTGCAGACGACGCCACAGCCGCGGATGGTCGGGGACCCAGTGGAAGGTCGCGGTCGAGAGGATCGCGTCGACGAGCTCGGACAGCGCGAGCTCGAGCAGGTCGCCGACGACGAGCTCGGCGCAGTCGCCGAGGCGGGCCCGGGCCCTGGCGATCATGCTCGGCGAGGCGTCGCAGCCGATGACCCGCCCGCGCGGGAGCCGCGCCAGCAGGCGCTCGGTCACCTGGCCCGCGCCGCAGCCGGCGTCGAGCACTGCCTCGTCGCCGCGCAGCACGAGCCGATCGAGCACCTCGGCCCCCCACTCCTGCTGCGGCGCCGAGGTCTCCTCGTAGGCGGCGGCGTCCCAGTCGAGCGGCCGGCCCCGCCCGCGACTCAGATCCTGCACATCGAGTGGCGAGAACCGCTCGATATGCGAGGAGCCCTCGCCACTCGACCCACGCGCGCTCACAGCGCCGTCGTCACCGGCCCGGGGCGCTCGCGGTGTGCCTCGTAGGCGGCGATGGCCTCCTTCTGCTGGAGTGAGAGCGCGATGTCGTCGAGCCCGTTCAGCAGGCGGTGGCGGATCTCCGGGTCGAGCACGAAGCTCGCCGCGCCCCCGGCCCAGCGCACCTCGAGCGCCTCCAGGTCGACCTCGCCTGCGCCCGCCGCGGCCAGGGCCTCGACGTCGGCCTCGGGTATCGCGACGGGCAGCAGGCCGACCTTGGTGCAGTTGGAGAAGAAGATGTCGGCGAAGCTCGGCGCGACGATGGCGCGGAAGCCGTAGTCCTCGAGCGCCCACGGGGCGTGCTCGCGCGAGGAGCCGCAGCCGAAGTTCCGCCCGGCGGCGAGGATCGGGTTGCGCGGGAGATCCCAGCCCGGCTCCTCCCGCCAGTCGTAGAACAGGAACTCGCCGAAGCCGGTGCGCTCGACGCGCTTGAGGAACTGCTTGGGGATGATCTGGTCGGTGTCGACGTCGGGGCGCAGGAGCGCCGAGACGCCGCCGTTGATGAGCGTGATCGGCTCCACTTATGCCACGGCCCCTTCCCAGGTCCGGATGTCGACGAAGCGCCCCTCGATCGCGGCCGCGGCGGCCATCTGCGGGGAGACGAGGTGGGAGCGGGCGCCCTTGCCCTGGCGCCCCTCGAAGTTGCGGTTGGAGGTCGAGGCCACGCGCTCGCCCGGCGCGGCGACGTCGGGGTTCATCCCCAGGCACATCGAGCAGCCGGCGTTCCGCCAGTCGAAGCCCGCGGCGGTGAAGACCCGATCGAGGCCCTCGGCCTCGGCCTGCGCGCGCACCTGCTCGGAGCCGGGCACGACCATCGCGTAGAGGTCGGGCGCGACCCTCCTTCCCTCGACGACCTTGGCCGCCGCGCGCAGATCGCCGATCCGCGAATTCGTGCACGAGCCGATGAACACGCGGTCGAGGCGGATGTCCTGGATCGCCGTGCCCGCGGTGAGCCCCATGTACTCGAGCGCGCGCTCCTCCCCCTCGTCGCGCGGCTCGGGCACGGAGTCGGTCACGGGTGCGACCATCCCGGGGGTCGTCCCCCACGTGACGAGCGGGGAGAGCGCGCTCGCGTCGACCTCGATCTCGCGCTCGAAGCTCGCGCCGGCGTCGGTGCGGAGCGTGCGCCACTCCGCGGGGATCGAGATCCCCGCGCGCTCCTCCACCCACGCGAAGGTGGTGTCGTCGGGCGCGATCATCCCCGCCCGGCCGCCGCCCTCGATCGTCATGTTGCAGACCGTCATGCGTCCCTCCATCGAGAGCGCCTCGATGGCCGGGCCGGCGTACTCGACGACGTGCCCGTTGGCGCCCGAGACCCCTATCTGGCCGATCGTGCCGAGGATGAGGTCCTTGGCCGTGACGCCGGGGCCGAGCTCGCCCGTATAGGAGATGCGCATCGAGCGGGGCTTGGCCTGGGCCAGGCACTGCGTGGCCAGCACGTGCTCGACCTCGCTCGTGCCGATCCCGAAGGCCAGCGCGCCGAAGGCCCCGTGGGTGGCGGTGTGGGAGTCCCCGCAGACGATCGTCATGCCCGGCTGGGTGACCCCGAGCTCCGGCCCGATCACGTGGACGATCCCCTGGCGATCGGAGCCGAGGGAGTAGACGGGGATCCCGAACTCCGCGCAGTTGCGCTCGAGCGTCTCCACCTGCACGCGGGAGAGCTGGTCGCGGATCCGCGCCGCGACCGGCGTGCCGTCGGTCGGCGTGTTGTGGTCGGCGGTGGCCAGGGTGCGATCCGGCCGCCGGACGCTCCGCCCGGCCAGGCGCAGGCCGTCGAAGGCCTGCGGGCTCGTGACCTCGTGGACGAGGTGCAGGTCGATGTAGATGAGGCCGGGCGCGACCTCGTGGGCGGCCCAGATCTTGTCGAAGAGGCTGTCGGGCATGGCGGTCTAGCTCCGTCGTAGGCCGGCGGAGACGACGGCCAGGAGCGCCGCCCCCCCGGGGCCGGGGTTGTGGAACGAATGGGTCAGGTCGGCGTCGAAGGTCACGCAGTCCCCCTCCGCGAGCGCGTGCTCGGCGCCGTCGCAGGTGAGCACGACCGCGCCGCGCTCGACGAGCGCCGTCTCGCGGGCACCCGGCTCGTGCATGGGCGGGTCGCCGGCGCCGCCGGTGCGCGCGCCGGGCGCGAGCACGTGGCGGGAGAGCTCGGCCCGCTGGCCGGGCAGCGGCGGCGTGAGGATCTCGAAGGCGTGCCCGTCGACCCCGCCGCCGCGGCGCTCCGCGGGGGTGACGACGGAGACCGCCGAGCCGTCCTCGTCGAGGCGCAGAAGCTGGGAGAGCCGGAGGTCGAGCCCGGCGGCGATCCGCTGCGCGACCGACAGCGTTGGGCTCGTCTCCCCGCGCTCGACCTGGGAGAGCATCGGGGCGGAGACCCCCGAGCGGTCGGCGAGATCCCGCAGGGACAGATTCGAGGACTCGCGGAGGGAGCGGACGCGAGGACCCACGGCGATCACGTACGAGCGTACGCTATCACGTACGGGGGACGGTCCCTCCCCCGGAGGCCCGTCGCTTCCTCGGGTTGCGGCGGCGGGGGGACTGTGCCTCCTCCGGGTCTAGCCTGTCGCGGGCGTGGCCCCGGCCGTCCTGACCCTTCCTGACGTGCTCGTCCTCGGCGCCGGGGGAACGCTCGGGGAGGCGTGGATGAGCGGCATGCTCGCCGGCCTCGAGGACGCCGCCGGCCTCGACTTCCGAAAGGTCGAGTCCTACGTCGGGACCTCGGCCGGCTCGATCGTCGCCGCCCACCTCGCCGCCGGGCGCTCGCCGCGGCGGCCGGGGCCGGACAGCGACGACCCCGGGCGGCCGGCCGAGGCCGCGCGGGGCCTGGCCCGCGCGGCGCGTTCGGGCGCCCGCAAGGTCTCCCAGTACGCCGTCGCCGCGGGCGCGCCCGTCGCCGCGCTCGGGCTCGCCGCCGCGGCGCCCGGCGGAGCGCTCATGCGCGCCGCCGTGCTCTCCCGGATGCCGACCGCGCGCGGCGGCCTCGGCGGGCTCGAGGAGGCAGTCGAGCGCTGGGGCACCACGTGGGACGGCCGGCTGCGCGTCTGCACGGTCGATCGCCGGCGCGGCCGCCGCGTCGTCTTCGGCGCTCCGGGCGCGCCGGACGCCACGGTGGCCGAGGCCGTCGCCGCCTCCTGCTCGGTCCCGTGGCTCTTCGCCCCGGTGCAGATTGGCGGGCGGGAGCACGTCGACGGCGGGATCTGGAGCCCGACGAACATCGACGTCGCCCGGGTCGGCCGCGCCGGGGAGGTCCTCTGCCTGTCCCCGACCGCGGGCTCGGTCGGGCGATCGGTCTGGGGCGCGCTGCGCGCCGCGGGCCGCACGGCGGCCGAGGTCGAGGCGGCGAAGCTCCGCGCCCGCGGCGCCCGCGTCCGCCTCGTCGGCCCCGACCGCGCCGCGGCGCGTGCGATGGGGGAGGACTTCATGTCCTCGGGCCCGGTGGCCGACGTGCTCGCGGCGGGGTTCCGGCAGGGCCGGGCGCTCGGCGCGAGCCCCGCTTCGCGCTGAGCGCTTCCGCGGCCGTCCCATCCCGGTGCTGCCTGACGACACGAGGATGGGACGGTCGGCGGTAGAGGCCGCTACGGCGTCGCGCCCGCGCCCTCGAGGTCCGCCTCGGCGCGCTCGGCGCGGCGCACCGCGCTCGAGAGCGCGCGCACGTAGGCGCGGCCCGCGGCCTCGAGGATGTCCGTCGCGACGCCCTGGCCCGCCCCGGTCACCCCGGCGTGCTCGACGACGACCGAGGTCTCGCCGAGCGCGTCCTGGCCGCCCGTCACGGCGTCGATACGGAACTCGCGGAGCTTCGCCTCCCGCCCGGTGGCGGCGTTGATCGCGCGGAAGATGGCGTCGACGGGACCGTCCCCGGTGAAGGAGCCCGTGACCTCCTCCCCCTCGGGCGTCGTCACCCCCACCGTGGCGTGCGGCGGGCGGCGGCTCGAGGCCTCGACGTCGAACCAGGCGAGCGTGTAGCCGGCCGACTCCTCGCGCAGCTCGTCGGTGACGAGCGCCTCGAGGTCCATCGCGGTGACCTGCTTCTTCTTGTCGGCGATCGCCTTGAAGCGGGTGAAGGCCTGGTTCAGCAGCGCGCCGTCGACGGCGATGCCGAGCTGCTCGAGCGCGTCCTTGAGCGCGTGGCGGCCCGAGTGCTTGCCGAGCACGAGCTGGTTGGCCTCGAGCCCGACGGCGGTCGCGTCCATGATCTCGTAGGTCGTGCGCTCCTTGAGCACGCCGTCCTGGTGAATCCCGGACTCGTGGGCGAACGCGTTGCGCCCGACGACCGCCTTGTTGGGCGGGACCGAGTAGCCCGTGAGGCGCGAGACGAGCCGGCTCGTGCGCGCGATCTCCGTCGTCGAGACGCCGCTCCACAGCGAGTCGAGCTCGCCGCCGCGGATGTGCAGCAGCATTACGAGCTCCTCGAGCGAGGCGTTCCCCGCGCGCTCTCCGATGCCGTTGACCGCGACCTCGGCCTGGCGCGCGCCCGCCTGCAGCCCGGCGTAGGAGTTGGCCACCGCGAGGCCGAGGTCGTCGTGGCAATGGACGGAGAGGACGGCGCGCGCCAGATCGGGCACGAGCGCGCGCAGGCGCTCGAGGAAGGCGGCGAACTCGAGCGGCGTCGTGTAGCCGACGGTGTCGGGGATGTTGATCGTCGTGGCGCCCTCGTGGAGCGCGATCTGCAGGACCTCGGCGGTGAACTCGACGTCGGCGCGCGTGGCGTCCATCGGGGAGAACTCGACGTCCTCCACGTGCTCGCGGGCCTGGGCCACGGCGGCGCGGGCCTGGCCCTTGACGTCCTCCCGGGTGGACTGGAGCTGGTGCTCGATGTGGATGTCCGAGGTGGAGATGAACGTGTGGATGCGCGGGCGCTCGGCGTCCCTGATCGCCTCGGCGGCGCGGGCGACGTCACGCGCCTCGGCGCGGGCCAGGGCGCAGATGACCGGGCCCTCGACCTCGCGGGCGATGCCCCGGACGGCCTCGAAGTCCCCGTCGGAGGCGATGGGGAAGCCCGCCTCGATGACGTCGACGCCGAGTCGCGCGAGCTGCTGGGCGATCTCGAGCTTCTCGCTCGCGTTCAGCGCGATGCCCGGCGACTGCTCGCCGTCGCGCAGCGTCGTGTCGAAGATGACCACTCGGTTGTTCTGATCCATGACGTCGGTGCTTCCTTTGCTCGTTCGTCTGACTCTCCGATGGGCTTGCGGCTAGGCGGCCGCCACGCGCTATTCCCCCCGAGGGGGGAGGAGGAGAAGTCGAAGGGCGAGACGCGAGGTCACGGCTCCCGCGATCTTAGCGGACGCTACGGGGTCAGGACGACCTTGCCGACGTTCCGCCGGTCGGAGATGAAGGAGTGGGCGTCGCCCGCGCGGTCGAAGGGGAACGCACGCGAGACCTCAGGCACGATCGCGCCCGCCTCGATCATCTCCGTGAGCGGATCGAGCCAGGGTTCGAGCGTGCCGAACTCGTCCCACAGGGTGAGGATGTTCAAACCGATGACCGCCTTTGACTCCCCCATCTGCTTCATTACGTTGAAGCGCGGCATCCGCACGACGGTGCGCAGCGCCGAGACGAGCGAGCGCTTATCGCCGGAGACGGTGCCCGACGCGCCGAAGCAGACGAGCCGGCCGCCGGCGCGCAGCATCCCGTAGGAGCGGCGGAAGGAGGCGCCGCCGAGCGCGTCCATGACGAGATCGAGCGGGGGGACGTCGGCCTCCCAGCCTTCCTCGGTGTAGTCCACGGGATGGTCGACGCCGAAGCCGCGGATCGCCTCGTGCTTGCCGGGCGAGGACGTCCCCCACACCTCGGCGCCGCGGAACTTCGCGATCTGCGTGGCGGCGATGCCGACGCCGCCCGCGGCGGCCTGGATGAGCACCCGCTCGCCGGCCTGGAGCGCGCCGTAGCGCACGAGCGCCGCGTAGGCCGTGCCGTAGTTGACGGGAAAGGCGGCGCCCTGCTCGAAGCTCCAGGCACGCGGGAGCGGGAGCACGTTGCCGGCGGGGACGACGACCCGGGAGGCATAGCCGCCGAAGCGCGTGGCGGCGATGACCCGGTCCCCCTCGGCGTGACGGTCGACACCCTCCCCCACGGCGGCCACCTCGCCCGAGACCTCGTAGCCGACCACGGTGGGCAGCTTCGGCGCGTCCGGGTAGAGCCCGAGCCGGGCCATGATGTCGGCGAAGTTGATCCCCGCGGCGCGGACGTCGATCGCCACCTCCCCGGGGCCGGGCGCGGAGTCAAGCCGCTCCTCGACCCGCATGACCTCCGGGCCGCCCTTCTTCGTGATGACGATCGCGCGCATTCCCGTGGCGCACGTTATCCGCCGTGCTCCTTGCGTGCGAGCCCGGACGCGGCGAGGATGGGAGGCATGACCTCGATCGCCTCCCCCGCCGCCGCCGAGACCCTGTCGCTCTACGTCGGCGGGAAGTGGACGCCCGCGCGCGCGACGGAGACCCTCGAGGACCGCGATCCGGCCACGGGAGAGCTGCTCGCCCGGATACCGCTCGGCGGCGAGGCGGACGTCGACGCCGCGGTGCGCGCCGCCCGGGCCGCCGCCGCCGGGTGGGCGGCGACGCCGGTCCTCGCCCGCACCCGCGCGGTCATGAAGCTCCACACGCTCCTCGACGCCCACCGCGAGGAGCTGGCGCGGCTCGTCACGCAGGACATGGGCAAGACGCTCGCGGATGCCCGCGGCGAGGTCGGGCGCGGGATCGAGTCGGTCGAGGCGGCGCTGGCCACGCCGTCGCTGTTGAAGGGCGAGACGCTCGAGAACGTCGCGCGCGGGGTCGACGTCGAGACGTTCCGCCAGCCGCTCGGGGTCGTCGCCGCGATCACCCCGTTCAACTTCCCGGCGATGATCCCGCTGTGGTTCCTGCCCTACGCGCTGGCCACGGGTAACGCGTTCGTGCTGAAACCCTCCGAGCGCGATCCGCTCCCGGCGCGGCGGATCGCCGAGCTGTGCGCCGAGGTCGAGGACATCCCGCCGGGCGTGGTCAACCTCGTGCTCGGCGGCCGGGAGGCGGTCGACGCGCTGTGCGCTCATCCCGAGGTGGACGCGGTGTCCTTCGTGGGCAGCGCCGCCGTCGCGCGTCACGTGGCGATGCGGGGGATCGAGCACGGCAAGCGCGTGCAGGCGCTCGGGGGCGCGAAGAACGCGCTCGTGCTGATGCCGGACGCCGACCCGGAGGTCACCGTGCCCGGGGTCATGGCCTCGGCCTTCGGCGCCGCGGGCCAGCGCTGCCTGGCCGGGTCGGTGGCGCTCCTCGTGGGCTCGCCCGCGGAGCAGGACGACTGGCGGGACCGGCTCGCGGCGGCCGCGGCGGCGCTGCGGGTCGGCCCCGGGGCGGACCCCGGCACCGATGTGTGCCCGCTGATCGGGCCGGACGCCCGGGAGCGGGTGGAGGCGGCGATCGCCGAGGCCGCGGCGAACGGCGCCGAGGTCGTGCTCGACGGGCGGCGGGGCGGCGGGCCGGGCGGCGCCGAGCTCGGCCCGACGCTCATCGACAACGCCGACCCCGAGGGCCCCGCCGCGCGCGAGGAGCTATTCGGGCCGGTGCTCACGCTCGTCCGGGTCCGCGATCTCGACGCCGCGCTCGCCTGGCAGAACCGCTCGCGCTACGGCAACGCCTCCTCGATCTACACGACGAGCGGCGGCGCCGCCCGAGCCTGGCGGGCCGGCGTCGAGGCCGGGATGCTCGGCGTCAACATCGGCGTGGCCGCGCCCGTCGCCTGGTTCCCCTTCGCCGGCTGGAAGGACTCGATCGCGGGCGACCTGCACGCCAACGGCCGCGACGCCGTCGACTTCTACACGCGCCAGAAGGTCGTCACCGGCCGCTGGTAGAGAGGCTCAGCGGCCGATGTGCAGGCCGAGGAGCCGGGGCACCGCGGCGGCGGCGCGGGCGGCCGGCGCGGCGCGGCGACCCGCCTCCTCGGCGCGCTCCTTGCGCTCGATCCCGGCGCGGATGATCGTCCCGCCGACCCAGCGGAAGGGCTCGGGCGGCACGCGCAGCACGGGAGGATCGACGATGGCCAGGCGGGTCAGCTCGTCGCGCTCGTCGAGCGCGAGGCGCGCCAGCATCCGACCGCACAGGTGCGAGGGACCGACGCCGTTGCCGGTGAAGCCGAAGACCGACCAGGCCCGCGGGCCGAGCGGGGCGAGCGTCGGCAGGTGCGAGGGCGAGGCGTCGATCGGCCCGCCCCAGGCGTGCGCGAGCGGCCGGCCCTCGAGCGCGGGGAAGAAGCCGACGAGATCGCGCGCGACCTGCGCCGCGATCGCCGGATCGAGCTCGGCGCTCCCGCCCGTGCGCGCGCCGGGGACGATCCGCCCGCCGCCCCAGCCGAAGGCGATGCGCCCGTCGGGCGTCGTGCGGAAGTAGTGAATGAGCGAGCGGCCGTCGGTGATGGCCTCCCCCCCGGTCCAGCCGAGCTCCTCGATCACCTCGGGAACGGGCTCGGTGATGACCATGTGGCTCGAGGCGCCGGTCAGGCGCCGCCGCAGCGGCGGGAGCGCGGCCGCCGCCGAGCCCGCCGCCAGGACGAGCGCCCCGGCCCGCACCGAGCCGGCGTCCGTATCCACCCGCGTGCCCGCGATCCGCCGGGCCCGCGATCCCTCGAACACGCGCACCCCGCGGGCGAGCAGCGCCGTGCGGAGCCCGAGCGCGAGCCGCGCGGGCTGCACGGTGGCGGCGTTCGGCATGAACGTGCCCCCCCGAAAGCGCGGCGAGTCGCAGCGCGAGCGCGCCTGCGCCCCCGAGACCGAGACCGCCTCCTCGGCCGCGCCGATCGCCGCGCACGCCTCGGCCACGGCATGCCCCGCGCCGTCCTGCGCGGGCGCGGCGGAGAGGATGAGCTGTCCGCTCTGCCGGTAGGAGGCGTCCACGCCCTGCACGGAGCACCATTCCCCGATGCCGCGCACCGAGTCCCCGGAGGCCCGGCCGAGGGCGAGGGCGTCGGCGTCGCCGAAGCGCTCGCGTACGCGGGGAGCGGAGTGCCACAGGTTGTCGACGAAGCCGCCGTTGCGCCCGCTCGGGCCGTGCCCGCAGCGGTCGGCCTCGAGCAGCACGACCGAGGCGCCGCGCTCGGCGAGCTCCCACGCCGTCCACATGCCGGCGTAGCCGCCGCCGACGATGACCACGTCGGCCGAGGCGTCCCCCGCGAGCGGTGCGACCGGCGTGACCGGTCCCCCGGCCTCCTCGAGCCAGTATCCGTGCGCGGTGTGGCGCACCGGCTACGCGGCGACGGGCGCCTCAGCCACCGGGAGGTTCAGGACCGCGCGCTCCCGTCCGGACTGTCGGCGCTGCCAGACGAGGTTCAGGCCCATGAGGATGAGCACGACGAAGAGCAGGCCCGAGGCGAGCACGTTGACCTCGGGCGGCACCCCCTGGCGCGTGGCGCCGAAGATGAACAGCGGGAACGTCTGGGTCTGGCCGTTGACGAACGACGTGATCACGTAGTCGTCGACCGACAACGCCGCGGAGAGCAGCGCCGCCGCGGCGATCCCGGGCGCGATCAGCGGCAGCGTGACCTTCCGCAGGGTCGTCAGCTCGTTGGCCCCGAGGTCCATCGCCGCCTCCTCCACGTGGCGGTCGAGCCCTTCCAATCGGGCCCTCACCGTCACCACGACGTAGGAGACGCAGAACATGATGTGGGCGATCACGATCGTCGTGAACCCCGTGTTGAACGAGACGGTGAGGAAGAGCCCGAGGAGCGAGGCTCCCATCACCACCTCGGGCGTCGAGAGAGGCAGGAAGACGAGGAAGTCGATGGCCGAGCGCGAGCGAAACCCGTAGCGCACGAGCGCGATCGCCATGAGCGTGCCCAGGAAGACGGCGACGGCGGTGGCGATCCCGGCGATGGCCAGCGAGTTCTTGAACGCCGTGGCCAGGTCGGGGTCGGAGAACGGGTGGGACCAGTGCCTGAGCGTGAAGCCCTCCCAGGTGAAGTTGAAGCGCCCCTTGTTGTCGTTGAACGAGAACAGGATGACGATGAAGATGGGCAGGAAGAGGTAGCCGAGGGCGAGCACCGACAACAGTCCGAGCACCCCGTCGCGCAGCGCCCGCCGCGGCCGGCGCGCCGGGGGCCGGTCGGTTGTGGTCGCCTGCCCCGCGGGCAGCCGGACCGCGGTGTCAGCCACCGAGGACATCAGACCGCCGCGTCCATCAGGTTGCGCGCGCCGAGCACCCGCGCGTAGATCGCGATCCCGACGAGGATCGCCGCCATCAGCACGAAGGAGAGCGCCGAGGCCGTCGGGTAGTTCTGGAGCTCGATGAACTGGCTCTGGATCACGTTGCCGATCATGTACTGCTGCGGCGTGCCGAGGAGCTGGGCGTTGATGAAGTCGCCGACGGCGGGGATGAAGCACAGCAGCGTCCCCGCGAAGATCCCGGGCAGCGCCAGCGGCAGGGTGATGCGCCGGAACGCCGTGGCGCGCGAGGCGTAGAGGTCGGTCGCCGCCTCCACGAGGCGCCGGTCGATCTTCTCGAGCGAGACGTAGAGCGGCAGCGCCATGAAGGGCATGAAGTTGTAGGTGATCCCCGCGATCACCGCCGTGCTCGTGGCCAGCAGGCGCCCGTTGGCCCCGAGCACGCCCACGTCCCGCAGGCGCGAGACGACCCAGCCGTTGTCGGAGAGGATGAGCTGCCAGGCCGTGGTGCGCACGAGGTAGCTCGTGAAGAACGGGAGCACGACGAGCAGGAGCATGAGGTTCTTCAGCCGTCCCGCCTTGAAGGCGATGAAGTAGGCGAGCGGGAAGGCGATCAGGAAGTCGAGCAGCGTCGCCACGCCGGCGTAGATCAGCGACCGGAAGAACTGCGTGTCGAACTGCTTCAGCGCGTCGGTGTAGGTGGCGAAGTGCCACGAGAACGAGAAGCCCGACTCGACGTTGCCCGTCTGCAGCGAGACGTTCAGCTGGTTGGCCAACGGCGCCACGAAGAACACGAGCAGCCAGACCAGCCCCGGGAAGAGCAGCACGTAGGGCCACAGCGCGCGGCGCGAGGAGGAGTTGAGCCGGAGCATGCCGGGCGGGCGCGCGCGGCGGCTCAGCCGCCGGTGACCTGGGCCATGCGCGAGCGCATCTGCTGCTCCTCGGTCGAGGTCAGCGTCGGGTAGGCGTGCAGCGAGCTGCGCAGCTGCTCGGACGGGAAGATGAGCGGGTTGTGCGCCGTCTTCGGGTCGCTCTTCTCGAGCACCGCCTGGGCCCCGTCCACCGGGGTGATGTAGTTGACGAAGGCGGCGATCTTCGCCGCCACCGCGGGGTCGTAGCAGTAGTTCATCATCGTCTCGGCCGCGTAGGGATGCGCCGCCTTGGCCGGGATCATCATGTTGTCGGTGAAGAGCATCCCCCCCTCCTTGGGGAAGACGTAGTCGATGTTCTTGTTGTCGGCCTGGAGCTGGACGAGGTCGCCGGAGTAGGCCATCGTGATCCACACGTTGCCCTTGGCCAGGTCGGTCGTGTAGTCGTTGCCGGTGAAGCGGCGGATCTGGCCTGCCTTGTTGGCCTTGTCGATCACGTCGATGGCCTTGAGGATCTGGGGCAGCTTGGCCGTCGAGGGGTCGACGCCCTGCATGAGCATGACGAGCCCGGCCGAGTCGTAGGCCTCGGAGAAGAACGTGACGCGGCCCTTGTAGGCCGGGTTGAACAGGTCCTTGATCGAGGTCGGCTTCTTCGAGATCTTCGCCTTGTTGTAGCCGATGATCGTGCCGCCCGACTGCCACGGCAGCGAGTACTGGCGCTTGGGGTCCCACAGGGGGTGGCGGAGGGCGGCGTTCAGGTTCTTGGCGTTGGGCACGTTCTTCTGGTCGAACGGCTCGGTGTAGCCGTTGCGGACCCAGCGCGCGGCCATGTAGTCGGTGAGCGCGACGATGTCGCGGTTGATCGACTTCTTGGCCTGGAGCTGCTGGCGGACCTTGGCGTAGAACTCGAAGTTGTCGTTGATGTCCTCGACGTAGTTGACGTGGCCGCCGAACTTCTTGTCGAAGCTCTTCAGGACCTTCTTGTCGATGTAGAGCGGCCAGTTGGAGAAGGTCCAGTCGCCGATCGGGACCTTCGGGTGGTGCACCGAGCTCGCGCTCAGCTTCCCGCCGCCCGAGTTCTCGCCCTTGACCCCGCCACAGGCCGCGAGCAGGGCCGCGGAGCTCGAGAACGCGAGGCCGGTGCCGGCGAGGCGGCGGAGGAACTCGCGGCGCGAGGCCTCGTCGCCGGAGAGCATGCGCTCGACGATGCGGTCGAGCTCGGGATCGGTAGGGGAGGTCATGCGGTGGCTGGCTCCTTGGGGACGACGAAGGTGTGCTCGGGGGCCCAGGTCAGGAGGACGTCCTGGCCCGGGCCGATGGTGCCGTGGGCGGCTTCCGTGCCCCGGTTCTGCTCGACGACGGTCAGCTCCTCCCCGCCCGGCGTGCGGACGAGGTACTGGATGGAGACGCCGAGGAAGGAGGCGAGGGTGACCTGGCCGCGCAGGCAGTTCTGGCCGGAGGGAACCTCGTCCCCCCCGTCGCGCAGCGCGATCTTCTCCGGCCGCACGCCGGCCTGCAGCGGATCCCCGTTGCGGCTCGCGAGCTGGGCGGTCGGCACGTTCAGGCGGGCGCCGTCGTGGGTCTCGAAGGCGTCGTTGCCGCTGGCGCGGCCGTCGATCAGGTTGGAGACGCCGAGGAACTTCGCCACGAACGCGGTCTCGGGGCGCTCGTAGAGCGACGTCGCGTCTCCGGCCTGCTCAATCCGGCCCGCGTTCATGACGGCGATCTCGTCGGCCATGGTCATGGCCTCCTCCTGGTCGTGCGTGACGTGCACGAAGGTGATGCCGACGTCCTGCTGGATGCGCTTCAGCTCGATCTGGAGCTGCTTGCGCAGGCGGAGGTCGAGGGCGCCGAGCGGCTCGTCGAGCAGCAGCGCCCGCGGCTCGTTGACCAGTGCGCGGGCGAGCGCCACCCGCTGCTGCTGGCCGCCGGAGAGCTGCGCCGGCTTGCGGCGGCCGTACTCGCTGAGCTGGACGAGCTCGAGGATCGCCCCCACGCGGCGCGTGACCTCCGCCTTGTCGAGCTTCCGGCGCTCGAGGCCGAAGGCCACGTTCTTCTCGACGGTCAGGTGGGGGAAGAGGGCGTAGGACTGGAAGACCGTGTTGACGTCGCGCTTGTAGGGCGGGAGGTCGGTGACGTCCTCCCCGCCGAGCGTGACCGTTCCCGCGGTCGGGTCCTCGAAGCCGCCGACCATGCGCAGCGTCGTCGTCTTGCCACAGCCGGAGGGGCCGAGCATGGCGTAGAACGCGCCCTTGTCGATCGACAGCGTGAGGTCGTCGACGGCCGTCGCTTCGCCGAAGCGCTTGGTCACGCGCTCGAGGTGGATGTCGCGTTCGGTCGTGGTCTCGGTCATCCGTGTGCCGCGGGGATGGCCGAACCTTCGCCAATACGTCGCGGTGGGTGTCCATTCTGGCGGGTCGAGGCCCCTCACCGCAACCGGTCGAACCGACCAGTGGGTGACGATGTTCTTGTACGAAACGGCAGGGTGGCGACGGGCAGGGCTGACCGCTGCGTGGGAAAGCTGGCCCTAGTGGTCGACCGCGCGAGGCTCTCCCGGCTGCTCGAGGCCGAGCTCGCGACCTACGCCGAGCGCCACCCGGCCTCGCGCCGGATCTCCGAGCGCGCCGCGGCCTCGCTCGTCGGCGGCGTCCCGATGCCGTGGATGCGGCGGTGGGCGGGCGGCTTTCCGCTCTGGGGAACCGGGGCGCGCGGCGCCGAGGTGATCGACGCCGACGCCCTCGCCTACGCCGACCTCTGCCTGGGCGACACCGGGGCGATGACGGGGCACGCGCCGCCCGCGGTCCTCGAGGCGCTCACCGCCCAGCTCGCGCGCGGGCTGACGACGATGCTCCCCACCGAGGACGCGCCGGCCGCCGCCGAGGAGCTCGCGCGGCGCTTCGGCCTGCCGCGCTGGCTCTTCAACCTGACGGCGACGGACGCCAACCGCACGGCGATCCGCCTGGCCCGCCAGCTCACCGGCCGCCCGGTGATCGTCGTGTTCTCCTACTGCTACCACGGCTCGGTCGACGAGGCCTTCGCGGTCGCCGGGCCGGGCGGCGCGACCCTCGCACGCGCCGGCAACGTCGGCGCCCCGGTCGACGTCGCGCTGACGACGCGCGCGGTCGAGTGGAACGACGCCGAGGCCCTCGCCGGCGCCCTCGCGCCCGGCGACGTCGCCTGCGTGCTGGCCGAGCCGGCGATGACGAACATGGGAATCATCCTCCCCGCGCCGGCCTACCACGAGCGCCTGCGCTCCCTGACGCGGGAAGCAGGAACGCTGCTGATCCTCGACGAGACCCACACGCTCTCGGCCGGGCCGGGCGGCTGCACGGCGGCGTGGGAGCTCTCCCCCGACCTCGTCACGGTGGGCAAGGCGATCGGCTCGGGCGTCCCGGCCGGGGCGCTCGGGCTCTCGGCGGCGGTCGAGCGCGCCATGTGGGAGCAGCCCGACGCCGACTACGAGGACGCCGGCGGGGTGGGCGGCACCCTGGCCGGCAACGCGCTCTCGCTCGCCGCCGTGCGCGCGACACTCGAGCACGTGCTGACGGAGGCGTTCTACGCGCGGGCCATCCCGCTCGCCGCGCGGTGGGCGGCGGGCGTGCGGGAGGTCATCGCGGCGTGCGGCGTGCCGTGGCACGTGACCGAGCTCGGCTGCCGCGCCGAGTACGCCTTCACGCCCTCCCCCGCGCCGAACGGCACCGAGGCACACGCCGCCGCCGACCCCGAGCTCGAGCGCTTCCTGCACCTCCACGCGCTAAACCGCGGCGTACTGCTGACGCCCTTCCACAACATGGCGCTGATGTCGGCGCCACCACCGAGGCGGCGGTCGACCGCCACACCGAGGTCTTCGGCGACGCCGTCGGCGCCCTCGTGGGAGGATCGGGGGCGTGAGCGCTCCGAGCCCGACCGTGGTCCTCTTCCCCGAGGGCGCGTTCGGCCCGACGAATAACTGCGTGGGGATCGGCGAGGTGCTGCGCGACCGCGGCGCGCGCGTCGTCTTCGTCGTCGAGGAGTCCTTCGCGGGCACGCTCGAGGCCAGGGGCTTCGAGGAGCGCCTCATGCGGCTTGGGCCGCCACCCACCGAGCCGGAGATTCCCGGTCAGTTCTGGAAGGACTTCATCCGCGACACGGCGCCCGTGTTCCGCACCTCGACCCTCGAGCAGCTCGAGGGGTTCATGCTTCCCACATGGCAGGCGCTCGCCGACGGCGCCCGCCACGTCGAGCCGCGCCTGCGCGAGATCTGGGAGGAGCTCAGGCCGGACGTCGTCGTCGAGGACAACGTCATCGCCTTTCCCGCGGTGACGACGGGCGACTTCCCCTGGGTGCGGATCGTTTCTTGCAACCCGCTGGAGATCCCCGACCCCGCGCTGCCGCCGCCCTACTCCGGGCTGCGCATGGACGAGGCCGAGGCGGGGGCGGAGTTCCGCGCCGAGTACGAGCGCGTCCACGCCGGCGCGCACGGTGAGTTCGGCGTGTGGGTTCGCGAGCAGGGCGGCGCCGGCCTGCCGGGCCTCGAGTGGATCGAGACCTCTCCCCACGCGAACCTCTTCCTCTATCCCGAGGCGG
>JBBQAA010000083.1:0-38110 GCA_038276395.1 Solirubrobacterales bacterium | reverse complement strand
TCGAACGGACTCGCGTGGCCGGAACCAGCCGGCTCAGCGGTACGCCGTCGCGTCGTTCAATAACGCGGCTCGTCCGTCGGGGGCGGTGACCCCGTCCGCAATGACGTGGCAGGTGTAGAGAGTTCTACACCTGAGCGAGTGACCGGCCAGGCTCCCAGCAGTTGCGCGCGCAACATATTTGCGCAGCGCGTTAGCGGGGTGTCCGGCAGCGCCTACAGAAAAAACGGCGGCCTCAATCGTCTGAAGGCGGATTGTGGATCGTTCCGAAGCCGTCATCGTCCTCGTGCTCCTGCATCAACCTCCAGAGCCCCAGCACTGTGTCCTCGAACCGAGGCGCTAGATCGGGAGTGAGGCGATAGAGACCTTCCCACCAGTACGTCCAGTGCTTCGGACCGGCGAAGTGCTCCCGATCTGAATCCGCGACGGCCTTTGCGGCGAGGTAGAAGGCGAGGTCGCGGAGATCGTCCTCGCTGAGTGCCTGCGCTTGCGTATGCGCCTCGGCGAAGTCGTGGCTACGCCGCACCGCTTCGTAGGCCATCCGTCCGTGCTGCAACTCGGTCGCAAAGGGAAGCGAGGGCGACTCGAACGGATCAGCAGGGAGGTCGGCCATCGTCCGCCGCAGTTTGACCGCGCCGGCGGACGCTGTGGGACAGTCTCGGGATAGTCGGGGGCTTATGCCGTGCGGTTCTGAGCGGTTGCCCTGCGGTTGAAACCCCTGCTTATGGGCGTATTCGCCAACTGGCGACTACCCCGCTTCTATATGTAGTACATGGGCGCCGCGCCCTGCGCCTCGCGCTCCATCGCCTCGCGCACGGTCATGCCGCCGAGCACGGCGCGGAGCGCCTCGGAGGCCTCGCTCCAGACGCCCTCGGCCTCGGCGCCGAGTGGGCCGTCGAGCAGCTCGACGAGCTCGAGCACGGTGATCGTCTCCGGGGCGCGGGCGAAGGCGTAGCCGCCCTTGACACCGCGCTGGGAGCGCAGGAGCCCGCCGCGCCGGAGCACGGCGAAGAGCTGCTCGAGGAACTGGGGCGGGATGTCGCGGCGGCGGGCGAGCTCCCCGATCGGCACGGGACCCTCCCCCGCGCGGCCGAGCTCGACGAGCGCGCGCAGCGCGTAGGGCGCCTTGGAGGTGATCGTGATCACGCGCGGAGGCTAGATCAGGGACCGATCGGACCGCTTTCCGCACTCAGGGGCGTCCGAGGCCCGCGCCCCCCGGCCACGCGGCGCCGCTACTGCAGCCAGCCCCGCTCGGAGGCCACGAGCACCGCCTGGGCGCGGTCGACGGCGCCGAGCTTCCCGTAGACGTTGTGCAGGTGCGTGCGCACGGTGCTCGTGGAGAGCTCGAGCTCGTGGGCGATCTGCTTGTAGACCTTGCCCTGGGCGAGGCGGCGCAGGACCTCCATCTCGCGGGCGGAGAGCGGGCACGGGTCGATCTGGCGGACCCGCCCCCCGCCCTGCTGGTTGGGCAGCTCGTACATGATCTCGCGCAGCCGGGACTGGCCGATCCCGAGCCGGGCGGCGACGGCGAGCATCTCCTGCGGCGAGACCGCCGAGCCCTGCGAGTAATGGGCGAGCATGTCGGCCAGGCGGACGAGCTGGGCCTCCGTCTCCTCCTCCTCTGAGTGGTGGCGCTCGATGGCCGCGGCGATCGAGCGCGCGAGGCCCCAGCGGCGAGCAAGCACGCCTCCCACGAGCGCGTGGTCGATACCGAGCTCCCGCCGCTCGCGATGGATGCGCTCCTCCGGCGTGCGCGCGTCCTGATGGATCTGCCGCGGGTAGCCCGGATAGGCGTGCATGAGCACGAGCTTCCCGATGTCGTGCAGCAGCGCGGTGATCATCAGCCGGTCGCGATCCTCGAAGTCGACCTCTACGGCCAGGCGATCGGCGGCGCGCTGGGTGGCGACGGCGTGGAGGCGGAAGCGCTCGGGGGTGCCCTCCCAGATGCCGGCGCGCTCGAAGAAGTCGAACGTCCGGGTGCGGCCCGCGAGCGCCTGGAAGGCCTCGAAGGGCAGCACGTCGACCGCGCGGATGATCGAGTCGATCCGTCCGCGCGAGCGGCCGGCGATCTGGTTGGCCAGGCGCAGGACGGCGATGGCCAGGGCGACGTCGGACTCGACGGCGCCGACGAGCTCGGCCAGCGCCGGCGGCGCGCCGTCGGCGAAGAGCTGGAGGATCCGGTTGCGGGACTCCGCCAGCGCGGGGAAGCCCTCGAGCGCCTCGAACGCCGCCGTGAGACGGCGGCCGTGGCCCTCATTGTGATGGCGCTGAGCGCTGGCGGGGGATTCCGCCACCTGCGGCCGAGTGGGAAGGGCAGACACGCTCACTTCACCCCGCTTATCGGCAGGAGCCGCGCCGCTCTTTAGAACATCCGTCCAGACTCGCTCGGACCCTCACTCCGACAGAGTGTCGCGGATCCGGCCGAGAACCGCATCCCGGCCGAGCAGGGCGACGCTCTCGAAGATCCCCGGGGAGACCGTGGTGCCCGCAATCGCCACGCGCACGGGCTGAAAGACGTCCTTGGGGCGCACGCCCTCGCGCTCGACCAGACCGCGCAGCGCAGCCTCGACGCCGTGCTCGTCGAAGGGCTCGACCGCGGCCAGCGCGTCCGCGGCGGCGGCGAGCAGAGCGCGCGCGCCGCCGGCCCCGAGCACCCGCTCCCGCGCCGCCGGGTCCTCCACCGGCCCGTCGAAGAGGAACCCGGACATGGGCCAGAACTCGGCCAGCGTCTGCATCTTCTCGCGCGAGATCGCCACGGCATCGGCCAGCCCCGAGCGGCCGGTGAAGGCCTCCAGACGCGCGGTCAGCTCGTCCGGGGAGAGCTCTCGCAGGTAGGCCCCGTTCATGTGGCGGAGCTTCTGGAGGTCGAAGATGGCGGGGGAGCGCGAGACCCGCGTAAGGGCGAAGCGCTCGGCCAGCTCGGCGCGCGTGAAGCGCTCGCGGTCGGGGTCGAAGCCCGCGCCGAGCAGCGCGATGTAGTTGACGACGGCCTCAGGGAGATAGCCGGCGTCGCGGAGCTCCTGCACCGAGGCGGCGCCGTGGCGCTTTGAGAGCTTCTTGCCGTCCGGCCCGTGCAGGAGCGGCAGGTGCGCGTAGACGGGAGGCTTCGCGCCCAGGGCCTCGAGCACGAGGAGCTGCTTCGGCGTGTTGGAGAGATGGTCCTCACCGCGGACGACATGCGTGATCTCCGCGTCCATGTCGTCGACCGCGACGGCGAAGTTGTAAAGGACCGACCCGTCGGCCCGGGCGATCACCGGATCGTCGAGGTGGGCGTGAGCGAAGGTGGTATCGCCGCGGATCGCATCCCTGACCACCGTCGCACCCGCCTCGGGCACGCGCAGGCGGACCGCGCCCTCCGGTTCGGGGGCTCCCCGGTAGCCGCGCTGCGCGCCGTGCTCGGTCTTCCAGGCCCGGACGTCCTCCCCCGTCGCGCCCGAGCGGTAGGCGTGGCCGGAGCGCAGGAGCTCGGCGAGGACCTCGGCGTGGCGCTCGGCCCGCGCGGACTGGAAGACCGGCCCCTCGTCGAAGTCGAGCCCGAGCCAGGCCAGGGCCTCGAGGATCTGCACGACGTTCTCCGGAGTCGAGCGCTCACGGTCGGTGTCCTCGATCCGCAGGACGAGCGTGCCCGCAGGGCTGCCTCCACGCGCCAGCAGCCAGTTGTAGAGCGCGGTCCGCGCGCCGCCGATGTGCAGCGCGCCGGTCGGCGAGGGGGCGAAGCGGACGCGCACGGGCAGCGATCCTAGATGGTTAATTCCACGACCCTCGCGCCCGTCCACGCGTCCACGGGCGCCGGACCGGCACCCGCCGAAGAGGCCCGTGCCTCGGGCACCGTGCCTCCTCGCCGTGCACCGCCCGCCATCCCGTATCCACGCACATCCGGCCCCCCCGGCCGCGGAATCAACCATCTGAGCGGCGCGGCATGATGACCGGATGCTGGTCGGCGCCCACGTCTCCCCGGCCGGCGGCCCGGCGAAGGCGCTCGCGCGCGGCGAGGAGCGGCGCTGCCGGGCGATCCAGATCTTCAATCAGAACCCGCGGGCCTGGGCGCCCCGGGTCTACTCCGAGGAGGAGATCGCCGCCTGGCACAAGGCCTTCGCCGCCTCGGAGATCGACGGGCTGCTCATCCATGCCGTCTACCTGCTGAACCCGGCGAGCGAGAAGCGGGACTTCCGCGAGAAGACGATCCGCTCGCTGACGACCTCGCTGCGGATGGGCGCCGCGCTCGGGGCGGCGGCGGTCGTCCTGCACCCCGGCTCGGCGCTCGTCGGCGGGGACGCCGAGGCGGCGATCCCCCGCGCCGGGAGCGCGATCGCCGAGGCGCTCGCCGAATCGGAGGACTGCCCCCTTCACCTGGAGAACACCGCCGGGGCGGGCGGCACGCTCGGGCGCTCCTTCGCCGAGCTCGCCGCGCTCCTCGACGCCGCCGGCGGCGGGGAGCGGCTCGGGATCTGCCTCGACTCCTGCCACCTGCACGCCTCGGGCTACGACGTCTCCACCGCCGAGCGCCTCGACGAGGTGCTCGGCGCCTTCGACGCCGAGGTCGGCCTCGATCGCCTGGGCTCGCTGCACTTCAACGACTCCGCGACCCCGCTCGGCTCGAACCGCGACCGCCACGCCGATGTCGGCGCGGGCGAGCTCGGGGAGGAGGGCGCGGCGGCGTGGTTCGGCGAGGAGCGCTTCGCCGGGCTGCCGTGCGTGCTCGAGACCCCGGGGGAGAACCGCTCGGGCCCGAGCGCCGAGGACATCGCGCGCTGCCGGGAGCTGGCCGGCGACCCCGCGTGAGCTGGCGTCGGCGGCCTGCTGCAGTCGATCGCCGACGCGCTGTCCTCCTCGAGCCTGGCCGCGATCGCCAAGGGCGTCTCGCTGGCGCTGCCCTTCGAGGCGCTCTACCAGGTGGGGCTGCACGAGCTCTCGGCCGCCGCCCAGGGGCTGACCCGCGCCGTCGTCCGCCTCGGCCCCTTCGGCTCGGCCCGGGCCTACGGCGCGTGGCTCGCCCTGTGGGTCGCCGGGTGGCTGGCGGTCGTCGTCGCGCTCGCGCTCCGCGGCTTCGCGCGGCGGGACCTCTCGGACAAGCCCGCGTCCCTTACGCGGCGAGCTCAGCCATCGCCGGCCCGAGCGCCTGGGAGAGCTCGGCGCGGAGCGCCGCGCTCGGGGTCACGCGGTAGCCCTCGCCGAGCTTCAGCCGCCGCGGCCCGCCGCCGGTCTGGACCTCGAGCACGACGTCGGCCTCGCCCGGGAAGAGCTCGAAGATCCCCTTCAGATCGTCGAGGATCGAGGCGGGCAGGGAGCCGGCGTCGAGCGCGACGCGGAAGGTGGGCGGGGGCTCCGCGGCGAGGGCGGCGCGCGCCCTGGCCTTGGCGATCTCCGCCTCGGAGGGCGCGAAGGCCTGGGCCTCCTGGACGACGAGCGTCGTCTTGTTTGCGTCCTTGTGGTCGACGCGGCCCTTGACGAGCAGCACGGCGTCGACGGCCAGGGCCTCCCCGCATGACTCGATCGTCTTCTCGAAGAGCAGCACCTCGACCGAGCCCTCGAGGTCGTCGAGCGTCGCGAACATCATCGCGGACCCGTTCTTCGTGCGGATCCTCTTCGCGGCGGTGACGATCCCCCCGACCTTGACGTTCGTGCCGTCCTTCAGCTCGGCGAGCTCGGCGAGCTTGGCGTCGGTACGCGCGCGCAGCGCCTCGCGGATCGGCTTCAGCGGATGGGCGGAGATGAAGACGCCGATCGCCTCCTTCTCGGCGGCGAGCAGCTCATGGCGGTCCCACTCGGCGCTCGGGATCGGCGGGTGGGAGGGCGCGGCGAAGGCGGCCGCGGTGCCGCCCGAGGCCGCGGGCGCCGCGCCGAGGTCGAAGATCGAGCCCTGGCCGATCTGGGCGTCGAGCTGGGCCTTGTTGCCCGCCGCCTGCGCCGCCTCGAGCACCTGCATCATCCCCGCGCGCGTGGCGCCCGTCGAGCCGAAGGCGCCGCACTTGACGAGCGCCTCGATCGCGCGCTTGTTGACCGCGCGGCAGTCGACCCGCGCGCAGAAGTCCCAGAGCGAGGTGAACGGGCCGGCCTCCTCCCGCGCCCGCTTGATGGCCTCGACAGCGGCGAACCCGACGCCCTTGACGGCGTCCAGGCCGAAGCGGATGTTGCCCTCGACGACCAAGAACTCGTGGTCTGACTCGTTGACGTCGGGCGGCAGGATGGAGATGCCCATCGTCTCCGCCTGGGCGACGAAGAACGGGACCTTGTCCTTCGTCTCCATGACCGAGGAGATGAGCGCTGCCATGTACTCGGCAGGGTGGTTGGCCTTGAGCCACGCGGTGCGGTAGGCGATCAGGGCGTAGCAGGCGGCGTGGGAGCGATTGAACGAGTAGTCGGCCGATCGCTCGTTGATCGTCCAGAGCTGCTCGATGACCGCGGTCGCGGTGCCCGACGCCCGGCAGCCCTCCACGAACTCCGGCTGGAGCTTCGCCATCGCGCCGCGGTTCTTCTTGCCGATGGCCTTGCGCAGGTCGTCGGCCTTGGCGCCCGAGAACCCGGCGATCTCCTTGGCGATCTGCATCGCCTGCTCCTGGTAGACGACCACTCCGTTCGTCGGCTCGAGGATCGGGCGGAGGCGCTCGTCGAGGTAGGAGACGGACTCCGGATGGTGCCGGGCGCGTGTGTAGGCCGGGATCTGCTCCATCGGCCCCGGCCGGTAGAGCGCGTTGAGCGCGATCAGGTGCTCGAACTCGGTTGGTCGCACCTTCTTGAGGGTTTCGCGCATGCCCTCCGACTCGAACTGGAACACCCCGATCGAGTCGCCGCGGGACATCATCTCGTACACCTTCTCGTCGTCCAGCGGGAGCGTCACCATGTCCGGCCGCGCGC
Source organism: Solirubrobacterales bacterium (assembly GCA_038276395.1). GTDB lineage: Bacteria > Actinomycetota > Thermoleophilia > Solirubrobacterales > Solirubrobacteraceae > JBBQAA01. Next base: position 31,258 of record JBBQAA010000083.1, on the reverse strand, counting down.
TCGAGGAGCGCTCGATGATGTCGAGCGCGTCCTCGATGACGTCGAGGTTCCGCAGCCCGAGGAAGTCCATCTTCAGAAGGCCGAGCTGCTCGACCGGCTTCATGGAGTACTGCGTGACGGTGCGATAGGCCTTCTGGCCGTCCTCCCCGGTACCGGCGTCGGCGAGCTGGAGCGGGACGATGTCGGTCAGCGGACGGTCGGCGATGACCACGGCGGCGGCGTGGATCGAGGAGTTGCGGACGATGCCCTCGAGGCCCTTGGCGACGTCGATGATCTGCTTGGCGGTCGGGTCCTCCGCCACGGCCTTGGCCAGGTCGGTGCCCGGCTCAAGGCACTTCTCGAAGCTCGGCGCGCGTCCCATCTCCGGGTCCGGGATGAACTTGGCCAGACGGTCTCCGGCGGCGTAGTCGTGGCCGAGCACGCGCGCGGCGTCGCGGGTGGCCGCGCGCGGGAACATCTTGCCGAAGGTGACGATCTGGGCCACACTCTCGCGCCCGTACTTCTCGGTCACGTAGCGGATGACGCGCTCCCGCCCGTGGACGGAGAAGTCGATGTCGATGTCCGGCATCGACACCCGCTCGGGGTTGAGGAAGCGCTCGAAGAGCAGCTCGTAGCGCAGCGGGTCGAGATCGGTGATCGTCAGCGAGTAGGCGACGATCGAGCCCGCCGCCGAGCCGCGGCCGGGGCCGACGGCGATGCCGTTGTCCTTCGCGTACCTGACGAAGTCCCAGACGATGAGGAAGTAGGCCGAGAAGCCCATGCGGTCGATCACGCCGAGCTCCATCTCCGCCCGCTCGCGCGCGGCGGCGGGAACGGGATCCCCGTAGCGCGCGGTGAGGCCGGCGTCGACGAGCTCCCGCAGGTACTCGGCCTCGGGGCGGCCGTCCGGGGTCTCGTAGCGCGGGATGAGCTTGCGGTCGAGCTCGATCTGGACGTCGCAGCGCTCGGCGATCTCGAGCGTCGAGGCCAGCGCCTCGGGCCACTCGGCGAACTCGCGCGCCATCTCCTCCGGGCTCTTCAGGTAGAACTCGTTGGTGTCGAAGGACAGCTTCGGCTCGGCGAGCGTCGACTTGGTCTGCACGCAGAGCAGCGCGGCGTGGTGGTGGAAATCCTCCCGGGTCAGGTAGTGGACGTCCCCCGTCCCCACCAGCGGGCGCCCGACCTCCCGGGCGATCCGGACGATGCCCTCGTTGGCGCGGTCCTGCTCGGCCAGCCCGTTCTTCTGCACCTCGAAGTAGACGTTCTCCGGGCCGAGCGCGTTCAGGAGCTCGTCCGCGTGGGCGCGGGCGTCGGCCGGGCGGCCCTCGAGCAGGCGCTGGGCCAGACGGCCCTGCAGGCAGCCGGTCAGCGCGATGAGGCCCTCGCCGTGGGCGGCGATCAGCTCGAGGTCGGTCTGCGGCTTGCCGCGGTGCAGGCCCGCAGTGAAGCCCGCGGAGGAGAGCTTCACGAGGTTTCGGTACCCCGCGGGCGTGGCGGCCAGGAGCGTCAGGTGGTTGCGCTCGAAGCGGCCGCCCGGACGGGCGCGGTGGTCCTCGACGAGGTAGCTCTCACAGCCGACGATGGGCTTCACGCCGTGCTTCCGGGCCGCCGCCTGCAGCTCGATCGCGCCGTTCATGACCCCGTGGTCGGTGAGCGCGAGCGCGGGCTGGTCGAAGGCCGCGGCCCGGGCGGCGAGGGCGTCGATCTTGCAGGCGCCGTCGAGCAGGGAGTACTCCGAGTGGACGTGCAGATGGCAGCAGGAGGCGCTCACGGCGGGAGGGATTATGGGCGCCGCGCCGGACGCTCAGGCGGGTCCTCGAGCCGGCCCGCGAGGCGGCGGAGGACGCGCGCGGCGACGCGGCGGGGGTCGCGCGGGCGGGGCGGCCGCGCGACCTGCGCGCCCCCGGTCTCAGCCTCGTCCCGCAGCCGGGCGCGGGCGGCGTCGAGGCGGTCGGCGGGGGTCACGGGCACGGGCTGCTGAACCTAGGGCTCGCGGTGGACGGGCTCTGCGGTCTTCCGCGCAAAGTGCGCGGTGATGTGGAGCGGATCTGGGCTGAGACCGGAGCCCTCGCGGGGACCTTCCGGCGCTCGGTGGTCGATCGACGCCCCATGGGGGCCTCGCGCGACCACTCGGGCCGCGCCGCGACGGCCAGCGTCTACTTCTTCCTAGCCCCGAGCCCCCGGTCCCGAGCGCACGCGGAGAGCTGAGCGCTACGCGCTGCCCGAGCGCCGCTGCGCCGCGACCGCCGCGGCGATCCCGCACGCGACGAGCAGTCCGGCCGCGGCCTTCTTCGGCTCCACGCCCACCCGCCGCTTGAGATACCACTTGGCGCCGAGCCAGACGGCGCGGCCGAGGAGGTTGTAGCCCACGGCGGGAGCCTACCCCGGACCCTCGCCGGGAACCTCGGACTCGTTGCGCACCCGCCACGCCATCCGGGACTGGAGCGACCAGATCTCGATGAAGCCCGGCGAGGCGTCCTGGGAGAACAAGCCGCCGGACTCGGCGAACGTCGCGAGCTGGGCGTCGTACACCGCGTTCGGCGACTCCCGGGTGACCACGCGCGCGAGCCCCTTGTAGAGCTTCAGCCCGATCGTGCCCGTGACCTGCTCGTTCACGCGGTCCATGTAGGCGTCGAGATCCGAGCGCAAGGGCTCCCACCACAGCCCGGCGTAGACGAGGTACGCCCAGCGGCGGTCGAGCTCGGGCTTGAAGCCGTTCTGGTGGATCGTCCCCACGAGCTTCTCGAGCTCGGCGTGGGCGGGCAGGATGAGCGCCGCGGCCGGCACCTCGTAGATGTCGCGGACCTTGAGGCCGACGATCCGGTCCTCGATGTGGTCGACGATCCCCACGCCGTGCCGCGCGCCGAGCTCCGCCGCGCGCTCGAGCAGGGGGACGAGCTCCATCCGCTGCCCGTCGATCGCCACGGGCACCCCGGCGTCGAAGCCGATCGTCACGATCTCCGCCTCCTCGGGCGCGCGCTCGGGCGGGGTGACGAGCTGGAAGACATCGTCCTCGGGGGCGTGGGAGAGGTCCTCGATCCACTTTCCCTCCGAGGAGCGGCCCCATAGGTTGTCGTCGATCGAGTAGGGCGCCGACTCGGTCCCCCCCTTGACGGGGATCCCGTGCTCGCGGGCGTAGGCGATCTCCTCGTCGCGGCCCATCCGCCAGGAGCGCACGGGGGCGATGACCTTGAGCTCGGGAGCGAGCGTGGCGATCGTCGTCTCGATCCGCACCTGGTCGTTGCCCTTGCCCGTGCAGCCGTGGGCGATCGTGTCGCAGCCCGTGCGGCGCGCGTAGTCGACCGCGAGCTTGGCGATGAGCGGGCGGCCGAGGGCGGTGAAGAGCGGGTAGCCAAGCCCGTAGATCGCGTTGGCCTTGATCGCGGGCAGGACGAAGTCACGCGCGAACTCCTCGCGCGCGTCGACGACGTGGGCCTCGACCGCGCCGAGCCGCTGGGCCTTGCCCGTGACGACGTCGTAGTCCTCCCCTGGCTGGCCGAGGTTGATCGTCAGCGCGACGACCTCGGCGCCGTACTCGTCCTGGATCCACTTGAGCATGACGCTCGTGTCGAGGCCGCCCGAGTAGAGGAGCAGGACCTTGACCACGCCGTCCGGATCGGCCTGGTAAGAGGCGGTCCGGACCTCCCCGCGGGGGGAGGCGATCCGGCGGACCTCGGTCTTCGGCTCGGCCATCGGGCGGGGACTGTAGGAGAATGGGCGGGTGCCCGACCCGCCCCTGCCGCCCTGGCGCGCCGCCCGAGCGGGCCTCGCGCTCCGCCGCGCGCTCCTGCGCGCCGCCGACGCGCTGCTGCCCGCGTACTTCGTCGTATGGCAGGCGTCCATGGGAACCGGCCGCACGCAGCTCCTGGCCGCGCTGGCCGAGCTCGGGGTGGCCGACGCCCTCGGCTCCGGGCGGGCCACGGCGGCCGAGCTCGCGCCCCGGGTCGGCGCCGACCCGGACGCGCTGCACCGCGCGCTCCGCGCCGCCGCCGCCGAGGGGCTCGTGCGCCGCGACCGCCGCGGGCGCTTTCGCCTGACGCGGCTCGGCCGCGCGCTCCGCGAGGAGGATCCCCACTCCGCCCGCGCCTGGGTCCGCTACGTCGGGCTCGACTCGACGGCGCGGGCGTGGGGCGGCCTGGCCGAGGCGATCCGCACCGGGCGGCCGGCGTTCTCCACGGTGCACGGCCGGGTCGTGTGGGAGCACTTCGCCGAGCACCCGGAGGAGGAGCGGCTCTTCGCCACCGCGATGCGCCGCGTGACCGAGGAGGGGCTCGTGGTCACGACCCCCGCCTACCCGTGGCCCGACGAGGGCACGGTGTGCGACGTCGCGGGCGGGACGGGCACGCTGCTCGCCGCCGTCCTTGCCGCGCGCCCCGGGCTGCGCGGTGTGCTCGTCGAGGCGCCCGGGGTGCTGGCCGAGGCCGGCCCGGCGCTCGCGCGCGCGGGCGTCCGCGAACGCGTCGAGCTCGTCGAGGGCGATCTCTTCGGGGCGTGGGAGGCCCGGGCCGACCTCTATCTGCTGAAGAGCATCCTCCACGACTGGGGCGACGCCGCCTGCCTGGACATCCTCACCCGCGTGCGCGCAATCATGCCGAGCGGGGCCCGGCTCGTCCTGCTCGAGCTGGCCCCGGAGCCCGGGGATCCCCACCCGTTCGCCTCCTGGGTGGATCTCCAGATGCTCACCCAGTGCGAGGGCGGGCGCGAGCGCTCGGTGGCCGAGCTGCACGCGCTCCTCCGCCGGGCGGGCCTGCGCCCCGGTCCCGTCCGGCGGACCGCGGCCGACGCCTTGCTCGAGGCGAGCGCGCCGTGAGCGACGGCCCGTTCGCCGATCCCGAGATCCCCGACGGGGAGCGCACGCACTACCGCGGGCTCGTCGACGGCCACCCGGCCGGGGAGGGCTGGCTGGCGATCGAGGCGACCGCGGAGGCCTACGTGGAGCGCGCGGAGATCCACCTGGCCGAAGGCGTCTCGAGCGTGCTCGAGCTGCGCTTCGCGCGTAGGCGCGGGACCGTGCTCGCCGAGTCCTACCGCCTCGAGTCCTTCGACGGCGAGAAGCCCGTGGCCCGTGAGGAGGGCTGGTTTCGCAACGTCCGCGCGCTCGGCTGGGGCGGGGAGGTCAGGCCCTACCCGCGGAACCTGACGCCGCTGCTCGGCTGCGCGCTCGCGCTCCGCGGCCTCGAGTTCGAGGCCGACACGCGGCACGAATTCGCCGCCTGGCTCGCCAACACGCTGACCTGGGAGCTCGAGGCCCACGTCGAGCACCGGGAGACGGCGTCCGTCCCGGCCGGCGAACTCGACGCCTGGCTCGTGCAGGTCCGCCCGCGCTTCGAGGCGCTCGGCGGTACGGTCGACCGGCTCGTGGGCGCGCTCATCCCGCCCTTTCGCCTGCACTTCGGGGCGGAGGCGCCCCACCGGCTGCTGCGCTTCTCCTTCCCCACGGGCCCGTTCCCGTGGAACCCCCGCGGGGTGATCGAGGCTACGCGGCTCTGAGCAGCACGCGCAGGCGGCCGAGGGCGTCGTCCACCTGGCGCTCGGCGATCACGAGCGGCGGCACGAAGCGCAGGGTGGACGGGCCCGTCGCGTTCATGACGAGGCGCTGCTCGGGCAGGGCACGGCGCACGAGCGCCGGGGCGTCCCAGTCGCCCTCGACGCCCCACATGAGCCCCTGGCCGCGGACCTCGGTGACGCCCGGCAGCGCGCGCAGGCCCTCGGCCAGGCGCTCGCCCTTGGCGCGCACGCCGGCGAGGAACCCGGCGTCGTCGACCACGTCGAGGACGGCCTCGGCCGCCGCGCAGGCCACGGGCCCGCCGCCGAAGGTCGTGCCGTGGTCGCCGGGTTCGAGCGTCTCGGCGTAGGCCGGGGAGGTCACGAGCGCGCCGATGGGCAGGCCGCCGCCGAGGCCCTTGGCCAGGGTCATGAGGTCGGGCGCGACGCCCGCCTGCTCGTGGGCCCACAGCGTGCCGGTGCGCCCGACCCCGGTCTGGACCTCGTCGAGGATGAGCAGCGCGCCCGTCTCGTCGCACGCCGCCCGCGCGGCGCGCAGGGTCTCCGCGCCGAGGGGATGGACCCCGCCCTCCCCCTGGATGACCTCGAGCAGGACCGCGGCCGTGTGCGCGCCGACCGCCGCGCCGATCGCCTCGGCCGTCGGGGGTACGGCGCGGAAGCCGCCGACGAGCGGGGCGAAGGGCTGCTGCTTGGCCTCCTGCTGCGTCGCCGACAGCGCGCCGTAGGTGCGCCCGTGAAAGGCGCGGTGAACGGAGAGGATCTCCCCGCCCCGGCGGGCCTTGCGCGCGAGCTTGAGCGCCGCCTCGTTAGCCTCCGCGCCGGAGTTGCAGAAGAAGACAGACCCCCCGATCGAGCGCTCGGAGAGCCGCGCGGCCAGGCGCTCCTGGGGGCCTGAGGCGAACAGGTTCGAGACGTGCAGCAGCCGGCCCGCCTGCCGGGTGACCGCCGCGACGACCGCCGGATGGCAGTGGCCGACGCTGCACACCGCGATCCCGGCCAGCAGATCGAGGTACTCGTTGCCCTCCGCGTCCCACAGCCGCGCGCCCTCCCCCCGCACGAACTCCACGGGCAGCCGCGCGTAGTTCCTCATCAGGGCGCTCATGCCGCGGGACGGATCCGGGTGCCGTGGCCGGCGACGGTGAACAGCTCGAGCAGCAGCGAGTGCGGAACCCGCCCGTCGACGATGTGCGCGAAGGAGACCCCGCCGTGGATCGCCTCGAGGCAGGCCTGGAGCTTCGGGCGCATCCCGCCCGCGACTCCCGGGAGCGCGTGCTCGACCTCGTCCGCGCGCGCCTCGGAGACGAGCGAGCCGGGATCGGCGGCATCGGCCAGCCAGCCGACGACGTCGGTGAGGAAGATGACCTTGTAGGCGCCGAGCGCGCGCGCCACGGCGCCGGCCGCCTCGTCGGCGTTGATGTTGTAGGAGTTGCCCTCGCGGTCGGCGCCGACGGAGGCGATGACGGGGATGTAGTCCTCCGCGACGTGCAGCAGGACGCCCTCCTCCACCCGGTCGATCCGCCCGACGAAGCCGAGGTCCTCCCCCGCGGGGCCGGCCTTTCGCGCGGCGCGGAAGAGCCGGCCGTCGTCCCCCGAGAGCCCGACGGCCGCGGCGCCCGCGCGGTTCAGGCGCTGGACGATGTCCTTGTTGACCTTGCCGACGAGGACCATCTTGGCGATCTGCACCGTCTCGGCATCGGAGACGCGCAGGCCGCCGACGAACTCCACGGGCAGGCCGAGGCGCTCCATGTGCGCGGTGATCTCCGGGCCGCCACCGTGGACGATCACCGGGTTCATCCCCACGTACTTGAGCAGGACGACGTCGCGCGCGAAGTCCTCGCGCAGCCCGGGGTCGGCCATGGCCGCGCCGCCGTACTTGATGACGACGGTCCGCCCCGCGAACTCGCGGATGTAGGGCAGGGCCTCGAGGAGGGTGGTGACGTCGCGCACGCGCGGCTCCTACGTCGTGTACTCGGCGTTGATCCGGATGTACTCGTGCCCGAGGTCGGAGAAGAAGACCTCGGTCTCCGCCCCCTCCCCCGGCAGGCCGACGACGTACTCGACCTCAGGGCCGGCGACGGCCGCGGCGAGCGCCGCGGCGTCGTGGGGGACGGCGGTGCCGCCGGCGCACACGGTGACGCCCTCGATGGCGATGTCGCAGGACAGCGGCGCGCGGCCCGGGAGCGCGGCGCCGACGGCTTGGGCGATCCGCCCCCAGTTCGGGTCGGCGCCGTGCAGCGCGGTCTTGACGAGCGGCGAGTTGGCCACGGCGCGCGCCACGCGCTCGGCCTCGGCGGGCTCGCCGGCGCGGACGACCACCCGGCCCGTACGGGCGGCGCCCTCGCCGTCGCCGACGATCATGAGCGCGAGCCGGCGAAAGAGGGCGTCCATCGCCTCGCCGAGGCGGAGCTCGTCCTCGGACTCGGGGGCCACGGCGACGCCGGAGGCGCCTGAGGCCTGCACGATCACGGTGTCGTTGGTCGAGAGCTGGCCGTCGACCGAGATGCGGTCGAAGGAGCGCTTGACGCAGACGCCGGTCAGGAGCTCGATCGTCTCGGGCGCGAGGGCGGCGTCGGTCTGCACGAAGCAGAGCATGGTGGCGAAGGCGGGCGAGATCATCCCCGCGCCCTTGGCCTGGGCGGCGAGGCGGACGGTGCCGGCGGGAAGCCCGACCGCGAGCGAAGCGCGCTTGGCGCTCTTGTCCGTCGTGCGGATCGCCTCGGCGAACGCCTCGTCGCCGCCGGAGTGCAGGGCCTCCCGCGCGGGAAGGAGCGCCCGGACGATGTCATCGGCCGGGAGGGGGACGCCGATGACGCCGGTCGAGGCCACGGCCGTGTGCTCGGGACCGACCCCCGCGACCATCGCCGCGGCGCCCTGGACCTTGGCGGCGTTGTCGAGCCCGCGGTTGCCCGTGGCGGCGTTGGCGTTCCCCGAGTTGGCCACGATGGCGCGCAGCGCGCCCGTTGCGCAGCGGTCGCGGGTGAGGAGGACGGGCGCGGCGAGGACGCCCGAGCGCGTGAAACGCACCGCGCTCACCGTCTCCGGCCTCTCGGATACGAGTAGGCCGAGGTCGAGCTCGCCGCCGGGCTTGAGACCCGCGGCGACGCCGGCGGCGCGAAAGCCCGCGGGCAGCCCGCCGGGGAGCTCCGTCACGTGAGCCGGTCGCTCGACCCAGCGGGAGGCGAAGAAGCTCACGGCGCGAGGCCCTCGGTCTCCGGACGGCCGAACATCAGGTTGAGCGCCTGGACCCCCTGGGAAGCGGCGCCCTTCCACAGGTTGTCGATCGCGGCGAAGGCGAGGATCTTGCCGGTCCGCTCGTCGAGGCGCACGTGGAGCCGGGCCACGTTCGTCTCGCGTACGTCGCGCACGCCGGGCGGGGTCTCGGCGAGCTCGACGAACGGCTCCTCCGCGTAGGCCGCGCGGTAGAGCTCGGCGAGCTCGCCGGCGGTGAGCCGGGATGAGGGCGTCACGTAGGCGGAGACGAGCTCGCCCTGATCGAGCGGCACGAGGTGCGGGACGAAGAGCAGGCCCTCGACGCCCAGCTCCTGCTCGATCTCCGGCGTGTGCCGGTGCCCGCCGACCTTGTAGGGCGTGAGGTTCTCGTCGGCGCTCACGAAGTGCGTGGAGGCCGTCGCCGCCCGGCCCGCGCCGGAGATCCCCGACTTGGCGTCGATGACGAGCTCGCCGATCCGCCCGCGCAGCGGCGCCAGGGCGAGGATGGCGGCCGTCGGATAGCAGCCGGGCCCGGCGACGAGGTCGGCGCCCGCGATCTCCTCGCGGTGGAGCTCGGGCAGGCCGTAGGCCGCGGTGCCGAACAGCGCGGGCGCGGCGTGCTCCCCGTACCACTCGGCGTAGACCGCGGGGTCGCGCAGGCGGAAGTCGGCGGAGAGGTCGACGACGCGCACGCCGCGCTCCCGCAGCCCGGCCACGACCGGCGCGGCGGCGCCGTGCGGGTAGGCGACGAGCGCGGCGTCGACGGCGGGCAGGTCCTCGAGCGCCGTCAGCGCGAGCGGCACGCGGTGGTGCGGGTAGAGGGAGTCGAGACGCAGGCCGAGGTCGTCCCCCCGCGCGGTGGCGGCAACGAGCGCGAACCCCGGGTGCCGGTGGAGGATCCGCGCGGCGATCGCGCCCGCGAACCCGGCGGCCCCGACGACGGCGACGGACGGGCTAGGCACGGGCGTCGGCCCCCACCGCGTCCCGCAGCCGGGCGAGGATCCGCTCCCGCTCGGCGCTCGCCTCCGCCTCGGTCAGCGTCCGGTCGGGAGCGCGGAAGGTGAGGTGGAGAGCGAGCGAGACCCGCCCCTCCCCCACCTGCGCACCGGCGTAGACGTCGAAGACCTCGACCGCCTCGAGCGTGTCCGCGGCGCCGCGCGCAGCCGCGAGCACGGCCGCCGCGCTCACTCCTTCGTCGACGACGATCGCCAGGTCCTGGTGGACGGCGGGCAGCTCCGGCAGGGCGCGGAACTGCGGCGCGCCGACCGGCTCGACCGCGTCGAGGTCGAGCTCGAAGGCGACAAGCGGCGGGAGCTCCCAGCGCTCGAGCACCAGGGGATGGACTTCGCCGAGCCAGCCGAGCTCGCCCATGCGGGCCGCGCGGCCGGGGTGCAGGAAGGGCTCCTCGGCGGCGGCGAAGTCCGCCCTGACCCGCAGCGTGGCCAGGAGCCCCTCGACGACCCCCTTGGCCGCGAAGAAGTCCGCCGCCCCGGGCGCCGACTCGCGCCAGCTCGGCGGCCGCACCGGGCCGGCGAGCAGCCCGGCCAGGTGCTGGCGCTCGCGGGGGAGATGGCCCTCGGGCGTGGCGAAGAACACCGTGCCGAGCTGGAAGAGGCGCACCGCCCCGGCGCCGCGGTCAAGGCTGCGCGCGGCGTTCTCGAGCAGCGAGCCAAGGAGCGTCGTGCGCAGGACCGACTCCTCCTCGCTCATCGGGTTGCGGATCCGAACCACGTGCCGCCGGGGATCGCCCTCGGGCAGCTCCAGGCGGTCGACGAGGTCGGGGGCGGTGAAGCTCCAGCCCACGACCTCGGAGAGCCCGCGGCCGGTGAGCGCGTCGGCGGCGCGGCGGCGCAAGACCTGACGGGGCGAGAGGCGCCCGCGCACGCCGCGGCGCGGCGGCAGCGTGGCCGGGAGCTTCTCGACGCCGTCGAGGCGCACGACCTCCTCGACGAGGTCGGCCTCGCGCGTGACGTCGGCGCGGCGCCAGTGGGGCACCGTCACGTCCCAGCCGTCCTCCGCCTCGGCGACCCCGAACCCGAGCGCGCCGAGGATCCGCTCGACGGCCGGCGCGGGGATCTCCCGGCCGAGCAGCCCGGCGAGGCGCCCACGGCGCAGGCGAAGCGTGAGCGCCGCCGGCCCGGGACCGCCGGCGTCGACCGTGCCGCCCGTCGGGGTGACGCCGCACACCGCCTCCATGAGGCGCGCGGCCACGGCCTGGGCCTCGAACGTCTGCTCGGGCTGGAGGCCCTTCTCGTTGCGCCCGCTGGCCTCCGAGCGCAGGCCGAGCCTGGCCGAGGTGCGGTTGATGTTCGGCCCGTCCCACGTCGCGACCTCCATGAGCACGCGGGTCGTGTCCGCCTGGACCTCGGAGCGCTCGCCGCCCATCACCCCGGCGATGGACGTCGGGCCCTCGGCGTCGGCGATGAGCACCACGTCGGGGTCGAGCCGGCGGGTCTGGCCGTCGAGCGTCCGCACCTCCTCCCCCTCCCCCGCGCGGCGAATCTCGAGGCGCCCGCCGGCCACGCGATCCCAGTCGAAGGCGTGCAGCGGCTGGCCGGTGACGAGCATCGCGTAGTTCGTGATGTCGACGACGTTCGAGATCGGGCGCTGGCCCGCGGCCATGAGGCGGGCACGGAGCCACGGCGGCGAGGGCCCGACCTCGACGCCCTCGTAGAGCCGCGCGGTGAAGCGCGGGCACAGCTCGGGCACCGAGACGACGATCTCGACCCCCGGCACCTCGCCGCCCGGCGAGCCCGGATCGACCGCCGACGGCGGCTCTCCGAGCGCGCCGCCCGTGGCCGCGTGGACCTCCCGCGCCACCCCGTGGAGCCCCAGGCAGTCGGGCCGGTTGGGCGTCACCTCGAGCTCGAGCACGTCGGTTCCGAGGGGCAGGACTTCGGCGAGCGGAGACCCGGCCGTCAGGCCGTCGGCCAGCACGATGATCCCTGCGTGGTCGGTGCCGAGTCCGATCTCGTCCTCGGCGAGGATCATCCCCTCCGAGGCGACCCCGCGGAGCTTCGCCTGCCCGAGGCGCACGCCGCCGGGCATGAGCGCGCCCGGCCGGGCCACGGCCACGGTCTGGCCGGCCGCGACGTTCGGCGCGCCGCAGACGATCGTCGCGGGGTCGCCCTCCCCCACGTCCACTTTGCACACGCGCAGGCGGTCGGCGTTCGGATGCGCCTCGGCGGTGAGCACCCGGCCGACGACGAACGCGTCCGCCGAGCCCGGGCCGTGGCGGAGCACGCGGTCGACCTCGGTGCCGGTCATGGCCAGGCGCTCGGCCAGCTCGGCGGTCGGGATCCCGATCGCCACGAACTCCTCGAGCCACTCGCGCGGGACCCTCATCCGAACTGCTCCAGCAGCCGCACGTCGTTCTCGTAGAGCAGCCGCATGTCGGGCACGCCGTGCTTCAGCATCGCGATCCGCTCGATCCCCATCCCGAAGGCGAAGCCCGAGATCCGCTCGGGGTCGTAGCCGTGCTCGGCCACGTAGCCGAACACGTTCGGATCGACCATGCCCGAGCCGAGGATCTCGACCCAGCCCGTGTCCTTGCACACCGCGCAGCGCTCGCCCGGCACGTGGACCATGAAGCAGGAGACGTCGACCTCGACCGAGGGCTCGGTGAACGGGAAGAAGTGCGGGCGCAGGCGGACCTCCCGGTCCTCCCCGAAGATCGCGCGGGAGAAGGCCAGGAGCGTTCCCTTGAGATCGGCGAGGGTCACGCCCTCGTCCACCGCCAAGCCCTCGATCTGGAAGAACTCGGGCGTGTGGGTGGCGTCGGAGTCGCGCCGATAGGCGCGGCCCGGGGCGATCACGTAGAGCGGCGGCGGGTGGGCCTCCATCGAGCGGACCTGCACCGGGGACGTGTGGGTGCGCAGGACCGTCGTGTCGTCGAGGTAGAACGTGTCGGTCGCGGCCCGCGCGGGGTGGGCCGGGTCGTGGTTCAGGGCATCGAAGTTGTAGTAGACGGTCTCGACCTCGGGGCCCTCGGCGACGTCGAAGCCGAGCCCGACGAAGACGTCCTCGATCTCCCGCCGCGTCGCGGTCAGGAGGTGCAGGCGCCCGACCGGGGAGACCGGGGAGCCGGGCAGGGTGACGTCCACGCGATCCTCGGCCAGGCGCGCGCGCAGCTCGGCCGCGGCCAGGGCGGCGCCGCGCTCCTCGAAGCGCGCCTCGAGGCCTTGGCGCGCCGCGTTGGCGGCGCGGCCGACGGCGCCGCGCTCCTCGGCGGGCAGGGCGGCGACGGAGCGCAGGAGCTGCGGCAGCTCGGCCTTGCGGCCGAGAAAGCGGACCCGGAGGGCCTCGAGCGCCTCCGAGGAGCCCGCGCCCGCGAGCGCCGCCTCGGCCTCGCGACGGAGCTCTGAGATGCGGTCGGTCGGGCTCACGCGGCGATCCTAGGTCGGGTCAGCTCGTAGAGCCCGACCGTCGCCGCCATCGCCGCGTTCAGGGACTCCGAGGCGATCGGGATGTGCGCCGTCTCATCGGCGCCCGCGGCGACCTCCGCGGGCATACCCTCCCGCTCGGCGCCGACGAGGAGGGTGAACGCCTCGGCCGGCCCCGCCAGCGGGGAGCCGGCCCGCGCCACGAGGGCGATCCGAGGCGCCGGCAGCGCGTCGAGCCCCGCGACGCGCGCCACCGGCACGGAGAAGACGGCGCCCATGCTCGCCCGCACCGCCTTCGGACCCCACGGGTCGGCGGAGTCCGGCCCGAGGGCGACCCCGGAGACGCCGAAGGCGAGGCCCGAGCGCAGGACGGCCCCGACGTTCCCCGGGTCCCGCACGCCCCACAGGGCCACGCAGCGCGGCCCCGCCACCGCCTCCGCGAAGCGCACGCGGTAGATCGCGAGCGTCCGCGTCCCCGAGCCGAGCGCCGAGGCGCCGGCCAGCAGGTCCGGCTCGACCTCGTCCCCGGCCAGGCCCGAGCCCGCGGCGGCCAGGCGCTCCTCCGGGACCCAGCCCGCGGCGTCGGCGGCGACCAGCAGGTCCTCCCCCTCGGCCACGAAGAGCCCGAGCTCGCGGCGATCCCGCGCGCGGTGCAGGCGGCGGGCGAGCTGGAGGCGGGAGTTGGTGGCGGAGGTGATCACGGGCTCAGAAACGAGAAAGGGCGCCGTCCCGGTCGGGGAGCGGCGCCCGCGTGAGGCGAGGTGTCGACGGTTGGTCTAGGCGGCGGCCGACACTGCCTCGCGCGAGCGCTCGGCGAATCGGCGGAAGGTCTCGGGGTCGCGCACGGCGATGTCGGCGAGGATCTTGCGGTCGAGCTCGACCTCGGCCAGCGCGAGGCCGTGCATGAACTGCGAGTAGGACATGCCGTTCTCGCGGGCGGCGGCGTTGATCCGCTGGATCCACAGGCGGCGGAAGTCGCGCTTGCGGTTGCGGCGGTCGCGGTAGCGGTACTGGTCGGCCTTGAGCAGCGCTTCCTTGGCCCGCTTGTAGTTCGAGTGTGCCTCGCCGCGAAAGCCCTTGGTCAGCTCGAGCGTCGCGCGGCGCTTCTTGCGCGCGTGCACCGAGCGCTTGACGCGGGTCACTTCGACCCCTGCCCGAGGAGCTTCTTCACGCGCGGGGCGTCGTGCGGGCCGATGATCGCGGGGCGGCCGAGCCGGCGCTTGCGCTTCGGCGACTTCTTCTCGAGGATATGGCTCGTGAAGGAGTGACGGCCGCGGACCTTGCCGGTCCCGGTGACCTTGAAGCGCTTCTTGGCGCCCGAATGGGACTTCATCTTCGGCATCGAGCCCGTCAGTCTACGAGGCGTCGGCGTCGGCGTCGGCGTCGGCCTCCGCCGCGGGGGCGTTGGACGCAACCGCGCCGTCGGGTGCCGCCCCGTTGGCCGCGGCGGCCTGCTCGCTGGCCTCGAGCTCCTCCTCGGTCTTGCCCGGCCCGAGCAGCATCGTCATGTTCCGCCCGTCCTGCGTCGGGCGCTGCTCGATGACCGCGAGCTCGCCGAGATCCTCGGCCAGGCGCTGGAGAAGCGCCTCCCCCCGCTCGGGGTGCGTGACCTCGCGCCCGCGGAACATGATCGTGACCTTGACCTTGTCGCGGTGCTTGAGGAACCGCTCGACGTGGCCCTTCTTCGTCCCGTAGTCGTTGTCCGCGATCTTCGGGCGGAGCTTGATCTCCCGGACGTTGATCTGCTGCTGGTGCTTGCGCGCGGACTTCAGCTTCTGGGCCTGCTCGTACTTGAACTTCGAGTAGTCGAGCACGCGGCAGACGGGCGGCCGGGCGTCGGCCGCCACCTCCACGAGGTCGAGGTCCCGCTCCTGGGCGTAGCGCAGGGCGTCCGGGGTCTTCAGGATCCCGACCTGGTTGCCGTCGTCGCCGATCAGGCGCACCTCGGGCACGCGGATCCGGTCGTTGACGCGCGTCTGGTCCCGCTCGGGCGGGCGCCGGTCGAACTTCTTCGGGACCGGCACTAAGTGATGGGGCGCGGCGTCAAGAAGGGCGCGGCCCGGTGAGCGGATGCATCGGAGTCAACGGAAACGGAGTATAGCCGTCTCCCGCGCTTCTGTCACCGATGGGAGAGCTGGCGCCTCACCGCCTGTGTAGACGCTTGCCGGCCGCGACGCAGCGGGAGAACGGCGTCCCCCGCAGCCCGCGGATATGCCGGTGGGTCTCGCTGCGGCACGCCGACCTCGCGGTGAGCCGACGGTGGGCTCGGAGCCGCCGCAGCGCGCCCACGCAGACCTTGTACGGGGTCGACCTCATGCCGCGCACGCGATGGGCGGGTAGGTGCTGACCGCGGCACAGAGCGCTTGGACCCCTCATGGCGAACGGATCGGTGTAGCTGTCGGCGGCGCGCGCGCGAGTCGCCGCCCGCCGCATGGCCCGTGCAAATCGCGGATAGCGCTTGGCGAACCGTCGCTCCATGCGCGTCGCGCTCGCGCGCACGGCCGGCGACTGGCCGGCGGCGTGTCCGGCGTCGAGCATCAGGTAGAAGAGATAGTCCGACTGCTCGTAGAACTGCTGGACGTACGGGCCGTAGTAGGGATCGTGCCCGGCGCCGTCGAGCGTCTCCAGGAAGGCGGCGACGTTGCCCGCCTGCAGCGCATGGGCGGTGTCGACCGACCACTGATAGGGCACGACCTGGTCGGCGGTGCCGCTGAAGAGCACGCCGGGCGCGTCGCCGGCGCCGGCGAAGATCCCGCCCGGAAGCCCTCCCGAGATCGAGGAGAATCCGCGCACGGTCGACGGATAGCCGGGATTCCCGCTGTCCCCCGGATCCTCAGAGTGCACGGCCACCGCGGTCGCCGTGATGGCCCCGGCCGAATCGCCGCCGATCCCGATGCGGCTGGGATCGATTCCGTAAGTCGACGCCTGGGCCCGCAGGAAGCGCACCGCCGCCTGGGCGTCGTGCTGAGCGTCGACCGCCGCCTGGTAGCACGCCGGGGTGATGTTCGATCCGGTGCATCCCGGCGAGATGAGCCGGTAGTTGATGGACACCGTGACGTAGCCGAGCTTGGCGAACTTCTGGGCCAGATCGGCCGAGGGACCGCCTGCCTTGTCGCCGCCGGAGTAGCCGCCGCCGTGCACCCAGACGAGCGCGGGACGCCTCGTCTGGGTGTCGCCCGTGGGGCGGTACATGTCGAGCCTCAGCGGGATCGCCGTCGTCGCGTTCTGCGGTACCGCGCTGCCGTACTGGATGTCCCTCGTCACCGTGGCCGCGCTGAAGACCTGATCGCGGTAGCGGATGGTGCCCGCCCCGTCCGGCCTGGGCACGTCGCAGCCGGCCACAGCGCCGGCGGCGAGCGTCGCCACGGCAAGGACCAGACCCCTGCGCTTCTGTGACCGGTGACCCATGGCGCGCTCCCCCTGTAGCTCTCGGTGTGGACCCTACCCGACTCCGAGACCTCAGGACGCCCCTGCCGGCGCCGCCCGGCCGACGGCCCGGCGGGAGGCGGACTCCCGACCCAGGCGCTCGGCGAGCACGCCCACGGGCTCGGCGCCGGTCTCGCCGTCGGCCGCGCGGTGGCGCACGGACAGCGAGCACGCCTCCTGCTCCCGGTCTCCCGCCACGAGGATGTAGGGGATCTTCCGGAGCTCGGCGCCGCGGACCTTCCGGCCCACCGACTCCGTGCGCGTGTCCTCCTCGACGCGGAGCCCGGCTGCCCGCAGCTCCGCCGCCGCTTCGCGCACGTAGCCGTCGTGGCGCTCGGCGACGGGGAGGACGATGGCCTGGACGGGCGCGAGCCACAGCGGGAAGTCCCCCGCGTAGTGCTCGACGAGGATGCCGAGGAAGCGCTCGAAGGAGCCGAAGAGCGCCCGGTGGATCATCACCGGCCGGTGCTCTGAGTTGTCCGCGCCCGTGTAGGTGAGGCCAAAGCGCTCGGGCATCCCGTAGTCGAGCTGGATCGTGCCGAGCTGCCAGGAGCGCCCGAGGGAGTCGGTCAGGTGCAGGTCGATCTTCGGTCCGTAGAAGGCGCCGTCGCCCGGGTTCAGCTCGTAGGGCAGGCCGCGCGCGGCCAGCGCGCCGGCCAGCGCGGCCTCGGCGCGGTCCCAGGTCTCGTCTGTGCCGATGCGGTTCTCCGGGCGCGTCGAGAGCTCGATCCGCGGCGTGAAGCCGAACAGGTCGTAGAGGTAGAAGCCGAAGTCGAGACAGCCGACGACCTCCGCCTCGACCTGCTCCTCGGTGCAGAAGATGTGGGCGTCATCCTGGGTGATGTGACGCACGCGCATGAGCCCGTGGAGCGTGCCCGAGGGCTCGTGGCGGTGCACGAGCCCCTGCTCGGCCATGCGCAACGGCAGGTCGCGGTAGGAGCGGCGCTCGTTCGCGTAGAGCTGGGTGTGGCCCGGGCAGTTCATGGGCTTCAGGCCCATCGGGCGCCCCTCGACGTCGGTGAAGTACATGTTCTCGCGGAACTTGTCCCAGTGGCCCGAGGTCTTGAACAGCTCGACGTCCCACAGGATCGGCGTCTTGACCTCCTCGTAGCCCCGTGCGCGGTTCTGCTCGCGCCAGAGCGCGGAGAGCGCGTTCCACATCGCCATGCCGGGCGGTAGCCAGATCGGCGAGCCCGGCGAGAGCTCGGAGAACATGAAGAGCCCGAGCTCGCGGCCGAGCTTGCGGTGGTCGCGCGCGCGGGCCTCCTCCAGGCGCTCGAGGTGGGCGGCGAGCTCCTCCTTCGAGAGGAACGCCGTGCCGTAGACGCGCGTGAGCATCGGACGGTTCGAATCCCCGCGCCAGTAGGCGCCGGCCACCGACTGGAGCTTGAACGCCCTGATCCGCTTCGTGCCCGGCGCGTGGGGGCCGCGACACAGGTCGGTGAAGGGGCCGTTGGTGTAGAGGGAGACGGTCTCGGCGTGCTGGCCGCGGACGAGGTCGTCGATCAGCTCGACCTTGTAGGGCTGGTCCGCGGCGGCGAAGCGCTCGCGCGCCACGGTGACGGGGACCTCCTCGCGCGTGAACGCCTCGTCGGCGCGGATGTGCTCGCGCATCCGCTCCTCGAGCGCCGGCAGGTCGGCCTCGGAGAGCGAGACCCCGTCCGGGAACTCGAAGTCGTAGTAGAAGCCGTCCTCGATCGGCGGCCCGATCGAGATGCGCACGCCGGGGTAGAGCTCGAGCGCGGCCGCGGCGAGCACGTGCGCGCAGTCGTGGCGGATGAGCCAGAGCGCGTCCGCCTCGTCGCGCGCGGTGACGATCTCCAGGTGGCCCTCGCGGGCCAGCGGACGGTCGAGATCGAGCAGCTCTCCGTCGAGCCGGACGCCGAGCGCGGCGCGCGCGAGACCGGCGCCGATGGCCGCGGCGGCATCCCTCCCCGTGGCCCCGTCCGGAAGCTCCAGCAGCGTGCCGTCGGGGAGCGTCTGGCGCATCGCCCGAGGCTAGTGCGGCGCCCGCGGCGCGCTTCCTGAGGAGTTCTTGCAGTGTGACCGAGCGCACACCCGAACCTGTGTTCGGGCGTACCGTGGCTGTCGAGACGCAATCCGCCGTCTCGCGAAAGCTCGCACTTTTACAGCGCTTTCGCCGTCGAACGGCCGCCTGTGCGCGGCCGAGGAAGGACCCAGTTCCTTATGCAGAGGCACGCATCCGTCGCGCTCGGCGCGGCGCTCAGCACCATGGCCCCGATCGGGGTGGCCCTGGCCGCTCCGACCGGCCCCGACAGCACCCGGCTCCCGCCGCCGGCCCCCTTCGCGCTGCGCACCCAGGTGCACGGCACGGGCTCGATCGAGCACCGCATGCGCGTCCGCGGGCAGGCGCTCGCCGCCCACCGCCGGCTCGTGGCGCGGAACCTCGAGCTGACCCGCACCGTCCGCCGCCTCTCCCATCGTGCTCTGCGCGCCCACGCGCGCGGGGCGCGCCGATGGCCGAGCGCCCGGCTGCGGGCGGAAAACCACCGCCTCGCGGCCGCGGAGCGCCGGGCGCGCGCGGCTCACCGGTCGGCCACAAGCACGGCCGGCGGCCACACCGGCGGGCTCCTCGCGGCGATCCGCGCCTGCGAGTCCGGCGGCAACTACTCGACCGACACCGGCAACGGCTTCTACGGGGCCTACCAGTTCACGCGGTCGACCTGGGCCGGCCTCGGCGGCACGGGCAACCCCGCGAGCGCCTCGCCGGCCGAGCAGGACCGTCGCGCGGCGATGCTCCTCGCGCGCTCCGGCGCCGGGCAGTGGCCGATATGCGGGCGTTGATCCTCGCGGCGCTCGCCGCCGCGCTCCTCCTCGCCGGCGGGCTCCTCGCCCGTCCGGCGCTCGCCGCCCGGGGCCACGCGCGCGCGGGCGACCCGTGCGCCGGGGCCCTGTGCCTGAAGGACCGGCCCGGCACGAAGTCGTGCCACCGCTTCCGCGACCGCGTCGCGGTCGCGCGGTGCTTCGTCATCCGCGCCGCGCGCCACTACCACCAGAGCGTCTCGCTCGCGCTCTTCACGGCGCGGGTCGAGTCGCGCTACCGGTGGTGGGTCACGAACGGGAGCGGCCACCGGGGCATGTTCCAGTTCGACGACGCGCTGTGGGGCGCGACGCCCTACGCGCGTCGCCACCGCTCCCCCTACGAGCCCCGGTTCGCCGCGCTGGCCGCGATGCGGATCTGGGCCCACGGGGGCTACCACCACTGGGGCTGCTGCGAGTAGCTTCGAGCCCGGCCGTCCGGGGGCCTCTACCCTGGGCGGCCGACTCGCGCCGCGCCGCGCGCAGGGCGCGGCCGGGCTGCCATCTTCGCAGTTAAGGACGTCAGAGGACCACAACCGCGGGAACCGCCCGCCGCGCCCGGCGCCCCCCCGCCATACTCCGCTCCATCGCCTCCTACGACTACGACCTCGTCATCGTCGGGATGGGCTCCGGCGGCACGGTGGCCGCCGAGTTCGCCGCCCAGCTCGGGATCCGCGTGGCGGCGATCGAGCGCGAGCGTGTCGGCGGGGATTGCCTGTGGACGGGCTGCGTGCCCTCCAAGGCGCTGCTCGCGGCCGCCCGCTCCGCCCAGTCGATGCGCGACGCCGGCGACTTCGGGATCGCCCCCGCCCAGCCGGAGATCGCGCGGGCGCGCGTGTGGGCGCGCATCCGCGCGCTCCAGGACCACATCGCCGACACGAGCGACAGCCCCGAGCGCTTCCGCGACCTCGGGGTCGACCTGCGCTCCGGCGCCGCCCGCCTGCGCGGCGCGCACGAGGTGGAGGTCGGCGGGGAGATCCTCAGCACGCGCTACGTGCTCCTGTGCACCGGTAGCCGCCCCGCGGTGCCCGACCTGCCGGGGCTCGCGGAGGGGGGCTACCTCACCTCGGAGACGGTGTGGGAGCTGCCCGCCCCACCCGAGTCCATCGTCGTCATCGGCGGCGGCCCGATCGCGCTCGAGCTGAGCCAGGCCCTCGCCCGGCTCGGCGTGCGCACGACGACGCTCGCGCGCGCCGACGAGGTGCTCCCCCGCGACGAGCCCGACCTCGCCGCGCGGCTCGCGGGGATCCTCCGCGCCGAGGGGGTCGACCTGCGCACGGGCACCGAGGCCGAGCGCGTGAGCGTCAAGGACGGCCGGAAGGTCGTCCACTCGGGCGAGGAGTCCTTCGCGGCGGTGGAGGTGTTCGTGGCGGCTGGGCGCGAGCCGGTGCTCGACGGCCTCGAGCTCGCGGCGGCGGGCGTGCGGACGGGGCCGAAGGGGGTCGAGGTCGATTCCCGCCTGCGCACGAGCGTGCGCTCGATCTACGCCTGCGGCGACGTCGCCGGACGCTACCTGTTCACCCACTCGGCCGGATTCGAGGCGGCACGCGCCGTGCGGAACATGTTCTTCCCCTGGCGCGACCGCGGCGACTACGCCGTTCCCTGGTGCACCTTCACCGACCCGGAGCTGGCCCACGCCGGGCTGACCGAGGCCGAGGCGCGCGAGCGCTGGGGCGAGGACGTGGAGGTGCACACGCACGAGCTCGAGGACTCCGACCGGGCGCTGGCCGACGTGGCCACCGCCGGCGCGATCCGGGTCATCACGCGCAAGGGCAAGGTCGTCGGCGGCCACGTGCTCGCGCCCGGCGGCGGCGAGGTCATCCACGAGCTGGCGCTCGCCTGCTCGCGGGGCCTGAAGCTCGCAGACCTCGGCGACTCGATCCACGTGTATCCGACGATCTCCCTCGGCATCCAGGAGCTGGCGGCCCAGGCCGCCTTCGCTCAGGCGCGCCGGCTCTCCTGGCTCGTGCGCTCCCACGCGGGCTGAGCGGCTCCTCAGCCTGCCGCGAGCGGCAGGAGCTCCGAGAGCGCGCGGTTCTCCTCCGGGTCGAGCACGGAGTGCTGGGCGCACGCGGGCACGAGCGTGCCGCTCTCCGGATGGGCCATCGCGTAGGAGCAGGCCTGCAGGCGCTCCCACGCCGCGCGGACCTCGGGCTCCGCCGGGGTCTCCCCGGCCTCCAGCGCCGCCCACGCGGGACGCACGACGCGAGCGTCCATGAAGGAGTGCATGACATAGGTCATCGCGCGCGGGGAGTTGCGCAGGATCGCCGCCGGGCCGCCGGCGCGCGCGGCGAAGCGTCGCGCCCAGCCCGCCGCGCCGGGCCCCGCCGCCGGGTGGCGGGCGAGGGCCCGCAGCGTGCGCGCGGTGAGCAGCGCCGGGGCGACGTCGAAGTCCATCCCCCCGAAGGCGGCGAGGAAGTGGGAGAGGAACGCCCGATCGCGCGGATCGTCCTCGTCGAGCAGCGGCACATAGCGCTCACCCACGTAGGCGCCGTAGGCCGTGCGGTTACAGCGCCGGTCGCCGATCTGCAGCGCGCCCGGGTGCAGGCGCCCGCCCGCGCCCTCCTCGATCCTCGCCCACACCTCGTCGTCGGTGAAGACGCGGTAGTCGTCCTTCCACCGGTTCGTGTTGCCGACGAAGGCCGCGGGCTGGAAGGAGAACATGCTAAAGCCCATCTCGCGGCAGTCGCGCAGGACCTCGGGTACCGCATCGAGGTTTCGCGGCGTGACCGTCATGTTGTGGGCGAGGTAGCAGGTCACGCCATGCTCGCGCTCGAGGCGCGCGAACATCTCGCAGAAGCGCGCACGGTAGGGGTTGAGCTCCTGCTCCTCGCGCACCCGGCGGATCCCCCGGCGCCCGAACATCATCGAGTCGAAGTGCCCGGCGAAGGAGAGATGCGTGAAGCCGCCCGCCTCGACGAGCGCCTCGAGGTAGTCGTAGTCGAAGTCCCCGTGGCTCATCGACATGGGCTTGCGGCCGTGGTCGATCATCGCGCGCAGCGCCCGGGCGTGGTCGCGCGCGCCGAGCAGCGTGACCTCGCCGCCGATGAGCTGCGCGTTCTGCCCCGGGCCGCGCTCGGCGCTCAGCAGCGCCATCTGCGCCTCGACCTCGTGCGCGGTGTGCTCCCCGTCCACCCGCACCCGGTTGGCGTCGCGGGCGTGGTAGCAGGGGGTGCAGGCGAGGTTGCAGCGGGGAAAGACGCCGTGGGTCCCCTCGCAGCCCGCCGTGCGCCGCCCGAGCATCTGGTTCGGCGTGCGCACGTGGGCCGGCAGCTCCTCCCAGCGCCGGGCGAGCGCGGCCTCGAGGTCCGGGGGCTCGGGGCGCGTCGCGCGCTCGAGCCGGCGGAGGCGGGTGGACAAGGTGTCAGCGGACACGGCGGTAGAGGGCGGCGAGCCGGTCGGGCGGGAAGCCCGCGAGGTAGAGCCACTTGATGACGATCCAGGAGAGCACGGTACGTGATATCCCCTGCCCGCGCCACCGCCGGGCGCTCGTCGTGGCCGGGCCGGGCAGGCGCGCGGTGCGCCCGTGGCGCCCGAGCCGGCGGCAGAAGTCGTAGTCGTCCATGATCGGCAGGAGGCGGAAGCCGCCGAGGCGAGCGAACGCGTCGGCGGTGGCCCACATCGTCGAGTCCCCGTAGTAGAACCCGAGGCGGCGGTTGACGGTGTAGATCGCCCCGACGACGAGCGAGAAGAGATCGCCGCCGTCGAAGCGCAGCGCGAAGTTCCCGCCCACCGTCGCGCCGTCCCGCGCCGCGCACCAGAGCGAGGCGTGCGCGCCGGGGGGCAGGCGGCTGTCGGCGTGCAAGAAGGCGATCGCGAACCCGGTCGCCACCGCCGCGCCCGCGTTCTGCTGGGCGGCACGCCCCCCGCTCACGGTGAGCACGCGGGCGCCTGCGGAATGGGCGCGCGCCCGCTCGGCGGTGGCGTCGCGCGAGCCGCCGTCGACGACGATGACCTCCCAGTCCCCCGCCAGCGCGGCCAGGTGATCGAGCACGGCGACGATCTCGCGCTCCTCCTCGAGCACGGGGACGACGATCGAGATCAGATCGCGCACGCGAAGGCGGCGGGCAGGGAGCCGTCGGTGAGCCGCAGGGTGAGGAAGCGCTCGGTGATCCGCTCCTTGCCCACCCGCAGCGGGATTGCCGGCCCCGGCACGACGAGGAAGTCCGGGCTCGCGTCGCGATCGGCGCCGAGCGGATGCCAGTGGATGCCGTCCGCGGTCACCGTCAGCTCGGGCACGATGACGGCGTCGGAGACCTCGATCCCCGCGCCCGCGTCGGCGGCGAAGCCGCGCTTGACGAGCGGGCGCACGGCGAAGTCCTCCCCCTCAACCCCGAGGCCGGCGAGCAGCGTGCGGAGCGGCTCGACCTCCGCGCGGTTCTCCGGCGTCTCGGTCATCGCCACGCGCAGCGGAATCCCGAGCCCGCGCGCGTGCTCGATGCCCCGGAGCGCCTGGGCGAAGGAGCCCGCGCCCCGCCAGGCGTCGTGGGTGGCGGCGCGCGCCCCGTCGAGCGAGGACTGCAGCACGAGGTCCGGCAGCCCGGCCAGCCCCTCGAGCTCGCCCGCGCGGCGGCCGGTGAAGAGCATCGCGTTGGTCAGCACGACCGTGGGCAGGCGCTCGGCGGCGTAGGCGGCCAGCGCGGCCATCTCGGGATGGACGAACGGCTCCCCGCCGGTCACGTAGAGCTCGGCGAAGCCCTCGGCCACCGCCTCGTCGACGAGCGCGCGGAAGCGCTCCCCGGACAGCTCGCGTCTGCGCGCCCGGGGCGAGGAGGCGACGATGCAGTAGTCGCAGGCGAGGTTGCAGTGGAAGTTCGAGTAGACCCAGAGCCGCGGCGGGAAGAGCGGGGTGCCGAAGAGCGAGACGACCGGGCGCCCGTCGTCCTCGAGCTCCACCGGATCGGCCCAGCCCGCCTCGGCGCCGGCCTCCCCGGCGGGCAACGCGTCGCGGTAGACGTGAAAGCGCCCCCGCGCGCGCTCGGGCGGCGGGACGATCTCCAGGCACGTCGTCCACCAGCCCGTCTCGATCGTCTCGACGAAGGGCTCGGGCAGCCCGGCGGCGCGCATCGAGGCGGCCTGCGCCGGCCAGTCGTAGGCGACGGGGACGAGCTCGGCCCGGGCCTCCCCCGCCTCCAGCTCGAGCACCGCGTACCACGTCTCGCTGCGGCCGTCGTTGGCCGGGCGCCCGACGGCGCCCACGTTGACGATGAGCGTCCGGTCCACCCGGCGCTGCCAGGGGAGCCCCGTGTGGGTGCAGAGCAGGACGCCGGGGTGCCCGCCCGGGATCGCGTCGAGGCGGAGGCGGAGCTCGTCGTCGCCGAGCGACTCCCACAGGAAGTCGTTGACGGCGACAGGCGAGCCGTGGACGGCCAGGACGTCGACGCCGCCGGCCTCGAGCCGGATCTCCCCGGGCAGCGTGCGCATCCACGCCGCGAACCCGGGGCTCGTGGCGGCCCGGGTGTGGTCGTACATGATCTGGGCGAACTCGTTGTCGCGCTCGTCGGCGTAGCCGCAGCCGCAATCCTCGTCGCCGCGGCCGATGGCGATGTCGTAGTTGCCGGCCAGGCAGCGGACGCCGGAGCCGGTGAGCAGCGGCCACACCGCGTCGCACTCGGCCCCGAAGCCGCCGAGGTCGCCCAGGCAGAGCGTCTCGGCGCACTCCCGCTCGGCGACGTCGGCCAGACAGGCGGCGAGCGCGTAGGGATTGGCGTAGGGACCACCGAAGGCCGCGATCCTCGTCACACCCCAAACCGTAAGACTTCTCGGATAAGGTCGCGCCATGAGCCGCTTAGCCATCATCGGGGCCGGGCCCATCGGGCTCGAGGCCGCCCTCGCCGCCGCCGCGCGCGGGGACGACGTCACGGTCTACGAGCGCGCCGCCACGCCGGGCGGCCACGTCCGGGAGTGGGGGCACGTCCGCCTGTTCACCCCGTGGGAGATGAACGTCTCCCCGCGCATGCGCGCGGCCCTCGGCGAGCGGGCCCCGGACGGGCCCGAGCTGCCGACGGGCGCCGAGCTGGCCGCCGAGCTGCTCGACCCGGTGGCGGCCGCGCCGCCGCTGGCCGGCCGGGTGCGCACGGAGACAACCGTCCTCGCCGTCGCCCGCGAGGGCCTCATGAAGAACGAGGAGATCTCCTCGCCGGAGCGCGCCGCCCGCCCCTTCCGCCTGCTCCTCCGCGGGCCGGACGGCGCCGAGCGCGTCGAGCACGCCGACACCGTGATCGACGCCACCGGCACCTACGGGAACCCCAACCGCCTGGGCGACGGCGGGATCGACGCCGTCGGCGAGGCCGCGTTCGAGGCGCGCATCACGCGCCGGCTCGAGCCCGTCGAGCCGCTCGCCGGGCGCACCATCCTCCTCACCGGCTCCGGGCACAGCGCGCAGACCGCCGCGCAGGACATCGCCGCGCTTGCTCGCCATGCGCCCGGGACCAAGGTGCTGTGGGCGATCCGCCGGCCGGCGCCGGACTTCGGCGCCGTTGACGGGGATCCCCTGCCCGAGCGCGCGGCGCTGAACGCCGCCGCCGCCGAGCTCGCGGGCGGCGCCAGCGACGCCGTGCGGATCCTGCCCGGACACGTGACCGAGGCGCTCGCCGCGGGCGCGGACGGGCGCGTGCGCGTGCGCCTTCGCAACGGCGCGGCCGCCGAGGTCGAGGTCGATCACATCCTCGCCCTGAACGGCGGCCAGCCCGATGCCTCGCTCTACCGTCAGCTCCAGGTCCACGAGTGCTACGCCTCGCTGGCGCCGATGAACCTGGCGGCGGCGCTGCTCGGGGATTCCGGGGGGGACTGTCTGACCCAGGGCTCCCACGGGCCGGAGACGCTCCGCAACCCGGAGCCCGGCTTCTTCATCCTCGGCGCCAAGAGCTACGGGCGTAACAGCGAGTTCCTGCTCCGCGTCGGCTGGGCGCAGGTCGATGACGTCTTCGCCGCGCTCATCTAGGGAGCTGCGCCCGCGCGACCGCGGCGCGGATCTCCGCGAGGCCCGGGCGGTCCTCCGGGCCGCGGCTCGCGTAGGTCCAGCGCACCTCCCCCCGGGCGTCGAGCACCGCGTCACCGCCGAGCTGGAGGGTGTCCTCGCCGGGCGGGCGCGGCCGGCGGCCGCGGGCGAGCAGGCTGGCGTAGCGCACCCAGACGCGTGGGTCGAGCCACACGCGAGCGACGCTCGCACGGCCGAACCCGAGCGCGCGGTAGAGCGCACGGCCAGGATCGGCGTAGAGCTCCACCTCGTCGGGCAGCGAGAGCTCCCGGCGGTAGGCGCCGAGCAGCGCCGGCGGGGAGAACGACACGCCGGCGATCCTCACGCCGACGGGCGGCTGTGCGTGGGACACCTCGACCAGGTGCTCGCGGCAGGGCAGTCAGCCGAGGTGGCGGAGCACGACGATGAGGACGACCTCCCCGCGCAGCGAGGCCAGCGGGACCTGCCCGCCGTCCGGGCCGGTGAGCGTCACGTCCATCGCGGGAGCGTAGGGTCCTCGCCGATGGCGCTCACCGAGGGGGAGCGATGGGCCCGAGCCGAGCTGGCCGCGCTGCTCGAGGAGCGCTTCGGGCCGCGGGCGATCGGCCGCTTCCTCGTGGCCTCGCAGGTCCGCGCCAACGCGATCCGCCGCGCGCGCCCCGCGCTCGCGCGCCGCGAGGCCGGCTTCCTCGCCGCCGGCGCCGCGACCTGGCTCGCGCTCGCGGAGCTCGGGGCCGAGCCCTTCCGCTCCCGCCGCCGCGCCGGGCTCGGGAGCTGGGCGGCGACCGCGCTCATGCTCGACTGGCACCTCGGCATGGTCGAGACCGAGGCGGGCACGCCCCGCAACCTCGGTCCCGCCGACGCCGCGACGCTCCTTCGCGCCTGGCTCGCGCCCGCCGTGGCCGCCCGTCCGGCGCCCGTGCTGTGCGCGCTCGGGCTCCTCAGCGACGTGGCCGACGGACGGCTCGCGCGCGCGAGCGCGCCCACCCGGTTCGGGCGCGACCTCGAGGGCCTCGCCGACGCCGTCTTCGGCGTGGCGGCGCTGCGCGGGGTACGCCGGGAGGGCGGCGCCGGCCCGCTCGCCGTCGGGGCCGAGCTCGCGCGCCAGGGCGCCGGCTTCGCCTACGCGCTCGTCGTCTACTTCGGCCGCGCCGAGGCGCCCGATCCGGCCGTCGCCCGTGCGGGGCGCCGCGCCGCGCCCGTGCGCGCCGCCGGGCTCCTGTGCGCCGCCGCCGGGCGCCGCCGGGAGGCCGACGCGCTGCTCGGCGCCGGCGCCGCGGCGTCGGTGCTCGCGGTGGCGCGGGCGCTTGGGAGCCGTCATGGTCGCTGAGACGCCACCGGGCCTCCGCGTGCGCCAGGGGCTCCTGCTCCTCGCCGGCGCGCTCGCGCTCGACCTGCTCGTGGCCGAGGGAGGCCTCCGCTTCTTCTGGACCCCCCTCATCCTCGGGCTCAGCTACCTCGCCGCCGCCGCCGTCGGCGGGCGTCGCGGGAGCTACTGGGCGACGGCCCTCGTGCTCACGGGCTGGGGCGCCGTCGTCGTCCTCATCGGCGAGACGCGCCCGACGAACATCGACCCCTCCGGCGCCTACCTCGTCGGCGCCGGGCTCGGCATCCTCGCCGGCCAGCTCCTCGCCCGGACGGGCTTCGCCGTCAGCGCCATCGGGCTGAGCGCAACCGCGGCCGCCGCCGGCCTCGTGCTCGCCCTCTCCCCCACCTCGAGCGCGCTCGTGGACGCGCGCACGTTCGCGATCGCCCTCGGCGTCGTGGGCATCCTCAACGTCGTGCTGGGCGCGGTGGCCGCACGCGAGTGAGGCGGGATCCCGACCTGCGGCGCCTGCTGTGGGCCGCGCTCTTCTTCGCCGCCTGCGCGGCGGTCGTCGCCCTCGCGGCGCTCAGCGGGATCTACCACTGAGCAGGCCGACGTTCGAGACGACGAACGGGACGAGGAAGTTCAGCCCGACGCGAACCCAGGTCCCGATGCCGAGGCGACCTTCCGCCAGCGGCGCCGCCTCGTTGATCGCGTTGAGGATCAGCCCCACCACGAGCGCGATCCGCACGGTCCGTCGCCGGTGGGCGGGCTCGGCGCAGTAGCGCGAGGCCTCGAGCAGAGCACGACGCCGGGGCGGGCTCATCGAGTGGGCGATACTGGGCTCGAAGAAGCACCTCGTGCTGCACTGGGGCGAGAAGCCCGATGCCCGCTGCGCTGAGGTTCTCTTAGGTGCTCTGACATTCGCTCAGATTGCTACCTGAATTGCTACCTCGACTCCAGACGCTTGCGCGCGGTGTACTCTCGCGAGGATGCCGCTCTTGAGCCGGGCATCTCGCACCTCCCGGCCCACGCCCGCCCGAGGGGGTGGTGCTGACGCGCCCCCTGCAGACACGTCTTCGGACCTGTGGGCGACGGACGACGGCGATGAGCTCGAGTCCGTACTGGATGTCCTCCGGGCGCTCGCCGATCAGGAGTTCGATCGCGCGGAACGCATGAGCACGAAGGCACGGCAATCGTTCGCGTTTGTCGCAGCGTTCGTTGCCGGCGTTCAGGCGCTCGCCGTCTCTGGTCAGACAACGCTGTCCCACAGCCATCGTCACGCCGTGCTTGTCTTGGCGTTCTTGGCGGTTCTCGGGGCCGTGGCGACGGGCGTCCTGGCGATCGTCGCCGACGGCCTGCGATCCTTCGCCAACCTGAGCTCCGACGACGTTCTCGAGTCAGCGAACGATTCGAAGAGGATCGGGGTCCCGGTCAAGCAAGACCTGTGCGGGCTATTTGCTCGCGCCGTCGACGAACGCCGCAATGCGGTAGAACGCAGGAAGCCCTGGCTCATTGCGACTCAGATATCAGCGGTAGTGACCCTCGTGATCCTCTCGACTGAGTTGGCCTACACCTTAATCGTTCGCCTCTCGTGACCGTCGAGCACGAAGAAGACGACGACCAGGTCAACGAGCAAGAGGACGAAGGCGACGACGCAGGGGAGCAAGCGGTCGCCGAGGTCCCGCGCACTCGGGGAGGCTTGATAAAGGCGGCCAAGGAACGACTCCACGAGGGTGGAGATCTGATGGTGGCAGGTCCCACTTTTGACTGGCTGTTCCGCGGCAGTCGCGAACGATCTCCGCAGAGTCTTGGCTCGCTGCTCATGCGGGTGAACACCCTGATGCAGAGACTCGATGCTCCGAACTCCCTGATCGAGTCACTCGACATCGCGAATTCCGTGCGGATCTCGCTGCGCCCTTCGGATATTGAGTTGCGCCGCTCGATTGAGCGTCGGGACGCTGCCCTAGCGCTCGAGCTCGACGACCCGAGGCAGCGAGATCTCTTGAGGCAGTCCGTCCCCTCCACCTTCGTCGCAGGAGAGCTCGCACTGGAGCTCATGAACAGCTCGCTGTCCGAAGAAGATGAGCCGGTGAGATCGGCTCTGCGCTTCGGGCGCGGGGCGGCGGAAGCATTCCGGGTGCTGACTGACCAGCTCGCCGAGGAGGAGTACGAGCTTTGGACGGGCTTCTCGGGTATCCCGACTGCCGCGCCGGTTGTGAGCGAGCCAGTTGAATTTTCGAACGATGACCTGCGGGTCGTGGCGCGACGCCTGAGCGCGCCCGGCATCTACGAAACGTTCAGCGTGACAGCAGTGGGTGTGATGAGGTTGTCCCGTCCGTCGTGGAACTTCGCGGCGGCGGTCGGTGTGAGTGAATTGTCTCAGACGGTGGAAGCGGCGACCTTTGGCGCCACGGTCGCGGTCGTCGTGTGAGTCGGGATGGCTTGGCGGCTGGCGAGGTCGCGTTCGACGGCGATGGCGAGCTTTGCGAGATCGCTGTATCCGATGATCTTGCGGAACTGCCGTTCGGCTTCGAGCATGCCGGCGGCCGTCCAGCGCAGGCACATGTCGCCGGACTGCCAGCGCTTGACGTTGCGGCTGGTGCGGCGCGTGAACTCGACCATCGACTCGATCGGGTTCGTGCTCTCGAGCGTGCGCTTGAGGCGTCCCTTGATGCCCAGGCGGGTGAGCGTCAGCGTCTCCTGGAGGCCCTCGCGCAGCGACGCCGCCGCACCGGGATGGGAGCGATCGAGCTCGTCGGCGAGCCGTTGCAGGCCGTCAAGCGCGAGCTGGTGGTTGTCGCTGGCCCACGCCCGGCGCAGCCGGGTCTTGATCGCGGGGCGGTCGCGCTCGGGCAGGTGTTCGAGGACGTTGCGTTCCTTGTGGCGAACGCAGCGCTGC
The DNA here is from genome assembly GCA_038276395.1 of Solirubrobacterales bacterium. Taxonomy (GTDB): domain Bacteria; phylum Actinomycetota; class Thermoleophilia; order Solirubrobacterales; family Solirubrobacteraceae; genus JBBQAA01. The sequence continues at coordinate 770 of JBBQAA010000083.1, read as the reverse complement.
ACCGGGACGGGGCCGAAGACCTCGTTGACCGCGGCCCTGAGCGCCTTGGACCCGTCGAGCACGACGAGCACGCCCTGCTCGACATCCAGGCCCCGGGCGACGAGGTCTGCGAGCAGGTGCGCGGTGACGGTCTTGTTCTCCGTCGATCCGTCCCACAGGCCCAGCGGCACCTTGCTTCCGTCGGTCGTGACGCCGAGACAGACCACGCAGCAGCGGCCCTTCAGCTCGATCCCGTCGAGCATCAAGGCAGCCAAGCGGATGTCGCCGAGCGGCCGTGACATTAGCTCGCGCAGGTGCTCGCCGGTCCGCCCGACGAACTCGCGTGACACCGCGGACTTCGACGTCGAGCGCTCGGCGCCCAGGACGTCCTGGCCGACGGGCTCACGCGTGCGCGCGAACCTGCGAGTCGAGACGCCGGCGAGCATCTGCTCGAGCACCACGCGCGTCAGCGGGTCGCGCTCGGCGAAGTGCGCATACGTCCCAAGCCCCAGCTCGTGCTCGCCGTCGGCCGTCCGGGCACGCGGGCGCTCAACCCCGACGCGCCGGCCGCCCAACGTGACCTCGCCGTTCTCATGGCCATGGCGCACCGCGCTGCGGTCGGGGTTGCGCTTGCCCTTCGGGCCGACAACCGGGTCTCCTCGCGCTTCGGTGGTGACGTAGCGGCGTGATCGTGCCGAAGTGCCTGCAAGCGGGCGGCTGGGGGCACCTCATGAAGTCTTCGGTGGTTGCGCGGGTCTCAGGGACGCGCCGCCGCCCCGAGCGGAAGGCTG
>JBBQAA010000082.1:0-26007 GCA_038276395.1 Solirubrobacterales bacterium | reverse complement strand
TGAACGTCCGATCACCTTCAAGGTGCGCCTCCTGAGCGGGAGAAAATGGTCTCAGCAACCACCATTCTCCCTGCTCAGGCGGACGTTTCAGGTCGCCCAGCCGCCCGCCGCCCCCGAGCGCTACCGGCGAATCGAGGCTAGAGGAACGAATGTCCCGCTCCAGCCTGAGATCCAGGCAGTTGACCTAGGGGACTCGCACCCCGACCAGGGAGCGGATGAGCGCCGACCCGAGAGGCTCGCTGATCTCGCGCTGACGCGGGCTCAGGCGCACGTCGCCGCCCGCGCGGCCTGGCTACCGCCTCGGCGGCTCGCCGGCCGCGCCGTGACGTCTCGGGCTAGAGACCGCGGAGGAACGGGATCAGGTGGCTGAGGAACGCGTTGTGCGGGCTCGCTCCCGCCGGGTCGTTGTGGGCGTAGGTCGTGGCCCGGTTCACGAGCACGAGGTTGCTGGCGGGGATCCCCGACTGCTTCGCCAGCGCCTTCGTCGCGTCGAGGACCCGCTGCCCGCCGAGTGCCGCCCCGAACGCGTACATCCGCAGTCGGTGCGGAAGGCGGCGGCCCTCGGTCGTGTGGACTGCGAGGATCTTCTGGGCGGGGTTCGCGATCCCGTTCGCCACCGCGCCCGCGTCGTTCGTGAGGCGCTGCGGGTGGTACCAGGCCGTGCCGTCGAGGCCCTTCAGCCCCCAGCCGGCGAACATCTTCGTGAAACGCAGGAGCGGGGTGATTGCCCCCGCGCGCCGCCAGCCGTGGGGGTTGCCGTTGGGGTCGAGTTGCCCGAGGTGCCCCTGCGCCGCGATGAGCGCGGGCGGGGAGGTCTTCGTGTCGAGGGCGTACCCGTACTGCGCCAGGTTGGTCACCGGGACGGGCGTCTTGAGGTAGGCGGGAAGCAGCGGCCACGCCTGGCCGATGGAGGGCTGGTTCGGGTACTGGATCGCGCCGAGCGACCCGGTTGAGTTGAAGAGGCCGGCGAGCGGCGCAGCGATCCCGCCGAAGGAGAGCCACGGCGAGCCCTTCGCGAGCGCCTGCTGCGATGCCGTCGCGTCCGCGGCGCTGATCGGCTCGGGGCGGCTCGCGCCGTCGATGAACACCAGGCCCGCGAGCCCGCGGGCGCCGGGAGAGCCGCCGAAGTCCCAGGTCGCGTAGGCCGTCGTGCTCGTGCCGCCCAGGGAGTGGCCGCCCACGACGACCTTGCCGCCGAGACGCTCGGCCCGCGTCACCACGCGCCGGAGGTCGCCGATCTCGGTGCGCATGCCCCACTTCTTGGCGTAGGCGACCTTGCTGTCCGGGATGTTCTGGAAGTGGTGCTTGACGCTCGGATCGTCCAGGTAGCCGAGGTAGTAGTCGAAGACCTGCTGCGCGGTCGCCTTGCCCTCCTTCCCGCGGTCGAGCATCGACTGGTCCTCGAGCAGGCTCTCACGCCGCTCGACCGCCCAGACCTGCCAGCCCGGCGCCCGGGAGACGATGTCCCTCGCGAGCGGCTCGAAGTAGGCCGCGCTGGCCGAGGTCCCGGGGTTGAGGACGAGCACGTTGCGCGCCCGCGGGTTGCCCGTGGCGAGGATCCCCACCCGGCGTACCTGGCCGGCGTGCCGGGGGGAGGCGCACGCTCGGCGCGGCGCTGGCGACGGACGCCGACGGGGCCGCCACGGCGACAGCGGCAGCGGCGAACAGCACGAGGCGCGACCTGCGGATCTGCGTGGGCACGACGATGCTCCCTCTCTTTGGGCCTGAACGCGCAGTCTCGCGTGTTCCGCCGGCGACCGCGCCGCCGGCGACGGGCCCCCACCCTCGCCGGACCGTTGGCCCCAGCTCTTCCGAGTCCGGGGCAAGGTTCAGGTCTCGGGTTTCGCCGCGTACCCGCGGCGAGGTTGAGCTTGTGGTACCGCCGTGATACCGATTGCAACGCCCCATGAGCTCAAGAATTCGCCGCCGGGCGCGAGGGACGCAGGGGGCGCGTGCGGACACAGACCGCACCCACGTTGCTCGGCTGGGGCCGGGCGGTCGCTACCTCATCGCCCGGTCGAGGAGCGGGGCCGTTGCGGCGTTCTTCAGGCTCATGATCGGCCACGGGGAGCCCGGTCGAGTCCGGGTCTCGTCATAGTCGGGAGGCCCCGGCCAGAGCCGAGGCGCGTCCGCGGTCGCCGGCGCGCTGCAGAAGTCCTCACCGGAGGCGCTCGTCAACCCGTGCACCAGACGTTCCGGTGGGCGTTCCCCCAGGAGGTGCGCGACACGCGGTACTGCTCGGCGACCCGGTAGGACGCGAGCGGCAGTCTGTTCATAACGGTCCGAGTTGGGGTGCGGCGTAGCTTCCGTGCCTGGTCAGGTAGGCGGTAGTGACCGCAGGCTCCGACGAACGGGTAGGGCAGCAGTCCGAAGGAGGAGCCGAGCAGGAACCGCTGCTGGTTGTTGGAGACCCCGACGTGCCAGCGCGAGCGGTGCACGGGCTTCCACCCGCGCCGCGCGTACCGGTAGAGCCGTGCCCGGAACCACACCCGAGCGGGGTTGGCGTGATCGGTGAGGATCGTGGGCCAGTTGATGCGGACCCAGTGGTGCTCCGGACTGCAGGCGAAGCCCACAAGGTCGCGCTCTTCGCTTGGGCCGGGCCACTGAAACCGAAGGTGAGGCCGAGGAGGACGAGGATCCCGGTCGCTTTCCGCGCAAGCCGCAGGAAGACGGCCCGGCGCGCATATCGAGGGCCTTTCGGCGAGATCCTGACCGCGTCCATGGGTCCATGTTGCATACCAGAAAGGATTCTGGTACAAAGCCAGTATGTCCCGCTCGAGGCTGCTCACGTTCAGCGCGCTCCTGTCACTGGGGATCGCCTTGCTTCCCGCCTCGGCGGGTGCTCGCGGGCCGCGAGCAGAGGCCAGCATCGTCAACGGAGCACTAGCGGGCAGCGGCGAGGCGCCGTGGATCGCCTTCATCACGTGGCACAACCCCCGCACGGGAGTGAGCAATTGGTGCTCGGCCAGCGCGGTTAGCCGGCACCTCATCCTCACCGCTGCTCACTGCGTCCTCAACAGCAAAGCGAGCGGTCCCGCGGCGCCGCGCGCCCGGGACTACGCGGTTCGGGTCGGCAGCCTGAAAGGCGGGTATCCCGAGACGCCGCTGAACACGCGCCGCCGGTACACCTATGCGGCGAGCCGCGTCCTCTGGGACTCCGGGTATGCCACCACGTGCGCCAACGGCGGGAGCTTCTGTGACGCCGGCCACGACTTCGCGCTCCTCTACGTCAGGCAGCGCATGAGCGTCACGCCGGTCGCCCTCAACTCAACCTACACGCTGAACGCATACGACGTCGTGCACACCTTCGGCTACGGAGCGGTCGACCCCGCCGCGAAGATCTATCCGAACCGGCTCCACCGCGGTGACATGTACGTCTACTACCCCGAGACCTGCCATGTGAGCTATAACTCGCCGACCGTCTTCGACGGCCAGCTATGCATCGGCTGGTCCCAAGGCGGACGGCAGACATGCCACGGCGACTCCGGTGGCCCCACCGTCATCGGGACCGGCCGCGGAGCCGTCCAGGTAGGGGTCACGAGCTACGGGCTATCGGGCGCCTGCAACGCCGGCCGCGCGCTCATCGCTGACGTCGCGCAGTCTAAGTGGGTCCCGTACTGGGTGTTCGTGCTCACGACCAGCAAAGGGCAAGCACGCATCTCGCGGCGGCCACCGCCGACCGGATTCCTAGACCGGTAGGCGTGCCAGGCGGGCACTCGCGCCCGGAAAGGTTCCTGATCGGCGCTGATTGGGATCAGGACCAGAGCCCGCTTGCGGGGTTGTGGGATGCGGAGGCCGAGGCGGCCTTCTCCCAGCTCGAGGCCCACCTCCTGCGCCGCCACGCGGCTGAGCACGGTGGGGAGCGAGTCCTTCCCGCCCAGGCCTGGCCGCCGGACACGCTCGCCCGGTTCATCCGCCGCCGGCGCGTGCACTGCACCGCAGGCTTTCCCTGACACCTAACCCCACGGGGGCGCGCGGCGACTTCGTCCCCGATCCATTCGGAAAGCGCGGCGATCCGGGACGAGTCGCCCGGCGCTCCGCCTCGGCCGGGCGGCGGCGCCCCGGCCGCTTCAGCGCGTCCGGCCCTCCCGCACCCGCCCGACCGTCTCGGCTACGCGCCGCTCGCGGGTCTCCGGGCGCTTGGCCTCCGTGACCCAGCGCACGTACTCCTTGCGGTTGGTGTAGGAGAGGGACTCGAACCGCTCACTCGCGCCGGGTGCGGCGGCGAGCGCGGTGGCGAGATCGCCGGGGACCTCGACCTCGCGCGGCGCGTCGTCCGGCGCCACGGTGAGCTCGATCTCCTCCCCGGGCTCGACGCCGCAGGCCTCCCGGGTCGCCCGGCTGAAGCCGATCATCGTCTCGCCGTGCCGCCGGGCGATGCGGCCCGCGAACGTGTGGCCGTTGACGGTCACGCGCACGGGCGGGGTCTTGCGGCCGTCGCTTACGGCGGCGAGCTGCTCGTCGCTCAGCAGCACCGCGGCGGCCGGGCCGTGCGGCTCGAGAACGGCGCGGAAGGTGAGAGTTCGGCCCGTCACGGTCCGAGTCTAAGAGCCGCACGAGTTCAGGCGCTCCTCGCCCCTGACCCCGCGACTCAGCCCGGCGCCCGGTGCAGCGCCACGCCCGCGACGACGAGCCCGACGCCGAGGATCTCGGTGACGCCCGGTACCTGGGCGAGCACGATGACACCGATGACGGTGGCCGTGGCGGGCAGGAGCGAGACCAGGAGGGCGTAGGTCGCGCGCGCGAGGCGGGCGAGCGCGAGTTGGTCCGAGGCGTAAGGGATGACCGAGGAGGAGACGCCGACACCGGCGCCGGCGAGCAGGAGCGCCGGGTGCCCGAACGCCGGAAGAGCCTGCCAACCGCCGATCGGCGTGACGACGACCCCCGCGATCAGCATCGCCGCCGCGAGGCCATCGATCCCGCTGAGGCCCTCCCGCTTGGCGGTGCGGTCGGCGAGCACGATGTAGAGGGCGAACATCACGGCGTTGGCGAAGGCGAGGGCGAGACCGAGCGGTGCGGCGGCGAGCCGCACGTCGGTGACGAGGTAGGCGCTCGGGACGGCCAGCGCGAGCGCGGCGAAGTTCCGTCGCGTCCGCGCGCCGAGGGCGGCGAGCAGGATGACGGGGAGGAACTCGATGGCGGCGACGGTCCCGAGCGGGAGCCGGTCGATCGCCGTGTAGAAGCACGCGTTCATGACGGCGAGGACGGCGCCCCAGGCGAGGAGCAGCCGGCGTCCCGTGCGGTCCTGGGCGAGAAAGGCCCGCCAGGGCCGGCGCCAGGCGGCGAAGATGACCGCGGCGGAGGCGATCCGGAGCCAGGCGACGCCGAGCACGTCCACGCGGGCGAAGAGCAGCACCGCGAAGGCCGGGCCCAAGTAGTGGAAGACGGCACTGAGGACGAAGTAGGCGTGCGGCGGGACCTCGCGCCGCGCGGGGGGGCGGCGGGGACGGGCGAGGCGGCGACGCTCATGTCTGAAGCATCACCGGTCGCCCCGCCTACTTCCAGGGATGAACGTAGGTATGTTCCGGATTGTGCCTGCGAATCCGACCCTCTTTGACGCAACCGACCTTCGACTGCTCGCCGAGCTCGAGGCCGACGCCCGGACCTCGCTCGCCGAGCTCGGCCGCCGGGTCGGGCTCTCCTCGCCCGCGGTGACGGAGCGGCTGAGGCGCCTGGAGACCGCCGGCGTCATCCGCGGCTACCGGGCCGAGCTCGACCCGCGCGCGCTCGGCTACACGCTCGGCGTCAACCTGCGCATCCGCCCCGCGCCGCGGCGGCTCGCCGACGTGGCGAAGCTCGCGCAGCTCACCCCGGAGGTCGTCGAGTGCCACCGCGTGACCGGGGATGACTGCTACGTCATGACCGCCTACGTCCGCGACGTCGAGCACCTGGAGACGCTGATCGACGCCTTCGCGGCGTACGGCCAGACGACGAGCGCGATCATGCAGTCCTCCCCGGTGCCGCGCCGAGGGCTGGCGCCGGCGAGCGCGCGGCGGGCCGGCTGACACGCTGCCCGGCGGCCACGTCGCCGCGGCGCAACGCGCCCCGGCGCGCGCGGACGTAGAGCGGGCCGAAGTCGCCGAGCGGGCCGCGGATCGCCGGGGTGCTCGCGCGGGAGAGCGCGGCGAGGCGGCGAAAGCGGCGCTCCTCGCGCTCGCCCCACGGCAGCTCGAGGCGGTGGCGGAGCCCGGCCGGGAGCATCCCGACCGTGAGGAGGCGCTGCTGCGCGGCGGCGGGCCCGCTGACCGCCCGCCAGGCGCGCGGGGGAAGGAACCGGAGGGGCGGGGCGGCCGGCGCGCTCAGGGTTTCGAGCACGAGGCGGACCGTCGGGTTGTCGCCCAGCACGTGCGCGACGACGTCATCGAAGTAGGCGCCAAAGCGCGCCCAGTCCTCCGGCAGATCGCGCGCGCGGATCCCGATGAGGCGCCCCATGCGCCGCCACTCGGCCCAGAACGCGTCGGCTCCGGCGGGCGTCATCGGTGAGCCGAGGACGCGGTGGCCGTCCACGAACGCGCTCGCGAGCGTGGCGTGCACCCAGGCGTAGGCCCCCGGCTCGAGGGCGTGGTAGCGCTCGCCGTCCGGGCGCACGCCCCTGATCGACCGGTGCATCGCGCGTACGCGCGCGCCGATCTCCGCCGCCAGCTCGGGGCCGCCGTAGATCGAGCCGTGCACGTAGTCGAGCGTGCGCAGGAGCCGGCCCCACGGGTCGGCGCGGAAGTCCGAGAACTCCATGACCCCGGCGCCCACCGTGGGATGGGCGACCTGGAGCAGGAGCGCGTAGCCGGCGGTGGCGAGGATGCGGGAGTCGCCCGCCGCCCGCCACACCGGTCCGCCGCGCGCGGGCACGTAGTCCGCTGCCTCCGCGCGCGAAGGCAGCACAGGTTCCGCGGTCCGGTGCTCGGTGGGCGTGGCGGCCATGGCCGCATCCTGGCGCATTCGCCCCCGGCGTGCCCGGCGAGAGAGTGACGGGCCGGTGAACGGACACCGCGGGCGCCCGTGATCCGCTCCGACTTCGGTTACTGTGGGAGGCGGTGAGCGGGCAGACGATGGATCGAGCGCAACGGGCGGGTCTCGAGGACGAGGACCCCGCGGTCGTCCGGCGCTCGATCGACACGATCCGCGCGCTGGCCATGGACGGCGTGCAGCAGGCGGCCGAGGCCCACCCGGGCACGGCGATGGCGCTCGCGCCGCTCGGCTACACGATCTTCCACCGCTTCCTGCGCGCCGACCCGGCCGGCACGGACTGGCCGGATCGCGACCGCTTCGTCCTCTCCTCGGGCCACGCCTGCATCCTGCAGTACTCGCTGCTCCACCTCACGGGCTACGACCTCTCCCTCGAGGACCTGAAGCACTTCCGCCAGCTCGGCTCGCGCACACCCGGCCACCCCGAGCGCCTGCACACGCCGGGTATCGAGGCCACGACGGGGCCGCTCGGGCAGGGGATCGGCAACGCCGTCGGCATGGCGCTGGCCGAGCGCTTTCTCGCCGAGCGCTTCAACCGCCCCCAGGACGAGCTCGTCGATCACCACGTCTACGCCATCTGCTCCGACGGCGACCTCATGGAGGGCGTCTCGCAGGAGGCGGCCTCGGTGGCCGGGCAGTTCGGGCTGGGGAAGCTCGTCCTCTGCTACGACGACAACCGCATCACGATCGACGGCACGACGGAGATCTCCTTCACCGAGGACCATTCCAAGCGCTACGAGGCCAACGGCTGGCACACCCAGCAGGTCGAGGACTCGGAGGACGTCGAGGAGCTCGAGGCGGCGATCGAAGCGGCGCGCGCCGAGACCGAGCGGCCCTCGTTCATCTCGATCCGCTCGCACATCGCCTACCCCGCGCCGCACGCCGTCGACACGGCCAAGAGCCACGGCTCGGCGCTCGGCGAGGACGAGGTGCGCGCCACCAAGGAGCTCATGGGCTTCGACCCGGACGAGAGCTTCGTCGTCGACGACGCCGTGTACGAGCACATGAGCCTGCACGAGCGCGGCGGCCGCGCGCGCGCGGCGTGGGAGGAGCGCTTCGCGGAGTGGTCGGAGGCCCACCCGGAGATGCGGGAGGATTGGGACCGCGCCTGGCGCGGGGAGCTCCGCCCCGGCTGGCGGGGGGCGCTCCCGCGCTTCGCGGCGGGGGAGAAGCTCGCCACGCGCGTGGCCGGGCAGAAGACGATGGCCGCCTTCGCGCGCTACGCGCCGACGATGCTCGGCGGCGCCGCCGATCTCGCGGAGTCGACGAAGACGGCGTTTATCGGTGGCGGTCAGTACTCCCGCGTGCACACGGGCCGCAACGTCCCCTTCGGCATCCGCGAGCACGGCATGGGGGCGATCGTCAACGGCGCCGCCGCCCACGGCGGGATCGTCAAGCCCTACGGCTCGACGTTCTTCATCTTCTCCGACTACATGCGCCCGGCGATCCGGCTCTCGGCGCTCTCGCGGCTGCCCTGCGTGTGGGTCTTCACCCACGACTCGGTCGGCCTCGGGAAGGACGGCCCGACCCACCAGCCGGTCGAGCACCTGATGAGCCTGCGCGCGATGCCCCGCCTGTGGACGATCCGGCCCGGCGACCCCAACGAGGCCGTCGCGGCGTGGCGGGTGGCGCTCGAGCGGGAGGACGGCCCGGTCGCGCTCGTGCTCTCCCGCCAGGACATGGAGACGCTCGACCGCGAGGAGCTCGGCGCCGCCGGCGAGCTCGAGCACGGGGGTTACGTGCTGTGGGACTCGCGGGCCGGCGGGACCGCGGATGTCGTCCTCATCGCCACCGGCTCGGAGGTCGGCCCGACCCTCGCCGCCGGGCGCGCCCTGGCCGGGGAGGGCCATGCCGTGCGCGTCGTCTCCATGCCGTGCACCGAGCTCTTCGAGGCCGAATCCGCGGAGTACCGCGAGTCGGTCATCCCCGCCGGCGTCCCGGCGCGCCTGGCCGTCGAGGCCGGCGCCACCCTCGGCTGGTGGAAGTGGGTGGGCGAGGCGGGCGACGTCCTCGGCCTCGACGAGTTCGGCGCCTCGGGCGCGGGCGCCGCGGTGCTCGAGCACTTCGGCTTCACCCCCGAGAACATCGCCGACCGCGCCCGCGCGCTCATCGAGAGGAGCCCCGATGCCTGACACCCCGCTCCAGACGCTCTCCGGCCTCGGGCAGTCCGCGTGGATCGACTTCCTCTCGCGCGAGTCGATTCACGGCGGCCACCTGGCCTCGCTGCGCGACGAGCACGCGATCGTCGGGGCGACGTCCAACCCGTCGATCTTCCAGAAGGCGATGTCCGCCGGCGACGCCTACGACGCCCAGCTCGAGGAGCTGGCCGAGCACGACGTCGAGGAGACGTTCTGGGCGCTCGCCGTCCGCGACGTGCAGGACGCCTGCGACCTCTTCCGCCCGGTGTGGGACGCGGGCACCGGGCGCGACGGCTACGTCTCCCTCGAGGTCGACCCGCGCCTGGCCTACGACACGCTCGAGACCTACGAGGAGGCGATGCGACTCCACGAGCGGGTCGATCGCCCGAACCTCATGGTCAAGATCCCCGCCACGATGCCGGGCCTCGCCGCGATCGAGGACGTGATCGCCCAGGGGAAGTCGATCAACGTCACGCTCATCTTCTCCCTCGAGCGCTACGCGGCGGTCGCGGAGTCCTACATCCGCGGGCTCGAGCGGCTCGTGGCGGCGGGCGGGCATCCGGGGGAGGTGTCCTCGGTGGCGAGCTTCTTCGTCTCGCGGATCGACACCGAGGCCGACCGCCGGATCGAGGAGCAGGGCGCGCCCGCGGAGCTCCTCGGCAAGCTCGCGATCGCCAACGCCAAGCTCGCCTACCAGCACTACAAGCAGACCTTCACGGGAGCGCACTGGGAGTTCCTGACGAACAAGGGCGCCAAGCCCCAGCGCGTGCTGTGGGCCTCGACCTCGACGAAGGACCCGGACTATCCCGACACGCTCTACGTCGATGAGCTGATCGGCCCGGACACGGTCAACACGATGCCCGAGGAGACGGTCGACGCCTACGAGGACCACGGCTCCCCGTCCCCGCGGCTCGAGCTGGGGCTCGACCGCGCGCGCCGGGTGTTAGCCGAGCTGCAGAAGGCCGGGATCGACTACGCCGACATCACGCAGACGCTCGAGCGCGAGGGCGTCGAGAAGTTCGCCGACGCCTTCACCGAGCTGATGGACGGCCTGGCCGAGAAGCTCCGCCCGCGCGCGGCGGCGTAGGGGCGCGGGATCGAGCGGCGGCGCGAACCTGTCGCGTGCGCTCGGCCGGCGCGGGTACCTTGAGACGGTGGGAACGTCGCAGCCCATAGTCCACGAGGGCGAAGGGCTTCGCTCCGACGCGCGCGCGACGCGCGCCAAGATCATCGCGGCCGCGCGCACGCTGCTCGACGACCGGCGCGCGAGCATGGTCCAGCTCGCCGCCGCCGCCGGGGTCGGCCGGGCGACGCTCTACCGGCACTTCGGCGACCGCGCCGCGGTGCTCGCCGCGATCGAGGCCGAGGACGCCGCGAGCGGCGCCGCGCCCAGCGAGGTCATAGCGACGCTGCCCCACCGCGCACCGGGCCGGCTCGGCTCCCCGCACGCGCTGACCCTCGAGGTCACCCACATCCTCGACGAGGTCCCGCCGCACCTGATCGCCGACCAGCTCGTGGCCGAGGCGCGCCGCGTCGCGGGCGTGGCCATCGGCCTCTACGTCGTCGACATCGACGGCTCTCAACTCGTCCGGCTCGCGGGCTCGGAGGACTTCCCGGCCGAGCTCGAGGCGCCGCCCGCGCTCGGGCCGGAGATCGTCCCCGAGGGCCTGCCTGAGTTCTACATGCGCCTGCGCGAGATCCTCCCGCGCTGCGAGGCGACCCCGCTGTGGCTGCGCGGCCGGGTCCTCGGGCTGCTCGTCGCCGTGGGCACGCCCGTCGCCTCACTGGAGGACATCGCCAAGCAGGGCGCCGCGGCGCTCGAGCTGGCCGACGACTACACCGACCTCGTGGAGTCGGCCCGGCGGCGCAAGCCGACGACGGCTTCGGCCGAGGTGCAGTACCACCTGCTCCCCCCGCGGATCGCGCGGGTGACGGGCGCGCAGCTCGCCGGGGGGCTGCTGCCGAGCTACGAGGTCGGGGGGGACTGGTTCGACTTCGTCGAGAATCGCGACGCGGCGTGGATCGCGATCGCCGAGGCGGCCACCGGCGGCGGCCCGCACGCCGCCGGCCTCGGCGCCGCCGCGCTCGGCGCGCTACGCGCTGCGCGCCGGGCGGGTCAGGATCTCCCCGAGGCGGCGGCGAGCGTCGACGCGCTCGTCCGCGAGCTGGGCAAGAGCTCCTACACCCTGCGGGCCGTGCTCGCGCGCTGGCACGCGCCCACGGGCACGCTCGCGTGGATCGCCTGCGGGGGCGCCGAGGGCTTTATCGCCGAGGCCGCGGGGGCCTTCGCGCCGCTCGGCGGGCGCGAGCACCGCGCGCTCGGGGAGGGGAAGCGGGCGTCCTCCTTCGAGGTCTCGAGCCTTCGCCTGGAGACCGGCGACCGCCTGGTCCTCGTCACCGACGGGATCACCGGCCGCCACCTACGGGGCGGCGGGACGTTCGGCGCCGAGGGGGTGGAGGCCGCGGTGGCCGCCGTGCCCTCGGGCACGGCGGCGACCACCGCGATGTCGATCCAGCACGCGGTCGCGGAGTCCTGGGCCGAGCCGCTCGAGGACGACGCCACCCTCGTCGTCCTCTCGGTCGACTGAGGCGGGGCGCTCGGCGCTGGCGCTACCGTGCCCGCCGTGGCGCGGAAGGCGGACTTCGACGCGGAGGAGTGGCAGACGATCGCCGCGGGCCCGGTCCTCGCCGGGCTCCGGGTCGTGGCGGCCGATCGCGGCGGCACGCTGCGCGAGACGCTCGCCGTCGGCCAGGCCTACGCGGCGGCGCGCGAGCACCACGGCGAAAGCGAGCTGCTCGACGCGATCGTCGACTCCCCGCCGAGCGTCTCCCGCAGCGAGCTCGAGAACGCCGAGCTGCCCGCGCTGACCGGCGAGCGGCTGCGCGGCGCGATGGCGCTCCTGCGCGAGCGCGGCTCGAAGGACGACCAGGACGCCTACGCGTGGTTCGTGCGCTCCGTGGCCGAAGCCGTCGCCCGCGCCCACAAGGAGGGCGGCTTCCTCGGGATCGGCGGCCACGAGATCTCCGAGGCCGAGCGCGCCGCGCTCGACGAGATCGACGCCGCGCTGCGCTGAAGCGGCCGTCGCGGGGGCTCCGGCGGATGATCGAGGCGCCGGCCGGCCGAAGTGCCGCCGGCTTGACCGCGACCGCCCCGCTGGGCGATGATCTCCCCGCCACCCCCCCCGGGAGACGGAGGTCTCCATGACGTCTGCCCTGCGCCTCCGGCGCGTCCTCGCGGCCCTCGTCGCGTCCTTCGCCGTCCTCGTCGCCGCCGCCGGTGCGGCGCGCGCCGCCGACTGGGTCGGGCTCGGCGACTCCTACGCCGCCGGTCCGCTCATCCCCAACCGCGCCGCAGTCCACGTCGATCGGGACGAACCCGCCGCAGTTCGACTCGCTCTCGGCGAGCACGAAGGTCGTCTCGCTGCAGATCGGCGGCAACGACATCGGCTTCACCGACATCCTCAAGAACTGCGTGACCTACAACCCGTTCGCCCATCCGTGCCGCGATCGCTACGTGGTCGGCGGGGCCGACCGGATCGCCGACTCGATCAACGCGGCCGCGCCGAAGGTCGCGGCGGTGCTCCAAGGCACCCACCAACGCTCTCCCTCGGCGCTCGTGCTGGTCGCCAACTACGCGGCCATCCTGCCCCGTCGGGCTACGGCTGCTGGCCGCAGGTCCCGCTCGGCTACTCCGACGTCCCCTACCTGCGGGCCAAGGAGCAGCAGCGGCTCGTCGACGATTACACGCCGAGCACCGCCTACAGCGCGTGCCGGAGTGCCGGCACGCGCTGGGTCGAGCCGCTCGTGCCGGGCAACCTCGCGGCCCCGTTGCACCCGAACGCACGCGGCGAGGCCGGCGTCGCGGGGGTGGTGGCACCGGCGGCCGGCTGAGTCGCCGGCGAGGGGGGGAGGGACGGTCCCTCCCCCCGAAAGGGGCGGGCCCCGTGGGGTCGCGAGCGGCGCGAGGGACGGCCCCTCCGAGGCGTGACCGACGGGCCCGCTCCCGCGGCCGGTAGCGTGGCGGGATGAACCACCGCGCGCTCGGTCCCACCGGAATGATGGTCTCGCCCCTGTGCCTCGGCACGATGATGTTCGGGGCGTGGGGGAACCCCGACCACGGCGACTCCGAGCGCATCATCCACGCCGCGCTCGACGCCGGGCTGAACTTCCTCGACACCGCCGACGTCTACTCGCGGGGGGAGTCGGAGGAGATCGTCGGCAAGGCGCTGGCGGACGGCCGCCGCGACGACGTGGTCCTGGCCACGAAGTTCCACGGCCCGATGGGCGATGACCCGAACGCGCGCGGGAACGGGCGCCGCTGGATCGTCCGGGAGGTCGAGGCCTCGCTGAAGCGCCTGCAGACCGACTGGATCGACCTCTACCAGGTCCACCGCTGGGACCCGTGGACCGACCACGAGGAGACGCTCGCCGCGCTCACCGACCTGATGGCGGCGGGGAAGATCCGCGCCTTCGGCTCCTCTACCTACCCGGCGGCGCAGATCGTCGAGGCCCAGCACGTCGCGCGCGAGCGCGGCCTGCGCCGTTACGTGACCGAGCAGCCGCCCTACTCGCTGCTCGTGCGCGCGATCGAGGCCGACGCCCTGCCCGTGGCCCGGGCCTACGGCATGGGGGTCATCCCCTGGAGCCCGCTGGCCGGCGGCTGGCTGTCCGGCAAATGGCGGAAGGACAGGGAGGCGCCCGGCTCCTCGCGGGAGAGGATGATGCCCGAGCGCTGGGATCTCTCCCGCCCGGAGAACCAGGCCAAGCTCGAGGCGGCCGACGCGCTCGGCGCGCTGGCCGACGAGGCCGGGATCTCGCTGATCCACCTGGCCCTGGCCTTTGTCGTCAACCACCCGGCGGTGACGGCGGCCATCGTCGGGCCACGGACGATGGAGCAGCTCGAGTCCCAGCTCGGGGCCGCCGAGGTCACGCTCAGCCCCGAGATCCTCGACCGGATCGACGAGATCGTGCCGCCGGGGCGGACGGTCGCGCCCGACGACGGCGGCTGGCAGAACCCCGCGCTCAGCCCCGAGGAGCTCCGGCGCTAGAACGCGCGTCCGCGAGCTCCGGCGGGGCGAACGACATCCCGAAGCGGCGAGAGCGCGCCGGCCCGGCGCTTCGCCGCTGGGCGCTCGTGGCCGCGGCCACAGGGGCGCTGACCGCGCTGGCGGCGCTCGCCGGCCTGCCGTCCCCCTCGCTCTTCGCCGCGCTCGTCGTCGGCCTCGCCGTCGCGCTGCGCGGGCCGGCGTCGGAGCTCCCCCCGCCGGCCGCGCTCACCGGCCAGGCGGTGCTCGGCGTCGCGCTCGGGTCCTACGTGCGCCTGGCGACCCTGACCGAGGCCGCGCGGCACTGGGCACCCGTCCTCGGGGTGACGCTCGCCACGCTCGCGCTGTCCCTCGGCGCCGGCGTGCTCGTCGCCCGGCTCGGCCGGGTGGACCTCCCCACCGCCTCGCTCGGGATGATCGCCGGCGGCGCGAGCGGGATCGTCGCCATGAGCCACGAGCTCGGCGCCGACGACCGCCTGGTGGCGATCATGCAGTACCTGCGGGTGCTCGTCATCGTCGTCCTCACCCCGATCCTCTACGGGCTGCTCGGGGGCGGCGGCCATGCGCACGGCCCGCACGGGGGCGGAGGAGGAGGGCCCGGGCCCGTCCTGGCCTGGCTCGCGCTCATCCTCGTGAGCGCCGGCGTGGGCGTGCCCGCGGCGCGGCGCGCGCGGATCCCGGCGGGGACTCTTCTCGGGCCGATGCTCGTCAGCGGCGTCATCACGGTGACCGGGATCCTCGGGGGCGCGCGTGTGCCCGGCCTCGTGCAGGGAGTGGCGTTCGCCGTCATCGGCCTGCAGGTCGGGCTGCGCTTCACGCCCGAGAGCGTGCGCCGCGCCGGACGGCTCCTGCCGCTCATCCTCGGCGGGACCCTCGCGCTCATCCTCGCCTGCGGCCTGCTTGCCCTCGCCCTCGCGCCGCTGGCCGGGGTCTCCCGCGTGGACGCCTATCTCGCCACGACCCCGGGCGGGCTCTACGCCGTGCTCGCCACCGCGCTCGGCGGCGGCGCCAACACGACGTTCATCCTCGCCGTGCAGACGCTTCGCCTGCTGGCCATGGTGCTGGCGGCACCGGTGCTGGCGCGGCGCCTCGCGGCGTTCGGGCGCCGCCGAGCGAGCCCCGTGGCCTGAGCCTCAGGTGCGGGCCGGCGCCAGCGCCGGCAGCCGGGCGGTGAGCCCGACGGCGGCGGCGAGCGCGCCCGCCAGCGCGAAGCAGCCGCCTAGCAAGAAGGCGGAGTGAAAGCCCGTCACGAGCGCTTGGGCGCCGTTCGCCCCGGCGCGCCTCGCGGACTGGCTCTGCTGGCTGGCGACGGTGGCGAGGATGGCCAGCCCGAGCGAGCCGCCGAGCTGGCGCGAGGTGTTGACGAGCCCCGAGGCGAGCCCGGCCTGCCGGCGCTCGATCCCGCTCACGGCGGCGATCGTCACCGGCACGAAGGAGCAACCGAGGCCCGCCGCCGCGAGCACCCCCGGCAGCAGCACGTCGCCGGTGTAGGAGCCGCCGGTCCGCACGCCGGAGAAGAGCAGGAGGCCAAGGCCGACGAGCCCCATCCCGAAGGTCAGGACCCACCGGGGGCCGAAGCGCTGCGCGAGCCGCGGCGCGATCGTCGAGGCGATGATGATCCCCGTCGTCATGGGCAGGAACGCGAGCCCCGCGCGGACGGGGGAGTAGCCGAGGACCTGCTGCAGGTAGAGCGAGACGAAGTACCACATGGCGAACACCGACGCGCCGAGGAAGAACACGACGACGTTGGCGACCGAGAGCATGCGCACGGAGAAGATCCGCAGCGGCACGAGCGGGCGGGCCGCCCACCGTCCCTCGATCGTGAGGAAGAGCGCGACGAGCGCGAGGCCGATGCCGCCGGTGACGAGGGTGGCCGCCGAGGCCCAGCCGTTGACGTCGGTGCGGACGATGGCGTAGGTGAGCACGATCAGTCCGGTGGTCACGGTCAGCGCGCCGAGCGCGTCGTAGTGGCGCGCGCCGCTCGTGTCCGGCTCCGGGTCGGGGATGAATCGCGGCGCGGCGAGCGCGATCGCCAGGGCGATCGGGACGTTCACGAGCAGGACCGCCTGCCAGCCGAAGGCGTCGGTGAGAATCCCGCCGAGCAGGACCCCCGCGGCGCCGCCCGCCCCGCCCATGGCGCCCCAGGCGGCGAGCGCGCGGGTGCGCTCCGGGCCGTCGGGAAAGCTCGAGGTGAGGATCGAGAGCGTGGCGGGGGCGACGACCGCGCCGCCGATGCCCTGCGCCCCCCGCGCGAGATCGAGCACGAGCTGAGAGCCCGAGAGCGCGCCGAGCAGCGAGGCGAGCCCGAAGATGGCGAGGCCGAGCAGGAAGATCGGCCGGTGGCCGAGCAGGTCCGCCGCGCGGCCGCCGAGCAGCAGGAACCCCGCGAAGGTGAGGGCGTAGGCGTTGACGACCCACTGGAGGTCGACGGCCGAGAAGCCGAGGTCGCGGCGGATCGAGGGCAGCGCGACGTTGACGACCGAGACGTCGAGGATGACCATGAACTGCGCCAGGCAGCAGAGGACGAGAATCCAGCGGAGGTCGTGCTGAGCGGTCTCTTGTTGCATCCGCAATCAACCTAGCAGGAGGTCCGCTCGCGGCCTCGTAGCGTGGGCTCGTGCGCGCCCTCGCCTCCTGGTGCTTTCGCCACCGCCGCCTCGTCGTGGCGGGATGGATCGCCGTCCTCGTCCTCGTCAACCTGGCCCACGGCGCGGCGGGCAGCGGCTACAAGGACTCCTTCAAGCTCTCGGGCACGGAGAGCACGCAGGCCCTGGACCTGCTGAGGCGCGCGGCGCCCGCCGCGGGCGGGGACAGCGCCCGCCTCGTCATCGCCGCCCCGCGCGGCGAGGTGCGGAGCGCCCGGGTCCGCGCCCGCGTCGAGCCCATGTTCCGCCGCGTGGCGGCGCTGCCCCACGTCTCGGGGATCGCCTCCCCCTACCTGGCCGCCGGGCGCCGGCAGGTCTCGCGCGACGGGCATGTGGCCTTCGCCACGGTCCAGTTCGACCGCCAGGCGATCGACATCCCGGTGCCGGCGGCCCAGCGCTTCCAGCGGGTGGCGCAGTCGGCCGCGGGCCGCGGGCTCGAGGTCGAGCTCGGCGGCCAGGTCGCCCAGCGGGCCAACCGCCAGGGCCCGGGGGGGACGGGGATCGGCATCCTCGCCGCCGCCGTCGTGCTCTTCCTCGCGTTCGGCTCGCTGTGGGCGATGGCGCTGCCGCTCCTGACCGCGGGCGTCTCCCTCGGCACCGGGATCGCCGTGACCGGACTCCTCTCCCACGTGATGACGATCGCCACGTTCTCCGAGCAGCTCTCGCTGCTCATCGGTCTCGGGGTGGGGGTCGACTACGCGCTGTTCGTCGTCACGCGCTTCCGCCAGGGGCTGCAGCAGGGCGCCACACCCGAGCAGGCCGCCGTCGACGCGCTCGACACCTCCGGCCGCGCCGTCCTGTTCGCCGGGATCACCGTGTGCATCGCGCTGCTCGGGATGTTCGCCCTAGGCGTCTCCTTCCTCTACGGGGTGGCCGTGGCCGCGAGCGTCGTCGTGCTGTGCACCGTGGCCGCGGCGCTGACGCTCCTGCCCGCGCTGCTCGGCTTCCTCGGCCCGCGGGTCTTCCGCCGCCGGCAGCGGGCCCGGCTGGCCGCGGGCGAGCTGCGCGGCGGCGCGGCGGGCAGCTCGCGCTGGGGCGCCTGGGCCGGGCGGCTGCAGCGGCACCCGGTGCTGCTCGCCGGTGGGGCGACGGTGCTCATGCTCGCGCTCGCCGTGCCCTTCCTGTCCATGCGGATCGGCTCGGCCGACGAGGGGTCTGACCCCGCGGGCACGACGACGCGCAAGGCCTACGACCTGCTGGCCGAGGGCTTCGGCCCCGGGTTCAACGGGCCGCTCCAGCTCGTGGCCGCGACCCGGACCCCCGCGCAGCAGGCGGCCTTCGCCCGCGTCGCGCGCGCCGCAGGGGCGCAGCCCGGGGTGGCTGCGGCGAGCGCGCCCACCTTCCTCGGCGGGCGGGTCGGGGTCGCGCAGATCGTGGCCACGGGCTCGCCGCAGGACGCCTCGACGACCGATCTCCTGCACCGCCTGCGCGGCACCGTCATCCCCCGCGCGGGCGGGGACGGGGCGGTGCGGGTCCTCGTCGGCGGGAACACGGCGATCTTCGAGGACTTCTCCCACGTCCTCTCGCGCAAGCTCCCGTTCTTCATCGGGGTCGTCGTGCTGCTCTCCTTCTTGCTGCTGATGGCGGTCTTCCGCTCGCTCGTCATCCCGCTCACCGCGGCGGCCATGAACCTGCTCTCGGCGGTCGCCGCCTTCGGCGTCGTGACCGCGGTCTTCCAGTGGGGCTGGCTCGGGGGTCTCATCGGCGTCTCGCGCACGGGGCCGATCGAGGCCTTCGTGCCGGTGATGATGTTCGCGATCCTCTTCGGGCTCTCGATGGACTACGAGGTCTTCCTCGTCTCGCGCATCTACGAGGAGTGGCACCGCCGCGGGGACAACCGCGCCGCGGTCATCGCCGGGCTCGCCGCCACCGGCCGGACGATCACGGCGGCGGCGACCATCATGGTGCTCGTCTTCGCGGCCTTCATCCTCGGCGGGGACCGGATCATCAAGCTCTTCGGGCTCGGCCTCGCCGGCGCGGTCCTGCTCGACGCGCTGATCGTCCGCTCGATCATCGTCCCCGGGGTCATGCTCGCGCTCGGCCGCGCCAACTGGGCGCTGCCGGGGCGGCTCGAACGTCTGCTGCCGCGGCTGAACGTCGAGGGCGCCGCGGCGGCGGGCGAGGGCCGCGCCTAGGGCTGTGCCGGGAGCCGCTGGGGAGCCAGCGGCGGCGCCGGGGCGGCGCCGTTCTCGCGGGGCAGGAGCTCGAGGGCCCACCAGCCGACGTCGTGCCAGGCGCCGGCCTTGTAGCCGACGCGCTCGTAGACGCCGAGGCGGCGAAAGCCGAGCGCCTCGTGCAGGCCGACGCTGCCCGGGTTCGGGAGCGTGATCCCCGCGTAGGCGACGCGGATACCCTGGCGGCGCAGGAGGTCGAAGAGCGCCGTGTAGAGCGTGCGGCCGGCGCCGGTGCGGCGGGCGTCGGGCCGGACGTAGGCCGAGACCTCGGCGGCCCAGCGATAGGCGTCGCGCTCGCGGTGCGGGGAGGCGTAGGCGAAGCCGGCGACCTCACCGTCGCGCTCGAGCACGATCCACGGGTGCGCGCGGGAGATCCGCTCGATGCGGTGCGTGAACGCGGCGGCGTCCGGCGGCTCTGACTCGAAGGACACGGCCGAGCGCTCCACCCACGGGGCGTAGATCGCCGCGCACGCCGCGGCGTCCCGGACCGGGTCGGCGTGGCGGAGCACGGCCTACCGCTGCGCGCGGGGCCGGCGCTTGCGCGAGTGGCCGCTCCGGGCGCTCGCCTTGCTCGAATTGTTCGCCTTGACCGGGCGGAAGGCGTAGAGGTGCGTGTAGCCCTCGACGTAGAGGCGGATCCCGTCGGAGATGACCGGGTTGTAGGCCCCGTCGTGCAGCGACCAGACCTTCCGCCCGGTGTGGACGTCGAGCCCGAACGTCGTGTTGTTCTGCAGGTTGGCGAAGTAGACGACGTTCCCGATCACGCTCGCCGCGCCGGAGATCCGCCCCGGGGCGCGAAAGCGCCAGCGCGTGGCGCCGGTGCGCGCATCCAGCGCGTAGAAGTAGGAGTCGTAGGAGCCGATGTACACGGTCGGGCCGAGGCCCTTGACGTCGGCCACCGCGGCCGAGGCGTAGACGTAGCCGCCGGTCGACTGGCGCCAGGCGAGCTCGCCCGTCCCCTCCGCGAGGGAGTAGACCTTGCCGTCGGTGTTGCCGATGTAGACCCGGCCGAAGGCGACCGCGGGCGTGCCGTAGAACTGGCCCGAGAGCCCGAACGCGCGCCCGGAGGTCGACGCCTTCCACAGCAGCTTGCCGTCGCGCAGGCGCAGCGCCGTGACCTCCCCGGAGTAGTCGCCGAAGAAGACGCGGCCCTTGTCGTAGGCCAGGCCACCCTTGATCGCGCCGCTGGCCCGGTAGGTCCACCGCGGCCGGCCCGTCCGCGGCGCGATGCCCTTGACGACGCCGTTCTCGTCCCCCACGATGAGGATCCCCTTGACGACCTGGGGCCCCGACTCGGCGGCGCTCGAGAGGCGCTTGCGCCACAGGATCCTTCCCTTCCTCTGGGTGAGGGAGTAGAGGGTCACGTCGGAGCGAGGGGTGCGGTCCTTCCGGCCCGAGATCGGCGCGAAGAACAGGCGGTCCTTCCAGGCACCGAAGGAGGAGGCGGCGAGGGTCCCTAGCCGCCGGGTCCACAGGCGGCGCCCGGTGCGGGCGTCGAAGGCCGAGCCGCGGGCGGCGTTGTTGACGATGAAGATCCGCCCGCGCACGAGCACGGGCGCGAACTCAAGCAGCGAGCGCGATCTCCGCTCGGCCGTCCAGATCCGCCGGTACGGCGGGTGGATGGCCAGCGCGGCGTGCTGGGTCCGTTGCGGGTCGCGGCCGTAGATCGGCCAGTCCTCCCCCCGTGGCGGCGCCGGGCGGGGCTTCTTCGGCGGCTTGGGCGGGGTGAACTCGACCTTGGTGTTCGTGACGTCGCCCTCGGGGCGCCCGAAGAGGAGGTAGGCCGCGCCGGCGAGCACGGCGAGGAGGAGCACGCCGAGGCCCGCGAGGGCGAGCAGGCGCGCCCGGCGCGATTCGGGCAGCACGGGGGCGAAGCGTAGTGTCGTGCCGGGAGGAACCGGCGGGCGGCCGCGGCCTTGCCAAGATGGGCGCTCGTGCGACGCTTCGCTTTTCCGTTCGTGCTCGTGCTGGCTCTGCTGCCCGTCGCCGCACCCGCGCGGGCCGCCTTCCCGGGGGAGAACGGCCCGCTCGCGGTCACGGCGGGTCGGGCCGTCCAGTGCTCGCGCGAGACGGGCCAGTACTACCGCTGGCAGTCCCTCGCGCTCCGGGGCCGCCGCGTCGCGCCGATCGCCCTGCCCCAGGAATACCTCTCGGGACGAACATCGCTCGGCATCGCGGTCGAGTATCCCGACGGGGCCTTCTCCACCTGGGCCGTGCCGCCCTCGACGGGCGACCTGGGCGACCCCGCCTGGGGCCCGGACGCCGAGCGCGTCGTCTTCACGCGCTCGGTCCTCTCCCCCCACGACAAGTACGGCCAGGCGGAGATCCCCTGGGTCACCGTCGTCGACTCCGAGGGCGGGCCGGAGCACCGGATCGCCCGCGGAACCGCCCCGTCATGGAGCGCCGCGGACCGGATCATCTACCGCGGCGGCAAGCGCGGGCTCTTCTCGATCTCGCCCACGGGGCGCGGCCGCCGCCACCTGACCCACGGGGCCACGGACGACGACCCGGACTGGGCGCCGAGCGGCGGCTCGTTCGCGTCCTCCCGCGGCGGCGCGATCTGGGTCGGCCACGCCGGCGCCGCTCGCGCCAGATCACCCGTCCGCCGCGAGGGCAGGAGGACACGACGCCGGCCTGGAGCCCGGACGGCCGGGGCATCGCGTTCATCCGCGAGCGCCCGCGCCGCACCCTCTGCGCCTCGCACGCCGGCTACCTGGCGAGCGTGGCGGCACGCGGCGGCCGGTGGGGAGGGTCCTCTCGCCGGGGCGCGTCCGGGCGGGCGAACTCGCGGACCCGAGCTGGTCCCCGGCGGGTAGGGGCGCCGGCCAGGGCCGGGGCCGGGCCAGCTGTCCTGCCCTGATACGCCACACGCGTATCTGGGCAGGACAGCGCCCAAGGTTCGATGCGGCTGAGAGGACTTGAACCTCCACGTCCCTAAGGACACGAGCACCTGAAGCTCGCGCGTCTGCCGATTCCGCCACAGCCGCCGACGGTCGGAGCGTAGCGTTCTCGTGCTAGCGTCGTCCTCCCTCCTGCCGCCATCGTCTAGGGGACTAGGACGCCGCCCTCTCACGGCGGAAACCGGAGTTCGAATCTCCGTGGCGGTACTTAGAAAAGCCCTGCTAAGACGGGGCTTTTTCTATGTCTGAGGGCGCTCGTGAAAGGCCCGCGACCGCCCCGCGACCGCCGATTTGAGGGTTTGGCGGTCAGCGCAACCCGGCTGAGGGCAACTTCGATTCGGATTAGGCGCCTCGGTCCGCTACGGTTCGCGTTGCCTTCGGGGCCGTGCCGTACCGCTCCTCTGAGAACGGTGCGCCGAGGGAGCGGGGCCACAGGCCGGGCGCGGGCCATCTATCCCTTCGTGGGTGGACGCGGCCCCGGTTCGCTCGCGTGGGAGGCCTCCGTGCCTAAGACGAAGAAGAAGCCCGACCGCCCGGCGGCAGACCCCGTTTGGGTCGGCGTGGAAGAAGCCGCAGCCCGGCTCGGTGTCAGCCCGTGGTGGATCCGCCGCCACGTCCAGAGCCGAACGATTCCGTTCTCGAAGTTCGGCGGTTGGCTCCGGTTCGACCTGAACAAGCTCGACGCTTGGGCCGAGGAGCACTCCTACGAGCCGGAGGAGGGGTGACCTCATGGCCCGCAAAAGAAACGCCCCCGGCCGAAAGGACAAGGCCGAGGGCGCTCCCCAGGAGGCGGCTATCAACAGCCCCAGCGGCGCGCGCAGCGGACCGCTGCGCGGAAGCGTAGGCGAGTTTCAGCCGCCCATTCCTTGCAAAGTTGCGTACGCCTGCCCGGTGTGTGACGGCGGTAACGCCGACGCAACCTGGACCGGCGACCGCTGGCTGATCGGCTGCTTTACGGCCTCCTGCCGCGATCTTGGGGGTACCTACCTTCAGGAGCTCGGCGAGGCCTTAGGGCTGTCGCGGGGTGCCGCTAAGGACGAGCTCGCCGCGGCGCTTCGGGCCTACACCGGCCAGCAGGCCCGTCCGGTCGGTGAGGCGCCGCCGCTGCCGTCACGGAAGGAGTTCAAGCGCTGGAACGGGCGCTTCAAGCTTTCCCGCCGCCCGAAGCGCTGGTGCGCCGCGCGTGGCATTCACCCGGACGTGGCTTACGCCGCCGGAGTGGGGTGGGACTACGCGTTGGAGCGGTTGACTCTGCCCGCGTACAGCAGCCGCGGGGCGCTCGTCGCTGCGAAGTGGCGCTCTCTCGTGGACGGCGCCCAACTCCGCGCGTGGCCGGGGAACGGCCGACCCTGGCCGCTCTGGCCTAGGACGTCACCGTGGGAGGCGCCGGACGAGGACTGGTCGGGTGCCCCTGGGGAGCCGACCTTCCTCTGCGCGAGCGAGTGGGACGCGCTCTGCCTTCAGTCGCACGGCGCGAAGGCGTTCTCGGTCACGCTGGGCGCGGGCAGTTGGCGCGACGAGTGGACAGAAGAGGTTCGCGCGATTCAGCCGGTGATCGTCGCGTACCACGTCGGCGAGGAGCGCCAGAGCGCGAAGGTGATCGAGCGGCTGTGGGCGGCGAACGTCACCGCTCGCCGCCTCGATCTGCGGCGGTTCGGGATGACCGAGCACAACGCGGACGTGTCGGACTACCTCAACGGCGGCGGGATGGTCGCCGCGCTCCTGACGGGGGCGGTGGCCTGATGGCGATCATCCACTACGACGTCAGGAACATTCGAGATCCGCATGACCCTGAGGCGCCGCAGCGATCTCGGGGGCGGGTCAAGCGCAAGAAGGTGGACTTGCCCTCCGAGTTGGAGGCGTTCCGGCTGTTCAGCGTGGATGAGCTAGACGAGCTTCCGCCGCTGGAGTGGCTGGTGCCGGGCTACATCGCCAACGACGAGCTTCATGGTCTGTGGGGCGAGGGCGGCTCGCTCAAGTCCTTCCTGGCAATCGGGTGGGCGTGCGAGCTCGCGGCTGCCGGGCACGACGTTGTCTACGTCATGTCGGAGGGCAGGCGCGGTATCCGGCTGAGGACACACGCGTGGAGTCGCGCGCACGGACGGGAGAAGCCGCCGCGGGGTCTGCACATCTTGCCGGGCAGTCTCCGCATGCATGACCTGTCCAGCGTGAAGCAGTTGTCACGGGCCATCGCGCTTCAGCTCGGCAGCCGGAAGCCCGCGCTCGTCGTGGTGGACACGCTGGCGCGCAACTTCGTCGGCGGCAACGAGAACGATGCCAGGGACATGGGCCTGTTCGTAGAGGGCTGCGAGCAGCTCCGGCGGGATTTCGAGGCTGCGGTGCTGGTCATTCATCACTCGACCAAGAAGGGCGACACCGAGCGCGGGACGGAGGCGCTGCGTAACGCGTCGTTCGCGATGTTCAAGCTGGAGCGCGCGCCGGGCGCCTTGACGGTCACCTTGAAGTGCGACCGCATGAAGGAGGCGCAGGAGCCGGAGCCGCTGCGGGTGCCGTTCCGGCACGTTCAGCTTCCCGACTTCGGCGGCGGCGGCGACCACGCCGCCAGCCTGGCGCTCGACTGGCCGGACGTCGCAGTGGTGCCGCCGGAGGAGGATCGGGTGCTCACCGCGGTGATCGCCGCGCTCCGGGAGGCATCGGACGAGGGGCTAGGCGCCGACGCCCTCCGACAGAAGGTTCAGGTCAGCGTGCGGCTCGGCGCGCAGGAGAAGTGGCGGGCGCAATTGCGGCGGTGGGCGGAAGACCCGACCGTTCCCGTGTTCAAGGCCGAAGGAAAGCGGGGCGGCTATGTGTACGTCAACCCCGCCGAATAGCTCGGCGGGGTTGCCCCGCCGAACGGTTTCGGCGGGGTTCGGCGGGGTTGCCCTCACGCCGACACGTAATCCCCCGTCTTTACTGGGATTTCAACCCCGCCGACTCCCGGCGGCGGGGTTCGGCGGGGAACCCCGCCGCCCCAGCCGTCCTTTAGGACGGCGGGGTTGCTGTTCGGCTCGGGCGGAGGGCTTGTACCGCCGGGGCCTGGGGGTGGGTGTGGTTGCGGGCCATCCGGCGCAGCCAGAGCCGTTCCCCGGCGGAAACGATCTCACCAACGGTTTGCGCCTAGAACCGGCGGCGCCTGCGTTCTCGCGTTCTCCGGTTCTTACGCAGGTTTCGGCGTTGTCAGGGCCACGGCGACCGTGCGCGCGACCGTGAGGAGCAGTACCGTTCGGCAGTATGCGAACAAGTGTTCGCATGCGGTTCTAGCACCCGTACGAAGGAGAACCGCCGTGAGCCGCGCCGAACGTATCCGCGCTGCCTACCACGCGCTCGCCGCTCAGACCGGCAGCTACCTCACCGCCCGCGCGTTGGTCATGCAGCGCTTCAACCTGTCCGCCGCCCAGGCCGACCGCCTGCTGGGGGTGAGGTAGTGGCTGGGCTACCGGGTCACGTCCGCAAGCGCGGGCTGGGCAAGCCGACCGGCCGAGACAAGCAGGGGCGCCCAACCTACGCCGGATACAGCTACCAGGCGCGCATCCCGGCGGCTCACCGCGGCGGCCAGCCGGGCGTGCTGGGCACCTACGCCACGAAGCGCCAGGCCGAGCTCAGGCTGGCGGACTGGCGCCTGACGGCGAGCAAGAACCCCGGCCACGACCCCGAGCGGGCGCGGGCGCCGTTCCGGCTGCTGGTGGAGGACTGGCAGCGGGTCAGGTGGGGCGGGCTGGCGCCGAAGAGCCGCGCCCGCTACGAGCAGGTACTGCGCGAGCACCTCATGCCCGCGTTCGGAAACGCGCGGGTGGGGGAGATCACCCGCGAGCGCGTCCGCGACTTCCTCGCGGGCCTGACCAACGAGCGCAAGGTCACCCGCGACCCGGAGGGCAACGAGACGGAGGCGCCGCGGTACGCCACCGGCACCGTGCTGAAGGTCAGGACGACGCTCTCGGCGGTCATGAGCGAGGCGGTGGAGCGGGGGATGGTCACCACCAACCCCTGTCACGGCATCCGCGGCCTGCCCAAGGCCGAGCCCCGGCGCATGCTCTTCCTCACCGCCGCCGAGGTCCAAGCCCTCGCAGAGGCCATAGACCCGCAGTACCGCGCGCTGATCTACGTCGCGGCGTACACCGGCCTGCGGGCCGGGGAGCTCCACG
>JBBQAA010000081.1:0-33271 GCA_038276395.1 Solirubrobacterales bacterium | reverse complement strand
TTCCGCGAGGCGCTCGTGCAGGAGGGCGGCCCCGGCAAGCGCGGCTGGATGCTCGGCTTCTGGGGCGTGGGGACCTACAAGCGCAACGACGAGGTCGACGTCCGCTACGAGGAAGGCGGCCGGCCGCGGGTCGCCCAGCATCTTCCGCTCGTCGGCGAGCCCGGGCCGTGAGCGAGGAGGACCGCGACCCGCCGGCGCACGCCGTGGCGGTCGCCGAGCTCGACGTCGAGCTCGGCGACGGGCGCACGCTGCACGTCTACGACACGCGCGGGGAGGGCGCCGGCGGGCGGCTCCCCGTCGTCTGGCACCACGGCACGCCCAACATCGGCGCGCCGCCCACCCCGCTGTTCGCCGACGCCGAACGGCTCGGGATCCGCTTCCTCTCCTACGACCGGCCCGGCTACGGCGGATCGACCCCGCACCCCGGGCGGGACCTCGCCTCGGCGGCGGCGGACGTCGCCCGCCTCGCCGACGCGCGTGGCCTGCACCGCTTCGCGGTCATGGGCCATTCGGGCGGCGGGTCGCACGCGCTGGCCTGCGCCGCGCTCCTGCCGGAGCGGGTGCTCGGAACCGTGAGCGCGGCCGCGCTCGCCCCGTTCGCTGCCGAGGACCTCGACTGGTTCGCGGGAATGGTGGACTCGGGGGTCGCGTCCCTGCGCGCCGCGGCGGCGGGGCGGGAGGCCAAGGAGGCCCACGAGGCCTCGGGCGCTGCGTACGACCCGGAGTTCACCCCGGCGGACGAGGCCGCCCTGGACGGGCCGTGGGGCTGGCTCGGGGAGGTCGTCGGGCCGGCGACGGCGGCGGGGCCGGGCGGCCTCATCGACGACGACCTCGCCTACGTCGCGCCGTGGGGCTTTGACCCGGCCGGGATCACGGCGCCGGTGCTCCTGCTCCACGGCGGGCGGGATCGCATCGTCCCGAGCGCGCACGCCGAGTGGCTGGCCCGCCGATGCCCCTCGGCCAAGCTCAGGCTCTCGGCCGCGGACGGGCACATCTCGGTCCTCCGCGGCGCCCCGTCCGCCCTTGAATGGCTGCTGCGCGTTGCCCGGTAGATCCGTCACCCCCGGAGCGGAGGACACCGCGCGGCGCGCGGGGCCACCGGAGCTCGTCCTCTTCGACCTGAACGGCACCCTCACCGATCCCGCGGCGATCGGGGCGCCGTGGGGCGAGCGCGACCTCGGCTCGCGGGTGCTCGACGGCGCGATCCGGGGCGGGATGACCGACGCGCTGCTCGGCGCCTGGCGGCCGTTCTCCGAGCACGTCGCGGGCGCCCTGGCCGTCGAGGTGGCGCGGCGGGGGCTCGACGAGGATCGCTGCGCGGAGGCCCTGCGCGCGGCCTCCGCGCTGCCCGCGCCGGATCTCCGCGTGGCCGATCTCGCCGCTCTCGCGGCGCGCGTGGGGGCGTGGGCGGAGGAGGACCGCCCGTGACCCCGCTGCGCTCCTCGGAGCCGGAGGCGGGGGCGACGAGCTCGGCCGGGGTGGGGCAGCGCGTGCGCACCGCCGCCGCCCGGCTCGCCCGCGTCATCCGTGCCGTCCGGCTGCTCGTCCGGGACGGCCGGATCCCGTGGCCCCTGCGCGCGCTGCTCGCCCTCGCGCTCCTGCCCATCCCGGGGCCGTTCGACGAGGCCGTGCTGCTGCTGGCCGCGATCCCCCTGGCGATCTTCCACCGCGGGCCGCTGCGGGAGGCGTGGCGGGAGGCGGCGCGGTGACGGCGCGGGACCCCGGCTCGTCCGGCACGGGCTCCTCCCGCCGGGTGGTGCTCGTCGTCATGTGCGCCGGCTACTTCCTCGTCCTATGAGGCGCCCCACCGCCGCCGAGCGCCGGGAGCTCGTCGCGATCCTGCTCGGCGGCGCGCTCGGCGCGCTCGCGCGGGTCGCGCTCGGGAGGGCGATCCTGGCGGCGCCCGGGGCCTGGCCGTGGGCGACGCTGGCCGTCAACGTGGCCGGAGCCGGGCTGCTGGGCGCCGTCTCCGCGCGCCTGCACGCGCCCGACCCGCGCGGCGCGTTTCTCGGCCCGGGACTGTGCGGGGCGCTCACCACGTTCTCGACCTTCCAGCTCGAGCTCGTGCGGATGCTCGACGCGGGCCGGGGCGGGCTCGCCGCGGGCTACGCCGCCGCGAGCATCGCGATCGGCCTCGTGGCGGTCGCCGCGGGCGGGGCGCTCGCGCGCCGGGGCGCCCCGGCGTGAGCGCGCTCGACTGGATCGGCGTGGCAGTGCTCGGCGGCGCGGGGGCCGTCCTGCGCGTGGTCATCGCCGCGCTCATCGCGCCGCGCGCGCACGGGTCCTGGCCGCTCGGCATCTTCGCCGTCAACGTGAGCGGCGCCCTCGCGCTCGGGCTCCTCGTGGGATCCGCCGCCTCCGCGGCGACGGTCACGCTGCTCGGCGGCGGCCTGCTCGGCGGCTACACCACGTTCTCGACCTGGATGCTCGAGAGCGTGCGCGAGGGAGAGGAGAGGCGGCGGGGCGTGGCCGCCGCCAACGTCCTCCTGTCTCTGGCGGCCGGCCTCGGCGCCGTGGCCCTGGGGCGGGCGCTCGGGTGATTCCCCCGTTCTCCCTGGGCATA
This sequence comes from Solirubrobacterales bacterium, assembly GCA_038276395.1. Taxonomy (GTDB): domain Bacteria; phylum Actinomycetota; class Thermoleophilia; order Solirubrobacterales; family Solirubrobacteraceae; genus JBBQAA01. The sequence goes on along the minus strand of JBBQAA010000081.1, from coordinate 30,708 downwards.
CGTGTGAAGGAGAGAGAAACGAGACCCAAGGAGACCCCGAATGGCCTACAGCGTCCCCGACCTGCCCTACGACCACGACGCGCTCGAGCCGCACATCGACGAGGAGACGATGCGGCTCCACCACGACAAGCACCATCAGGCCTACGTGGACAAGGCCAACGCCGCCCTCGAGGGCTCAGACCTCGACGGCAAAAACGTCGAGGAGGCGCTCCAGAGCCTCTCCGACCTGCCCGAGGACAAGCAGGGTGCGTTCCGCAACAACGGCGGCGGCCACGCCAACCACACGCTGTTCTGGGAGTCGATGAGCCCCGACGGCGGCGGCGAGCCGAGCGGCGAGCTCGCCGACGCGATCAAGGAGGCCTTCGGCTCCTTCGACGACTTCAAGGAGCAGTTCGAGGCCAACGGAGTCGGGCAGTTCGGCTCGGGCTGGACGTGGCTCGTCTTGGACGGCGGCTCGCTCAAGCTGGTAAAGACGCCGAACCAGGACTCCCCCGTGCTCGACGGCCAGACGCCGCTGCTCGGCAACGACGTGTGGGAGCACGCCTACTACCTGAAGTACCAGAACAAGCGCCCGGACTACCTGAAGGCGTGGTGGAACGTCGTCAACTGGGACAAGGTCGCCGAGCGCTACGACGCGGCCAGGTAGCTACGTCGCGGCGAGGAAGTCGAGCAGGGCGGCGTTCACCGCCTCCGGCGCCTGCTGGTTGACCCAATGGCCGGCCTCGGGCACGATCACCGTGCCTCTGAGGTCGGCCATCTGGCCGTCCATCGCCGCCGCGGGCATGAAGCGGCGGACGGGGTCGCGCTCCCCGGTGAGGAAGAGCGCGGGCGGAGCGATCGGCTTCCCCTCCCACGGCTCGGTCTCCTCCCAGTTGCGGTCGAGGTTCCGGTAGAGGTTGAGGCCGGGCGTGAAGCCGGTGCGCGCGAAGGCCTCGACGTAGACCCCGAGCTCCCGATCGGTCATGAACGGCGGCGTGGGTGGGTCCTCGGTCTCATCGGCGGCCCACGCGGCGTCCCACACCCGGGGGGTGGCGAGGGAGCGGCGCACGTCCCGCGCCAGCGCGGCGTCGGCCACGCCGGGCTCCTGCATCCACACGATGTAGAAGCCCGGCCCGAGGCCCCGGCGCATGAGCTCGAGCGGCGGCGCGGGCGCGCGGGGCACGAAGGGGACGCTCAGGCCGGCCACGGCGCGGATGCGCTCCGGATGCATCCACGCCGTCTTCCACGCGAGGTCCGCGCCCCAGTCGTGGCCCACGAGCGTCACCGCCTCGGCGCCGGCATGGTCGGCCAGGCCGAGGACGTCCTGGGCCAGCCGCGTGATCGCGTAGGCCTCGACCGCCGCGGGGGCGTCGGAGCGGCCGAAGCCGCGCAGATCGGGGGTGAGGACGCGGAATCCTGCTCCGGCGAGCGCGGGGATCTGGTGGCGCCAGGAGTACCCGAGCTCGGGAAAGCCGTGTAGGAGGACGACCGCACGGCCGTCGGCCGGACCCGCCTCGGCCACCCAGAGCCCGACCTCGCCGACGGGGATGCGCACGCGGCTGATGATCGCACGCGCCGTGCCATAGTTGGGCCGTGACCGGTCCGCAGCGCCTCCCGATCCTCCTGTCGCTGCTCGCGCTGCTCGCCGGCTGCGGCGGCGGCAGCTCCACGCCGGCGGCCTCGGCACCGGCCGGGAGCACCTCCACCCCGGCGACCCCCACGGCGCCGGCCACGGCGACGACGAGGACCGTTCCCCCGGCCACGACCACGACCGCCACGAGGCCGACGAGCACCAGGACCATTCCGAAGACCACGACCGCCACCACGACGCCGACGGCGACCGCGACGACGCCGATCGCCACGGTCCCGTCGGGCGCGACGAAGCCGAGGTACCCCGCGCAGACGTGCGGCCCGGCGGCGGGGGGCTTCGTGAGCCGCACGGCGGCCCGGGCCGTGCCCTGCGCGACGGCGCGGGCGGTGGCCGCGGAGTGGCTGAGCCAGGTGCAGGCGGGGAGGGACCCGACGGGCACGATCACGGTGCGGGTGGGCGGGAGCTTCGCCTGCACGAGCCGCTTCTCCGGCGAGCTCGGCATCGTGGACTGCGAGAAGGCCAGCGACCCGAGCGGCGCCCGCGTGGTGTTCACCGCGCATCCGTAGGCGCTCGTGCCGCGCCGCCTGCTCCCGCTCCTCGCCGCGCTCGCGCTTCTCGGTGCGCACGCGGCCACGGGCGGCGCCGCCGCGCCGGTCGCCCACGCTGCGGCGGTCTGCGCGGACTTCCCGAACCAGGCCGCCGCCCAGCGCGCGCACAACACGCGCGACGCCGACGGCGACGGGATCTACTGCGAGAGCCTGCCCTGCCCGTGCCTGCGCCCGGGCTCGGTCCATCACCGCCCGACCCATCGAGCACGCCCGCCGGCCGGAGCGTTCTTCGCCGGTCGCTGCCGCCGCGGCCTGAAGGCCGACCGCCGCTGCACCCCGGGAGCCGCCCTCCGCGCCACGGCGGCGCAGGTCTGCCGGCCCGGGTGGGCTCGCGAGCACCGGCACGTCTCGCCGGCGACCAAACGCCGGGTCTACCTCGCCGACGGGATCCGCCGGCACCGGCCCTACGCCTACGAGGTCGACCACCTCATCTCGCTGGAGCTCGGGGGCGATAACTCGCTGCGCAACCTGTGGCCCGAGCCCTACGCCGGCCCGCGGGGCGCCCACGCCAAGGACGGGATCGAGAACCGCCTGCACGACGCGGTGTGCGCCGGGCGGATGTCGCTCCGTGCCGCCCAGCGCGAGATCGCGCGGCGCTGGAGCCGCCGCTAGCGGATCGGCCGGGGGGGCGAGGGCGAGCGCCTCGCGACCTAGGGCCTTCGTCACCGAACGAAAGGCCCCGATGCTCATCCGTCTGCTCCTCGCCCTCACCGCCTCTCTCGCCGCGCTCGCGTCGCTGCCGCCCGGCTCGGCCCGCGCCGAGCTCGCGCGCCATTCGGTTCCCTGCGGGGCCTACGGCGGGCAGCGCGCCTTCTGCGTCTACGACGTGCGCCCCGGCCAGGCCGCCGGGGTCTCCTGCCACGGCACGGGGCTCGTGCCGGCGGGCTACGACGCCTCGGTCCTCGCCCACGACGGGGAGGACTACATCGACGTCCTCGACCACTCGCCCGCGGGGGCCTACGGGCCGATCACGATCCAGCGCTGGGGGAACGGCACGGCCACGGCGCGGGTGAGCCGCGGCACGTGGGACGTCGCGGTGTGGTGCCGCGCGCGGTAGCCTCGCGCGGCGCGTGGACTTCGAGACGATCCTCTACGACACGGCGGGCGCGATCGCCACGATCACGCTGAACCGCCCGGAGGCGCTGAACGCGATCGTCCCGCCCATGCCCGACGACGTGGAGGGTGCCGTTTACGCCGCGGTGCGCGATCCCGCGGTCAAGGTCATCGTCCTGCGCGGGGCGGGTCGCGCCTTCTGCGCCGGCTACGACTTCGGGGGCGGCTTTCGCCACTGGGACGAGCTCCTGACGACCGACGGCGAATGGGATCCCGGCAAGGACATGGCCGGCGCCACGGCACCCGCGCTCGCCCCCACGCAGAAGTTCATGAGCATCTGGCGCTCCCCCAAGCCCGTCATCGCCCAGGTCCACGGCTGGTGCGTGGGCGGGGGCAGCGACTTCGCGCTGTGCGCCGACCTCGTCATCGTCTCGGAGGACGCCCGCATCGGCACTCCCTACTCCCGCGTCTGGGGGACCTATCTGTCGGGCATGTGGATCTACCGGCTCGGCCTGGCCAAGGCCAAGGAGCACGCGCTGACCGGCCGCCCGCTCTCCGGGCGGGAGGCGGCGGACGTCGAGCTCGTCAACGCCGCCGTGCCCTTCGCCGAGCTCGAGGCCACGGTGCGGGCGCGGGCCGAGGAGCTGGCCGCGCTGCCCGCCGGGCAGCTCGCGGCGATGAAGCTCATGGTCAACCAGGCCTACGAGAACATGGGCCTCGGCGCTACCCAGACCCTCGGCCCGGTGCTCGACGGCCTGATGCGGAACATCCCGGAGGGCCGGGCGTTCGTCGCCCGCGCCGAGGCCGAGGGCGTCGGCGCCGCCGTCCGCGCCCGCGATGCGCCCTTCGGCGACTACTCCCAGGCGCCGCTCGGCGAGCAGCCCGACCCGGCCAACGTGATCGTTCCGTGATCCAGCACGCGGTCTCGATGGTGTGGAAGGAGGGCGTGGGCGACGCCGAGCTTGACGCCCTGCGCGAGCTGCTCGACGCGCTGCCCGGGGAGATCCCGGCCGTGCGGGAGTACCGCTTCGGCCCGGATCTCGGCCTGCGGGAGGGGAACGCCGACTTCGCCGTCCTCGCCGTGGTCGAGGACGAGGCGGCGCTTCACGGAGTACCTCGAGCACCCGTTCCACCTGCGCGTGCGCGAGCAGCTCGAGCGGATGACCGAGAGCCGCCGAGCGGTTCAGTTCGCCCTCCCGTCGGACGAGGACGAGCCACGCGCGCTCTACGCGCGGCTCATCGCTGCCTGGAACGGCCGCGACGCGGAGGCGTTCGCCGGTCTGTTCGCCCCGGGTGGCACTGCGATCGGCTTCGACGGCTCCGAGATGGCGGGCCGCGCGGAGATCGCCTCCGCCCTCGGCGAGGCCTTCGCGAGCCACCGGACCGTGCCCTATGCGACGCGCCTGCGGAGCGTGCGGTTCGTCGGCCCGGGCGCCGCCGTGGTCCGGGCCGTGGCGGGAATGATGCCGCCCGGCAAGGAGGAGCTCGACCCTGACCTGCACGCCCAGCACACGGTCCTGGCCGAGGGGCGGCCGGGGGCGTGGCGCATCGTCCTCTTCCAGAACACCCCGGCGCGGTTCCACGGCCGGCCCGAGGCCGTCGCGGCGCTGACCGAGGAGCTGCGCGCGTCGGAGTAGGCGCCGGCCGCGCGTGCCGCGGCACGGCCCGAGCTACAGCCGCGCGAGGAACGCCTCGATCGCCGCGTTGACCGGCTCGGGGTGGGTCAGGTTGGCGGCGTGGCCGGCGTGGGGGATCGTCACGAGCTCGCCGTCGGGCAGGCCGTCGGCCAGCTCCTCGCCGCGCTCGGGGGCGATCGAGGCGTCCTCCTCGCCGTGGACGACGAGCGCGGGCGCGGCGATCTCCCCGATCCGCGGTGTCACGTCGTCCCGTCCCACGAGCGTCGCGTAGATCTGCCTGACCTGGGCCTTCGGGTGCGCGCGCCAGCGCTCCTGCCACTGCGGTGTCCCGTCCCAGTCGGCGCCGAGGATGAGCCCGGCGACGACGTCGAGGACGGGCTGCGGCGGGCCGTCCGGGGCCAGCCACGCCTCGATCATCTGGTCGTAGGCGGGAATGTGCTCCGCGGGCTCCGGCCCCGAGGTCGTGTCCATGAGGACGAGCCCGCGCACGCGGCCGGGCGCGCTCAGCGCCGCGCGGAGCGAGAGGAACCCGCCCTGGGACATCCCGGCCAGCACCGCGCGCTCGGCCCCGATGTGGTCGAGCAGGCCGATGAGGTCGCCGGCCGAGTCCCAGTAGGTGAAGGGGTCCTCCGTCGTCTCGGTCTGCCCATGGCCGCGCTCGTCCCACGCGACGCAGCGCCACTCGTCGGCGAGCGCGTCGACCTGCGGGTCGAACATCGAGTGGTCCATGAGGAAGCCGTGGGAGAAGACGATGACGTCCTCGCCCTCCCCCGAGTCCTCGTAGAAGATCCGCTGGCCGTTGATGTTCGCGTGGGGCATGGGCCGATGGTGGCAGGTTCGGGGGGAGAGCGGCCGCGCTCCGAGCCCTATACCGGTGTGTCCGAGATCGAGTGGCTCCAAGAGCGCGATATGCGCGCGGTCTCAGCCACTCGACGCGACGCCGTGTTGGCCCGGCTGGCCGAGCGGCAGCACGGGGTGGTCGCCCATCGCCAGCTGATCGCCCGCGGCCTGAGCCGTCATCGGGTCGAGCGCATGGTCGCGAGTCGGCGCCTGCTGGTCGTCCACCGCCACGTCTACGCCGTCGGTCACGCGCAGCTCCGACCGCTCGGGCGCCGGCTGGCGGCGGTGCTGGCGTGCGGCGAGGGCGCCGTCTTGTCGGGACTGTCCGCGGCGGAGCACCTTGGCTTGGTGGACGACGCCCGCACGGTCTTCGACGTGACCGTCGCGCCCGGATGCGGCGTCGCGCGGAGCCTTGAGGGTCTCGTTGTGCATCGCTGCCGGCTCGCGGAACGAGACTGGGCCTGGGAGGACGGCGTTCCCGTCACCTCCGTCCCCCGGACGTTCGTCGACGTCGCCGCCTGGAAGCCCCGCCGGCGGGTCGCCTACGCGGTCAATCAGGCGCTCGTCCGGCGGATCTACGACCAGTGGGCGGTCGACGAGATTCTCCGGCGGCCGGGGCGGCTTCGGGGCGTGGCGATCGTCCGCTCGGTCCTCGAGGAGCGCCATCCCGACGCGCACCTGACCCGCTCGGCGCTCGAGGCGCGGGCGCTCGAGCGGCTGATGGCTGCGGGCGTGCCGCCACCGCGCGTGAACGTCTGGCTTGCGGACGCCGGCGCCGAGGTCGATCTCTTCTGGGAGGACGCCGGCCTCGCGGTCGAGCTCGACGGCCGCGCGTACCACGCCCACCGGAAGCACCTCGACCGCGCCCGAGACGTCCGCGTCAGAGGGCTCGGGCTCCGGGTGCGCCGCTACGGCTGGGGCGATGTGACCGCCGGCCCCTTCCCGGAGATGATCCGCCGCGAGCTGTCGCCGACCGGTTGAGTGGCTCGAACGGCGCGCATACCGCGCGGATCGAGCCACTCGAGCTCACGCGTCGAGCAGCAGCGCGCGCGCCGGGGCGCCGTCGGAGCCCGCGATCCGCAGCGCGGTGCACAGGAGGTCGTAGCGGCCGGCGGGGACGCCCGAGAGGTCCAGGCCCTCGAGCGGAACGATCCCGTCGGCGAGGAAGACGCGATGGGCGTCGGGATCGCCGATCGAGAGGTAGTCGATGCCCACGAGCCGCGCTCCGCGCGCCCGGATCACCTCGGCGCCCGAGCCCGCGAAGCGGACGAACTCGCGCGTGAACTCGTCCCGCGCCCACAGGGCCGAGTTCGTCGTGCGGAAGAGCAGCCGCTCCGTGCCCTCCGGCGGCAGCTCGAGCCGCGCGAGGGCGGCCGCGTCGAGCGGGCCGTCGATGGCCGTGGCGTCGATGACCCAGGCCGGCCCGCTCAGCGCTTCGGGCGGGATCGCGGCGGCGTCGGAGCCGTCGTCGAAGAAGTGGCGCGGCGCGTCGACGTGCGTGCCCGTGTGCACGCCGAAGTCGAGCCGGGAGACGTTGGCGCCCTCGCCGCGGTCGATGGTCTGGGCCAGGGAGAGCGACACGCCCGGGTTGTCGTGGTAGACCCACATGCCGTCGCGGATGGGGACGCTGATGTCGCGCATGCTCACTCCCCGCCGATGATGACGCGCGCGACGAGCGCGGGGGGGAAGAGGCCGTGGCCGACGACCCCGGGCACGGCGTCGAGCTCCGCCGCGCGCGCGGCCGGGTCGGCGAACGCGGCGGCGGCGTCGGCGATCAGCCCGCCGTCCGGGGAGGCCGCGGTGCCGGCGCGCAGCGCGGCCGGGGCGAGCGCCGCGAGCGTCGCCGGCAGCCCGAAGGGCAGGATCTCCACCGGCACCGGCGGCCCGACGCGCGCCACCCGCTTCTCCGGCGTGGCGATGACGACGAATTCCGCGGCCGCGGCGGCGACGATCTTCTCGCGCACGTGGGCGCCGCCGCCGCCCTTGACGAGCCAGCCCTCCGGGTCGACCTGGTCGGCGCCGTCGATGGCGATGTCGAGCGCCTCGAGGGAGTCGAAGGGCTCGACCTCCAGCCCGAGCGCGCGGGCCGCCTCCGCGGTGGCCTCGGAGGTCGCCACGCAGCGGATGCGCAGGCGCCGCCGGGCCAGCGCGGGGAGCAGATGGGCGACGGTCGTGCCCGTCCCGAGGCCGATCCGCATCCCGTCCTTGACGAGCAGCGCCGCCGCCTCGGCCGCCTCCCGCTTGCCCGCCTCGATCGCGCTCACCGCGGCGCACGGTACCCGTCACGGCCCCGTCACGCGGCCGTAAGGGCGAAGCGGCATCATGCACGCCCATGGACCTCGACCTCGCGCTTCCCACCGATCTCCGCAACGCGGTCGACGAGACCGTCGCGGCCTGGGAAGAGAAGGGGAACGCGCGCCGCCTGTGGGAGGGTGACGCCGCCCTGTGGACCGGCGAGGACGAGGCGAAGTGGACCGGCTGGCTCACCGTCGCCCGCGACCAGCTCGCCGACCTGACGCCGCTCACCGAGCTCGCCGCCGACGTCCGTGAGGCCGGCTTCACCGACGCCGTCCTGCTCGGCATGGGCGGTTCGAGCCTCTGCCCGGAGCTGCTCGCCGAGACCTTCGGCGCGGCGGAGGGCCACCCCGTCCTGCACGTCCTCGACTCGACCGACCCGGCGCAGGTCCGCGCCGTGGCCGACGCGGTCACGCTCGCGACGACGCTCTTCGTCGTCTCGAGCAAGTCGGGCTCGACGCTCGAGCCGAACATCTTCGAGGACTACTTCTTCACCCGCCTCTCCGAGGAGATCGGCAAGGATCGCGCCGCCCGCCAGTTCATCGCCGTCACCGACCCCGGCTCCGCGCTCGAGGACAAGGCGCGCGCCAACGGCTTTCGCGAGGTCTTCGCGGGCGTGCCGTCGATCGGCGGGCGCTACTCCGCGCTGTCGAACTTCGGCATGGTCCCCGGCGCGGTCATCGGCCTGGATCTCGGGCGCTTCCTGCAGAGCGCCCAGGCGATGGCCGAGGCCTGCGGGCCGGACGTCCCCGCCGCCGAGAACCCGGGCGTCGTGCTCGGTGCCGTCATGGGCGCCGGCGCGAACCGCGGCCGCGACAAGCTGACGCTCGTCGCCTCGCCGGGCATCGCCGACCTCGGCGCCTGGCTCGAGCAGCTCGTGGCCGAGTCGACCGGCAAGCAGGGGAAGGGGATCGTCCCCGTCGACCGTGAGCCGCTCGGCGCGCCGGAGGCCTACGGGGAGGATCGCCTGTTCGCCTACGTGCGGCTCGCGGACGGCGCCGACCCCGAGCAGGACGCCGCCGTGGCCACTCTCCGCGACGCCGGCCACCCCGTCATCACGATCACCCTCAAGGACGTCTACGCGGTCGGCGGCGAGATCTTCCGCTGGGAGCTCGCCACCGCCGTCGCCGGTGCCGTCATCGGCATCGACCCGTTCAACCAGCCCGACGTCGAGGCCTCGAAGGTCGCCACGCGGAAGCTGACCGAGGAGTACGAGGAGTCGGGGGCGCTGCCCGAGGAGACGCCCTTCGCCCGCGGGGAGAACGTCGCGCTCTACGGGAAGGCCGACGGCCTCCCGCACGACGACGCGACAGGCGCGATCGCCGCCCACCTCGCGCGCGCGGGCGCGGGCGACTACGTCGCGCTGCTCTTCTACGGCCCCCGCACCGAGGCCCGCCAGGACGAGCTGAACGAGCTCCGGGCGCGGATCCGCGACGCCCGCCACCTCGCCACCTGCGTCGGTTTCGGCCCGCGCTTCCTGCACTCGACGGGGCAGGCGTACAAGGGCGGCCCCAACTCCGGCGTGTTCCTCCAAGTCACGCAGGACGACGCGGAGGACCTGCAGGTCCCGAGCGCGAGGTACACCTTCGGCGTCGTCAAGGCGGCGCAGGCGCGCGGGGACTTCACCGTGCTCGAGGAGCGCGAACGCCGCGCCCTGCGCGTCCACCTCGGGCCCGACGTCCGGGCCGGCTGGAAGGAGCTCGTCACCGCGATCGAAGGGAGCCTGTAGCGATGCAGCTGGGAATGGTCGGCCTGGGCCGGATGGGCGCGAACCTCGTGCGCCGCCTGATGAAGGACGGGCACGAGTGCGTCGTCTTCGATCTGAACGAGGATGCCGTCAAGGAGCTCGAGGGCGAGGGCGCGACCGGCGCCACGGACCTCGCCGACTTCGCGCAGAAGCTCGCGACGCCGCGCGCCGCGTGGATCATGGTCCCCGCCGCGTTCACCGGCCAGACGGTCGCGGACCTCGCCGAGCACTTCGAGTCAGGCGACACGATCATCGACGGCGGCAACTCCTACTACCGCGACGACGTCGACCGCGGGGCCCGGCTCAAGGAGCGGGACATCCACTACCTCGACGTCGGCACGAGCGGCGGCGTCTTCGGGCTCGAGCGCGGCTTCTGCCTGATGATCGGCGGCGAGGACGAGCCCGTCCACCGCCTGGAGCCGCTGTTCGCCTCGATCGCCCCCGGGCCGGGCGACTCCGAGCGCACGCCCGGCCGCGAGGGCGAACCCGCCCCCGCGGAGCAGGGCTACCTGCACTGTGGGCCCTCGGGCGCCGGCCACTTCGTCAAGATGGTCCACAACGGGATCGAGTACGGGATGATGGCCGCCTACGCCGAGGGGCTGAACATCCTCCACGGCGCGGACATCGGCAGCGCGAAGGAGCAGGAGGGCAACGCCGAGACGACGCCGCTGCGCGAACCCGAGTACTACCGCTACGACATCGACACGGCCGAGGTCGCCGAGGTGTGGCGGCGGGGGAGCGTCATCGCCTCCTGGCTGCTCGACCTGACCGCCTCGGCGCTGCGGGAGTCCCCGACGCTCGACGGCTTCGAGGGCCGCGTCTCGGACTCCGGCGAGGGCCGCTGGACGGTGCTCGCCGCCGTCGAGGAGGGCGTGCCCGCGCCGGTCCTCTCCGCCGCGCTGTACGACCGCTTCTCCTCGCGCGGGGAGGGGGACTTCGCCCACCGCATCCTCTCGGCCATGCGCTCGGAGTTCGGCGGCCACCACGAGCAGACGGTGCCGTGAGCGAGAACGCCCCCACCGCGGTCGCCGACCCGCTCTCCCCCGAGGCGGTCAAGCGGCCGCCGCCGCACGTCATCGTCCTCTTCGGCGCCACCGGGGACCTGGCCAAGCGCAAGCTCCTGCCCGGCCTCATCCACCTGCTGAACGCGGACCTGCTCCCCGAGGAGGTGCGCATCGTCGGCACCTCGACCTCGGTGCTCGACGACGAGGAGTTCCGCTCGCTGGCCTGCGCCGCGATCACGGAGTTCGGCAAGGAGGACCTCGTCGGCGACTCCTGGGAGCGGTTCTCAGAGCTCCTGTCCTTCGCCACCTCGGGGGAGGAGGGCGACTCGGGCGCCGTCCTCGCCGGCCGGGTCCGCGAGGCCGAGGAGGAGGTGGGAGGAGAGGCCCAGCTCCTGCACTTCCTCTCCGTGCCGCCCGCCGCCGCGCCCTCGATCGTGCGCGAGCTCGGGGCCAACGGCCTGCACGAGAACGCGCGGATCATCATGGAGAAGCCGTTCGGGACCGACCTCGAGTCGGCCCGGGCGCTGAACGAGGAGATCCACTCCGTCTTCGCCGAGAACCAGGTCTTCCGCATCGACCACTTCCTCGGCAAGGAGGCGGTGCAGAACATCCTCGCGCTGCGCTTCGCCAACGGCCTGTTCGAGCCGATCTGGAACCGCGAGCACGTCTCCAGCGTGCAGATCGACGTCCCCGAGACGCTCGACGTGGGCACGCGAGCGGGCTTCTACGAGAAGACGGGCGCCTTTCGCGACATGGTCGTCACGCACCTCTTCCAGGTCCTCGGCTACCTGGCCATGGAGCCGCCGACCTCCCTGCGCGCGAAGACGCTCGGCGACGAGAAGGTCAAGGTCTTCGAGGCGCTGCGCCCGCTCGACCCGGAGTACGTCGTGCGCGGGCAGTACGAGGGCTACCGGGAGATCGACGGCGTGGCCGGGGACTCCGACACGGAGACGTTCGTCGCCCTGCGCGCCAACGTGGACAACTGGCGCTGGCAGGGCGTGCCGTTCTTCCTGCGCACCGGGAAGTGCCTGGCCGAGGGCAAGCGGGTCGTGACGATCATGCTGCGCGAGCCGGCGCTGCGGATGTTCCCGCAGAGCGCGGGCGTGCACCACCACGAGCACCCGAACGCGCTCGTCTTCGACCTCGGCGACCCGGGGTCGATCACCGCCGAGTTCATGGCCAAGCAGCCGGGGGCGACGATGGCGCTCGGTCCGGCGCGGATGACCTTCTCCTACGACACCTCCTTCGAGGCGGCCAACCAGCTCGAGGCCTACGAGCGCCTGATCCACGACGCGATGACCGGGGACCACACGCTCTTCACCCGCGCCGACGGGATCGAGCGGCTGTGGGAGGTCGCGGAGCCCCTGCTCGACGCGCCGCCGCCGGTCGAGCCCTACGCCGGCGGGTCGTGGGGTCCCGAGTCCGCCGCCGAGCTGACCCCCTGGAACCTCGCGGAGGAGGAGGAGGAGTGAGCCGCGCGCTGGCCGTGCTCTTCGACGTCGACGGCACCCTCATCACGAGCGGCGGCGCCGGGGCGGAGTCCTGGAAGCTCGCCTTCGACGAGCTCTACGGCGTGCCCGCCGACATCGGCGAGTTCACCGACAACGGCATGACCGATCCCGAGGTCGGGCGCCGCACCTTCGCGCAGGTCGTCGGCCACGAGCCGGACGGGGAGGAGATGGCGAGGCTCATGGCCACGCGGATGCGCTACCTGCCCGGGACGGTCAAGGAGTCCGAGGGCTACCGAGTCCTGCCCGGCGTGCGCGAGACGCTCGAGCGCCTGCAGGCGCAGGGCGTGCTCCTCGGCCTGTGCTCCGGCGGCACCGAGGAGGCGGTCGAGGTCAAGCTCGCGCGCGGGGACCTGAACCGCTACTTCGACTTCGGCGGCTTCGGCTCGGACTCCGAGGATCGCGTGGCGCTGACCCGCGGTGCCGTCGTGCGTGCCGAGGCGCGGCTCGAGCGCCGGCTCTCCCGCGAGGAGGTCCTTGTCGTCGGCGACACGCCGCACGACATCGACGCCGCCGCCGGGGCGGGGGCGGGCTCGGTCGGCGTGGCCACCGGCCACTACGACGCGGCCGCGCTCGAGCGCGCCGGGGCCGATCACGTGATCGGCTCGCTCGAGGAGGAGCTGCCGCTGTGAGGCTCCGCGGCGGCGTCGACCTCGGCGGGACGAAGATCCTCGCCCTCGTCGTCGACGAGGAGCACGAGATTCGCGGGCAGGCGCGGCGCCCGACGCCCACCGAGGGCGGGCCGCGGGACGTTGCCGAGGCGATCGGCGACACACTCGAGGAGGCGGCGCGGGAGGCGGGGGGTCGAGCCCGGCGCGCTCGCCGGCCTCGGGGTCGGCTCCCCAGGCACGGTCGATCGCGCCAAGGGCACGGTGACCTCGGCCCGGAACCTCCCGAGCTGGGAGGAGAGCTTCCCCCTCGGCCCCGTGCTGGCCGAGCGCTTCGGCCTCGAGGTGACCCTCGGCAACGACGTCGGCACGGCCATCCTCGCCGAGTCGGAGATCGGCGCGGGGCGGCCCTATGACTCGCTGCTCGGCGTGTGGTGGGGGACCGGGACGGGCGGCGGGGTCGTCCTCGGCGGCGAGCTGTGGCGTGGCCGCGGCGGAGCCGGGGAGATCGGCCACGTCGTCGTCAAGCGCGGCGGCGCGCGCTGTCCCTGCGGGCGGCGCGGCTGCATGGAGGCCTACGCCGGTCGCCTGGCCATGGAGCGCAGGGCTCGCGCGCTCGTGGAGGAGGGCGAGCGGACGAAGCTCTTCAAGCTCATGGACAAGCACGGCCGCCCGCGGCTGACGAGCGGCATCTGGGCCCGCGCCCTCGAGCAGGAGGACCCCATGGCCGTGCAGCTCGTCGACCGCGCGATCGAGGCGCTCGGCGCCGGCGTCGCCTCGGCGGTGAACCTGCTCGACGTCGAGGCCGTGATCCTCGGCGGTGGGATGGGCGAGCGGCTCGGCGAGCCCTACCACGACCGCCTGCTCGCGGCGATGCACCCGCACCTCTTCCGCGACGACACCCCACCCGCGCTGCGCGTGACCGAGCTGCCGGGCGTCGGCGGCGGGCTCGGCGCGGCGATGCTCGTCAGCGGCTGAGGGCGCTCGGCTCCGCGCCCGCTCACTCGCAGGCGGGAACGGCCGGGATCGCCAGGTAGGTCACCGTGCGGTGGGTGCCAAGCCGCCGATCGCGGGCGGCCGCCTCGCCCGTAGACGCTGACGAAGCGGCCGCCGAAGGTCCCGACGTACCGCAGCGTGGCCCGGAAGCCGAGCGCCCGGTAGCGCCGGGCCATCGTCGCAAGGGAGGTCCGGCCGACGGTCACTCCCGCCCGCGTGTGGACGCCGCGAGTGAACGAGAGATCAGACAGGCGCCCGCGCGTGAACGTTGCCGTCCCGGCGATCCCCCGGGCGCTCTGCGGCCGGAGATCCGGTAGGCCACGGGCACGGGCGAGGCGAGCTCACAGCCCCTGCTCCGGTGCGTGAGCCAGCCGGTCCTGAGCGCGGCGGCGGTCCGCATGTGCAGCTTGAGCGGCCCGATGCCGTCGAGCCGGAGGCGCGTGGTGGCGCCGGCCGGTGCGGCGGCGAACAGGGCGAGGACGGCAGAGGAGATGAGCAGGCGGCGCACGCGCGCAAGCCTAGTTCTTGAGCCGGTTTGCAGAATCAAGCGCGTGAGCATCGGCCTGCACCACTCGGACCTCGCCCTCCTGCTCGCCGCGCTCGTCGCCGTGGCGGGGCTCATCGCCGTGGCCGGCCCGGTCCGGGTGCCCTACCCGATCCTGCTCGTGCTCGGCGGGCTCGGGCTCTCGCTCATCCCCGGCGTGCCCCGCGTCCAGTTCTCCCCGGCGCTCGTGCTCATCGGTGTGCTCCCCCCGCTGCTCTACGGCGCGGCGTTCTTCACACCCCTGCGGGAGTTCCGCGCCAACCTGCGACCGATCGGGCTCCTGGCCATCGGGCTCGTGCTCGTCACGACCGTGACCGTCGCGCTCGTCGCCCATACCTGGATCGACCACCTGTCCTGGGCCGAGGCCTTCGCGCTCGGGGCGATCGTCTCCCCGACGGATCCGATCGCCGCCTCGGCGGTGGCCAAGCGCCTCGGCGTCCCCCGGCGCCTGATCACCGTCATCGAGGGCGAGAGCCTCGTCAACGACGGGACCGGCCTCGTCGTCTATCGCTTCGCGGTGGCCGCCGTCGTCGGCGGCACGTTCTCGCTCCCCCACGCGATCCTCGCGTTCGTCCTCAGCGTCGCCGGCGGCATCGCCATCGGCGTGGCGGTGGGCTTCTGCGTGCGGATGGTCCGCCGCCGGCTCGACAACCCCCCGGTCGAGATCACGATCTCCCTGCTCACCGGGTACTTCGCCTACCTGCCCGCTGAGCTGCTCGGCGCCTCGGCGGTGCTCGCGGCGGTAACCGTTGGGATCTACATGGGCTGGTACACGCCCGAGCTGACGACGGTCCAGTCCCGGCTCCAGGGCAACGCCGTATGGAGCATCCTCACCTTCGTCCTCAACGGGCTCCTGTTCGTGCTCATCGGGCTGGAGCTGCCGACCCTGCTCGACGCCCTGAACGGAATCTCCCGCACGCGCCTGTTCGGCTGGGGGGCGCTGGCCACGGGGACGGTCATCCTCACACGGCTGCTGTGGATCTTCCCCGCCACCTACGGCCCGCGGATGCTCTTCCGGCGCATCCGCGATCAAGACCCCTTCCCCGACTGGCGGATGCCGCTGCTGCTCGCCTGGACGGGGATGCGTGGGGCGGTCTCGCTCGCGGCCGCCCTCGCCCTGCCGCTGACGCTCGAGGGCGGGAAGGCGTTCCCCCATCGCGACCTCATCGTCTTCCTCACCTTCTGCGTCATCTTCGGCACGCTCGTGCTTCAGGGCCTGACGCTGCCGCTGTTCGTGCGCGTGCTCGGGCTCGAGGACGACGGCTCCGCCTACCAGGAGGAGCTCCGCGCCCGGCGCGTGGCCGCCGACGCCGCGCTCGAGCGCATCAACGAGCTGGCGGGGGAGGACTGGGTGCGCGACGACACCGCCGAACGGATGCGGGGGTCCTACGAGTTCCGCCTGCGCCGCTTCGACGCGCTCGTCGACGACGAAGGTGATGGCGGCGGCGGGATCGAGGAGCGCTCGCAGGACTTCCGCCGTCTGCGCCGCGCGCTGCTCGAGGCCGAGCGCCACGCCACCCGCGACCTGCGCCGCGACCGCGAGATCGACGACGACGTCCTGCGCCGGATCGAGTACGACCTCGATCTCGAGGAGGCGCGGCTGGACACATGAGGCGGGGCCGGGTGTGGGACGATCCGCCCATGGCCCTTCACTCCCACGACGACAGCCCCGAGACCGCGCGTGCGCTCCGCCCGCGGCCGCAGCTCGCCGGCGACGAGACGACGGGCGTCCCCCGCTTCCGCCTCGCCGACGCAGAGCTTGCCCCCGACGCCGCCTACCAGCTCGTCCACGACGAGCTGATGCTCGACGGCAACGCGCGGCTGAACCTGGCCACGTTCGTGACGACGTGGATGGAGCCGGCGGCGCGGCGCCTCATGGACGAGTGCCTCGACAAGAACATGATCGACAAGGACGAGTACCCGCAGACCGCGGAGCTCGAGCGGCGCTGCGTGAACATCCTCGCCCATCTCTGGGGCGCCTCGGAGAAGGGGGACGCCACCGGCTGCTCGACCACGGGGTCGAGCGAGGCGTGCATGCTCGGCGGCCTCGCGCTCAAGTGGCGCTGGCGGGCGCGGCGGGAGGCGGCGGGCGCCTCCGCGGCCCGGCCGAACCTCGTCATGGGCGCGAACGTCCAGGTCTGCTGGGAGAAGTTCTGCCGCTACTGGGACGTCGAGCCGCGGCTCCTCGACGTGAGCGCCGAGGCGCCGCGGCTCACGCCCGCGGGCGCGGCGGCGGCGTGCGACGAGAACACGATCGGCGTCGTGGCCGTCCTCGGCTCGACGTTCGACGGCTCCTACGAGGACGTCGCCGGGATCTCGGCCGCGCTCGACGCGCTGCAGGAGGAGCGGGGCCTCGACGTCCCGATCCACGTCGACGGCGCGTCGGGTGGGTTCATCGCGCCCTTCCTCGATCCCGATCTCGTGTGGGACTTCCGCCTGCCCCGCGTGCAGTCGGTGAACGCCTCCGGACACAAGTACGGGCTCGTCTTCCCTGGGGTTGGATGGGTCGTCTGGCGCGAGGCCGCCGCCCTGCCCGAGGAGCTCGTCTTCAAGGTCGACTACCTGGGCGGCGAGATGCCCACCTTCGCGCTCAACTTCTCGCGGCCGGGGGCCCAGGTCGCGGCCCAGTACTACCAGCTCGTGCGCCTCGGGCGGGAGGGCTACCGGCGCGTGCAGCAGGAGTCACGCGACGTGGCGACGGCGCTCTCGGAGCGGATCGCCGGGCTCGGTCCCTTCGAGCTCCTCTCCCAGGGCGACGAGCTGCCCGTGTTTGCCTTCCGCCTGCGGGAGGAGGTCGAGGGCTACAGCGTCTACGACGTCTCCGAGCATCTGCGCGGCCGCGGCTGGATCGTCCCGGCCTACCGCATGCCGCCGGGGATCGAGGACATGGCCGTGCTCCGCGTCTGCGTGCGCAACGGGTTCTCCCCCGACCTCGCGGAGCTGTTCGCCGCAGATCTCGGGCGCGTGGTCGAGCGCCTCGCGGCCTATGGCTCGAACGTGCCGCCGACCAACGCCCGCAGCTCGTTTCACCACTGATGTGATGCGCGGGATGCGCTAGGCTCGCATCATACGCACCACGGTGAACGTCGACGACAATCTGCTCGCGGCGGCGCGCGACCGCGCGCGGGAGCGCGGGCAGACCCTGGGGGAGATCGTCTCCGATGCCCTGCGGCGCGAGCTCGCCGAGCCGGGGCCGCGGCGCGGCCCGGAGCTGCCGGTCTTTCGCGGCGGCGGCGGCCTGCGCCCAGGGGTGGATATCTCGTCGAACCGCGCCATGCGCGAAGCGCTCGACGAGGGCCTGCCCTTGACGAAGCTGAGGTGAAGCTGCTCGACGTCAACGTGCTCGTGGCGGCGCACCGCGAGGATCACAGTCAGTTCGAGCGCGCCGATGCGTACCTCGAACGGCTGCGGGAGACAGGGGACCCGTTCGCGGTGACCGATCTGGTGGCGGGGTCCTTTCTGCGAGTCGTCACCAACCGTCGCATCTTCATGAACCCGACACCGGTACTCGAGGCGTTCGCCTACGTGCGCGCGGCACGGGCTCAGCCCGGCCACCTCCTCGTCAATCCCGGGCCGCGCCATCTCGCGTTGCTCGAGCGACTGTGCCGCGACGCCGACGCGACCGGCGACCTGGTTCCGGACGCACAGCTCGCCGCGCTCGCCATCGAGCACGGCGCGGAGGTCGTCTCCTTCGACCGCGACTTCGCCCGCTTTCCCGGACTGCGCTGGTCGCACCCCGGCGGCTGAGGCGCGGTGCGCGCCGGCGGCGCGCTCAGACCGGGTCGGCGAACTCCGCCGGCTGCTTCGTCATCCCCGCCGTCACCGCGGCGAGCTGGTTGGGTGAGCCGATGAGCGCGCGCTGGAGCTCGGTCTCGAGCTTCAGCGCCTCGGCGGCCGGGGCGTCCCAGGCCTCGGAGTAGAGGCGCTTGGCCGCGCGCACGGCGTCGGGGGAGCGCGCGGCGATCTCGTGCGCGAGAGCGAGCGCGGCCGCGTGCGGATCCTCAGTCACGCGCGTGACGAGCCCGAGCGCGGCGGCCTCCACCCCGGAGACGATCCGGGCGGTGTAGGTCAGCTCGCGCGCGAGGTCGGCGCGGAGGAGGCGGGGGAGGGTCTGCGTGATCCCCATGTCCGGCACGAGGCCCCACTTGGCCTCCATGACGCACAGCCGGGCGCTGGGCGCGGCGATGCGGATGTCCCCGCCGAGTGCGACTTGCAGCCCGCCGCCGAAGCAGTTGCCGTGGATCGCGACGATGACGGGGACGGGTAGGTCGAGCCAGTCCGTGGCCACGCGCTGGGCGCGGTTGGCGCGGTGGCCGTCGCGCTCGAGGATCCCCTCGAGCCCGTCGGGCGAGGCCATGAGCGAGGCGACGTCGAGCCCCGAGCAGAAGCTCGGCCCCTCCCCCCGCAGGACGACGGCGCGGACGCCGGGCGTCCCGGCCACCTCTGAGGCGGCGTCGAGGATCCCGGCGAACATCGCGGCGTCGAGCGAGTTGTGCTTCTCCGGGCGGGAGAGGGTGACGGTGGCGACGTGGTCGGCCGTCTCGACCCTGACCCGGGGCGCTTCGCTCATGTCCCGCAGGTTAGGGTCCCGGCATGGCCAAGGACTTGAAGCTGGGACTGAACACGGGCTACTGGGCGGGCGGTCCGCCCCCGGACATCGCCGAGACGATCGCCGAGGCCGAGCGCCTCGGCTTCGACTCGATGTGGACGGCGGAGGCCTACGGCTCTGACTGCCTGACTCCGCTGGCCTGGTGGGGCGCGGCCACCGAGCGCATCCGGCTAGGGACGGCGATCGTGCAGATGTCCGCCCGCCAGCCCGCGGCCACGGCGATGGCGGCGATGACGATGGACCACCTCTCGGGCGGGCGCTTCGTGCTCGGACTCGGGGTCTCCGGCCCGCAGGTCGTCGAGGGCTGGTACGGCCAGCCCTTCGCCAAGCCGCTCGCGCGCACCCGCGAGTACATCGGGATCCTGCGCGACATCTGGGCGCGGCAGGGCCCGGTCACCAACGAGGAGGGCGAGCACTACCCGCTCCCGCTCCCCGAGGGCACCGGCCTGGCCAAGCCGCTCAAGTCCTCGATCCGCCCGCTGAAGGAGGAGATCCCGGTCTTCCTCGGCGCCGAGGGCCCGAAGAACATCGCGCTGGCCGGCGAGCTGTGCGACGGCTGGCTGGCGATGCTGTTCTCCCCGACCGAGCAGGGCTACTTCCGCGACGCGCTCTCCGAGGGCCTCGGCCGCGAGGGCGCGCGGCGCACGGCGGAGGACTTCGAGGTCGCGGCCACCGTCCCGCTCATCGTCTCCGACGACGTCGAGGCCGCCGCCGACATGCTCCGCCCCTTCTACGCCCTGTACTTCGGCGGCATGGGGGCGAAGGGGAAGAACTTCCACGCCAACGTGGCGATCCGGCTCGGCTACGAGGAGATGATCGAAGAGGTGCAGGACCTCTACCTCGACGGCAAGAAGGACGACGCCGCGGCCAAGATCCCCACCGAGCTGATCGACAAGCTCTCCCTGATCGGCCCGAAGGACAAGATCCGCCACGACCTCGAGGCCTGGCGCGACTCGATCGCCACGACGCTGCTCGTGACCGGCGATGCGGCGCTGCTGCGCGACGCCGCGGAGCTCGTGCTGGGGTAGCGGAGCCCGGGCGCGCGCGCTCTGGCCCCCGCTGTCCTGAGTTCGTACGCCATAGGCGTATCAGGGCAGGACGGCGACGTCGGTCTAGCTCGCGACGAGCCGCTCCGAGAGCTCCCGCAGCCGCCGCCGCGCCTCGGGATCGCGCGCCTGGGCGTCGGGCTCTGACTCGTGCGTGACGTGGAAGTAGGCGCCGGAGACGTCCCTGAGCGCCGGGTCGACCGCGAGCCGCACGGTGGCCTCGACGCCCTTGGCCAGGGGGCTCGCCGGCGTGCGGACCATCTTCGTCGGCATGTAGGTCGCGGGGTGCAGGCAGGTCGCGGTGACGCCCGTGCCCGCGAGCTCCTCGGCGAGGTCGAAGGTGAAGAGGATCTGCGCGAGCTTCGACTGGCAGTAGGCGCGCACGCCGGAGTAGTCGCGCTCGAGCATCACGTCGTCGAAGTCGATCGCCGCCTGCCCGGCCGAAGAGACCTGGACGATGCGGGCGGGGGCGGACTCGCGCAGCCGGGGAAGCAGGCGGCGGATGAGCGCGTAGCCCGCCAGGTAGTTGACCGCGAAGCGCAGCTCGTGGCCGTCGGTGCTCTCCTGGCGCTCGGGCCCGCCCGGGACGTCGGCGCCGATGCCGGCGTTCGAGATCAGCACGTCCAGCTGCGGCTCGGTGACGAGGACCTCCTCGGCCAGGCGCCGCACCGCGGCCAGCGAAGCCAGGTCGGCGAGATAGGTGCGCACCTCGGCGGCGCCGGCGGCCCGGACCTCCCCGGCCGTCTTCGCCAGGCGCTCCTCGTCGCGCCCGTGCAGCAGGAGCGTCGCGCCGCGCCGGGCGAGGTCGACCGCGACGCCGCGGCCGAGCCCGTCGGTGGCGCCCGTGACGAGGACGATCACGCGCGCTCGAGCACGACGACCGGAATCTCGCGGTCGGTCTTCTCCTGGTACTCGTCGTACTGCGGCCAGCGCTCGACCATCAGCTTCCACAGCTCCGGCTTCTCCTCGGCGGTGGCGGTGCGCGCGCGGGCCTTGAAGCGGTCGTCCCTGACCTGCACGTCGACCTCCGATTTCGCCTCGAGGTTCAGGTACCAGGCCGGCGGCTCGTCGGCGCCGCCCTTGGAGGCGACGATCACGTAGCCCTCGCCGTGCTCGCCGTAGATGAGCGGCGTCGGTCGCGGCTCGCCCGACTTCCGGCCCGTGGTCTCGAGGATGAGGACGGTCGTGCCCTGCCAGTTGTGGCCCTCCTCGCCGCCGGTCTCGCGGTAGCGCTCCACGTGCTGCTGGCCGAACAGCATGGGAGTCGTATGCCCCGACCGCGTGATCCTCTACCCCGGAAGCGCGAGGGCCGGCCGCCGGCCGATGACCTCAGGGCCGACGAGCGTCTGCGGCTCCTCCGCGAAGTCGGGCTTTGCCGAACCTTTGCCATGGCGTGAGGCCGGGCTCAGGGACGCGCCGCACACTGCCGCCATGGCCTCCGGAGTCACCGACCGCGCGGGCGCCGGGGAGCGGCTCCGCGCCGCCGCTCGCCGCGACCGCCTCGGGGGGACCGAGGGCAACGAGCTCCTGACGAGCACGACCGCGGTCGTGCTCACGCTGCTGCTCCTCGCCGAGGGGGTCACGATCCTCCGCCTCGGGGGCCTGCTCACCCCGCACATGGCGATCGGGCTAGCGCTCATCCCGCCCGTCCTCCTGAAGCTCGGCTCGACCGGCTACCGCATGGTCCGCTACTACGCGGGCGCGCGGGTCTACCGCGAGAAGGGTCCCCCGCTCCTGGCCCTCCGGATGCTCGCGCCGGTGCTCGTGGCGATGACGGCGGTCGTCTTCGCCAGCGGCGTCCTGCTCCTGCTGCGGGGGCACAACTCGGGTCTGCTGCTGACCATCCACAAGGCCTCGTTCATCGTCTGGGGCGCGTGCTTCGCGGTGCACTTCCTCGCCTACCTGCCGCGGGTCGTGCGCGGGCTCGGCCACGACCTGCGCGCCGCGCGCGCCGCCCGTCCCGCCGGGACAGGGATCCGGGGGACGCTCGTCGCCGCCTCGCTCGGCGGCGGCCTCGTGCTCGCGCTCGCGCTCCTCTCGCGCATCACGAGCTGGCACGGCGGCGGGTAGCCGGCGCGCCTCCGAACATCGAGTGGCGAGGATTGCTCGCCGCGCCTATCGTCCCCGCGTGGCCGAGCCGAACACCTTCGCCGGCCTTGTGCTCGACCGCGCGGCCGACGGGCGGCGGACCGACGCGGACTGGGTCGCGGGCGTGCGCGCCGCACCCGCCGCGCGCGTGCTCCTGGCCGGTACCGCCGGTGTGGCGGCCAAGGACGGCCGGCTCGTCCTCGAGCATCGCGCACCCGCCGCGAGCGCCGTCCTCCTCGGGCTCGCGCCGGAGGGCCCGCTGTGGGCCGAGGACGAGGACCCGTCCGACCCGAGCGCCGCCCGGCGCGCGCCGCTCATCGGCGCGGGCGGGCGCCGCGGCGAGCCCCCGTCCGAACGGCCCGGGCGGACCGGGCTGCGCGAGGCGGCGGGGGTCCTGCCCGCCAAGGAGGCGGCGCTCGCCGGCTACGCCGCCGGCCTGCTGAACTGGCACCGCGCCCAGCCCTTCTGTGCCCAGTGCGGCGCCGCTACCGAGCCCCGCGAGGGCGGGCTCGTCCGCGCCTGCCCGCGCTGCCGGGCCCAGCACCACCCGCGCGTCGACCCCGTCGTCATCATGCTCGTCACCGACGGCGAGCGGCTCCTGCTCGGGCGTCAGGCGAGCTGGCCCGCCCGCCGCTACTCGGCGCTCGCCGGGTTCGTCGGCGCGGGGGAGACGCTCGAGGAGGCCGTCGCCCGCGAGGTGCGCGAGGAGGCGGGCGTCGAGATCGGCCCCCCGCGCTACGTCTCCTCCCAGCCCTGGCCCTTCCCCGCCTCCCTCATGCTCGGCTTCCAGGCGCCGTGGACGGCGGGCGAGCCGGGCGGCGCCGACCCCGAGCTCGAGGATGTCCGCTGGTTCAACCGCGCCGTGATCGCGGTCGCCGCCGAGCGGGAGGACACGTGGACGGACGCCGAGGTGCCGGGCGGCCCGGAGCTGCTGCTGCCGCCGCGCTCGGCGATCGCCCGGCGCCTGGTCGAGCACTGGCTTGAATCCGACATCGTTTGATGTAACAATGTGGGATGTCATGACTGCGATCGCCGAAACCCCCCTCCTCGGGCACGCCCCGCCCTCGCCCGCCGGCCCGCTCGACGACGAGCACACGGGGCTCCCGGGCCCACCCGAGGTCGCGCTGCCGAAGCTCGTTCAGGTCGTGCGCTTCAACCAGCGCCAGATCGAGTTCGTCTTCCGGGCCCGCCGCGAGCTCGGGGAGGTCTTCCGCATGCGCGGCACGGTTCCCGGCCGGCCGGTCATGACGAGCCACCCGGACCACGTCCGCTCCCTCTTCACCGCCAAGCCCGCGCTCGCGCCCACCCTCACCGCGGAGTCGATCCTCCGCCCGGTGGTGGGGCCGAACTCGGTGCTCACCGCGCAGGGGGATCGTCACATGCGCCAGCGGAAGCTTCTGCTCCCGCCCTTCCACGGCGAGGCCATCGCCCGCTACAACGAGTTGATCGCGACGGCCACGGCGCGGGAGATCGACCGCTGGCCGCTCCATCGGCCCTTCGCGCTCGCGCCGCGCATGCAGGCGATCACGCTCGACGTGATCATGGCCGGGATCTTCGGGATCGAGGGGCGGCCGGCCCGGTGGACGCGCGAGTACGCGCTGCGGGCCACCACGCGTGGCATCATCGAGGCCTCGCTCCGCCCTGGCGCCAAGCTCGCGGAGCTCATGAACGTCGGGCACGACGAGCCGGTCGGCCTGCAGAGGATCGGCCTGGGGATCCTCGACAAGGCCGCCTACGCCGTCATCGCCGGGCGCCGGCACGAGACCGACCTCGAGGACCGCCACGACATCCTCTCGCTCCTGCTCCAGGCGCGCACCGAGGAGGGCGAGGCGCTGACCGACAAGGAGGTGCGCGACGAGCTGCTGACGCTCGTGCTCGCCGGGCACGAGACGACGGCCAACCAGCTCGCGTGGACGTGGGAGCGGCTCGTCCGTACGCCGGCGGCCCACGCGTGGCTGCGCGACGCCGTCCGCTCGGGCGAGGACGCCGAGGCCCACGTCGAGGCGGTCATTCACGAGGGGATGCGCTCACGGCCCGTCATCCCGGCGATCGGTCGCCGCGTGACCGTGCCCTGGCGGCTCGGGCCCTACGCGGTCGACGCGGGCACCCCGATCTCCATGAGCATCCTGCTCTTGCACCACCGCGAGGACCTCTATCCCGACCCGTTCACCTTCCGTCCCGAGCGCTTTCTCGACGTCAAGCCCGGGACGTACGAGTGGATCCCCTTCGGCGGCGGCACCCGCCGCTGCCTCGGCGCCGCGCTGGCCATGGCCGAGCAGCGCGCGGTGATGACGGCGATGGCCGAGCGGCTCGAGCTCGAGGCCGACGAGCCCGAGCCCGAGCACGCGGTGCACCGCAACGTGACGATGATCCCCTCACGCGGCGCGCGCGTCGTGCTGCGCGCGCGGGACTGAGGGACCGGCGTCAGGCGGGCGGCTCGACCCGCCCCGCCACCGCGCCGAAGCCCGGGGCGCGGATGACGACCTCGTCGCCGTCGGCGAGCCACCGCTCCCCGCGCCAGAGCTCGGCCAGGCAGCCCTGCGCGCCCTCGCCCGCCTCGGAGACCGTGCCCGAGGCGAAGAGATCTCCGGCGGTGAGCGCGGCGCCGCCGGCCAGGGCGTGGGTGAGCATCTGCGCGGGGGTCCAGGCCAGGCCGCGCGTGCTCATCCGGGCCAGCGGCTCGCCGTTCAGCTCGACCTCGAGCGCGATGTCGAGCCCGCGCGTGGGCGGGCCCGCCGTGAGGTAGGGAGCAGGCGGCTCGGCGCGCGGCGGCGGGTCGACCGCGCGCGCGGCGAGCGCCGCCCGGGGCACGACCCACGGCGAGACCGAGGTGAGGAAGGACTTGCCGAGGAAGGGGCCGAGCGGCGCCGACTCCCAGCGCTGGAGGTCGCGCGCGCTCCAGTCGTTCAGCAGCAGGAAGCCGAAGATGCGCTCCTCGGCCTCGGCCGGGGTGAGCGGCGGCTCGCCGGCCGGGCGGTCCGGGCCCGCGACCCACGCGAGCTCGGCCTCGAAGTCGAGCGCCGCCGTCGGGCCGAAGGCGCCGGGCCCGGTCTGGCCCCGCGGGCGGCGCACCGGCGTGCCCGAGGCCACGACGGAGCTCGCGTGGCCGTGGTAGGCGACAGGCAGATGGCGCCAGTTGGGGAGGAGCGCATCGCCCGCGGGCCGGAGCAGCCGCCCGAGGTTGGCCGCGTGGACCTCGGAGGAGAAGAAGTCGACGTAGTCGCGCGGGGCGACGGGGCAGCCGAGCGTCACGTCGGCCAGGGGCGTGAGCGGCGCGCGCCCCGCGGTGAGCGCGGCGGCGACCTCCTCCTCCAACGCCGTCAAGGCCTTCGGCCCGAGCGCCAGCAGCGGGTTCAGCGACGTCGCGAGGAGGACCGCGGCGGGCACGCTCTCGGGCGCGAGCGCCGCGAGCGACACCACCGAGTCCTCCCGGTGGCGGGCGACGAGGCCGCCCCCGCCGGCGACCCCGTAGGCCTCGATCACACCCCGGCCGGCGCCGGCTCGGCCCAGCTCATGGCGTAGCCGGGCACGTCCAGGTCCCGCGCGAGGGTCGTCAGGCGCAGCGGCCGGAACGTGTCGCACATGACCGCGAGCTCCGAGGTGTGCGTGGCGCCGAGCGCGGCCTCGACCGTCCCCGGCTGCGGGCCGTGGGGCAGGCCGGACGGGTGCAGCGTCGCCGTTCCCGCCGCCACGCCCCTGCGCGCCGCATAGTCCCCGTCCACGTAGAACATGACCTCCTCGGACTGGATGTTCGAGTGGTGGTAGGGCAGCGGCACGGCCTCCGGGTCCCAGTCGAGCATCCGCGGCGCGAAGGTGCAGAGCACGAACCCCGGACCCTGGAAGGTCTGGTGCGTGGGCGGCGGCAGGTGGTAGCGCCCGGCCCGCGGCTCGAAATCGGCGGCGTTGAACGTGTACGGGTAGACGTAGCCGTCCCACCCGACGACGTCGAGGGGATGGCGGTCGAGCCGGAAGGACTGCAGGCCGCCGCGCACGCGCAGGGTGAGATCCCACTCCCCCTCCTCGCGGTGGGTGACGAGCTGCGCCGGCGGGTGGAAGTCGCGCTGGGAGAACGGGGCGTGCTCGAGCAGCTGCCCGTAGCGGTTGCGATAGCGGTTCGGCGTCTCGATCTCCCCGGGCGTCGTGAACGTGAGCCACCAGTGCGCGCCGGGGTCGAGCGCGACGCGGTAGGTCGTGCCGCGGGGGATGACGACGTAGTCGTGCTCCCGGAACGGGAGCGAGCCGAAGACGGTCTCGAGCGTGCCCGAGCCCTCCATGACGAAGAGCGCCTCGTCGCCCTCGCCGTTGCGGTAGAAGCCCTCGGCCTCCTGCGCCGGCTTGCACACGCCGATCTCGACGTCGCCGTTCCACATGAGGAGCCTCCGCCCGGAGACGGGGTCGCCCTCCGGCGGCAGGTCACGCAGGTCGCTCAGGCGGTGGACGTGGGCGTCCGGCACCCACTCCTCGCGCTCAAGCGGCGTAAAGCCGCCGATCTCCTTGAGGCGACAGGGGGAGTCGAGGTGGAGGAGGATCGACTCGTTGCCCGAGAAGCCCTCGTAGCCCATGACCTCCTCGACGAGCAGCCGCCCGTGCTCCCGCACCTGCGTGTGCCGCTTGGGCGGGACCTCCCCGAGCGCGTGGTACCTCACAGGTTCCCCCTCCGGTCCTGCTCGCGCTCGATCGCCTCGAAGAGCGCCTTGAAGTTGCCCTCGCCGAAGCCGCGCGCGCCGTGGCGCTCGATCAACTCGAAGAACAGCGTCGGCCGGTCGCCGAGCGGCTTGGTGAAGACCTGGAGCAGGTAGCCCTCGTCGTCGGAGTCGACGAGGATGCCGAGGCGGCGGAGGTCCTCGAGGTCCTCGGCGATCTCGCCCACTCGGCCCGGGACCTCGTCGTAGTAGGAGTCCGGCGTGCGCAGGAACTCGACGCCGCGCGCGGAGAGCGCCGTGACCGTGGCGACGATGTCCCGCGTGGCCAGGGCCAGGTGCTGCGCGCCCGCGCCCTCGTAGAACTCGAGGTACTCGTCGATCTGGGACTTGCGCTTGCCCTCCGCGGGCTCGTTGATGGGGAACTTGACGCGCCCCGAGCCGTCGGTGACGACCTTCGACATGAGCGCCGAGTACTCGGTGGAGATCGCCTCGTCGGAGAAGTGGATCATCTCCGTCATCCCGAAGACGCGCTCGTAGAAGCCGACCCACTCCTCCATGTGGCCGAGCTCGACGTTGCCGACGATGTGGTCGAGGGCGAGGAGCATCGGGGCGCTCGCGCTGGCCGGCGTGCCGCTTCCGCGCGCCTCGTAGCCAGGCAGGAACGCGCCGTGGTACTCGCCGCGCTGCACGAAGCGGTGGATCGTCTCTCCGTAGGTGGCGATGTCGGCGAGGACGACCGCGCCGTCGTCGTCGCGGAGCTCGCGGGGCGCGGTCACGCCGCGTGCGCCGCGGCGCACGGCCTCGGCGTAGGCGTGGCGGGCGTCGGGCACGGAGAGCGCGATGACCTTGACGCCGTCGCCGTGCTTGGCGTGGTGGGCGGCGAGCTCGGTGCCGGAGCGCAGCGTGCCCGTGAGCACGAGGCGGATGCGCCCGGAGGAGAGGACGCGCGAGACAGCGTCGCGGCGGCCGGTCTCGAGCCCGGCGTAGGCGACCTCGGTGAAGCCGTAGGCGCTCCTCAGGTAGTGCGCGGCCTGGGCGGCGTTGCCCACCCACAGCTCGACGTGGTCGATGCCGTGCAGCGGCATGAGGTCGGGGCCGGCGGCGGGACCGGGGTGGGCGGTCGGGTCAAGCGTGGGCGTGCTCATGGCGAAGCTCCTCGATCGTCTCGTCGGTGCAGGTGGCGAAGAACTCGCCGATCGTCTCGGCGACCTCCGTGACGGATGAAGCCCGGTAGAGCACGGGCTGGTAGCGGGTGATGTCGTAGTCGGCGCTCCCCATCTCGGCGAGGTCGAGCGGCCGGTGCTCCATCCCGCCGAACTCCTCGATCTCGCCGTAGGAGGAGAGGATCCCGGCGCCGTAGGCCCGGACCTCGCCGGCCTCGTCGGCGATCCCGAACTCGAGCGTGAACCAGAAGACGCGGGAGAGGAAGCGCAGGCTCTCCTCGTCGGTCAGGCGGCGGGTGGCCTCGCCGGCCAGGCGATGCAGCTCTGAGAAGGTGGGCGTGGCCAGCAGGTGGCCGTGGCCGACGACCTCGTGCACGATGTCGGGCTCGGGCGTGTAGAGCGGGGCGGCGTCGTGGCGCACGTACTGCGTCGAGTGAAAGCGCCGGTCGCGCAGGGAGCCGTAGAACTGGCGCAGGGGGACGAGCCCGGCGGCGGGGACGTAGGTGAAGCCGGTGAGCGGCGCGAGCCGCGCGGAGACCTCGTCGAGGCCGGGGACGTGGTCGCGCGGGAGGCCAAGCGCCGCGGTCGCCTCGCGGACCTCCTTGACCGCGTAGCGCGCATGCTTGGGCGCCAGCTCGCGGCAGACCGTGCGCCACACCTCGTGCTCGGCCTCGGTGTAGGCGATCCGCGGGGAGGGCGTGCCCGCGCGCCAGGCCAGGGCGGCCGCGGCGATCTCGTTGCGCCGGGCGCGGTAGGCGGGATCGCCCGCGCCCGGGTGGTCCTCGGCGAGGTGCACGGTGGCGCCTCCGTCGGCGCGCTGGGTCACGGGTGAGTAGAGCTGTCCCTCCTCGAACATGCACGTATTGCAGCAACAGCGGAGCTACGTGGCAAGAGTGCTCAGTTTGGTGCGACAGCCTGGGCAATACCACGGCCGAACGGGGTGCAATGCTGGGCAATATGACCATCGACCGCCTCGACGCCCGGATAATCGCCACCATGCGGGAGGACCCGCGCGTGGGCCTGCTCGAGGTCGCGCGCCGCCTGCGGGTGGCCCGGGGCACGGTCCAGGCCCGGCTGGCGAAGCTCGAGACGCGCGGCGTCGTCACCGGCCACGGGCCGGAGGTCGACCCCGCGGCGATGGGCTACCCCATCCTCGGCTTCGTGCTCCTCGAGCTCGCCCAGGGCCGGCTCGAGGAGGCGGTGGCGGCGCTCCGCGAGGTGCCCGAGGTGCTCGAGGCCCACGCCATCTCCGGTCCCCACGACCTCCTCTGCCGGCTCGTGGCCGAGGACACCGAGCACTTCCAGGCGATCGTCAACCGCCTGCTCGCAGACGGCGCGATCCGCCACTCGACGACCTACATCGCGATGTCCCACCCCGTGCCCGCGCGCACCGGCCCGCTGGTGGCGGCGGCCGGGGGCTCTCAGCGCGAGGGCGGCACCTCGCCCGCGGGCGCGTAGCGATGGTGGAGGATCAGCGGGTTGCCGTCGGGGTCGGAGAAGATCGCCTGGTGGCAGACGCCGGAGTCGAGCATCTCGACGTGGAACTCGACGCCCTGCTCCTGCAGCGCGCGGCGGGAGGCCTCGACGTCCTCGACCCGCAGCGCAATCGGCGCGGAGTTCGGCCGCGCCTCGGCCTGGCCGAAGGCGCTCGGGTCCATGATCGCGAGCGTCAGCTCCCCGGCCTGGAGCTCGGTGGCGGGCAGGTCGCCCCAGCGCTTGCCGCGCTCGAGGCCGAGGACGTCCTCGTAGAAGGCGACGGCGCGGTCGTGGTCGCGGGTGGGGACGCAGACGAAGTCGACGCCGGTGACGGAGATGGGATGGTCGGACATGGTTTATATTCAACCAAATGGTTGAAGAAGGCGTCCGGCTCGACCCCGTCTTCCACGCCCTGGCCCACGGCGCGCGCCGGGCGATGGTCGGGCGCCTGGCCGCCGGTGAGCTGACCGTGGGCGAGCTGGCCGAGCCGCTGGCGATGTCCCTGGCGGCCGCCTCCAAGCACGTGCAGACGCTCGAACGCGCCGGGCTCGTGCAGCGGACGATCGCCGGGCGCCACCACGTCTGCCGGCTCGACCCCGCGGTGCTCGCTCCCGCGGCGACGTGGATCCGCGCGCAGGAGGACTTCTGGAACGCGCGGCTCGACGCCCTCGAGGAGCTGCTCGACTCGGAGGCCAAGGAGAGCGAATGACCGCGGCCACCGCCGTGCGCCACGAGCGCACGCTCGCCCGCCGCCCGCGGATGTCTACCGCGCCTGGCGCGACCCGAGGTCGCCGCTCAGGTCGAGCGCGGGCTTGCGCTCGGCGGGCCGGCAGAAGCATCTCTGCCCCGGAGCGCGTGAACGTAAGCGTGGTGAGGTTCCTCATCGACCGGGCGATTGTTCGGATCGAGTGGCTGAGACTGCGCGCATACCGCGCTCAATTCGCCACTCGTCTGCTCTGCCGCTGAGATTGGTCGCGAGGCGGGGATGGGCCGCGAGGGGGGGGGTCGAGGTCGGCCGCGGCGACCCTCGGCGGGAACTTCCCGGTCCCCCTCCCTCATGGCCGACCCGGCGCCGACCCCGGCCCGCGCGGGTCTCCGCTCGACGCCCATGCTGCACGTCCCGTCCGCTCATCTAGACTCGCGGCCGTGCCCGCGCCCGCCGGTCCCATCGTCGTCACCGGGGCCACGGGGACGACGGGCGGCGCCGTCGTCACGGCGCTGCTCGAACGGGGCGCCCAGGTCCGCGCCGTGACCCGGAGCCCGCGCCGCGCGC
>JBBQAA010000080.1:0-19742 GCA_038276395.1 Solirubrobacterales bacterium | reverse complement strand
GGCGCGGAGCGGCACGAGGAGCAGCCGTGGATCCCGCTCGTCCTGCTCGCCAAGAGCCTGTTCGACGCGTCCGGCGGCGTCTACCTGTTCGCCGAGCAGGTCACGAAGCACAAGAAGGTCTGCTCCTGGTGCACCGCCAGCACGGCGCTGCTGCTGGCGACCGTGCCCGCGGTGCTGCCCGAGGCTCGAGCGGCCTGGAAGTCGCTGCGCAGCAGCTGACGCAGGGCGACAGTCCGACTGCGGTCGGCGGCGCGTGGGGCGACGGGTACTGGCACGCGGAACGGTTCGATCCTCTACGCCGGCTCGGAGGACTCGCGTCTGCTGCGTCGCGCTGACGGCTGGCCAGGGACAGCGTCGGGCGAGCCCCCCCACCGCGCGATGTCGGGAGTGCGACACCAGGCCCGTGGGACCTCGCGGAGGGCGACGGTGGACACGCACGCATAGGCACCGCTCCGTTTGAAGGGGGTCCACCTGTTCCGGCCCGCCGAGGCGGTGTTTGCGCGTGTGCGCGCTCCCGTGCGTTGGGCCTCTAGCCCGTGGTGCCGCCGCCGATCGCGCCGCCGCGCGCGATCGTATCCCCGAGTGTGAAGGATACGTACCCGGCAGCCGAGATTCCTGCGTCGGTCGCAGAGCCTACCGGCCTCCACGCGCCCGCCGACTGCCGGTAGGCGGTGAGGGAAGAGCCCGCGAGCCGCAGTCCGAAGCCGTCTCCAGCTGCGAACGAGGAGGTGAAGGACTTGACCACGGTCGAGCTTCCGCCCGCGAGCTTCTTGCGAAGCTCCCACGTGCTGCTCGAGGGAGTGACTCGCAAGAAGTAGCATGAGACGTTCGTGCCCGTCGTCGTGCTCTGGCGCGCTGCGAGCTGGACCCAGTGACCGGACGCGGGTAGCCGTGGCACGGTGAGGTAGGCCTCCTGATCGGCGCCGAAGCTCTGGGCGGTCCATGTCGCCGAGCTGGCGCCGCTCCCGCTCGCGGTCACGCCGTTGCTCTCGATCGATGCGGTGCCCGCGTCCTGGAGGCCCGGTGTCTGCCAGTTGGCGCCGAGCGGTCCTGCCGCGCGCGCGAAGCTGTCGAGGATCGGGGTGCTGGGGAAGGGGGGAGGCGTCGCGCCCGGGGTCGCCGAGACCTCGGGCGACTGCGGGCCGGTTCCGGCTCCGTTCATTGCCGCCACGCGGTAGAAGTACTTCGTGCCGTTGCTCGCGGCCATGTCGTCGTAGGCGTTGACGGCCCCGACCGAGGCGAGCAGCGTCTCGGCTCCCGTCGCGGTTCCGCGGTAGATCCGGTAGCCGGTGAGGGGCGAACCGCCATCCGGCGGAGTCGTCCACGACAGGTGAACGCTTCCGTCGCGAGCGGTGGCGGTGAGTGAGGGGGCGTTCGGAGGAGCCACCGCCGCCGAGTGGCAGCTCCCCGAGCCCGAGTCCGTGAACCGGCTCCCGGCCGGCGGGGGCGGAGTCGTGCCCCCTGCGGGCAGAAACGAGAAGTCGTACCCATTCGGATGCAGGATCAGCCTGAGGGCCCCGAAGCTCGTATAGCCCCGGACTTCGCTCGTGTGCGTGTCGCCGGGGGTCGTCGGCGGCGTACCGAGGTGCTGGCCTCCCGTACTAACGATGAACTCGCGGATGCCGGCGGGGTCCGGCACCCCGTGCGGGTCCTGCAACGTGAACCGCTCGTAGTGGTGGTTCCCGTGCCCGTTGAGGACGAGATCCGCATGGGCGTTGTACAGGTCGCTCCAGAAGACGCTCGTCGTGCCATCGTTCCCGAGCGTCCCTGAGTTCCAGCGCGGGTGGTGCCAGTAGGCGAGCGTGCACCGGTGCGGGTGGGCGGCGAGGTCGGCCCTCAGCCACTGCTCCTGCGGGCTCCCGTACCCGCAACCGCCGACGAACGAGCAGTTGGAGTTCAGCGCGATGGCGTGCCAGGCACCGATGTCGAAGCTGTAGTACCCGCTCGCGATGTGCAAGCTGTCGCCGCCGGCCTTGATCCGGGAGAGCACTCCGGCCTGGGAGAAGTAGTCGACGAACCCTTGAGCGTTCGCGGTGCCGTACTCCGCGTTGCCGAGGCTGGGGTAGACGACGGCGTTGAGTCGCCCGAAGGTGGGACCGTAGACGTTCTCGAAGTTCGCGAGCCCTCCGTTGTCGTACTGGTTGTCGCCGAGGTCGAGGAGGGCGCTCGGCGCCATGCCCACGAGAAGGTCCGAGACGTACCGCTGCCGGCAGAGCGTCGCGGTGCCGAGGCCTGCGCGGTAGTTCGGGTCGGTGGTGGAGCATCCCATGTCGCCGACCGCGGCCACGACCGGGTCCGCGGCTATGGCGGGCCTCGCCGAGGCGAGCGCCCCGGCAAGGATGAGGATGAGGACGAGCGCGGTACGCGCGGCCCTAGGCACGCCGGTCCTCCGCGCTGAGCGTGAGGGCGTGGAAGCCGCCGTTCCGCGGGATCGCGTTCCCGTGCTGCACGGGCCGCGCGTCGTCGGCGGCCGGGGCCCGCTCGGCACGGGCGAGTAGGTGCTCGAGGACCATCGCCGCCACCGGGGTCGCCGAGGCCCGGTCGGGCACGAGGGCATGATGGTGGAGCGCGGGCGTCCCGTTCACCTCGTTGACGATGCCGCCGGTCTCCGCGAGCCCTCGCCGGAGATCCGTGGTGATGACATCGACCCCCGCGAGCTGGAGACCGACGACGGATGCAGCCGTCCGGACGGCGCGCAGCAGGCCCGGTTCGACTTCCGCGAGCGGCACCGTCGCCGCGTCCTCGGTGCGACCCTGGTTCGTGACCGTCTTCACCCTGAACTCCTGCCCGGGCTGGGCGATCGTCGAGAGCGAGAGCGCCGCCCGCGCCAGCGTGAGCAGGCAGTCGAGGTCGACCCGAAGGGGGGCTAGGCCCTCCTCGCCTCGCGCGAGGAGCCGCCGGTGGTTCTCGTCGGCGATGAGCTCGCCGACGGTGCGCGTCCCGTCCCCGGTGAGCGTCGGCGATCGCCGGCGGACGACGGCGATCGGCGTCCCGTCGAGGACGAGGATCCGGAAGACGTCACCCTCGGCCTGACGCTCGAGGAGAATGCGATCCGTCTTGCGGGTGGCGGCCAGGGCCGCCCGGCGCAGCTCCCTGGGAGCGCGCACGCCGCAGGTGGCTCCGTCACCGCCGCCCGATCCGCGCGCCGGTTTCACGACGAAGGCCCCGCCCGAGGACGCGACGTGCCGCTCGGCCTCGGCGAGATCCGCGAACTCGAACTCCAGGTGCTCGGGCACCGGTACGCCGACCTCGCGCAGGAGGCGGTGCACCAGCGGCTTGTCGAGCACGACGCGCAGCGTCACCGGGTCGTCGAGCGGCACGACTTGTTGCCACACACGGGTCCGCGCCTCTCCGCGCGTGATCTCGAGGATGCCGCCGCCCAGCGGCGTGACCCCGGCGCCCAGCTGCGCGGCTCCCTCGCGCCAGATGCGCTCGTAGACCCCGTCGCGGAAGCGGGTGTCGAAGCCCGCGTTGGTCGCCTGCCGGCGCAGGCGGTCGTACACGTGCCGAGGGCCCACCGCCCGCACGACGTCCGCGTGGGCCGCCGTTCCCCGCGCGCGTCCGCCCGCGCGGGCGGCGAGCGTGGCGAAGAGCCTCGTCCTGGTCAGCGTGGAACGACTCATAGCGGCGTGACCTCAAACGAAGTGGACCCGATCGCGCGGAAGGCTCCGGCCTCGGTGAGCGCGACCATGGCGTCGAGCGCAGTCTCGGCGTCGCGTGGACGGCGGTGGCCGAAATGCTCGCGCAGGCCGAGCGCTCCGAGCCGGTGCAGGCGACCCGCCGCGGCCCGCGTCATCGTCGATTCGACGCCGGCATCGGCCAGGACCCCCTCGGCCCGCTCGAGCTCCTCGGCCCGCCTGGTCGCGTGGACGGCGAGCGAGCGAAGCGTCCGAGCGGCGAGCGCGGAAAACTCAGCGTCCTCGGGCTGCGGCCGGATCGAGGCGACGAGGGGAGCTTCCACCCCGTACTTGCGGGCGGCAAGAAGCATCTCCACGATGAGGGCGTCCCGTCCCTTGAAGTAGATGCTGCGGAGGAGCTTCACCCGCGCCGCGGACCCGGCCGGACCCTCGAGCTGGGAGACGTCGAGGCCGAGGGAGGGTGCGAGCTCGGCGAAGGCAGCGACGCCCGGGCCGCAGGCGAGCATCGGCACGGCGGCCCCGGCAACGACCACGGTCCCCATGAGCGCCGCGTCGACGTACCGCGCTCCACGGGTCGACATCGCCGCGGCGGCCATCTCCTTCTCACCCGGGCTCGCCGGCGTCACGTCGACGTAGAGCGCTCCGGTAGCGATCAGCCCGGCAGCCTCTGAGGCGACCGCGGCGGCGGCGGAGGCGGGAACGGCGCTCAGTACGAGGCTGGCGCCGGCCACCGCTTCGGCCAGGCTCCCGCAGCCGCGGACCCCCGCGGCGTTCAGGCGCTCCTCAAGCGCCCGCCGCGCGCGCGCGTCGCGAGCAGCGCGGGTGTGGGCTCGCACGTCCGGGACGCCGCGCTGCCGGAAGGCGGACCCGAAGGTCGAGCCGACCTCGCCGAAGCCGATGAGCGCGATCACCGGTTCCGGGTTCACGCTGATCCCTGTCGGCGCCGCTTGAGCCGCCGCCCGAGCCGGTGGACGACGTCGCCCCAGCTCGCCAGAGCGGGGCCGGGATCCGACCAGCAGAAGTTCTTGAAGCGCTGACGGCGGAGCAGGCTGCGCGCCCACTGCGCAGTCGTCAGCTCTCCGGCCTCGCGGTAGCTTCGCAGCGCGGCCAGATCCTCGACGGGATCCCAGACCCTCACGCCCTCTCGGAACCCGACGACCGGCTTCACGGGGTAGCCGGCGGCGCGACGGTAGGCGATGGCTCCGAAGTCGACGCCGCTGAGCCGGACGATCTCGTTCGAGGCGGTGAAGCGATGGTTGCACTCGATGAGCTTGAAGGTGCCCTCGACGCCGTCGCGCTTGAACTCGACAGCCGCCGGCCCGCGCAGACCCGCCCCCTGGACGAAGCGCAGCCCCAGCTCGGCCACCTCGGGCACCCACTCGGTGACCTGGTAGGTGATGAGCCCGAAGTGGATGGGGTATTGCCTCAGCTTGCGCTTGGTGAAGTGGGCGAGCGGGGCGCCCTGATCGTCGAGGTAGGTGTAGTAGGAGACGAACTGGTCGTCACCGCCTCGCACGATCTCGGTCGACAGCATCTCGCTGCCCGTCCGCCAGGCCTGAGCGAGCTGCTCGCGCAGCTCGTCCTCGTTCTCCGCCAGCAGCACCTTGCGGTTGCTGTGCTTGGCGAAGTCGTGGGAGTGGCGCGGCTTCAGCGCGCAGGGAAAGGACAGGGTCCGGGCCGCCTCCTCGACGTCCTCCGGGCAGCGCAACGGGAGGACCCGGGGCACCGGCACGCCAAGACTACGGGCGAGGGCGTAGGTCTGCTCCTTGTCGAGCATGGCGAGGATCACGCCGTCATCCGCCTCCATCGGCCGGTAGCCCCACTCCTCGAGCCGCGTCCGGTGG
Organism: Solirubrobacterales bacterium; assembly: GCA_038276395.1. GTDB lineage: Bacteria > Actinomycetota > Thermoleophilia > Solirubrobacterales > Solirubrobacteraceae > JBBQAA01. Next base: position 14,260 of record JBBQAA010000080.1, on the reverse strand, counting down.
CGCGCGATCAGCTCCAGCCCGTCGTCGTGGCAGGGCAGCAGGACCGCCCCGCGCGGCCCGCTCTCCAGCCGGTCCAGCCACTCCCCGACGACGTCGGCCCCCTCGGTACGGGTGAAGCTCGCGCAGTGACGCGAGCTTCGCACGGGAGCGAAGCCGCTCGTCACGACGTGCACCTCCACGCCCATCCGGGCCAGGCTACGTGCAACCGACAGAGCGCCACCGCGGCCACCGAGGAGGACGGCGGGGGGCAGCGCGATGGGCGGCGTGTTCACAGCGCGGCGACCGCTGTGCGAACGGGAACGCCGCTGCGCTCGAGCGCCTCGTCGACCCATGCGTTCGAGAACTGCCCGTCGGCCACCGCGCGGGCGTACCGGACCTGCGCCTCCTCCTCCTCGAGCAGACGGTCGAGTGTCTCGCGGGCGACCTCCTGCTGGATCACCGCCACCCCGTTGATGTCGCCGATCACGATGTCGCCCGGATGGACGACGACACCGCCGGCGGAAACCGGATAGTTGAGCTCGCCCGGACCCCGGTGCAGCGGGCCGATGGGCGTGACCCCTCGCGCGAAGACGGGGAAGTCGCCGAGCCCGCGGATCTCCGCCACGTCGCGGATCAACCCGTCCACCACGAAGCCCGCGATGCCTCGGTGACGCGCCTTCGTGCTGATGAGATCGCCGAGCACTGCCGTCATCGACGAGCCGCTCGTGTCGACCACGATGACGTCGCCTGGGCGAGCGATGTCGAGCGCCTTATGGACCATCAGGTTGTCGCCGGGGAAGACCTTGACCGTGCAGGCAGGTCCCGCGAGCCGGATCGACGGGTCCGTCAACGGCCGGATGTCGGGCCGCATGGTGTAGAGGCGGTTGAGCAGATCGGAGATCTCGGGCGTCTCGAAGCGGCGCAGGCCGTCGACCACGTCGGGATCGGGTCGCCGGCGCGTCTCCTTCCAGCGGAACCCAGGACCTGGTCTCACCGCAGCAGATTTAGGTTTGTTGGAGATGCTCATTCTGATCGCTCCCTTCCCTGCACCGCGCGGACCGTGGTCAATACTGCCTGTGAGGATGGCGGTGTCGGGTCACCGGCATGTACACGACCTGTAAACGAGCCCGGTCTCGTGTCGGGGAATGCTCGCCGCTGCAGCGCCGACGTCGGGTCACCTCAGTATCCGTCGCCGAACTTCTCGAATCCTCCGGGGATCTCGAGAGTCAACCGGGCGATGGAGGCGTGGCGGGCTTACCCGTCGGGCTGACCCGCTCCGAACCCTCCGTGGCCGCTGAGGAGGATGTGGGCGGTCACGGGGAGAAGCCGGGTCACGCGCCCCTTGCACGTCGTGACACCGGGGCTTGTCCCGAGCTGGGAGCCGCCTCGCGGTGAGGCAGTGACTTCCACGAGCAGGGACGCTCCCGTGGTCGAGTCCTGGATGACGAACCTGGCGGTGTGGCCGTGCACCCGGAGGCACGTCACCGGCCCCGAGTAGTACGCGGAGTCGGGGACGTAGATCGCGCCTTGCCCGCCGTCGCGGGTGATGCTGATGTCGCCGTAGGTGTAGAAGGCTGGGTCGCCCGGGCCTCCTTCGGGCGGGTACTGGAGCGGGTCGATCGCCGACGTGCCGCCCGGGATGAACACGTCGAGGGCTCGTGGCCGTGCGAGGGCGGAGCTTGGCATGAGCAGCGCCGCGCCGGCCAGCAGAAGAATCGCCGGTCTCCGCATCCCAGCACTTCCTTTCCCGTCCATTAGGGGCGGCGGGACCCTACACGGCCAAGGACCATCCGTGTCGGATAAGTCGCCGGGCGCATCACGAGCATTCGTCAACCAGCAGCTACGGCTGACGGCTGGACGCACACGCAACCGAGGCGCCGCCTAGGCCTCAGCCAGTCCCAGCGAGGAACCTGTCGAACAGCACGACGGCCTCCTGCTTCGGCTCGAGCCGACGCCGCGAAGATCTACGTCGTCACGGAAGGCGACCCCAGCGAAGCAGTGAGAGACTGGTCTGGTGGGATGAGGCGCGCACCGTTGCGGCGGGTCATGGCTCGCGCACCGCTCGATGGGATTCCTGCTGCGCGACCCCGCCTCGAGCACGGCGCAGATCCGCTCGGCGCGGACCGACCGGGGCGTCTCCGTGGCCAGCGGGGCGCTGGCTCGCGCTCCGCAGCGCGAGCGAACGTCCGGAGGAGGTGATCCCCTCGATCGGGCCAAGCACGCGCACGCAGTCGATTCCGGTGCGTCCTTCTGACCGCCACATCCTGCTACTTCCGGACATCCTGCGCCATCTCGGGGCCCGAGCAGCGCCGGGGGCGACCCGCCGGCGCGGAGTATCGATCACCAGTATGGCGTTCCGCTGGTATCTTGATGGTAAGAAATGCCCGTGCGAACTACCATCGACAAGTCCGGCCGCTTGGTCATCCCCAAGGCGCTCCGGGACCGCGTAGGGCTTCAGGCCGGTGAGGTCGATGTGAGCGTGGAGGGCGCCGGGCTTCGCGTGGAGCCCCTGGCGGTCGACTCGCTCGAGGAACGCGACGGCCGCCTCGTGATCCCCGGTGGGGGCGCGCGCGTGAGCGACGCCCTCGTCCGCTCGCTGCGCGATGCCGACCGGCGGTAGGTCGCCGGACCTGCTCGTCGACACGAGCTTCGCGGTCGCGCTGGCGGTCGCTGACCACGAGCACCACGAGAGCGCGGTCGAGGCCGTCGCCGGTCGCCGGCTCGGCCTCTGCGGCCACGCCGCCTTCGAGACCTTCTCCGTGCTCACGCGACTCCCGCCCCCGGCGCGCCGCACCCCGGCCACGGTTGCTCGCCTGCTCCTCGCTCTCTTCCCCGGCAGCCGGTTCCTCGGCGCCGAGGCCGCGGCGGCGCTGCTCGGCGACCTCCACCGCTTGGGAATCGCCGGCGGCGCCACCTACGACGCTCTCGTGGGCGCGGCGGCGCGGGAGCACGGCCTCGCCCTCGCCACCCGTGACGAGCGCGCGCTCGAGACCTATCGCCCGCTCGGCGTTCGCCTCGAACCGCTGCTCGGCTGACCGGCGCCGGCCGGGGCTCAGGCCCTCTCGGGCGCGCTACGCCGGAGGAGGCTCGCCACGAAGCGCCCGACGATCACGTAGACCGCGGCGGCGATGCCCCAGTTGATCGCGATCTCGACGCGGTGGTCCTTCGGGGTGAAGAGGCGGTCGAAGGGGCCGACGAGGAACTTGGCGGCGTCGTGTACGTCCTTGACGATCGTGTTCTGCGCGTTTGCCTTGAGGACGACAAACAGGATGCCCGCCACGATGATCAGGGCGATCACCCCGATTACGAGGTCGATCACCCCGGCGAGCAGGCGCAGGAGACCTCCGGCCCCGCTCGCCGCGCCGGCGCCGATGCGCTCGCGCCGGCTCGTGCCGTCCGCATCCTCCTCGGCGACGGTCTCACCGTTTTCCCCTGTGTTGCGCCGACGTCCGAAGCGAGCCACGGATCGGCACCCTACGCCCTGGGCGCCGCGCGTGCGCCGCGACCCCGATCGGTGGTCTCACGACTCGATCGCCTCGCGCCCGAGCGCGAGCAGCAGCGCGTCGTTGGCGCCCTCGCCGATCTGCGTCTGAGGGGCGTCGCGGCGCAGGCGCGCGAGCTCGTCGCCGGCGCGGTAGGCGCGGCTGGCGGCCAGGCGGGAGGCGACGTCGACCGCCCACACTGCACTGTCCGAGGCGATGATCTTCGCGGCCGTCGAGAGCTCACGCGCGGCGTCCGCGTCGGCAGTGTCGATCGCCGCCGCGGCGCGCAGGGTCAGCGCCTCGGCGGCGAGCAGGCGCACCCGTATCGACCCGACGCGGAGCTGCGCGTGCGTGTGGTCCCCGAGCATGCCCTCCCCGATCTCCCGCTCGCGGCACTCCTGCAGCGCGCCCTGGAGCGCGCGGTCGATGACGCCCAGCGCCCGGCAGGCGACGTTGACCCGGCCGACGTCGAGCGCGCCGAGCATCTGCCGCGCGCCGGCGCCGACGCACTCCGGCCCGCCGAGGATCTCCGCCTCGGGCGCGAGGTGGCCGTCGAACGCGTAGGCGGCGGACTCGACGCCCCGGTAGCCGACCTTGTCGAGCTCCCCGACGCCCCAGCTCGGCGAGTCCCGCCCCTCGGCCGGGAGCACGAGACAGGAGAGCTCCTCCCCCACGCGCACGAGCATGAGGACGACGGCCGCCGAGACGCCGCCCGCGACCCAGCGCTTGCGGCCGTCGATCCGCGCGCCCCCGCGGCCACCGTCGACGAGCTCCGCCGAGGTCTCGATCCGCGAGAGGTCGCTCCCCGCCGCGGGCTCGGTGATCGAGAACGCGGCGTGCTCGGCGCCGGTGGCGAAGCGCGGGAGCCAGCGCCGGCGCTGCTCCTCGGTGCCCGAGCGCAGGAGCAGGGAGATCACGAGGCCCGTCGGGTTGATCGCGCCGGTCAGGGAGATCCAACCGCGCGAGAGCTCCCGCCACACGGGGACCAGCGACCGGACGCTGCGGCTCGCGCCGCCGTACTCCTCGGGCACGAGCGCGCCCGGGAGGCCCAGCTCCACGAGCCGCTCCCACGCCCGGTCGGGCAGGACGTCATCCCGATCCCAGGTGGCGACCTCCGGCAGCACCTCCTCGGCGACGAAGGCGCGCGTGGCGGCGAGCAGATCCACGGCCCACCGAGACTAACCACCGCCACGCGCACACGCACACGCCGTGGTCCCTGGCGCCGCCGGCCGGCTGACCTACAATCTCCGAAGTGTCAGTCCGTGACCTGACCCCGCTCTCCGAGACGCGCCGCGCCGAGGTCCTGCGCGACTCGCCGAAGATGTTCGAGTCCCCGTTGCTCGATCGCTTCTCGCGCGTGCACCCCGCGATGCCGCTCGTCTTCTTCGTCCCGTTCATCGCGCTGCTCGCGGCGTTCGGGATCGAGCGCGTCGGCGCCGGCCGCGGCCTCCTGTGGATCCTCGGCGGCGGGCTCTTCTGGACCTTCGCGGAGTACTGGCTGCACCGCACCGTCTTCCACTTCGAGCCGGACCACCCGCTCGGCCGGCGGCTGCACTTCATCATCCACGGCGTCCACCACGACCATCCGAACGACCGGATGCGCCTCGTCATGCCGCCTTCGGCCTCGCTGCCGCTGGCCGCGCTCTTCCTGCTCCTCTTCCGCTACGCGCTCGGCCCGCACCACTGGCTCGCGTTCAGCGCCGGCTTCCTGCTCGGCTACCTCGTCTACGACATGACGCACTACCACCTGCACCACCACAAGCCGCGCACGCGGCTCGGGAAGCTTCTGCGTGAGCAGCACATGCGCCACCACTTCCAGGATCACGAAACCGGGTTCGGCGTCTCCTCCCCGGTCTGGGACCACGTCTTTCGCACGGTCCCGCGGCGCCGCAGCGCGGGCGCTCGGTAGCGGCCCGGCCGCCTACGGCGCGGCGTGCTCCTGCGCTCGCGCGATCGCGCCCTCGCGGGTGGGTGTGATCTCGAGGGTCTGGTCCATCCCCGTCACCGAGAAGAGGCGCAGGACGGTCGGGCTCGCGCACGCGAGCACTAGGCACCCCCGCGCGCGATCGACGACGCGCAGGGCGCCGAGCAGCAGCCGCATCCCGCTCGAGTCGATGAAGGTCAGGTGCATGCCGTCGAGGACGACGCAGCCGGCATCCTCCACCGCCGCCAACAGCCGGCCCTCCAGCGAGCGCAGCGTCGAGACCTCGAGCTCCCCGGCCAGCTCGAGCACGCGGACGCCGCCGTCGGTGACCTCGGAGATGTCGAGTGAGGGCATCGCCTGCGAGACTAATCACTCCGTGTCGGCTCCGACAAGGCTCGCGCCGCTCCTCACCGTCCTCATTGGGCTGCTGGCGCTCGCCCCCGCCCCGGCGGCCACCGCGGCCGGGCGCTGCGGCGCCCATCCCTGGTGTGACACGCGCCTCTCCCCCGACCGCCGCGCCGATCTCCTGATCGCCGCCATGACACCCGCCGAGCGGCTCGGCCTGCTCGGGGGCGACAACCTGACGGGCGTCCTCGGCGGCGAGCACGCCCACACGGGCACCGGGGACGGCGTGCCGCGGCTCGACATCCCCACCATCCGGTACACCGACGGCCCCCAAGGTCCGCGGCAGGGGAGGACGACCGGCCTGCCCGCGCCGCTCGCGCTCGCCGCCACCTGGAGCCCGAGGCTGGCCCGTGCCTACGGCGCCGTCGTCGGGCAGGAGGCGCGCTCCAAGGGCAACGACGTCGTCTTCGGCCCGAACGTCAACATCCTGCGCACGCCGCTGAACGGCCGGACCTTCGAGGCCTACGGGGAGGACCCGTTCCTCGACTCCCGCATGGGCGTCGGCTGGATCGAGGGCGCGCAGGGGCAGGGCGTCATCGCCGACGTCAAGCACTTCGCGCTGAACAACCAGGAGGGCTACTCGGCGGCCGCGAACGAGAGCCGGCCGGGGCAGCCGCTCGGCCCGCCGCCCACCGAGGGCGGCCGGATGCTCGTCAACGTGACGGCCGCCGAGCGCACGCTCCGCGAGGTCGAGCTGCCCGCCTTCGAGGCCGCGGTCAAGGAGGCGCACGTGGGCACCGTCATGTGCTCCTACAACCGGGTGGGCGGGACGTACGCCTGCCAGAACCCGCACCTGCTGACCGGCATCCTCGGCGGCTGGGGCTTTCGCGGCTACGTGCTCTCCGACTACGCCGCGGTCCACGACCTCGCGCCCTCGCTGAAGGCCGGCCTCGACTTCGAGCCCTGGCCGGGGACGACCTTCGGCCCCCTGCGGGTCACCGCGGCGCTCCTCGCCGGCGAGATCACCCAGGGTGACGTCGACCGCGCGGTGCATCGCCAGCTCCGGACGCTCTTCGCCTACGGCGTCTTCGACCGCGAGGCCTACCGGGACGACGACGCCCAGATCCCCAAGGCCCGGCACGCGGCCACCGCGCGCACGGTCGAGGAGAACGCGCTCACCCTGCTCGTCAACCGCCATCGCACGCTTCCCCTCGATGCGCGGAAGCTCCACTCGGTCGCGCTGATCGGCGGCGGGATCGACCGCTTCGTCACCGGCGGGGGCTCGGGGAACGTGACCCCGTTCGCCACGACCACCCTCGTCGACGCGGTGCGGCGGCGGGTCGGGCCGGGCGTGGCCGTGCGCGCCGACGACGGGACCGATCCGGCCCGCGCCGCGGCGCTCGCGCGCCGCTCCGACGTGGCGATCGTGGCGACGCCCGACTATCTCACCGAGGGCTCTGACCGCGCCTGCCTGACCCTCGAGTGCCCGCCGGTCTACGGCGACCAGGACGGGCTCATCCGCGCCGTCGCCGCCGCCAACCGCCGTACGGTCGTCGTGCTCGAGACCGGCGGCCCCGTGCTCACGCCCTGGCGCGGACAGGTCGCGGGTCTCCTCGAGGCCTGGTATCCGGGGCAGGAGGGCGGCGGCGCGATCGCGCGCGTCCTCTTCGGCGACGCCGATCCCGGCGGTCGCCTGCCGGCGACCTTCCCCGCGAGCCCCGGGCAGGAGCCGACGGCGGGCGACCCGCGGCGCTACCCGGGCGTGGGCGAGCAGGAGACCTACTCCGAGGGCCTGCTCGTCGGCTACCGCTGGTGGAACGCGAAGCACCTCCGGCCCGCCTTCCCCTTCGGCTTCGGGCTCTCCTACACCCGCTTCGCGCTCGGCCGCCCGCGCGTGCAGGCCGTCGGGCGCCGCCGCTACGACGTGACCGTGCCGGTGCGCAACACCGGCCGCCGGACCGGCCGGGTCGTGCCCCAGCTCTACCTGAGCCACCCGCCCGGCAGCGGCGAGCCCGTGCGCCAGCTCGCGGCCTTCGCCAAGGCGCGGCTCGGGGTCGGGCGCCGGGCGCCGCTGCACCTACGACTCTCCTCGCGGGCCTTCGAGGTCTGGAGCGAGTCGCGGAACGCCTGGGTGCTCGATCCCGGGCGCTACCGGCTCTCCGTCGGGGTCTCCTCGCGGTGGCTCGCACGCACGGTCACGCTGTGGGTGCGGTGAGGGCGGGAAGGGCCTGCCCCCGCGACGCTCAACGCCCCGCCTCCTCCAGCCGCCGGCGGTAGAGCCGCATGACCTCGTTCTGCCCGATCCAGCCGACGACGGTGCCGTCGCCCTCCCCCCCGACGACCGGGAGCCCCGCCTCGTCGGCGCGGCCGAGCGCCTGGATCGCCGCGTCGAGCGGATCCTCGGCGTGCACGCGCGGAGGAGTGTGGGCGATGTCGGCGGCGGTGACCTGCCCGGGGTCCTCGTCGTCCATGATCGCCTCGAGATCGGCCGGGGCGATGACGCCGACGAGCCGCTCGGCGCCGTCGAGCACCGGCAGCGCGCCGCCCTCCCCCGCGGCGAACCGGTCGAGCAGCACGGAGAACGGCGCGTCGGCGGACACCGGCTCGGGCGCCGGCCCCATCGCGTCGCTTACCGAGAGGTCGGCGAGCAGCGGGCGCGTACGCCGCTGCAGGTCGATCCCCCGCCGGCGGAGCTTCAGGGTGTAGATCGTGTCCGGGGAGAGGCGGGCGCTGAGCGCCGTGGCGGCGACGATCGCCAGCATCAGCGGGAGGATGATCGAGTACTCCCCCGTGAGCTCGTAGATGATGAGCACCGCGGTGATCGGGGCGCGGGCGCTGGCGGCGAAGACGGCGCCCATCCCCACGAGTCCGTAGGCGCCGGCCGAGGCGGTCAGGTGCGGGAACGCCCCGTGCACGCCGAGCCCGTAGGCGGAGCCGAGCATGGCGCCCATGAACAGCGAGGGCGCGAAGACGCCGCCGGAGCCGCCGATCGACATCGTGAGGCTCGTGGCCACGACCTTCCCCACGAGCAGGAGGACGAGCAGGCCCGCCACGTAGTGCCCCTCGACGGCGCGCTCGAGCACCGGGTAGCCGACCCCGTACATCTGCGGCAGCGCGATGAGCAGCGCGCCGAGCAGGATCCCACCCGCCGCCGGGCGCAGCCACTCCGGGCCGCGCCACAGACGGTCGCCGAGGTCCTCGGCGCCGTAGAGCACGCGGATGAACACGACGCCCATGACCGCGGCGAGCGCGCCGAGCAGCGCGTAGAGCGGATACTCGAGCCCGGAGACGACGCCGAAGCCGGGCAGGTGCAGGAAGGCGGCGCTGCCGAAGGCGGCCCGGCCGATCGCCGCGGCGGTGACGGAGGAGAGGACGACGACGCCGAAGGACTGCGTCTCGAAGTCCCTGAGGATCACTTCGAGCGCGAAGAAGACGCCGGCCAGCGGCGCGTTGAAGGTGGCCGAGATGCCCGCCGCCCGCGCCGCAGGCCACGAGCAGGCGCAGGCGCCTCTCGGGCACCCGCGCCGCCTGGCCCAGCGAGGAGGCGAGCGCCGAGCCGATCTGCACGATCGGCCCCTCGCGGCCGACCGAGCCCCCGGCCCCGATGCATAGTGCCGAGGCGATCGACTTGACGATCGGTACCTGCGGGCGGATCCGCCCCCCGAGACGCGAGACCGCGAGCATCACCTCGGGCACCCCGTGGCCGCGCGCCTCGGGCGCGAAGCGCGAAACGAGCGGGCCGTAGAGCAGACCACCGAGAACGGGCACGGCGAGCATGTAGCCGACGCCGAGGCCCGGGAGGTGGGGGTTGGCGACCCGGCCGGCCGCGCTCGGATCCGAGCGCCCGGTGGCCAGCAGCGTGACGCCCTCGATCATGTAGCGGAAGACGATCGCTCCGAGCCCGGCTCCCGCCCCGACGAGCAGCGCCAGCGCCGCGAGACCCTCCGGCCGCTCGGCCACCCAGCGCGCGAGCCCGCGCCCGCGCAGGCCAACCGACCAGCGGCCACCCGGAGCGCTCGCGCCGGCGGTGTCGGGTGCGGGCGACCGGGCGGCGATGCGCAAGACCCTAGGGAGGCCGGGGGCGGGCCGGGTCCCCCCGACGCCGCCCGCGCCGCCGGCGACGCTGGTCCTCAGCGCGCGGCGTGCATCCGCGCGTCGTGCGCGCGCACGAGCGTGCGCTTCGGCAGCTTGACGACCATGATCCGCTGGCCGGCCTTCAGGTCGGCGAGCGTCGCCTTCTTGTGGTTGTCGCGGATCCGGGCGTTCGCCGGGATCGGGAGCGTGACCGTCTTGTAGCTCGCCTTACGCGTGCCCTCGGCGATCGTCACCGAGGAGGACGTCATGCTCACGACCTTGCCGCGGTCGATGGTGACGTTTCCGAAGGTCTTGCCGTGCCCGACCACGAGGTCGCCGTGGACGACGTGGCGCAGCAGCCGGCCCGCGCCGTGCTTGCCGTGCTGCCCTCCGGCGAGATCGCCGCGGGCGGCATGGCCCCCGCCGTCGCGAGCGGTGGCGTTGAGGACGGCGCCGCCGCCGACACCGAGGACGGCGCAGGCGAGCCCGACGGACACGAGACGGAGGCGGGGGGTCATGCGGTTCTTCATGGGTGCTCCTCGACGAAAGGGATGTACTGGACGACGTCCACAGTGAGAGCACCGGGTCAGCCGGGCCTGAGGACTATGTAAGCGGAGTGCAAAGTCCCTGCTCGAGCGCGTATCCCGCCACCTAACCTCGCCCCATGAGCGAGCTGGTGCTGGCGGTCGAGGACGAGCCGAGCATCGGCGCGCTCGTGCGCGACTACCTCTCGCGCTACGGCTACCGCGTCCTGTGGGTCACCTCGGGCGAGGAGGCGCTGACCGAACTGGCGCGGCGGGAGGTCTCCCTCGTCGTGCTCGACGTCTCCCTGCCCGGCATGGACGGCTTCGAGCTGTGCCGCCGGATCGAGGGGAAGGTCCCGGTCATCATGCTCACGGCGCGCGACGAGGAGGCCGACCGCGTCGCCGGGCTCGAGCTCGGCGCCGATGACTACATGACGAAGCCGTTCTCCCCGCGCGAGCTCGTCGCGCGCGTGCGCGCCGTCCTGCGCCGGGGCGCGCCGGCGCCGGACGGCGTGCTCGAGCTCGGGCCGCTGCGGATCTCGACCGAGCGCCGGGAGGCCGAGATCGACGGGCGGGCGGTCGAGCTCACCGCGCGCGAGTTCGACCTGCTCGTCCACCTCGTCCGGAACGCGGGTCGGGTCGTGGGGCGCGGGGAGCTGCTCTCCGAGGTGTGGGGCTACCTCAGCCCGGGCGACACGCGGACGGTCGAGGTCCACGTCTCGGCGCTGCGGCGAAAGCTCGGCGCCCCCGACCTCATCCGCACGGTGCGGGGGATCGGCTACCGGGCGCTCGCGCCGTGAGGACGCTGCGCGGGCGCCTGCTCGCCCTCGTCGGTGCCGCCGTCCTCACGGCGACGCTCATCACCGTGGCGGTGGGAGTGCTCGGCGTCCGCCACCGGCTCGACCGCCCGCGCCGCCAGCAGGTCGCGCGCGCCGCCGACTCCCTCGCCGCCGCCCGGCCCGCGGGCCTGCATGTCTACCTCCAGCGCGCGACGGGCAGCGGCGGCCTGCCGGTGCTCGTCGAGCTCGGCCCCGGGCGGGCGCGGCGCGCGGCGGCGCGCGCGGGTACGGCGTCGTCGGGCACGCTGACGGGCGCTCAAGGCCGGCGCCTGCTGTTCGCGCGCCGGACCTCGCCCCGCGGCACGGTCATCGTGCTCGGTCGCGCCCGGGCCGGGAGCCCCGTCGCCTTCGGCCCGTTCCGCGACGCGATCCTCCTCGGCGGGCTCGCGGGGCTCCTCGTCGCGGGCCTGCTCGCCGCCGTGCTCGCCCGGCGCCTGGCCCGCCCGCTGCGCGAGCTGGCCGCCGCCACCGGCCCGGTCGCCGAGGGTCGCCGGCTGGACGTGGACCTCGGCCCCGGCGCCGTGACCGAGGTGGAGGAGCTGGCCCGCGCCTTCATGGCGATGGCCCACGACCTGGCCGACGCCCGCGACGCCGAGCGCGCGTTCCTGCTCTCCGTGAGCCACGAGCTGAAGACGCCGCTGACGGCCATCCGCGGCTACGCGGAGGCGCTCGAGGAGGGTGCCGCCACCCCGGAGGGCGCGGGCCCGGTCATCACCGCCGAGGCCCGGCGGCTCGAGCGCCTCGTGCAGGATCTGCTCGATCTCGCCCGCGCCGGCCGCAGCGACTTCGCGGTGCGGGACGAGCCCGTCGATCTCGGCGCGCTGGCCCGCGGAACCGCCGAGCGCCACGGCCCCGCCGCGAGCGCGGCCGGCATCACGCTCACCCTCGAGCTCAAGGAGCCGGCCCCCGCCCGGGGCGACCCCGATCGCCTGGCCCAGGCGCTCTCGAACCTCGTCGAGAACGCGCTGCGGGCCACGCCCGCCGCCGGCCGCGTGACGATCACCGCCCGCCCGGGCCGGATGTCGGTGAGCGACACCGGACCGGGGCTCGCGCCCGAGGATCTCCCCCGCGCCTTCGAGCGCTTCCACCTCTACGAGCGCTACCGCGGCGACCGCGCGGTCGGCACCGGCCTCGGCCTCGCCATCGTGCGCCAGCTCGTCACCGCGATGGGGGGGACGGCGACGGTGACGAGCAGCGAGGGCGACGGGGCGACGTTCACCCTCGCGCTGCGGGACGCTTGAGGAGCCGAGAGCCTGGGTTCGGGCCGGTGGCGGCCGGGTAACACCCCGCTCATGTCCATCGGCACCTCGATCTTCCTCATGGCCGTCGGGGCGATCCTCCGCTTCGCCGTGACCGTCCACACTTCGGGCTTCAACCTCCACACGATCGGCCTGATCCTCATCGTCGCCGGCGCCGTCGGGCTCGTCCTGTCGATCCTCTGGCTGATGGTCTGGCGCGACCGCGGCGCCCGGCGCGACGCGCGCTACGCCGACCGTCCCTGAGGACGGTTTCCGAGCACACCGGCTTGGCGCAGCCGGCTCGAGGCCGAAGCGTGGACCTCGAGCGGCACGCCCGGCCTACTAGCGGTGAGCGGGGGCAACGCCGAACCCTCAGGCGCTGGTTGATGCTTGCTGCGGAGATCTTCGGGCGGTTGACGCTAACGATCTCGCTCGCTGTCAGCGCCCTCGGAGGACTCGAGGGTGATCTTCGCTCCTCGTGAGCGCAAGTAGGTAGGGGTTGCGGAGTAGCCTGCGGCGATGCCCGACGGTCCGGCCGGCCCGCCGCTTCCCGAGCATCCGGAGCTGCGGGAGTTTGCTCGGGCGATGGAGGGCGCGGGCGTGTCCGGGGACATCGTCGACGCGCGCTGGCGGACGGTGTTCATCTCCAGCGAGCTGGCGCGGCTCGCCGGGGTCGCCCCGCGGGACGTATCGCGCAACTACGGCAAGTCGATGATCCGCCGCCATCACGAGGATTCCGAAACCTGGGGCGTCACGGACGAGAGCGGGGTGACGTGGTGGCGCCAGATCGTCCCGATCATGCGCCACTACCTGCATCCGGAGGACCCGGACTACGAAGCGGTTTTCGAGCCGCTGAGCGACGCGGCCACCCGCGTCACGCCTGTCACGGTCGCTCCGCGGGCTTGGCAGCAGTCCTATGAGTTCCGGCCCGAGAACGCAAATGGGAGGTCGCTCCGGAGTGAGATGAGGTTCATCGAGTGGCGGGTCACCGACGACTCTGGGGCATTCATCGGCGCTGTGCGCCTGGTCCGCGCGACACTACCCGACAGCCTCCTCTCACGGCTGGGTCGCGGAGACCCCAGGCTCTTCGAGCGCATGAACCGCGTCAGCGAGCCGGGCCGACGGCCGGCGGCCATCGTGTTCGCCGACCTCGAAGCGTCGGGGGCACTCTCGCGGCGCCTCTCCTCTCGGGGTTACTTCGACCTGATCAGCCGCCTCACGGATCTCATCGACTCGTCTGTGATCGCACGCGACGGGATCGTCGGTAAGCACGCCGGGGACGGGGGCTCAGCCCTGTTTCTGGTCGCCGATTTCGACGGCTCGGAATCGGCCGCCGCGCGCGCAGCGATCGAGACGGCGCGCGCGATCCGTGACGGCGCCGATCAGCTTGGTCCCGATGAGATCTCGGTGAAGCTGAACATCGGGGTGCACTGGGGGGCGACGCTGATGATTGGCCAGGTCGCCACCGGCGGGCGCCTGGAGGTCACCGCGCTGGGGGACCAGATGAACGAGGGCGCACGCATCGAGGCCGCCGCCACACGTGGTGCGATCCTCGCCTCCAAGGACGTGATCGAACGCCTCGACGCAGCGGACGCCCAGGCCACCGGCCTCGACCCCGACGCGCTCGCCTACACGCCGCTCGGCGAGCTCGACGGCGCCAGCGACAAGGCGGTCCGCGACGCAGGAACGATCCCGGTCACCAGCGTCTAAACGGACGGGCTCCCCTCATTTCGCTTCCGTGCGAACCCCCGGGTACGTTGCTTGGGGTTCGGACGAGGCCCACACTCCCCTCGAGCGGCCGGACACGAGAATCCGCCGGTTCCAGGAGCGGCCTGCAGATAAGCGCGACGAGCGG
>JBBQAA010000079.1:0-10933 GCA_038276395.1 Solirubrobacterales bacterium | reverse complement strand
CGGCGTCAAAGCCGCCGGTGACGAAGTGGAAGGCCGTCCCGCCTTCCATCTCGACCGGCTCGTGAGCATGATGGGTGAGCACAAACACCGGCGCGTGATAAGGCGGCTCGGGACCCCACCAGCCGCGCCAGTCCTCATCCCACTCGCCGCGGATCGGCCCGAACATGTTCCGCCCCATGACGTACGCGCCGCGCGGGCGCATGAGCCAGCCGGCCGCCGTCGCGTCGGCATCGTTGGCGCGCTCCTCACCGAGATGCCAGCCATGGAGCTCGCGCCCACGCTTACCGAGTGGATCCTCGCGGCTCTGATCGGGCCCGGCGACGAAACCGTCGAGCGAGATCGACATGTGGCAGGTGGTGTCCGGCATCGGCGTCCTCTCGGGTTGGTTTGCGACTTGCGAGTGGCGACAGCACCCCTGGAACCGTCGCCAAGCCACCGCATTGTGAAGCCGCCTGGGCCTGCGACGCCTGGGTTTCCTCCAAAGCGATACATCTGCTGGCACGCGAAGGGAGCATCTTCCGTCGCGGCATGCCGCGCGGTCGAATCGGGTTGCTGCCTACTTGGTAAAAATGCGATCGGGATCTCGCGGCCGACGCCCGTGGACAAGACAATGAGGGGTATCGACGAGCGAGTACGCAGTCACCCGTCTGGAGGACGTCGACGAGATCACCGACGGCCGCGAACCTTGGCGTCCGGTGCGCCACCACTTCGGCATCACGTCGTTCGGGTTCAACGCCTGGACAGGTCGGGAGGCGGGAGACAGGATCATCAACGAGCACGACGAGGAGGGAGAGGATGAGGAGCTCTACTTCGTCCACAGCGGCCGAGCCAGGTTCGAATTCGACGGCGAACCCGTGGATGCCCCGGCCGGCACGTTCGCCTTCGCTCGCTCGGGCGTGAAGCGGACGGCGTTCGCCGAGGAGCCTGCGACGACGATTCTCTCGGCGGCGCGACCGACACCGGGATGATTCCCGACGAGGTGCGCGACGAGCTGCGCCCCAACCTCCTCGACCCGGCGATAATGGGCGCGCCCATCGTCTGGCTCGCCTCGCCGGACGCCGCCGGAGTCCACGACGAGCGGATCGTCGCCGCGACTTCGAGGAGTGGCTGGGGGCGCGTCGCTGATGCGGGCGCAACGACATGAGTGAGCTGACCGCAGACCTCTTCGTCAGCCGCTGACCTGCGGGAGCGCCGGAAGCAAGGGCATCTTCGGCGAGGGAAGGCCCGAGCGCTTCGAGCTCGAGCAGACCACGGTCCTTGACGCGCGTGTTGCTGGAATACCGGACGACCGGCTAGGTGCGCTGAATCAGCAGGTCGGCGGGGGAAGCGGCATCCGGCGTCAGTCCGCGAGCTCGCCGGCATCGGCCGGCACGTCGACGGCGTGCTCCTCGAGCGCCGCCAGCGTCACCGTGTCCAGCGCTCGCGCGCTCGTCGAGGCCAGGACCACGTAGGACGCCACCCCGTCCTCGTAGGCGCGGAGCCAGTTGGCGACCGTGACGCACCAGCGGTCTCCCGGCGCCAGGCCGGGGAAGCCCCACTGCGGCCGGGGGGTGCTCAGGTCGTTGCGGATGCCCTGCTGGTGCTCGAGGAACTCCGCCGTCACCACGGCGCAGACGAGGTGCGTGCCCACGCCGTTCGGGTCCGGGCGGCAGCAGCCGTCCCGGAAGAAGCCGGTGATCGGATCGGTGCCGCACGGCTCGAGCGGACCTCCAAGCACGTTGCGCTCGCTCACGGCGCGATCATCGCCGTCCCGGCCGGGGGCGTGTCGCTCCCCCTGCCCGTGCTCAGCAGCGTCGCCCGTGTCACCGCCGCCGCCCCGAAGCGCTCGCGCACGCGGTCGACGGCGGCGTCGACCGCGTCGCTGCCCGGGCCGTCCGGGGGGAGGACGAGCTGCGGGCCGCTCTCGAGGTTTGTGACCGCGATCCCCACGAGGGTCAGGCTCCGCGCCTCCACGCGCGGCCACGCCGAGACGAGAAGGCCCCGCGCCGTGGCGAGCACGAGGCCGGTGCCCGAGGTCGGGCGGGGCAGCGAGCGCGACAGGCTCGCGCGCGTGTAGTCCCCGAAGCGCAGCCGGAGGCTCACGGTGCGACCGGCGTGGCCGGCGGCGCGCATCCGCCGGGTCACCCGGTCGGCGAGGCCGAGCAGCACGCGGTCGATGCGCGCCTGATCGCGCGTGGCGCGCCCGAGGGCCGACTGGGCGCCGACCGAGCGCCGGCCGCGGCCGGGGCGCACGCGGCTGTTATCCCGGCCGTGGGCGAGCGCGTGGGCGCGGCGGCCGCCCCCCGGGCCGAGGAGGGCGACGAGCCGGCGCTCGGGCGTCGCCGCCAGCGCGCCGACGAGGAAGATGCCCGCGGCGCGAAGGCGCGCGGCGGTCGCGGGGCCGACGCCCCACAGCGCCTCGACCGGCAGCGGGTCGAGAAACTCGCGCTCGCCGCCAACCGGGACGAACCGCAGGTCGTCCGGCTTTGCCGCCGCGCTCGCCATCTTGGCCAGGACCTTCGTGCGCGCCACCCCGACGGAGACCGCAAGCCCCGCGCGGCGGCGCGCCTCGGCCCGGAGCCGGATGGCGATCTCCTGCGGAGAGCCCAGCATCCGTTCGAGCCCCCGCACGTCGAGGAACGCCTCCTCGAGCCCGAGCGCCTCGACCACGGGGGAGAACTCCCGAAACACGCGGAACAGCATGTCGCTCGCCTCGGTGTAGGCGCGCCAACGCGGCGTGAGGACGACCGCGTCCGGGCACCGTCGCCGGGCCTCACGCCCACCCATCCCACCCCGCACCCCGCACGCCCGGGCCTCGTAGCTCGCGGCGAGCACCACACCGCCGCCCACGAGCACGGGCCGCCCGCGCAGCGCGGGATCGTCACGTTGCTCGACGGAGGCGTAGAAGGCATCGGCGTCGGCGTGGAGGATCGTGGTTTCGTCGAACACGAACACATGTTCGCAGACGCCGCGGCGGTCCGAAACTGGCGCGGACACCGCACTACTGAGCGTCAGCCGCCTGGGCGCGGGCGACTGCGTCTGACGGCGCGCCTTCGAACGGCTCGCCGTGCCCGAACAGGAGAGTCCCCGTGTCGAGCTCGGCCAGCGCCGACACCGACCGGCGCACCTGTTCCGGATCCCCGTTCAGCTCATCGGGCATGAAGCGCGGCCCCTGCTCGCGCGTGAGCACGTCGAGGGAGGCGAGGGCGTCGCCCGTGAACGTGACGCCGCGCTCGGGCAGGTGCAGGGAGACGTGGCCCTCGGTGTGGCCGGGGGTGGCGATCGGGAGGGGCCGGCCCGGTGCGTCCAGCCGTTCCCCGGCGGCGAAGGGCGTGACGTCGGAGAGCCAGGTCGGCGTCATGAAGCCCCGCACCGTGGCGTGCATGACGAAGCCGAAGGCGGTGGGCCGCCACAGGGCCGGTAGCAGGCCCGGAACGAGCGTGAACGGCGAGGAGCCCTTCGCCTTGCCGCGGGCGCGGTCGACCTCCGGGCGGTGCACGTGGACCGGGGCACCGGTGGCCTTGCGCGCGTGCTCGGCCGCGCCGAGATGGTCGGGATGGGCGTGGGTGAGGACGATGGCGCTGACGGCCGAGAGCTGGTGCCCGAGGCCCTCGATCGCCGCCTCCAGGTGCTTCCAGGACCGCGGCCAGCCCGCGTCGACGATCATCAGCTCGCCGTCCTCGTCCACGAGATAGAAGTTCACGAGGCCGTCGGCGTAGCGGTACACGCCCGGGCCCACCTCCATCGTGACCATCTCTGGAGTCATGCCGAGGACCTACCCAGCCACGCCGCTCGGACACACGCCTTCGATCAGGCGGGCGCGGGCTCGACCGCTGGCTCCTCGGCCGGTTCCGCCGCGAGCGCTAGCCGGAGCTCGAAGCGCGGGGGCCGGGCGGCGGCGAGGACGAGCCGGCCGCCGACGCCCTCGGTGAGCGCGCGCGCGAGGTCGAGGCCGATCCCCGTGCCCGCCGCGTCCAGCGAGCGGCCGCGGCGGAAGATCTCGTGCTCGGCCCCGGCGGGGATCCCGGGCCCCTCGTCGGCCACCCCCAGGCAGCCGTAGCCGTCGCGCGCGGTGAGCTCGACGCGGACGGCCCCCGCGCCGTGGCGCAGTGCGTTCTCGATGAGGACGTCGAGCGCCTGGCCGACCGCCCCCGGCGTGCCCGCCACCGGGGGGCAGGCGCCGCGCGGCGCGCGCAGCTCCCGGCCGGCGGCGGCGAAGGCCGGGCGCCAGCTCCCGAGGTGGCGCGCGACGAGCGGCCCGAGCGTGACCGCGCCGGGCGCGCCGTCGTGGCGGGCGCGAGCGGCGGCGAGCAGGGTGTGGATCGTCTCCTCGATCCGGTCTGCCTCGCGCAGCGCGGCGGTTGTCTCCTCCCGCCGCGCGCCGGGATCGGTCAGGCGCGGCAGCTCCTCGAGCCGCAGGCGCAGCGCGGTCAGCGGGGTGCGGAGCTGATGGGAGACGTCGGCGGAGAACTCGCGCTCGCGCGCGACCAGGCGCGCGATCCGGCTCGCCGAGGTGTCGAGCGCGGCGGCGGCGGCGTCGATCTCGGGAATGCCGGAGCGGCCCGCCCGGGCCGAGAAGTCGCCGAGGCCGAGGAGCGCCGAGGTGGCGGCCAGCCGTTCGAGCGGGCGCGCGAGCCGCCGGGCCTGGAGGCCCGCCAGGGCGATCGCCGCCGCGGTGCCGCCAACGCCGAGCAGGGCGATCAGCAGCCACGTGTTCCGGACGCGCTCGCCCAGCTCGCGGGCCGGGGCGACGGCCGTGACCGAGACGTCCTTGGTCAGGCGTGAGCGCGCGCGCAACGTCTCTCCCGTGACCGGTCCCCCGACGAGCACGGCCGGGCGGCCGGGAACGGCGACCCGGACCCCGTGGTGGGCGGGCACGAGGGCGGCGAGCTGCGGGGTGCGCACGGGCAGCTTCGCCTCGATCCGGTCGTCCACGTTGGCGGCGGCGGCGTCGGCCTCGCGCTGGAGCTGGGCCAGCGCCTCGCCGCGCGCCTGGCGGGTCTCGACGATCCCGAGCGGCACGCCGAGGACGATGACCGCGGAGAGCGCGATCAGGGCGGTGGAGAGGATGAGGCGGCGGCGCACCGGCTAGCGCCCCAAGGCCTCGAGGCGGAAGCCGATCCCCCGCACGGTGAGCAGGAGCTCGGGGTTCGCGGCGTCGTCGCCGAGCTTGCGGCGCAGGGAGGAGACGTGGACGTCGAGCGTCTTCGTCGAGCCGAACCAGTTCTGATCCCACACCTCGCGCATGATGCGCTCACGCCTGAGCGCCTGGCCCGGGTGGGCGGCGAGGAAGGCGAGCAGCCCGAACTCCTTGGGGGTCAGCTCGAGCTCGCGGTCCCCGCGGCGCGCGCGGTGGGAGGCCAGGTCGATCCTGACGTCGCCGACCTCGAGCGATCCGGCGCTGGGCTCGGAGCCCCGGCGCAGCAGCGCCCGGACCCGGGCGAGCAGCTCGGCCAGGCGAAAGGGCTTCGTCACGTAGTCGTCGGCGCCGGCGTCGAGCCCCTGCACGAGGTCGAGCTCCTCGTCGCGGGCGGTGAGGACGAGGATCGGCAGGCGGGCGCGCTCGCGGCGCACGAGGCGGCAGACCTCGAGGCCGTCGAGGCCGGGGAGGCCGAGGTCGAGCAGGAGGAGGTCAGGCTCGCCGCCGAGCGCCGCGCGAACCGCGGCGGCGCCGTCGCTCACGGCCTCGACCTCGTAGCCCTCGCGGGCGAGGGCGCGGACGAGCGGCTCGCGGATCCCCGCGTCGTCCTCCGCCACGAGCAGCCGGGACACGCCGGCGATCGTATTGCCGGGACCGGGTGGAGAGATGCGATTGCAGGGGCTTTGCCCAATCCTTACCGAACCCGGAGCCAGGGCTCAGGCTCGATGCCGAGAATGCCTACCCATGGCCCGCATCTCCTCCGACCGGCCCGCGGCGTGACCCCGGGCGAGCGCACCCTGGCGCGGGACCGCCTGCTCGGCCGCGGCCGGCGCGTCACGCGCGGCGTGGCGGCGGGCGCGACCGCGCTCGTGGCGGTGTTCACCGCGGTGGCGGCGGCCTCGAACCGCGGCTACACCAACCACCGGTCCCCGGCGGCGGCGACGCCGCCCGTCAAGGCCCGGGTCGCCCGCGGTCCGGCCGTCGCGCCGCCCGACCCGATCCCCGCGGCCTCGGGTCTCCCGCCCGCGCCGCGCGCACCGGCGGCGCCCCCCGCCGCGGCGGCGGCGCCGAGCGCAGCGGCACCCAGCCAGAGTGCCCCGGCGCCGAGCCAGAGCGCCCCGGCTCCCGCTCCCGCGGCGCCGGCCCCCGCGGCGACCTCCGGCGGGTCCTGATGCCCGGAGCGCGCTGGGCGGCGCTCGGGACCACCGCGGGCGTCGTGGTCGAGGACCCGGCCGCGCTCCCCGAGGCGCGCCGGATCCTCGAGCGCGAGCTGGCGGCCATCGACCGCGCCTGCAGCCGCTTTCGCCCGGACTCCGAGCTCGCGCGCGTGAACGCGGGCGCTGGCGGGTCGGTCCCCGTCTCGCCGCTCTTCCTGCGCGCGCTGTCGGTGGCGCAGTGGGCGGCCGAGGTCACGGGAGGCACCGTGGACCCGACGGTCGGCCGCGCGCTCGAGCGGATCGGCTATGACCGCGATTTCGCCGCGCTCGGCGACTCCCCGGAGCGCGTGGCCTTTCGCGCCGTGCCCGGCTGGCGCGTCGTGCGCGCGGACGCCGCGCGGGGCACCGTCGAGGTCCCCCGAGGGGTCGTCCTCGACCTCGGCGCCACGGCCAAGGCGCTCGCCGCGGACGACGCCGCGGGCGCGGCGGCGCGGGCGCTCGGCGCCGGCGTCCTCGTCGATCTCGGCGGGGACATCGCGGTGGCGGGGCCCGCCCCGGAGGGCGGCTGGCGGGTGCGGATATGCGAGGACCACCGCGCGCCCGCGGGCGCGCCGGGGGAGACCGTGACGATCGCCTCGGGCGGCCTGGCCACCTCCTCGACGACGGTGCGGAGCTGGCGCCGCGCCGGAGGCCGTGTGCACCACGTCATCGATCCCGCGACCGGGGCCCCCGCGGCGGCGCCGTGGCGCACCGTCACCGTGGCCGCCGCCACATGCCTGGAGGCGAACGTCGCGAGCACCGCGGCGCTCGTACGGGGGAGCGCCGCGCGCGCGGAGCTCGAGGCGCTCGGGCTGCCGGCTCGGCTTGTCGGCCGGTCCGGTGGGATCGTCCGGCTCGGGGACTGGCCGGCGCCGGTCGTCGAGTCGGTCGCGGCCTGATGTGGTACCTCGCCCGCGGCACCGGCGTCGTGACGCTCCTGCTCTTCACCGCGAGCCTCGTGCTCGGGATCGTTCACGCCGAGCGCGGGCGCCCGCGCGGCACCTCGCGCGCGCTCATGGACGCCGCGCACCGCTCGGTCTCGCTGCTCGCCGTGGCCTTCCTCGGCGTGCACATCGTCACGAACGTGATCGATCCGTTCGCCCCGATCCGGTTGATCGACGCCGTCATCCCCTTCACCTCGGCCTACCGGCCGCTCTGGCTCGGGCTCGGGACCCTCGCCTTCGACCTGTTGCTGGCGATCGCGGTGACGAGCCTCGTCCGCGCGCGCCTGGCGGCCCGCACGTGGCGGGGCGTCCACCTGCTCGCCTACGCCTCCTGGCCCGTGGCCGTCGTCCACGGCCTCGGGACGGGCACGGACGTCAGGCAGGGCTGGATGCTCGTCATCGTCTTCGCCTCCGTGATTGCGGTGCTGGCCGCACTCGGCGTCCGGCTCGGCAAGGCGCGCGGGCTCACCCGCCCGGCCCGGATCGCGCTCCTCGGCGGCACCATGGCGTCGCTGCCGGCGCTCGTCCTCTGGCTCGCCGCCGGGCCGCTGGCCTCCGGCTGGGCGCACCGCGCCGGCACGCCGGCCAAGCTCCTCGGCGCCGCGCCCGTCGCGCGCCGCTCGGCGCCCGCGCCGCCGCCCCGGCGCGCGCCGAGCTTCGACGTCTCCGGGGTCGCGCGCGTGCACCGGGGCTTTGCGCAGAGCGGCGCCGAGGTCCTCGACATCCTCTTCCGGCCGGGGGCCGGGCGGGAGCTGCGCCTGCGCCTGGCCGGGCAGGCGATCCAGGGCGGCGGCCTCGCCCTCGGCGCGAGCTCCGTGACCCTGCGCTCGGGGGCCACCTACGCCGGGCGCATCACCCGGCTCGCCGGCGGCGACATCACCTCGCTCGTGGCGGCACCCGACGGCCGCGTCGCGCGCCTGACCGTCCAGCTCACCGTGCGCGGCTCGGAGGCCTCGATCCGCGCCGCCTCGGTGCCGGTCACGGGGCAGGCCGGATGATCCCTCGCCTGACCCTCGGCGTGGCCGAGCGCGGGCGCGTGGATCACGCCGCCCACGAGACGCTGCACGGTCCGCTCGGCGAGACGCGCCACCGCGGCCGCGGGCTCCTCGAGGAGCTCGAGCGCGCGGGCCTGCGCGGCCGCGGCGGCGCGGGCTTTCCGACCGCGGCGAAGCTCGCCGCCGTGCGGGCGGGCAAGGGTGCACGCTCCCTCGTCGTCAACGCCGCCGAGGGCGAGCCGATGAGCGCCAAGGACGCCTTCCTGCTCGAGTCCGCCCCGCACCTCGTGCTCGACGGCGCGCTGCTCGCCGCCGAGGTCGCCGGCGCGAGCACCCTCCTCGTCGCGGTGCCCGAGGACGCCCGCGCGGCCGCGCGCTCCCTGGCGGCCGCGCTCGCCGAGCGCCCGGACACGCAGGAAATCGAGACCGCGCTCGTGCCCGCGCGCTTCATCGCCGGCGAAGAGTCGGCGCTGCTGCGCTATCTCGGCGGCGGCCCGCTCCGGCCTCGCCTGACGCCCCCGTGGCCCGCCGAGCGCGGCCTCGGCGGGAAGCCGACGCTCGTGCAGAACCCCGAGACGCTCGCCCAGCTCGCGCTCGTCGCCCGGCACGGAGCGAGCTGGTTCCGGGCCGTCGGGCCGGACGTCCGACCCGGGTCGACGCTCGTCACCGTGAGCGGTGCCGTCCGGCGCCCGGGCGTCTACGAGATCGACCCCCGGACGGAGGTCCCCGTCGTGCTCGGGCTCGCGGGGGGGACGCTCGAGCCGACCCGCGCCGTCCTCATCGGCGGCTACTTCGGCGCCTGGCTCGACGGAGCGGCCGCCCTCGGAGCCCGCCTCGACCCCGCCGCGCTCGCGCCGCTCGGCGCCGCGCTCGGCGCCGGGGTCCTCGTCGTGCTCGGCGAGTCCGCCTGCCCGGTGGCCGAGCTCTCCCGGGCCGTCTGGTGGCTCGCCGGGGAGTCGGCCGGCCAGTGCGGTCCGTGCGTGCACGGGCTCGCGGCGATCGCCGACGCGCTCGTGGCCCTGGCCGAGGGCCGCGCGGACGCCGCGGCGGCGGAGCGGATCGCGGCGTGGACGTCGCTCGTCGAGCGCCGAGGCGCCTGCCGCCATCCCGACGGCGTCGCGCGCCACGTGCGCTCCGGCCTGCGGGTGTTCGCCACCGAGCTCGAGGACCACCGGCTCCACGGTCCCTGCGCGGCGTGCTCGGCGCCACCGGTGCTGGCCGCGCCCGTCCCCGAGGCGGCGCTCGCGTGAGCCGCCGCCTCGTCGTCGACCCGATCGCCTGCACCGGCCACGGCCTGTGCGCGGAGCTCTTCCCCGAGGGCGTCGAGCTCGACCCGTGGGGCTATCCGCTGCTCGCCGCCGAGGTCCCGGACGGGCATCTCGGCCACGCCAGGCGCGCCGCGAGCGCCTGCCCCGCGCTGGCGCTGCGGCTCGTGCGGGCGGAGCGCGTCGCCGCGGCGAGCGCCGAGACCGCCGGGGCCCCGCGCCGGGGGTAGCCTCCCGGCGATGAGCACGCCGCGGCCCGTCCCCCCGCCCACCGGGAGGCAGTTCGAGCTCCGCTCCGGGGACCAGCACGCGGTCGCCGTCGAGTCCGGCGGCGGGATCCGCGAGTACGCGGTGGGCGGGCGCCCGGTGCTCGAGCCCTACCGGGAGGACCGCATCCCCGACGGCGCCCACGGCACGCCGCTCATCCCCTGGCCGAACCGCCTGGCCGACGGCGCCTACGAGTGGGAGGGCGAGACGCAGACGCTTCCCCTGACCGAGCCGGAGAAGCACAACGCGATCCACGGCCTCATGCGCTGGCAGCCGTTCGCGGCGATCGTCGAGGAGCCCGCGCGCGTCGTCCTCGCCGCGCGCCTCATGCCCCGCCCGGGCTATCCCTTCGCGCTGGCCGTGGAGCTCGAGTACGCGCTCGGCCCGGACGGGCTGCGGGTGGCAACCACGGCCCGCAACGAGGGCGCCACGGCCTGTCCCTACGGCTGCGGGCAGCATCCCTACCTCTCCCCAGGCGAGGGCGTGCTCGACCCGTGCGCGCTCGAGCTCCCGGTCGAGACCAGGATCCTCATCGACGCCGAGCGCGAGCTGCCCACCGGTGAGCGCGAGGCGGTGCAGGGCACGGGCTACGACTTCCGCTCGCCGCGGGCGATCGGCGACCCGAAGCTCGACGACTCCTTCACCGATCTGCGTCGCGGGGAGGACGGTCTCGCGCGCGTCCGCCTGCGTGGCGCCGACGATCGGACGGCGGAGCTGTGGGTCGACGATCGCTACCCGTTCCTCGAGATCTTCACGGGTGACACGCTCGCACCCGCGCGGGCGCGCCGGGGCCTCGGCACCGAGCCCATGACCGGCGCGCCGAACGCATTTCAGAGCGGCGACGGGCTCGTCCGGCTCGAGCCGGGGGAGACCCACGTGGCGACGTGGGGCGCGCGGCTCATATGAGCTGAGCCCGCGGGCAGGAGCTTGCACCGCTACGCGCGTCGGCGTGAGCGGCCGAAATCCTCCAGATGAGATTCGCCGGCGCCCGGGGAGGGGCGATCAAGGCGGCGTCCGTCCTCGCCCTCGGGGGCGCGCTGGCGGGGGCCGGGACGGCCGGGGCGCAGGCCGGCGGCGCGGGTGCGCCGGGCGCCGCGGCGCCGCCTCCGGCTCAGACCGCCGGCGCGCCGGCCCGCCCGCCGGCGAT
>JBBQAA010000078.1:0-40794 GCA_038276395.1 Solirubrobacterales bacterium | reverse complement strand
GTCCCCGGGCCCTACGAGGATTTCGATGACGGGAACGTCGGCAAAGTCCCCGATGTCCGGGACGGCGACCTCGACGCTCACAGCAGCACGCGCCGGAAGTCGGCGAGCACGCCCGCGAGGTGCGTGCAGAACCGCGCCGCCTCGGCGCCGTCGATCGCGCGGTGGTCGTAGGAGAGGGAGAGCGGGACGACGAGCCGCGGGGAGAACGCCGCGCCGTCCCACACCGGCTTCGTGGCTGCGCGCGTGACGCCGAGGATCGCCACCTGCGGGGCGTTGACGATCGGCGTGAAGCCGGTGCCCCCGATGCCGCCGAGCGAGGAGATCGTGAACGTTCCGCCCTGCATCTCGCCGGGCGCGAGCTTGCCCTCGCGCGCCCGGCCGGACAGCTCGCGCAGCTCGGCGCCGATCTCCAGGAGCCCCTTCCGGTCGGCGTCCTTGATCACCGGGACGACGAGGCCCTGCGGCGTGTCGGCCGCGAAGCCGATGTTCCAGTAGCGCTTGACGAGGAAGTCGTCGCCGTCGAGCGAGGAGTTGACGTGGGGGAACTCCTGGAGCGAGGCCACGCATGCCTTGACGAGCAGCGCGACCATCGTCAGCTTCACGTCCTGCTCGGAGTTGACCTGCTTCCGGAACGCCTCGAGCTCCGTGATGTCGGCGTCCTCGTGGTGGGTTACGTGGGGGATCTCCGTCCACGAGCGCTCGAGGAAGGGCGCGGCGATCTTGTTGATGCGGGAGCGCGGCTCGCGCTCGACGGGGCCGAAGTGGTCGGCGTCGCCGGCGCCGCCGCCGGCTGGCGTGGCGTGGGCGGAGCCGCGCCCGAGGTCCTCGACGGTGATCCGCCCGCTCCGCCCGGTGCCCTCCACGTCGGAGAGGTCGACCCCGCGCTCGCGCGCGCGCCGGCGCACGGACGGGCTCGCGTAGGGGGCCGTCGCCTCCGCGGCGGGAGTTTCCTGAGAGGGGTCTGACCCCTCCCAGGGTTCGGAGGCGTCCTCGGCCGCCTCGGCATCCTCGACGACCTCGGCCGCCGCCGCCTCGGCGGGCGCGGCGCCGTCCTCGGTGGGGGAGATCGTGAGGATGACCGTGCCCTCGGAGACCTTGTCCCCGACGCTCACGGCGATCGCGGCCACGACGCCGCCGAACGGCGCCGGGACGTCCATCGTCGCCTTGTCGGACTCGAGCGTGACGAGCGGGTCCTCCGCCGCCACGGCATCCCCCTCGGAGACGAGGATCTCGATCACCGGGACGTCGTCGAAGTCCCCGATGTCGGGGACCGCTACCTCCTGCACCTCCGCCTCGGCTACCTCAGCCACGGCGCCTCCGCCTCCACGTCGATCTCGTACCGGGAGATGGCCTCCGCCGCGCGCGGATCCTCGAGCGCGCGGAGGGAGGCGAGCACCACGTGCTCCCGGTCGACCTCGAAGAAGCGCCGGAGCGCGCGCCGGTAGTCCGAGCGCCCGAAGCCGTCGGTGCCGAGGACGGTGTACGCGCTCGCGCCGGCGCTCGTCACCCACTCGCGGATCCCGTCGCCCAGCGCGCGCATGTAGTCGGTGGCGGCGATGACCGGCGCGTCCGAGCCGCCGAGGCACTCCGCCACCCACGGCGCCCGCGGCTCCTCGTCCGGATGCAGGCGCGCGCGGCGCTCGGCCTCCATCCCGTCGCGGCGGAGCTCGGTGAACGACGTCACGCTCCATACTTCGGCGCCGACGCCCCACTCCTCCTCGAGCAGGGCGGCCGCCGCCTCCACCGAGCGTAGGATCGCCCCCGACCCGAGCAGGCGGACGCTCGCGGAGAACCCCGTCCCCGCCTCCCGGATCCGGTGCATCCCGCGCAGGATCCCCTCCTCCGCCCCCTCTGGGAGCGCGGGATGCGGGTAGTTCTCGTTCTCCACCGTCAGGTAGTAGAAGACGTCCTCCTGCTCGGTGAGCATGCGCCGCAGGCCGTCGTGGACGATGACCGCGACCTCGTAGCCGTAGGTCGGGTCGTAGGCGCGGCAGTTGGGGATCGTCGCCGCCAGCAGGTGGGAGTGGCCGTCCTCGTGCTGGAGCCCCTCGCCGTTCAGCGTCGTGCGCCCGGCCGTGCCCCCGATGAGGAAGCCTCGCGCCCGGGAGTCCCCCGCCGCCCAGGCGAGGTCGCCGATCCGCTGGAAGCCGAACATCGAGTAGTAGACGTAGAACGGGATCATCGGCTCGGCGTGGTTCGAGTAGGACGTCGCCGCCGCGAGCCAGGAGGAGAACGCGCCCGCCTCGTTGATCCCCTCCTGGAGGATCTGCCCCTCGCGGTCCTCCTTGTAGAACGCGAGCTGCTTGGCGTCCTCGGGTTGGTAGAGCTGGCCGACCTGGGAGAAGATCCCGAGCTGGCGGAACATCCCCTCCATCCCGAACGTGCGCGACTCGTCGGCGACGATGGGCACGACGCGCGGGCCGAGCGTCTTGTCGCGCAGGAGCGCGGCGAGCACGCGCACCCAGGCCATCGTCGAGGAGATCTCGCGCTCGCCGCTGCCCTCGAGCTGTGACTTGAAGAGCTCGAGCGGCGGGACCTCGAGCGACTCCGCGTGCGTCCGCCGCGCCGGCAGCGAGCCGCCGAGCGCCTCGCGGTGCTCGCGCAGGTAGACCATCTCCGGGGCGTCATCGGGCGGCCGATGGAACGCGGTCTCCCTGACCTCCTCGTCGGAGATGTCGAGCTCGAAGCGGTCGCGGAAGACGCGGAGCGCCTCCTCGGTCATCTTCTTCTGCTGGTGGGTGATGTTCTGGCCCTCGCCCGTACCCATCCCCATCCCGTAGCCCTTGATCGTCTTGGCCAGGATCACGGTCGGCTCCCCCGTGTGGCGCTGCGCGGCGGCGTAGGCGGCGTAGACCTTCTGGGCGTCGTGACCGCCGCGGTTCAGGCGGAAGATCTCCTCGTCCGACCAATCCTCGACCATCGCCGCCGTCTCCGGGCGGGCGCCGAAGAAGTGCTCGCGCACGAAGGCGCCGTCGCGGGACTTGAACGTCTGGTACTCGCCGTCGACGCACTCCTCCATGCGGCGCACGAGCGCGCCGTCCTCGTCGGCGGCGAGAAGCGGGTCCCAGCGCGAGCCCCAGATGACCTTGAGGACGTTCCAGCCCGCCCCGCGAAAGTTCCGCTCGAGCTCCTGGATGATCTTGCCGTTGCCGCGCACGGGGCCGTCGAGGCGCTGGAGATTGCAGTTGATGACGAAGACGAGGTTGTCGAGCCGCTCCCGGCCGGCCAGCGAGATCGCGCCCATCGACTCCGGCTCGTCCATCTCCCCGTCGCCGAGGAAGCACCAGACTCTGCGCTCGCTCGTGTCGGCGAGACCGCGACCCGTCAGGTACTTCATGAAGTAGGCCTGGTGGATGGCCATGAGCGAGCCGAGGCCCATGGAGACGGTGGGGAACTGCCAGTACTCGGGCATCAGCCACGGGTGCGGGTAGGAGGACAGCCCGGGCTCGCCGGTCACGTCCTCGCGGAAGCGCCGCATCTGCTCCACGGCGATCCGGCCCTCGAGGAACGAACGCGCGTAGACACCCGGGCTCGAGTGGCCCTGAACGTAGACGAGATCCCCGCCGTGCTCCTTTGAGGGCGCGTGCCAGAAGTGGTTGAAGCCGACCTCGTAGAGCGTGGCCGCCGACTGGTAGGAGGCGATGTGGCCGCCGAGCTCCGAGGACTCCTTGTTGGCGTTCAGGATGAGCGCGATCGCGTTCCACCGGATGAGCGAGCGGATGCGGTGCTCGAGCGCGGGGTCGCCGGGGAGCTCATCCTCCTCGGCGGTGGGGATCGTGTTGACGTAGGGCGTCGAGTTGTCGAGGCCGACCGGCGCGCCGAGATGGCGGGCGCGGTCGACGACCTCGGCGATCAGCTCCTCCGCGCGCTCGGCGCCGTCGTGCTCGAGGACGCCCTCGAGCGCCTCCAGCCACTCCTGCGTCTCCTGCGGGTCGAGGTCGTCCTTGATGCTCACGAGATCAGCCGCCCGCCCGCCCCTCCATCAGAACTTCTTCGCGTTGATCGCGACGTACTTGACGTTCAGGTACTCCTCGATGCCCTCCGGGCCGCCCTCGCGACCGAACCCGGACTGCTTGACGCCGCCGAAGGGCGCGCTGGCGCTCGAGACGAGCCCCTGGTTCAAGCCGACCATCCCGGTCTCGAGACGCTCGCAGACGTGGAAGGCGCGGTCGATGTCCTGCGTGAAGACGTAGGCGACGAGGCCGAACTCGGTGGCGTTGGCCTTGGCGATCGCCTCGTCGACCGTCTGGAACGACTGCACGGGCGCCACGGGGCCGAAGATCTCCTCCTCGAGCAGCCGCGCGTCGTCGGTGATGCCAGAGAGCACGGTCGGCTCGTAGAAGTAGCCGGCGCCGTCCTTGGCCCTCCCGCCCGTCAGCACGTTCGCGCCCTTCTCGCGGGCGTCGTCGACGAGCTCGGCCACCTTCTGGCGCTGGTCCTCGTCGATCAGCGGCCCGAGCTTCACGTCCTCCTCGGTCCCGCGGCCCACCTTGTAGCCGCCGATCCTCTCCGCGAGCTTCTCCGCGAACTCCTCGGCCACCCCCTCCTGCACGTGGAAGCGGTTGGCCGCGGTGCACGCCTCGCCGCCGTTGCGCATCTTGGCCAGGAGCGCGCCCTCGACCGCGGCGTCGATGTCGGCGTCGTCGAAGACGAGGAACGGCGCGTTGCCGCCGAGCTCCATGGAGACGCGGAGGATCTGCTCGGAGGCCTGCTGGATGAGCGTCCGACCGACCTCGGTCGAGCCGGTGAAGGAGAGCTTCCGCGCCCGCGGATCCTTGATCAGCGGCTCCATGACCTCGCCCGATCTCTTGGCCGTCAACACGTTTACGACGCCCTTCGGGACCCCGGCCTCGGCGAGGATCTCCGCCAGGCGGAGCATCGAGAGCGGCGTCTGCTTGGCCGGCTTGACGACGCACGTGCAGCCCGCGGCAAGGGCGGGGCCGAGCTTGCGCGTGCCCATGGCCATGGGGAAGTTCCACGGCGTGATGAACAGGCATGGGCCGACGGCCTGCTTCATGACGAGCACGCGCGCGCCGCCCTTCTCGGCGGCGGCGTAGCGGCCGTCCAGGCGCGTGGCCTCGCCCGCGAACCAGTGGAAGAAGTCGGCGGCGTAGGTGATCTCGGACTTCGACTCGGCGATCGGCTTGCCCATCTCGAGCGTCATCAGCAGCGCCAGGTCGTCGATTCGGTCCATCAGCAGCTCCCACGCCGAGCGGAGGATCTCGCCGCGGTCGCGCGGCGCCGTGGCCGCCCACTCCTCCTGTGCCTCGTGGGCGGCGGTGAGCGCGGCCTTGGCGTCCTCGGGCGTGGCGTCGGCGACCTCGACGAGCGTCTCCCCGGTGGCGGGGTCCTCCACGGGCAGCGTGCCGCCGCCCGACGCGTCCCGCCACTCGCCGCCGATGAAGAGCTGGTTCGGCGTCTCGTCGAGCACCTTCCGCTCCGCGCTCTGCTCTGTGGTCGCCATGGCCTAGCCGCTCCCCTTCCTCGCTGTCGTTTCCGGATCATATGTGCCCGGATCGAGCCGCCCGAACCGCCCGCGGAAGTAGGCCAGCGGCGTTCCGGCGCGGGCGCCGGCGCTCTCCACCTCGGCCAGGAAGACGGTGTGGGTGGCGGCGGCGACCTCCTCGGTGACGCGGCACTCGAGGTGGGCGAGGGCGTCCTCGAGCAGCGGCTGGCCGGCCGGCCCCAGCCGGTGGGCGACCGTGGCGAACTTGTCGGCGCCCTTGCGCGCGAAGTGCTCGGCCAGCGCCTCCTGGCCGTCCTTGAGGATGTTCACGGCGAAGGCGCGGGCGCGGTGGATCCCCTGGCCGGTCGCGGAGTCCTGGTTCAGCGCGACGAGCAGCATCGGCGGCTCGAGCGAGAGCGAGGACACCGCGCTCGCCGTCGTGCCGAGCGGCGTCTCGGCGTCGAGCGTCGTGACCACGGTGACGCCGCTGGCGAAGTGTCCCATGACGTTGCGGAACTCCTGCGGGTCGAGGCGGCGGTCGGCGGGGACCATGCGCTCAGGCGTCTTCGAGGATCGCCACGACGCGCGCGGGCGCGGCGCTCGCGCCCACGATCCGCAGCGGAAAGCAGGCGACGGTGAACCCGGTGGGCGGGAGCTGCTCGAGGCCGGCCAGGCGCTCGATCTGCGAGTAGGGGAGGTCGGCCTGGTGGGCGGCCCAGAAGACGCCGGGCGCGCCCGACTCCCTGGCCTGCTCGGCCTGGAGGTGGAGGGGAGCGTCCCAGCCCCAGGCGTCGATCCCCATGACGCGCACGCCCTGGTCGTAGAGCCAGTGCGTGGCCGGCGCGGTGACGCCCGGGCCGCGGGCGATGTAGTCGAGGTCGTCGATGAACGCGTCGCGGCCGGTGTGGAGGAGGACGATGTCGCCCGGGCAGAGCTCGTGGCCGGCGTCCTTGAGGGCGTCTTCGAGTTCGGTCTCCGTGATCGCCTCCCCATCCCCCTTGTGGGTGAAGGGCAGGACGACGCCGGGGCCGAGGAAGCGCTCGAGCGGCAGCTCGTCGATCGTCTGGGCCCTCTCGCCGCCGATCTCCGCGTTGTAGTGCCAGGGCGCGTCGACGTGCGTGGAGTTGTGCGTGCCGAAGCGGGTGAAGGTCTCGACGGCCCAGCCCTCGCCACGGCGCAGCAGCTCGGGCGGGACGCCGAACATCCCCTCGATCTGCTCGGCCCCCTCCGCGTGATCCGTGTACTCGATGTCGGTCCGGAGCGGCTCCGGGTGGTCCGGCGGGCTGGGCCTGATCGGGGCGGAGAGGTCGACGATGCGCACGCGAGGTCGATGGTAAACGGGGCGAAGGGGCGATGAAGGAATGGGGGGATCGACGCGTAGCCCGGGGCGCGCGAGGCGTCGCTTTGTCGTATCGGCGCGCGCAGCGGGGATGAATGCGACGAACCGGTTGCGGGGCGAGCGTTTCGTCGCTTTCGCGCCTCTCGGTCGTGTCCGTGCAACAAAGCGACGGCGCGGGGCGCGGGTGGGGACCCCGGCCCGCGCGCCGCGGCCCGCGCATCCCACCGCGGCGCCCGCTCCCTCCTTCCTCCCTGCCTACCCCGCCGGCACCACCGCGCGCTCCCGAGCGACGGCGGTGTCGAACCGCGCGAGCGCCGGGAAGGCCAGCACGATCAGCCCCACCCCGGCCAGGCACGCCAGCCCGCCCGAGGCCATCGACACCCGCGCGCTCGTCAGCGCGGCCACGGCGCCCGACTCGATGTCCCCGAGCCGCGGGCCGGAGGTCACGACGAGGGAGAAGACCGAGGACATCCGCCCGCGCATGGCGTCCGGCGTGACCGTCTGGTTGATGACCGAGCGGCAGACGGCGCTGATCGAGTCGGCGGCGCCCGCGACGGCAAGGAGTGCCGCGGCCAGCGCCAGGGTGGAGACGGCGCCCGCGCCCGCCACCGCGGCGCCCCACACGAGCACGGCGCCGATGCATACGAGCCCGAGCCGCCGCGTGTGCTCGATCCAGCCCGTGGCCAGCGCGGCGACGGTGGCGCCGGCCGAGACCGCGGCGAACAGCAGGCCCGTCCCCTCCGCCCCCGCGTGGTAGACGGAGACCGCGAGCACCGGGAAGAGCGCGCGCGGCATCCCGAAGGTCATGGCCACGAGGTCGATGGCGAAGGAGCCGAGCAGCGCCCGGTTCCCGCGCACGAACACGAGGCCGTCGAGGATCGAGCGGCGGATCCCGACGCCCGCGTTCTCCGTGATCCCCTCCGGCGGCTGCGGCGCCATCGCCAGCGCGGCGAACACGACGGCGCCGCAGGACAGCGCGTCGAGCGCGTAGACCGGCGCGAGGCCGAACGCGCCGATGACGAGCCCGCCGAGCCCCGGCCCGACGACGAGCGTGAGCTGGAAGAGCCCGAAGTTCACGGCCAGTGCCTGGGGCAGCAGGACCGGGTCGACGAGGTTCGGCACCATCGCCGAGCGCACGACGTTCTGGATCGCGCCGAACCCGGCGGTCAGCCCGGCGAGCACGAAGAGCGCGGCCACGGGCGGGGAGCCGACCGCCGCCAGCGCGCACAGGATCCCCGCCGTGCCCACGAGCCCGAACTGGTCGAGCAGGAGCAGGCGGCGGCGGTCCATCCGGTCCGAGAGCGCGCCGCCGAGGAGCGCGAGCGTGACGAGGGGGACGAGCTCGGCCGCGCCGAGCAGGCCGGTGAGGAGCGCCGAGCGCGTCAGCGTGTAGACCTGGAAGGGCAGCGCGACGAGCGCGGCCTGGGTCCCGATCCCCGAGGCGACGTTGCCGAGGATGAGCAGGCGCAGGTCGCGCGAGGCGCGGAGCGGGCGGAGATCCGGCGCGAGGCGGCCGAGCGCCCGTCTCACGCGGCGGCGCCGCGCTCGGCGGCGAGCTTCACGAACGGCGCGAGCGCGTCCGGGTTCTGCAGGGAGTCCCGCGCGGCGGCCCTCTCCACCGGGGTCCCCAGGAGGATGCGCTTGACCGGCACCTCGAGGACCTTCCCGGACAGGGTGCGGGGCACCTCGGCGAGGGCGCGGACCTCGTTCGGCACGTGGCGGGGGGAGCAGTCCTCGCGGATCCGGGCGGCGATGCGGCGCTCGAGGTCCTCGTCCAGCTCGGCACCGTCGGCGAGGACGACCCACATCGGCATCCAGCCGTCGACGTCGACGACGAGCGCGTCGGTGATCTCCGGCAGCGCGAGCACGGCCGAGTAGATCTCGCTCGTGCCCATGCGGATGCCGCCGCGGTTGATCGTCGAGTCCGAGCGCCCGCTGATGATCGCCGTCCCCCGCCAGGTCAGCTCGATCCAGTCGCCGTGGCGCCAGATGCCCGGGAACATCTCAAAGTAGGACTCGCGCATCCGCTCCCCGGAGTCGTCCCCCCACAGGAACAGCGGCATCGAGGGCATCGGCTTGACCACCACGAGCTCCCCGACCTCGTCGGTCACCGGATGGCCGTCCTCGTCCCACGCCTCGACGGCGGCGCCCAGCGCGCGGGCCTGGAGCTCCCCCTCGTAGACCGGCAGCGTGGGGACGCCGCCGACGAAGGCCGTGCACAGGTCGGTGCCGCCGCTCGTGGAGAAGAGCCAGACGTCCTGCCCCAGCTCGTCGGCCACCCAGCGAAAGCCCTCGGGCGGCAGCGGCGAGCCGGTCGAGCCGACGGCGGTGAGCGCGGCAAGCTCGCGGCCCTCGCGCGGGCGGACGCCGGCCTTCATACACGAGGACACGAAGGCGGCGCTCGTGCCGAAGGTGGTGACGCCCGCCTCCTCCGCGAGGTCCCACAGGCGCCCGAGGTCGGGCGTGCCCGGGTTGCCGTCGTAGAGCACGATGGCGGCGTCGGTGAGCAGCACCCCGGCGAGGAAGTTCCACATCATCCACCCCGTCGTCGAGAACCAGAGGACGCGGTCCCCCGCCTGCGCGTCGAGGTGCAGGTGCATCTTCTTCAGGTGCTCGAGGAGGATCCCGCCGTGGCCGTGGACGATCCCCTTGGGCAGGCCCGTCGTGCCGCTCGAGTAAAGGACCCATAGCGGATGGTCGAAGGGCACGCGGGCGAACTCGAGCGCGGCGGGCTCGGCGGTCAGCTCGGCCCATGAGGTCGCGCCCTCGATCTCCGCGCCCGGGTCGCGGTAGGGCAGGAGGACCGTCGCGGCGAGGCTCGGCATCGCCTCGCGCAGGCGGGCAACGGTGTCGCGGCGGTCGTGGTCCTTGCCCCCATAGCGGTAGCCGTCGACGGTGAGCAGGACCTTGGGCTCGATCTGGGCGAAGCGGTCGACGGCCGAGCGCGCGCCGAAGTCGGGCGAGCAGCTCGACCACACCGCGCCGAGCGAGGCGGTGGCGAGGAAGGCCGCCATCGCCTCGGCGATGTTCGGCAGGTAGGCGACGACGCGGTCGCCCTCGCCGACGCCGAGGCGCCTGAGGCCGGCGGCGATCCGCCCGGTCTGCTCGCGCAGCTCGCGCCAGGTGAGGGAGCCCAGCGGACGGGACTCGCTGGCGTGCAGGATCGCCACGGCGTCCGGGTCCTTGCCGCGGAAGACGTGCTCGGGGAGGGAGAGCCTGGTGCCGGGGAACCACTCCGCGCCGGGCATCTCCGCCCGCGCCAGGACCGTTCCGTCCCCTCCGTCGGCGGCGACCTCGAAGAAGTCCCAGATCGCGCGCCAGAAGTCCTCGAGGTGCTCCGTCGACCACGCCCACAGGTCGACGTACTCCTCCGTCGCGATCCCGTGGCGCTCGGCGACGAAGGCGGCGAAGCGCGTGAGCGTCGCGCGCTCGCGGCGCTCGGCCGACGGCTCCCAGAGGATCGGCGGGGCGGCTTTCGCCATCGCCGCGGAGGCTACCCGCGGCGCGTTCCCGCACTTGAGGGGGTCAGAGGACCACAACTGCGGGAATCGCCGGCATCGGCGCGACGCCGCGCGGCGCCTACCCGCCCGGCAGGCACCCTCCCCGCGCCTCGATATCCCCCCGCCGGGCGATCATCGGCAGGGCGGGGTCGGGGATGTTCGTCGCCGGGGGGGTACCCGTGGCCTGGCCGAGCTGCTGCACGGCGCGGGGGCCGGGGCCGAGGAAGAAGCGGACGCCGGGCGCGCCCGTCGGTACGCCGATGGCCGCGCGCGCGGCGCCGTCCGGCAGGTCGAGCTCCCACCGGACGACGGGCACGAGCCGGTAGGTCGGGAAGGTGAGCGGGCGGCAGCCGGCGATCCCGGGCGTGTGCAGGAGCCCGGCCAGGTCGTCGTGGGAGTCGCGCAGGAAGCGGAGCTGATCGCGCATGCGCTCAAACGAGCCGGGCAGGGTGAGCACGAGCCCGACGAAGCCGGCGAGGATCGCCGCGGCCGCGCCGCCGCGCCACGGGGCCCTCAGGCGTCGCTCGCGCCGCGGGACCTCGCGCCAGCCGAGCAGGGCGTGGGCGGCGAACACACAGACCGCCACGGCGGGGACCGTCAGGTAGCGCGGCTCGGCGGTGCCGGCGAGCACCCCGGCGATGACGAAGGCGAGCAGCCCCGCGCCCCCGAGCGCGAGCGGCGCGGCGAGGCGGCGCGAGCGGTCCCGCACCAGGGCCAGCGCGGCGCCCGTCACGGCCAGGGCGAGCACCGGCGCGCGCACCGTCCCCGAGAGCTCGGTGACGAGCCGCACCGGCACGCGCAGCGCCGAGGTCGCCTGTCCGACGTTCTCCGCCACCGTCGAGGTCCGGTGCAGGGAATAGAGCGGGTCCCCGGTGATGGCGAGGTCGGAGAGGCCCCACAGCAGCGGCGGCGCGAGGACGAGCGTGACGTGCTCGGCGCGCAGCGCGCCGCCGCGCCACAGCCACAACGCGTAGAGCACGGCGAGGACCCAGGCCTCGGGACGGAGCAGGCCGGCCAGGGCGAGCAGGACCATCGGTGCGCGGCCGCGGCGCGGCCGCTCCTGCTCGAGCGCCGCCGCCCAGGTCACGAGCGCGGCGAAGGGGACGTCGACGTAGGCGCCCGCCGCGTAGAGCCCGAAGGCGAAGCTCGTGCCCACGAAGAGCGCCCCCAGCAGCCCGCGCGGGAGATCCCACGCGGCGGCGCCGAGCCGCGCCGCGCCCCAGACGAGCGCGACGAGCCCGAGCACGGCGACGAGCACGAGCGCGCGATCACCCGCGCGGCCGAGCAGCGAGCACAGCGCGGCGACGAGCGTCCAAAGCGGGTGCGGCGTCGGCGCACCCCCGACCTGGTAGGCCGGCAGATGCCCGTGCGCGAGCTCCCGGCCCCACACGAGCGCGAAGTAGGAGTCGAAGGCGGGGTAGGTCCGCACGAGCGCCCAGCCGAGGACCCCGGCGGCGGCGAGCGCCGCGCCGGCGGCCAGCTCGCGGGGGCGGCTCACGGCACCGCGACGGCCGGGGCGCGGGCGGGCGGGCGGGACGGCACCCGGGCGTAGGCCGCGGCGATCCCGAGCAGCGCCCACGTCGTCGGGTCCTCGAGGAAGGCGGCGTAGATCAGCGTGTGCAGCACGAGGGCGACGAAGGCGGCGAGCAGGAAGGCGTTGACCGGGTCGTCCGGCGGGCGCGCGCGCAGGAGGCCGCGAACCGTCACGACGACGAGCACCAGGTAGGCGACGAGGCCGACGACGCCCTGCTCGGCGGCCACGGTCACGGGGATCGTGTGGGAGGCGGAGACCGCGGTCTGGCGCGAGCCGCGGTGGCGCTCCCGGTAGACCTTCGCGAACGAGCCCGAGCCGAAGCCGAGGACGGGCCGGGCGCCGAACTGCCGCAGCCCTCCCCGGACCAGGTTCAGGCGCCCGCTCGTGCCCCGGTTGACCGAGCTCGCCGAGCCGAGGTCGAGCTTGAGCACGCCCTGGGCGGCGACGACGAAGACCGCTCCGGCGAGGATCACCCCGCCCACGGCGAGCGCCGTGCGGCGGGCGTCCCAGCGTCGCGCGGCGAGCACGGCGAGGCCGGCCAGGAGCGCGACGAAGCTCGACTGCGAGAAGGAGAGCACGAGGCCGCCCCACAGCACGGCGAGCAGGGCGGCACACGCCCAGCCCACGCGGCGCGAGCCGTTCCACAGCAGCACGACCGTCAGCCCGAGCATGACGATGGCCAGAAAGCGCCCGTAGATGTTCGGATCGAAGAAGAGCGAGTTGACGCGGAAGTAGTCGGAGAAGGCATTCGTGTCGATCACCTTCGGGTTCAAGAGGACGCGCTTGGTCGCGTACTCGACGTAGCCGATCCCCACGAGCACGACGGCGAGCCCGGTGAGCACGCCGAGGGACTCGAGCGCGCGCCGCCGGGTCCACTCGTACTCCCGCAGCAGCGCGAAGAGCAGCGCGAAGGGCACGTAGAAGAAGACAAGCTGGCTCTCGGCGTTCTTCTCGGCCGGCGAGTAGAGCGCCTGCACCGCGTAGAGCCCGACGAACGCGATGAGGGCCAGGGCGGTCCCGCTCGGCGCGAGGTCGGCGTGGCCCTCCGGGTCGCTGGCGCGGATGCGCGGGATGAAGAAGGCGAGCGCGCCCGTGGCGATGACGAGGTAGAGCGGGACGAGCAGGTTCGAGGTCGTCCCGCCCGACTGGATCGGGATCCGGAAGGGAAGGGCGGCGACCACGACGAGCGGGAACCACCGGGGCCGGGCGCGCAGCCAGCGGGCCGCGAGCGCGAGCAGGCCGAGGGCGACGAGCCCGGCCACGAGGGCGACCAGGGGATGACGGGCGATCGGGCGGAACTGCGCGCTGGCGTGGATCTGCCCGACGAGGAGCGCCGGCGCGAGCGCGAGCGCCCCGAGGGTCGAGTACGCCCGCGTGCGCGCGCTGGGCGCGACGACGGCGGCGGCGGCGAGCGCGGCGAGCAGGACGCCGCCCGTCTGCTCGAGGAGGGGGGCTAGCGCGAGAGGAGCTTCCACGCCTGATCCGTGAGGTCGGAGACGCCGGGGTCGCTCCCGAGCCGCGCGTCCCACCCGGGCAGGCCGGCGCGGATGACGAGCCCGCGCCCGAGGCGGTAGGCGAGGATGACCGGCGTCGAAGGATTGGGCCCCGCCAGCGCGAGAATCCGCCCCGGCGCGACAGAGCGGGTGGGCTCGTAGGCCGGCCAGCGCGGGAAGACGCCGCTGACCGTGTCGAACAGCCCGGCCCCCTGCGTGAAGACGGTGATGTCCGTAGGGCGGCGGACGAGCGGCCCGAGGCGCGAGGAGAGCGCGTCGAGCGAGCGCAGCGGCGTCGGGCGCGAGAGGACCGGCGCCGGGCCCGTCGAGAGCGTGACGCCGCGGCGCAGCGAGCCCACGCTGAAGCTCGCGAGGCGCCCGCCGTCCGTCACGAAGCGCCGCAGCGCCGTGCCGACCGGGGCCGGGAGCCACTGCTCCGTCCCCGCCAGGAGCACACCCGAGTGGCCGGCGAGCGGCGGGCCCGACCCGAGCGCGAGCGCGGCGTCGGTCGTGAGGTCATAGGAGTCGCGCGCCCGGTCGAGGTGGGCGAGGAGCCGCGCCTCATTGGCCCGGTAGCCCGCGGGGATCGCCGGGAACGCCCGGCGCAGCGGCGCCGGCTCCCCGCGGTCGAGGGTGTTGGGCGTGCCGTCCCCGTCGTCGTCGGTGAGCGCGCTTCCCGCCCAGGACAGCGACGGCAGGACGACGAGCACGCGGCGGCGCTCGGGCGCGGTCACGGCGAAGGGGACGGTGACCGCGGCCCCGCCGGCGCGCACCGTCAGCTCACAGGCGCACGAGCGGCCCGCGGGCGCCCGGAAGCGGAGGACCGGACCCCGCCCGCGGCCGTGGGCGAGCCGCGGGCCGGACCCGGTTCTGCGCACCGCCCACCGGTAGCGCCGCCCGCGCGAGTCGACGAGGAAGCGCAGGCGCGTCCCGGCGCGGTGGCTGCCGAGGAGCGGCTGCACGGCGACGGCGCGGACGGTGACGCCGATCCCGGGCGCCCGCGCCGGCGAGAGCCCGACGTTCCCCGCGCGATCGCGGGCGCGGACCTGGAGCCGGTAGATCCCGGGCGGGGCGGGGCGGCCGTCCACGCGGACGTCCCAGGCCGTCGCCCGCCGGCCCCCGAACGCGACCGTGGCCACGCGCCGCGGAAGCGGGAGGTCGGTGCGGGTGACGATGAGCGCGGCGGCGCGGGCGGGAGCGCGGGCGAAGCGCACGCGAACACGCGCCTTACCGCCCGCGCGCAGGATGAGCGGCAGCCGCGCACGCGCGGTCCGCCGCCCGCCGACCCGGATGAGCCGCGGGCGCGGCGGTCTCGTGTCGAGCCGGGCGATCCCGGGCAGGAGCACGGAGCGGGCGGCCCGCCCGAGGCCGAGGCGCACCCGGTAGCTGCCGTCGGGCGCGAGGCGGCCGTCGTCCTCCCGGCCGTTCCAGCGGATGACGATGCGCCGCCCGCCGGCCACGGCGCGCCCCGCGGCGAGCTCGCGCACGGTGTCGCCCGCCAGGTTGACGACGCCGACGCTCACCGTGTCGGCGCGCTTGAGGCGGAAGACGATCCGCGCCCGGTCGCGGACGCCGCCGCCCGGCGAGAAGTACGGCGGGGTGACGCGCGCGTCACCGATCACGGGCGGGGAGCGCTTCAGCCGCTGAGTGACGAAGAACGCCCCCAGCGTGGCGAGCACGAGCGCGCCGAACGTCAGCCGGGCGAGCGGGGTCACGGGTGGGAGGGCCCTACCTGGCGCGATCCACGCCGACCGTGACGACGACCGTCGAGGCGCAGGAGACCGCCGGGCAGGCGATCCCCTTCGTCGTCGGGTCGATCGGCTCGACCGCCGTGCCGGGCAGCGCCTTGGCCACGGCGACCGCGTCCGCACGGTGGCCGGGCAGGTAGGAGGCGATGGTCGCCGACTGAGTCTGGTTGGCGGCGTTCGTGAGCTGCCCCTCGCGAAAGCCCTTGGCCGCGAGCAGCGAGCCGACGCGCTTGGCCAGCCCCGCGACCGGCGTGCCGTTCAGCACCGTGACGGTGACGCCCTGGGGGGAGAACGAGGCGCCCGGCTTGGCACGGACCTTGGGCGCGGCCTGGCCGGCGGCGCGCGCGGCCGAGGACCTGCCGTTGCCCGACGAGCCGCCCGAGAGGAGCTGGGCCGCGGCGAAGGCGCCGCCGGCGATGATGAGGAGCGCGACGACGATCCCCGCCACGAGGAGGCCCCGGCCGCGCTCGCGGGCGGACGGCTCGCCCGTGACCCGCGCGCTCTGCGGCGGCGGGAGCGGTGCGATCCGCCGCACGGGCGGCGGCGTCTGGGCGCCGTTGCCCGCGGGCCGCGCCGGCGAGGGCGGGGGCGTCGGTCGCGGGGACGCCGCGGCGCGCGCGGCCGTCGGGCGCGAGGCGGCGGCGGTGAGCGCGGCGGGCGCAGTCGGCTCGAGGACCGGCGGGTTGCTCGGCTCGGGCCGCGCCTCGGGCGCCGGGGGCGGGGCGACCGCCGGGACCGGGACCGGAGAGCTCTCGGGTTCGGGCGCGGGGGCCGCCGGCGCCACGTAGCGCGTGGCCGACGCCAGCGCCGGAGCCGCCGTCATCGCGGGCGCGGCGAGGGGCGCCCGCTCGCTCGCGCCGTTCCCCGCCGCGCCGGCGGGCGAGGCCACGGGCCGGGCCGGCAGGCGGCGCACCGACGGCGTCCCGGTGACAGCCGGGACGGCGACGGCGTCCGGGGCCGGGGCCTCCGGGCGGGTCATGGCCTGCTCCTCGAGCTCCTGCGCGCGCTCGGGGGCGCGACCGGCCCACTCCCGCAGGCGCTTGACCTCGCGCGCCTGGGCGAAGTAGAGGAGCGAGAGGACGCCGAGCCCGAGGATCGCCGCGAACCCGGCATAGGCTCCGGCCGTCTTCACGCCCGAGGACAGCGAGAGCGCCAGCAGCACGGCGTGATCCTACGAGAGCGTCCGGTCCGCCAGGCCGCCGGCGGCCGCGCGCACCGAGGACAGCTCGGCCACGCGGGCCGCGAGCGCGCGCGCGTCCCCCTCGAGCACGAGCAGGTTGATCTCGCCGAAGGTGCGCTCGACCCACTCGGGATCGAGCGCCTCGCGCTCGGCGCGGAGGATCTTCTCGGCCGGCGTCGGCTGCGGGCGCTCATAGGGGTTGAAGAGGTCCTCGTGGAGCTTCTCGCCGGGGCGGCGGCCGATCACGTCGATGGCGATGTCCCGCTCCGGCTCGAGGCCGGAGAGCCGGATCATCTGCTCGGCGAGGTCGACGATCCTGACCGGATCCCCCATGTCGAGCACGAACACCGCGCCCGACTCGGCGGGCAGGGAGCCCGCGCGGATGATGAGCTGGACCGACTCCGGAATCGTCATGAAGAAGCGCGTCATCTTGGCGTCGGTCACCGTGACCGGCCCACCGCTCGCGATCTGGCGGCGGAAGATGGGGACGACCGAGCCCGAGGATCCGAGCACGTTGCCGAAGCGCACGGCGGCGTAGCGCGTGCCCGGCCACGAGCGTGCCGCCGCCTCGACCGCCCACTCGGCGAGCGCCTTGGACGCCCCCATGACCGTGGCGGGCGACACCGCCTTGTCGGTCGAGACGAGCACGAAGGTCCCGACCCCGGCCTCGCCGCAGATGCGAGTCATGAGCCGCGTGGCCAGCGCGTTGTTGCGCACCGCCTCGACAGGGTTGTCCTCCATCATCCGCACGTGCTTGTAGGCGGCGGCGTGGAAGACGACCGCCGGCCGGTGCTCGGCGATCACCTCCCGCAGACGCTCCTCCTCCTTGCAGTCGGCCAGGACGGCGACAGCGGCCGGGAAGTGACGGTCCTCCTCGAGCTCGCGGCGGATCTCGAACAGGTTGTCCTCGGCGTGGTCGAGCAGGATGAGCCGCCGCGGCGCCACGCGGGCGATCTGGCGGCACAGCTCGCCGCCGATCGAGCCGCCCGCCCCGGTGACGAGCACGGTCTCCCCGGTCAGGTAGGCCCCGACGCGCTCGAGCTCCATGCGCACGGGCTCGCGGCCGAGGACGTCCTCGACCTGCACGGAGCGCACCTGGCGCATGACGGCGGTGCCGCCCTGGAGGAGCTCGAACACCGTCGGCGTCGTGCGCACGGGGATCCCCCGCCGGCGGCAGCCGGCCACGACCCGCTTGCGCAGCGTGCCCGGCGCCGAGGGAATGGCGACGATGACCTCGTCGGGCTCTGACTCCTCGAGCACGCGGGCGATGTCGCCCTCCTGCGTGGTTCCCAGCACCCGCAGCCCGTTGCCGAGCCGGAGCCCCTGCTTGCGCGGGTCGTCGTCGAGGAAGCCGACGGGCCGGTAGCCGAGCTTCGGGTTTCTGACCATCTCGCGCAGGACGAGCAGCCCGCCCTCCCCCGCGCCGACGATGAGCACGTCGCGGGCGTTCTTGCCCGCGCCGAAGCCGCCGATCGGCCGCTCCCAGATGCGCTGGCGCAGGTAGCGCACCCCCGCCAGGAGGATGAGCTGGAAGAGCAGGAAGGAGGCGAGCACGCTGGCCGGCGCGGTGACCGAGGCCTCGCCCTCGTAGGGGAAGCCCGCCGAGGTCCGGAGCAGCGGGTGGATGACGACGGGATGGGCGACCGCGACGAAGACGACGAACAGGAGCGTCGCCGTCAGCACCGCGCGCGCGAGGCGCTCGTAGTCGAGGCGGTCGAGGTAGCGCCACCACTTCACGTAGAGCCCGAACGCCGTGAGGACGACGAGCGAGAGCCCGACGACCCAGGGCAGGGTCTCCCACATGAACCGGTGGTAGCGGAACGGGAGGTTCCCGTCGAACCGGAGCTGGAAGGAGACGACGTAGGCGGCGGCGATGAGCGCGCCGTCAACCACGAGCTGCAGGATCGAGTGGCGGCGCACCGGCAGGCCCGCGGAGCGGAGGCGACGCATGCGCGGGTAATTCTAGACGTGGAGCGGGGGTTCCTCCTGCGCCCAGGGCCGCGCGGACTCGAGCTGCGCGGCCAGCGAGATGAGCGTCTCCTCGGCGCCGCGGCGCCCGACGAGCTGGACGGAGCGCGGCATCCCCGCCGCGTCGAAGCCGGCGGGCACGGAGGCGGCGGGCTGGCCCGTCACGTTCCACGGGGTCGTGAAGGCCGCGGTCACGGCGGCGCGGTTAGTCGTGCGCAGCGCGCTCCGGCCCTGCCACTTCCCCGCCCGCTCGGCCGCATGGGGGACGGTCGGGGTGATGAGGACGTCGAAGGAGCCCCACAGCCGCCCGATCCGCTCCGCCGCCCGCTCACCGCGCTCGCGGGCCCGGGCGACCCGGGCGTCGGAGAAAGGTCGCCCGGCGGCCATGAGCTGGCGGGTGCGGCGCTCGAGCGCGGCGGGGTCGCCGAGGGCGCGGCCGTCGTCGCGGATGCCGCGCACCCAGCGGGGCAGGAAGGCGGGCAGGAGCACGCCCCAGGTCGGCGCCCGCTCGCTCACCGCGTGGCCGAGGGTGGCGAGGAGCTCCGCCGTCTCCCGCACCGCCGCCTTCGCGTCCTTGGCGACCGGGCCGGGGACGGGCGGCTTGACCGTCCAGACGACGCGCAGCCGCCCGGGCTCGCGGCCCGCCGCGGCGGCGTAGGACGGATGCGGGTCGTCGGCCACGACGTCGAGGAAGAGCGCGCCGTCGAGCACGGTGCGGCTGACGCAGTTGGCGACCGACAGTCCGTGCCAGTGCTCGAGGTCGGGTCCCAGGGAGACGAGATCGCGCGTGGGCTTGAGGCCGAACAGGCCGCAGAAGGCGGCGGGGAGGCGGATCGAGCCGCCGCCGTCGGTGGCGTGGGCGAGCGGCACCATCCCGGCGGCGACGGCGGCGCCCGCGCCGCCGCTCGAGCCGCCGGTCGTGCGGTCGGGGTCCCACGGGTTGCGGGTGATGCCGTGCGTCTTCGAGTCGGTGAAGGGAAAGATCGCCAGCTCGGGCAGGTGGGTCTTGCCGACGATGACCGCCCCCGCGCGGCGCAGGCGCGCAACGAGCTCGGCGTCCGCGCGCGCAGGCTCCCGGCGCGCGCCCGTGCCGAACTGGGTCGTCTGGCCCGCGAGGTCGACGTTGTCCTTGACCGCGACCGGTATCCCGAGGAGCGGCGCCTCCTCCCCCGCGTCGAGGCGCTCCTGAGCGGCGGCGGCGGCGGCGAGCGCCTCCTCGTGCAGTACGACCCGAAAGGCGTTCAGGCGTGGCTCGAGCGCGTCGATGCGCG
Source organism: Solirubrobacterales bacterium (assembly GCA_038276395.1). Lineage (GTDB taxonomy): Bacteria > Actinomycetota > Thermoleophilia > Solirubrobacterales > Solirubrobacteraceae > JBBQAA01. The sequence continues at coordinate 21,315 of JBBQAA010000078.1, read as the reverse complement.
CCAGAGCGTTCTCGGTGACCGAGCGCGCGGTGAGCTCGCCGGCGCGCAGGGCGCGGCCGACCTCGGCGGCGGAGCGGTAGGGAGACGAGGCCACGGAGGCCACGCTACCGCACCGCGGGGGCGAGGAGGAGCCGCGCCAGCTCCGCCGGATCGCGGCGGATGCGCTCCGGGCGCGGGCTCTCACCCGACGGCGCCGCGAGGTCCTCCGGACGCGTCAGCCGCCGCAGCCGCCCGTCGGCGATGAGCGCCTCGTCGACCGCGCCGAGCCGGCCCTCGAACACCGTCCACACCGGCGTGCCCAGGGCGACGGCCTCGCGGTTCATCGTCCCGCCCGCGGAGACGACGAGCTCGGCCAGGCCGACGAGCGAGGGTGCGTCCACGGCGTGCTCGGGCACGACGAACCCGCCCTGAGCGGCGAGCTCGGCCCGCTGCTCCGGCGTGCGGGGCAGCACGACGACGCGGTGGGACTCCCGGAGCCGTTCCAGCACGGCGGCGAACAGCGGGTTCTCGAAGCGGTGGTAGAGCGAGACCGCGGGCGGGGTGCGCACGAGCGCGAACGGCTCGCCGGGATCGAGCCCGAGCTCTGCGGGCGCGGCCGGGTCGGGTTCGAAGGCGCTCAGGTAGTACTCCTCCTTGAGCCCCGGGTAGGGGTGGAGCTTCCCGAGCGCGCCGTAGCGCGCGAGGCGCTCGGGGGGGATCGCGTCGGGCACGACGACGCCCTGCGCCAGGCGGCAGTTGATCGTGTGCTGGACCGTGGCCCACTCGTAGTCGAACATCGTCGAGCAGGGGATGCGGAGCAGCCGCGCGGCCACGGTGACGTCGTTCGAGCCGTGGCCGAGGGCGAGCTCGAAGCGCGGGCGCCGCCGGGCCCAGCGCGCGAGCGCGAGCGAGCGGTCGGCGAGCCCGAGGGCCTTGGCGCCGAGCCGCTCGCCGCGGTGGGTGCCGATCGCCGTGTGGGCGAGGCCGTGACGCTCGGCGAGCTCGAGCGTCTGGGCGAAGTCCCGCGCCGTGATCTCGACCGAGTGGCCCTCCGCCCCCAGCGCGCGGATAATCGGCGCGAGCACGAGCACGTGCGGCGAGTTCGTGAGGTCGGCCCAGATCCTCACGCCGCGAGCGCCGCGCGCACGGCCTCGGTGACCTCACGCGCCTGCGCGGCGCTCAGCACCGGGCTCATGGGGAGCGCCAGATGCTCGGCGGCGGCGGCCTCCGTCCCCGGCAGCGCCACCCGCGGCGGATAGGCGGCCATCGCGGGCTGGAGGTGGACCGGCCGCCGGTAGTACGGCGCCGCCCCGATCCCTGCCTCCCCAAGCGCGGCGGCGATCCGGTCCGCCTCGGGGTGGCGGATCACGTAGAGGTGCCAGGCGGGCGCCGCGTCGGGCGCGGCCTCGGGCAGCGCGACGAGCTCCCCGAGCCCCGCCTCGGCGTAGTGGCGCGCGGCGGCGCGGCGGCCCTCGGCCCACGCCGGGAGCAAGGGCAGGAGCACGCGCAGGAGCGCGGCCTGCAGCGCGTCGAGCCGCGAGTTGACGCCGATCTGCTCGAAGATGCGCTTGTCCCGCGAGCCGTGGAAGCGGAGGACCCGCACGGCCTCGGCGATCCCTTCCTCGTCCGTCGTCACCGCCCCGCCGTCACCGAACCCGCCGAGGTTCTTCGAGGGGAAGAAGGAGAACGTCGCCGCCGTCCCCAGCGCGCCCGCCGGCACCCCGCCGAGGCTCCCGCCGGCGGCCTGGGCGGCGTCCTCGAGGACCGGCACCCCGAGCGCGGCGATCTCCGGGATCGGCGCCGGGTTGCCGAACAGGTCGACGGCGATGACGGCCTTCGTGCGCGGCGTGAGCGCCGCCCGGACCGTCTCCGGGGTGACGTTGAAGGTCGCCGGGTCGACGTCGCAGAAGACCGGCACGCCGCCCGCAGGCGGGATCGCCTCGACGCTCGCGTAGAAGGTGAAGGAGGGGACGACGACCTCGTCCTCCGGGCCGACCCCCATCGCCCGCAGCGCGAGCGTGAGCGCGTCGGTGCCGTTCCCCACACCCACGGCGTAACCGCACCCGACCGCCGCCGCGAGCTCCGCCTCGAAGGCCGCGACCTCGGGGCCGAGGATGAAGCGCCCCGAGCGCAGCGTGGCCAGCGCGGTCTCCTCCAGGCGCTCGCGCAGCGGCACGAGCGGGGTCTCCGTGTCGAAGAGCGGGACGGTCATTCAGGCGGCGGACACTAGCCCGGAGGTACTCTCCCGGGCCGTGCGCGTTCCCCTCATCCTCGGCTCCGTCACGGAGTCGCTCGCCACCTTCGCCGTCAACACGATCGACAGCATCGGCCTCGCCGGGGTGTTCGTGCTGATGACGCTCGAGAGCGCGTGCATCCCGATCCCCTCGGAGGCGACGATGCTCTTCGCCGGCTTCAACGTCTCCAACGGGAAGTGGAGCCTCTTCACGATCGTCCTCGTCGGCTCGGTGGCCAACCTCGTCGGATCGTGGATCGCCTACGGCGTCGGCTACTTCGGGCGGGTCGAGCTGCTCGAGCAGCACGGAGCGAAGCTCCACATCACCCCGAGGCAGCTCCGCCGCGCCGACGCCTGGTTCGAGCGCTGGGGCGGCTGGGCGGTCTTCTTCTCGCGGATGCTCCCGGTGGTGCGGACGTTCATCTCGCTGCCCGCGGGCGTGGCGCGGATGCCCTTCTGGCGCTTCTCGATCCTCACCTTCGCGGGCTGCGTGCCCTGGGTCCTGCTCCTCGGCTTTATCGGCCAGCAGGCCGGCGGCTCGTGGCGGGACTGGAAGGGCTACCTGCACTACCTCGACTACGCCGTGCTCGCGGCGATCGTGGTCGCCGTCGTGTACTACGGCGCGCGCTGGTGGCGGGGCCGCGGCACGGCCGCCGCCGCGCCGGATGCTCCGTAGCGGCGACGCGCTGCTGCTCGGGCTGCTGCACGGCCCGGCCGAGCTCCTGCCGATCTCCTCCTCGGGCCACGTCACGCTCGTCCCCTGGCTGCTGCGCCGCCCCTACGCGGAGCTCGACCCCGAGCTGCGCAAGGCCTTCGAGGTCGCGCTGCACGCCGGGACGGCGGCGGCGCTGCTCCTCGCCCTGCGCGGCGAGGTGGAGGAGGCCGCGCGGGGATTCGACCTGCGTCGCGCCGTCCTTCTGCTTGGCTCGTTCGTCCCTCCCGCGCTCGCCGGCTACACGCTCGAGCGCCCGATCGAGGAGCGCCTGGGCACGCCCCCGAGCATCGCCGTCGGGCTGGCGCTCGGCGCGCTGGCGATGCTGTGGGCCGACGGCGCCCCCCAGGCCCGCCGCCGGGAGGACGCGGGGCTCGCCGACGCGCTCGCCCTCGGCTTGGCGCAGGCGTGCGCCCTCGTGCCCGGCGTCTCGCGGAACGGCGCGACGCTGACCGCCGCCCGGCGACTCGGCTTCACGCGGGAGGACGCCAACGCCCTCTCCCGCCACGTCGCGCTCCCGATCATCGCCGGCGCCTCCCTGCTCAAGGGCACGCGCCTGCGCGGTCGCGGCCTCCCGCCCGAGCTGCGCGGGCCCTTCGCGCTCGGGGCCGGTGCCTCCTTCGCCTCCACCCTCGGCTCGACGTGGCTCATCCGCCAGGTCGAGCGCGACCGCTCGCTCGCTCCCTACGCGCTCTATCGGCTCGCGCTCGCCGGGCTCGTCGTCCGCCGCCTCGGGCAGGATCGGGCGCGCGCATGAGCGACGCCTACTCCGCCACCGGGGTCGACCTCGACGAGGCCGACGCGGGCGTCCGCGCCCTGGTCGAGGTCCTCCGCACGATCGACCCGGGCCGGCCCTCCCGCTCGGTCCTCTCGTCGGGCCACTACGCGAGCGTGCTGCGCCTGACCGACTCCCTCGGGCTCGCCGTGTGCTGCGACGGCGTGGGGACGAAGCTGAAGATCGCCGAGGCCACCGGGCGGTGGGAGACCGTGGGGATCGACTGCGTGGCGATGAACGTCAACGACCTCGTGTGCGTCGGCGCCGAGCCCGTCGCGCTCGTCGACTACATCGCGGTCGAGGAGCCCGACCCCGCGGTGCTGCGGGCCATCGCCGTCGGCCTCAAGGCGGGAGCCGAGGCGGCGGGGATCGAGATCCCGGGCGGCGAGCTCGCGCAGATCCCCGAGCTCGTGCGCGGCTACGACCTGACGGCCGCCGCCTACGGCACGGTGGCGCTCGACGCGGTGCTCGACGGCGCGGCCATCGCGCCCGGCGACGTGCTCGTGGGGGTCCCGTCCTCCGGCGTGCACTCCAACGGGCTGACCCTCGCTCGCCACGCGCTGCTCGGGCTGGGCGCGCTCGGGCTCGAGGAGCGGCCGGAGGAGCTCGGCGGGGCCTCGGTGGCCGACGTACTGCTCGAGCCCACGGTGATCTACGTGCGCGCGGCGCTCGCGCTGCTCCGGTCGGGCCCAGCGGTGCACGGGCTCGCGCACATCACGGGCGGCGGGCTCTCGAACCTCCTGCGGCTGGGGGCGGGGATCGGCTACGCGATCGAGGATCCGCTGCCCGCGCCGCCGGTCTTCGGGCTCGTCGCGCGCCTCGGCGGGGTGAGCGAGGAGGAGATGCATCGCGTCTTCAACATGGGCTGCGGCTTCGTGGCGATCGTGGAGCCGGACGCCGGTGAGCCGGCGGCGGCGCTGCTCGCGGGCTTTCATCCCGGCGCGCGGGTGATCGGTCGCGTGACGGACGAGGCGGGGGTCGTGGGGCGGGCCTGACGAGGCCGGGCGCGCTTCGCTCGGGGGCGGTGGCTCCTCGGCGCCGGCGCGGGAGAGGCGTCGGGCGCGACCCAGACGAGGCCGGTGACCTCGGCGAAGGCGACATCGGCGGAGACGAGCGCGCGCGTGGTCGGCGGTGGCGCCCTCATCCACTCGCTCGACCGCTACGACCCGGCCAAGGGCGCGACGATCGAACAGTTCGCCTGGACCCGGATCCACGGGGCCGTGCTCGACGAGCTGCGCCGCCAGGACTGGGTCCCGCGCTCGCTGCGCCGCTGGGAGCGGGACATCGCCCGCGCCCGGAACGCCTTCTTCGCCCTCGACGACCGGCGGCCCAGCGAGGCCGAGCTCGCCGGCGCGCTGGGCGTCGGGCTCCGGGACCTGCGCGCGTGTATGGACGCGATCGCGAACTCCGAGGCGACCTCTCGCTGCGCGAGGCCGGCGAGGTCCTCGGGGTCTCCGAGAGCCGCGTCTGCCAGATCCACGGTCAGCTCAAGCGCACCCTGCGCCAGAGCCTCGACGCCGCCGCGCGCTGTTCGCCGCCGTCGCCTGAGCCCTACCGCTTGCGCCGCCTGCGCGCCGCCGAGCCCTTGCCGGTCGGGCGGCCCCGGGCGCCGGGCGGCGGCGGGGTGGGCGCGGGCCTTGGCCCCCCGCCCGGACCCCCGGCGGCGGTGGCCGCTCCCCCGCGTCGCCCCGGCGCGGAGCGGCGCGCGTCGCGGACGATGACGAAGGCGATGCCGCCGAACAGGACGAGCGCGCCGAGCAGGAGCGCCGTCTTCGCGCCGCCCGAGAGGCCGCCGGTCGTGCCGCCCTGGGCCGAGGAGGTCGTGGTGACCGTCTGGACGGGCGGCGGGGGCGGCTGGACGTCCGTGGGATTCGCGCCGAACGGGTCGGCCGCCCGGGCGGCCGCGGGGGCGATGAGGAGCGCGATCAGCGCCAGGACGAGGAGCCGGCGGGGCACGACGGGCGCAGCCTAACGAGCCCGCCTACGCGGCGCTCCACAGCACGCCCGTCCCGCAGCGCTCCGGGCGCGCCCGCCTCGGGCGTGTCGAGCCGCTCCCGCCGCGCGCGCAGACCCACGCGCAGACGGCGCAGGAGGGGCGCGGCGAGTCCCGGCTCCCGCGCCGCAACCGCGGCCGGGCAGGCGGGGTATGAGGAGGCGATGGGGCTCTCCCAGAACCCGCGGGCGTCGACCGGCATCCCGGTAGCATCGGCGACGTCGAGCCCCTCCCGCGCGCCGGCCTCCGGTTCCGGGGCCGAGCGGGCAAGCCCGGCCATCACGACCTTGACCCGCACCCGGTCGCCGAACTCCCGCTCCAGCCGGCGAACACCGGCTCAAGCCCTCACGAGCAGGGGCACGCGGGTTCGGTGACGAACTCGAGGACGAGGGCGGGCACGCGCCCGAACATAGAGCCGTGAGCGCGCTGCTTGGGACCTCCCTCTCCGGCCGCTACCGACTGGACGCCCGGGTCGGGACGGGCGGCATGTCGACGGTCTACCGCGCCTTCGACGAGCGCCTCGCGCGGCCGGTGGCGATAAAGCTCATGGACCGCGAGGTGGCCCGGGACTCCGAGCAGCTCGAGCGCTTCCGGCGCGAGGCGCGCGCCGTCGCCCAGCTCTCCCACCCGCACATCGTCACCGTCATCGACTACGGGGAGGATGGCGGGCGCCCCTACATCGTGCTCGAGTTCGTCGAGGGAGAGACTCTCAAGGCGCGGATCCGGCGCACCGGCGGCCTGCCCGTGGGCGAGGCCGTGGCCTACGCGATCGAGGTCGCGCGCGCGCTCTCCTGCGCGCACGCCCACCAGATCGTCCACCGGGACGTGAAGCCCCAGAACGTCCTCATCGACCCCGAGGGCTCGGCCAAGGTCACGGACTTCGGCATCGCCCGCACGCTCGACGAGGAGGGACTGACCGCGGACGGCCGCGTCCTCGGCACGACCGACTACGTCTCCCCCGAGCAGGCGCTCGGGCACCCGGTGACCGGGCAGTCCGACCTCTACTCGCTCGGGATCGTCATGTGGGAGATGCTCGTCGGCGAGGTCCCCTACCGCGGCGAGAACCAGGTGGCGGTGGCGATGAAGCACGTGCGCGACCCGCTGCCCGACCCGCAGCTCCGCCGCCCGGAGGTCTCCTCCGCGTTGGCCGCCGTCGTCGACCGAGCGACGGCCAAGGACCTCGATCGCCGCTACGGGAGCGCCGAGCGGATGATCGGCGACCTCGAGGAGGCGCTGGCGCTCGAGACCGCGCGGGCGGGCGAGACCACGGGCGAGGCCACGACGGTCCTGCGCACCCTCCCGGATCGCGCCAAGCGGCGCCTGCCCCTCCGCCTGCGCCGTCCGAACCTCGCCATCTCCCTGCTCGTGCTCGCCCTCGCCGGGATCGCCGCGGCGATCGTGCTGCTCTCCCAGAGCGCCCACCGGGGGACGGGCGGCGCGGCGGCCAAGCCTCCCGCGCGCGGGGAGCATCAGGTCGTCCTCGCCGGCAACGCCGCGCACGACTTCGACCCGTTCGGCATGGGGGCGCCGGGCGAGCATCCGGATCAGACGCAGTTCGCCGTCGACAACGACCCGACCACGGAGTGGACGACGGAGAGCTACCAGAGCGGGAACCTCGGCAAGCCGGGCGTCGGGCTCTACCTGGACGCGAGCCCCGGCACGAAGGTCAGGTTCATGCGCGTACGCTCGGCCTCCCCCGGTTTCCGGGCGCGCGTCTACGTCGCCGACTCGGGGCCGCCGCAGCGGCTCTCCGGCTGGCGGCGGATCAGCAACACGGTGACCGTCGAGCGGCGGACGGACATCCCCGTGCGCCCCGAACCGGAGAAGCACCGCTACTGGCTGCTGTGGATCACTCAGCTCCCGCGCGGGCAGGACCAGGCGAAGATCTCCGAGGCGCAGCTCTATAGGTAGCCCCCCGAGGGCCGGAGGGACAGTCCCTCCCTTGGGGGGTCTCAGTGCGTGTAGGCCGCCGCGGCCGCGTGGCGCTCGAGCGCGAGCGAGACGAGACGGTCGAGCAGCTCAGGGTAGGGGACCCCCGTGGCGGCGAAGAGCTTGGCGAAGGCCGAGGTCGCGGTCTGGCCCGGCATCGTGTTCAACTCGTTCACGAGCACGGTCTCGCCGTCGACGAAGAAGTCGACGCGCGCGAGGCCCGCGCAGCCCACCTGGGCGAAGGTCCACTCCGTCAGCGCGCGCACGCGGGCGCGAGCCGTGGCGGAGATGCGCGCCGGCACGACGAGCTCCATCCCTCCCGGCGTGTACTTGGCCTCGTAGTCGTACCAGCCCCCTTCCCCCGCGGCGAGCATGACCTCGCCGGGCTCGGAGGCCAGGGGATCCTCGTTGCCGATGACCGAGCACTCGACCTCGCGGCCCGTGCCGAGCGCCTCGGCGATGACCACCGGGTCGTGGGCGAAGGCGGCCTCGAGCGCGGCCGGCAGCTCCTCGGCCGTCGCGACGCGCACGATGCCGACCGAGGAGCCGAGGCGCGCCGGCTTGACGAAGAGCGGGAAGCCGAGACCGGCGACGCGCGCGAGCACCGCCTCGCGCCCGCCGGCGAGCTCGGCGCGCCGCACGCCCTCGTAGGCGACCTGGGGCGCGGCCGCGTGCGCGAGAGCGTCCTTGAACGCGACCTTGTCCATGCACAGGGCGGAGGCGAGCACGCCCGCGCCCACGTAGGGGACGCCGAGGAGCTCGAGCAGGCCCTGCACGGTGCCGTCCTCTCCCCACGGGCCGTGCAGGACGGGAAAGACGACCTCGGCGCCGGGAAAGCCCGCCCCCGGCTCGAGCACGACCGGCTCCTCCCCCGCGCGCCAGCGGCCGTCCCGCTCGATCCGCACGTCGAGCACCTCGTGGCCCGCGTCGGCCAGACCCGCCCGGACCGCGGCGGCGGAGGCGAGCGAGACCTCGTGCTCGGAGGAGCGCCCGCCCGCGAGGACGGCGACCCGGCGCGCGCTCACCCGCCCCCGCCGGGGGTCGTCGGCGTGGTCGGGGTCGTCGGCGTGGTCGGGGTCGTCGGCGTGGTCGGGGTCGTCGGCGTGGTCGGGGTCGTCGGCGTGGTCGGGGTCGGGCCGGTGAAGCGCCCGACGGTGAGCGTCACGGTCGCGCCCTGCTTGGCCTTGCCCGTCGGACTCTGGGAGAGGACCTTCCCGTCGTCCTTCCGGTTCGGGCTGTCCTGCCGCTTGATCGCCGTCTTGAACCCCGCCTTGCTCAGCTCGTTGACCGCACGGGCCGACGGCTCGCCGGTGACGTCGGGGATGGTCTGCTGGCCCGCCCGGGCCAGCACCAACGAGATCACCGTGCCCCGCTTGGTCTGCGCGCCCCCCGCCGGGGTCTGCGAGATGACCGTGCCGGGCGCCTTCGTGCTGTCCTGCCGGGACTCCGTGGTCTGAAAGCCGGCGTTGCGCAGTGCCGCGCGGGCGTCTCCGGCGGAGTTGCCGACCACGTCGGGCACCGGGAAGAGCTCCGGCCCGGTGGAGACCGTGAGCGTGACCGGGTTCTGCTTCGTCAGCTGCGAGCCCTCCCCGGGCTGCGTGCCCACCACCGTGCCCGCGGGCACGCTGTCCGACGGCGCCTTCTGGACGGAGGTCTTGAAGCCCGCGCGCCTGAGCGCGCGCTCCGCGGCCGCCTGGGTCAGGCCGGCCACGCGGGGCACGACGCCCTGGCCCGGCCCGTCGGAGACCGTGAGGGTGACGATCTCCCCCTTGGCCAGCTTCGTCCCGGGCAGCGGGACCTCCGCGATCACGCGCTCCCGGGGTCGGGAGTCGGTGCGCCGGATCACCGTGACCTGAAAGCCCTCGTTCTGCAGGCGTGCCTGGCCGACGCTCAGGGTCGCGTTGACGACGTCCGGCACGAGCACCTTCGCCGGGCGCGTGAGCAGGTAGGCGGCCACGCCGCCGGCGATGAGCAGGAGCACGAGCGCGGCGACGAGCCACGGCCAGCGGCTCCGCCGCTCCTCCTCGGGCGGCGGGTAGGGATCCTCGGGGTAGGCGACGGGCACGACGGGCTCCGGGCCCGGCGCGAGGACGGTCGCCGCCTCGGGCGGCGGCGGGACCGGGACGAAGCTCGCGGTCGGAGGGCCGGCGGGCGCGCCGCTCACGAGCTGCTCGCGCAGCCGCTCGAGCGCCTCGAGCAGCGCGTCGGCGCTCTCCGGGCGGTGCTCGGGCGCCTTGGCCATCGCCCACAGCACGATCGCGTCGAGCTCCGTCGGCACGGCGGGGTTGAGCGCGCGGGGCGAGGGCGCGGCCTCGGTCACGTGCTTCAGCGCGATCGAGACCGCGGTGTCGGCCTCGAAGGGCAGGCGGCCCGTGAGCATCTCGTAGAGGACGACGCCGATCGAGTAGAGGTCCGAGCGCGCGGAGACCGCGTGGCCCTGCGCCTGCTCGGGGGAGAGGTACTGCGCCGTGCCGAGGATCGAGCCCGTCTCGGTCATGTCCGAGGCGCCGGCGCGGGCGATCCCGAAGTCCGTGACCTTGATGCGATCCTCCTCGTCGAGGATCACGTTGTGAGGCTTCAGGTCGCGGTGGATGACCCCGCGCCGGTGGGCGAAGCGCGCCGCCTTGACGATCTGGATGGCGATCTCGACCGCGCGCAGCGGCGCGAAGGGCGCCTCGGAGCGGATGACATCCTTGAGGCTCCGGCCCGGCAGGTACTCCATGGCGATGTACCAGGTGCCGTCCCACTGCCCCCGGTCGTAGATCCCGACGACGTTCGGATGCTGGAGGCCCGCCGCGCTCTGCGCCTCGCGGCGGAAGCGCTCGACGAACTCCTCGTCGGCGGCGAAGCGGCCGTGCAGGAGCTTCAGCGCGACGCGGCGGCCGAGCTGCTGGTCCTCGGCGCAGAAGACGTCGGCCATCCCGCCCGAGCCGAGCCGGGTGAGCACCCGGTAACGCCCGTCGACGATCGTGCCCTCCGCCGCGTCAGCCACGCAGGATGGTCTCCATGACCGTCTTGGCGATCGGCGCCGCCACCGTGCCGCCGAAGCCGCCCGAGCACTCGACGGCGACCGCCACCGCCACGCGCGGCGCCTTGGCGGGCGCGAAGGCGATGAACCACGTCTGCACGCCCTTCTGCCGGTTGCAGCCGACCTCGGCCGTGCCCGTCTTGCCGGCCACGTCGATACCGGAGAGCGCGGCCTGCGTGCCCGTGCCCCCGCGGACGACCGACTGCATCATCGTGCCCACCTGGGCGGCGGTCGAGGGCTTCATGACGCGGGAGTAGAGGCGCGGCTTGACCGTCGAGCGCGTGCGTCCGTCGGGGTCGACCGTGCGGGCCACGAGGTGGGGCGTCATCAGCCGCCCGCGGTTGGCGATCGCGCTCGCCACCATCGCCATCTGCAGCGGCGTGACCTCGAGGCCCCCCTGCCCGATCCCCACCCGGCCGAGATCGACCTGGTCGCTCGTGGGCTCCCGCACCCGGCCCTTGAAGTCGACCACGTGGCTGGCCGCGCGCTCGCCGGCCGGCAGGTCGAGCGGCGGCCTGCGGTAGAAGCCGAAGCGCTTCATGTAGCTCGTCATCGTCCTGCGGCCGAGGGCGACGGCGACCTGCGCCCACACCGTGTTGACCGAGTTCGTCAACGCGGTCGTCAGGTCGATCGTGCCGAACTGCTCGCCGGCGTCGTTGGAGAGGGGGGTGCCGGAGATGATCTGCGGGGAGCGCCCGCTGAGCGTCGAGGCCGGCGTGAAGCGACCGGAGTCGATCGCGGCGACGGCCGTCACCGTCTTGAACGTCGAGCCCGGCGGATAGCCCGACTGCGTGGCGCGATCGAACTGCGAGCCGCCGCGGGCGGGATGGGAGGGATCGAAGCTCGGGTTGGCGGCGAGCGCCTGCACGGCGCCGGTGCGGGGGTCGAGCGCGACGACCGCGCCGTTCCGACCCGCGAGACCGGCCAGCGCGGCCTTCTGCGCCGCGGGCCGGAGCGTCGTCACGACGGTGTTACCCCGGCGCTGGTGGCCGCGGAGCTCGTCGAGGAAGGAGGAGACCGCGTCGTCCTGGCCGGTGAGCGTGTCGTTCTCGGACTTCTCGAGCCCCGCGCGCTGCCCGAGCGCGGCGTTGGAGTACCCGACCGCGTGGGCGAACACCCCGCCGAACGGGTAGGCGCGCCCGAAGGTGCCGCCCGGGCCGGGCACCGGGCGCGCGAGCACGGCGCCGTTCGCGGCGAGGATCCGCCCCCGCTTGATCCGCAGCTCCTCGAGGATCGGCCGCGCATTCCGCGGCTGGTCGCGGAGCGCCTTGGCCTCGAAGACCGTCCAGCGCGAGGTGAAGGCGACGAGCAGCCCGAAGAGGACGAAGACGACGCCGAAGAGCTTCATGATCGAGTCGTTCACGCCGGCCTCCGGGCGCGGTCGGAGACGAGCAGGAGCAGCGCCAGCAGGATGAAGTTGGCGAGGATCGACGAGCCGCCGTAGGAGACGAAGGGCAACGTCACCCCGGTGAGCGGGATGACGCGCGTGACCCCGCCGACGATGACGAAGACCTGCAGCGCGAAGACAGCGGTCAGCCCGGTGGCCAGGAGCTTTGAGAACGAGTCGCGCGCGAGCATGGCGATCTTGAAGCCGCGCTGGACGGCGAGCAGGTAGGTGACGATGACCGCCGTGGCCCCGAAGAGCCCGAGCTCGTTGGCGATGATCGTGTAGATGAGGTCGGTCTTCGCCGCGGGCACGATGACCTGGCCCGTCGGCGTCGTCAGCACCGCCTGCCCGAAGCCCTGCCCGAAGAGCCCGCCGTCGGCCATCGCGAACTGGCCCTGGGCGAGCTGGTAGGAGCCGCCGACCTTGTCGTAGAGATTGCCCTGGAAGGGATGGAGCCACGCCTCTACGCGATCGTGGACGTGGCCGACGTGCGTGGCGAGGAACCACGCGCCGAGGGCGAAGAGGGCGAGGCCGATGACGACGAAGGAGAGCCTCCCCGTGGCCACGTAGACGATGGCGAGAAAGCCGCCGAAGAACATGAGCGAGGAGCCGAGGTCGCGGATGACGACGAGCATCAGCATCGCCGAGCCCCAGACCACGAGCAGCGGGCCGAAGTGCTTGAGCGGCGGCAGCGTCACCCCGAGGAAGCGCCGCGCCCCCTGGACGAGAAGCTGGCGTGTGTCTCGCAGGTAGGAGGCGAGGAAGACGACGATGGCGATCTTCGCGAGCTCCGCGGGCTGGAAGACGAAGAGCCCCGGGATCCGCACGCCGAGGTAGGCGCCGTTGGTCTGCGCGCCGATCCCCGGCACGCGCGGGAGCAGGAGCAGGAGGATCCCAGCCGCGGCGATCACGTAGCGGTAGCCCTCGAGCTTGCGGTAGTCGCGGAAGACGACGATCGTCACCGTGAAGAGGACGAGCCCGAGCACGAACCACTGCGCCTGGCGGCGCGCGTCGATCTCGCTCAGGCGGTAGATCATGACGAGCCCGAAGCAGGCGAGCACGGCGACGAGCGGGAACAGGTAGGGGTCGGCGTAGGGCAGCGTCATGCGCAGGACGACGTGGGTGGCCAGGCACAGCCCGAGGAACAGCAGGCCGTAGGTCAGGGAGCCGGTGGAGATCGTCCGGTTGTCGACGACCCCGCCCTTCCCGGCGTTCTGGATGAGGATCGCCGCGAAGCCCGCGGTGACGAGCAGCGAGGCGGGCACGAGCGCCAGCAGCTCGCGGTTGCGCGCGCTCACCGGGCCACCCGGCCGAGCTCGAGCTGGTCGACCAGATCCGAGGCGTCCCGCTCGGAGCGCAGCGAGTGGTCGAGCAGCGTGCGCCGGCGGCCGGGGGGGACGATGCTCGCCGGCACCCCGGAGACGTAGAAGCGCTCGTAGAGGCGGATCCCGGCGGGCAGGTCGTAGGGGACGCCGCGGTAGACCGCGACGAGGCCGTGGGAGTCGGTCCCCACGAAGTAGACGAGCCGAGTGGCCACCCAGAGCCCGACGAGGACGGGCGCGACGATGAGGACGGTGATCGCGCCGCGGCGCAGGACGGTGACGCGGCGCGAGCGCCGGCGGCGAGCGCCGGGGCGAGCGGCGACGTCGGAGCGGGGCGGGGCGGCCGGCGCCGCCGAGAAGACCTGCGTGTGATCGGCGGGGGGAGGGCCCGCCTCCGCGGCCTCCGTCGGCGGGCCGGCCGCGGCGCCCTCCCCGTCCTCCCCGTCCTCCTCGAGGCGGAAGAGCACGACGGTGATGTTGTCCCGCCCCCCGGCCGCGTTCGCGGCGTCGACGAGCGCGGCGCTCGCCTCCGCGAGCGAGCCGGCGCCCACGAGGATGCGTGCGATCGTGTCCTCGTCGACCATCGAGGTCAGTCCGTCGGAGCACAACAGGAAGACGTCCCCGTCGCGCGCCGGGAGGGTGCGCGTGTCGACCTCGACTTCGTGCTCGGCGCCGAGCGCGCGGGTGATGACCGAGCGCTGCGGGTGGACGGCCGCCTCCTCCTCGGAGAGCCGGCCCTGGTCGATCAGCGCCTGCACGAGGGTGTGGTCGCGCGTCAGCATCGTCAGCGCCTCGTCGCGCAGGCGGTAGATCCGCGAGTCCCCCACGTGGGCCAGGGCGACGTCCTGCGGCCCCACGAGCGCGGCGATCAGCGTCGTGCCCATCCCCGCCCGCTCGCGGTGGGTCCGGGCGGTCTCGGCGATGCGCGCGTTGGCGGTGCGCACGGCACCGGCCAGGCGGTGCTCGGGCGGGCCGTCGGCGCCGATCTCGGCCGAGAAGGTCTCGACCGCGATCCGCGAGGCGACCTCGCCCGCCTGGGCGCCGCCCATCCCGTCGGCCACGACGAAGGCGGGCGGGCCGATCCAGAAGGAGTCCTCGTTGCCCCGGCGGGCCCGGCCCGGGTCGGTGCGCTCGGCGTGCTCGGCGATCCGGAGGCTCACAGCGCGAAGACGAACTCGGAGTCGCCGATCCGGATGCGATCGCCCGCATGCAGCGGCTGGGGTCCTCTCAGGGGCTCGCCGTTCAGGTAGGTGCCGTTGGTCGAGCCGAGGTCCTCGAGCACGAGCACCGCCCCCTCGGCGACGATCCGGGCGTGGCGGGAGGAGGCGAACGGGTCCTCGAGCGGTATCTCGACGTCGCCGCGGCCGAGCGTGGCGCCGCCGGAGACGTCGTAGCTCATCCCGCGCTCGTAGCCGGAGGCCTCCTCGACGACGAGCCGCGGGTCGCGATCGTGCTCGGCGGGCGCGACCCCGAGCTCTGAGGCGGCGTGGAAGCCCGTCGCGTCGCCGCCGGGATCGGCCTCTCCCCAATCCCCGGCGGGGCCGCGCGCGGACTCCCGCAGGTCCTTGAGCGCGGAGCGCGCGACCCACAGGAGGAACAGGTAGAGAACGGCGAGGAAGCCGAACTTGAGCGCGACGGAGACAGGCTCGAGCATCCAGCTACGCCGCCCGGAAGGTCACGGAGGTCGTGCCGAGCTCGATCACGTCTCCGGGGGAGAGCACGCGCGGGCGGTCGACGGCGACCCCGTTGACGGTCACCCCGTTGGTCGAGCCGAGGTCGGTGAGCACCCAGGAGCCGCCGCGCGGGCGGATCTCGGCGTGGCGGCGCGAGACGTTGGCGTCGGCGAGCACGACCTCGCAGTCGCGCGAGCGCCCGAGCACGGCGCCGGCCGCGCCGATCGTCTCCGTGCGCCCCTCGAGCTCCAGCATCGCCCGGCTGTCCCGCGTCCGCGCGCGCTCCTCGAGCGGCTCGGCCAGGCGCTCGGCGGCGGAGTAGACCATCGTGTGCCCGGCGTCGCCCTGGGCGGCGTCCTCGTCGCGGGCCGCGCCGACCTCCACGTGGCGCGGCTGGATCCCGAACTCGCCGAGGCGCAGGCGGTAGTCCGTCCGGAAGGAGATCACCGGGCGGGAGATGAGCGCGTAGCGCTCGCTGCGCGCGTGTTCGAGCAGGTGGCCGGCGAGCTCCGCGCGCACCTCGGACTCGAAGTCGGCGAAGCGCTCGCGGTCCTCGGACGAGAGGTAGACCGTGTACTCGTTGGGCACGTAGGTGCGAGAGAGCGAGGGGGAGCGGTGCTCGTCCATCTCCCGTGCGAGCCGGCGGGCGATCTCGACCGGGCGGACCTCCGAGCGGAAGGCACGGGAGAACGTGCCCTCGACGAGGCCGGCGATCTTCTGCTCGAGGTTCTTCAGCACGCTCATGGCCCGTGGTTCCCTCCCGGGGTCCCGGGGGCCATGCTAGGAGGCTCCGGGCGCGCGAGCGGGGAGGGAGGGAGGGGCCCGGAAGGCGGTGAGGGCGAGCGCGCCGATCCCGGCGAGGGCAGCGCCGAGGGCCGCTTCGGCGCCCGCCGCCGGGGCCGCGGCGATCGTCCCGGCGCTCAGCGCCAGCGACCACACGACCGCGCCCGCGGCGTCCGCGCCGAGCGAGCGGCCACGCACGAGCCAGGGCAGGGCGAGCGCGGCCAGCGCCCACGGCAGCGCCGGGAGGAGCAGCGAATCGGAGAGGAGCGGGGAGAGGACGTCGTGGAACGCCCGCGCCGCCGAGCCCGCGAAGGCGTGCGGAGCGGGGGCGGACGGCGGTGGGCCGGCGAGCAGGCGCCGGCCGAGGAGCGGCTCGGCCAGGGCGAGCACGACGGCGCCGAGCGCGCCGAGCGCGGCCCGGCGATAGGCGCTCCGCGCCTGTCCAGCGAGGAGCGGGAAGACGGAGGCGAGCCCGGCGAGGCCGAGGAGCGGGGCGAGCGCGGGCGCGGCCAGGAGCCCCGGTGCGGCGGGGAGCAGGAGCAGGGGCGCGAGCAGGGCCGGCGCGAGGAGCAGCGCCGCGCCGGGGGCGCCCCCGGCCGTGGCCAGCCAGCCGAGCGCGGTGAGCCCGCCGAGCAGCCAGCCCAGGCGCGGCAGCAGGCCGCACGCCACGCCGGCGAGGATCGCCAGCGCCGCGGGGGTCGCGGGCGGCGAGGCGACGGCGACGGCCCCGAGCGCGGTGAGCCCCCCGGCGCCGAGCGCGGCCAGGGCACGCGCGGGCGGAGCGACGGGGCGTGCGCGGACGCGGGGCGGCCGGGGCGCAGCCGCCTCGCCTCGGTCCGGCAGGAACGGCTCCCGTCGCGGGGGCGGGGGGTCGTCCCACGCGAGCGTCTCCTCGGGCGCAGCGGAGCCGCCGAGCGCGTCCTCGAGGTTCGGGAGCGCCGCCCCGAGCGCGTCGCGGAGCTCCCCCACCGTCCCGCGGCGCTCCGGGCGCGGGTCGAGGGCGCGGTCGATCGCCGCGGCCAGCGGGCGCGAGAGCTCGCGGCGGCGGCGGCCGAGCGGCGGCAGGCGCGCCCCCACCCGCCGCGCCGTCGCCGCGGGCGTCCGCCCGCGGACCGGGTTCGTTCCCGCCAGGCCCTCGTAGAGCACGAGGGCGAGCGCGTAGAGATCGACGGCCGGGGTCACCCGGCGCCCGTCGGCCTGCTCGGGCGCCATGTAGGCGAGGGTGCCGACGACGTCCCCCGTGCGCGTGGCCTCCTCGCCGCCGGCGACGTGGGCGACGCCGAAGTCCGTGAGCTTCGCCGCGGCTTGCCCCGCCCGCAGGGACTCGGGCACGATGACGTTGGCGGGCTTGACGTCGCGGTGGATCACGCCCTGGCGGTGCGCGTGCAGCAGCCCGTCGGCCAGGGCGAGCCCGATGAGCCCCACGTCCCGATCCGACAGCGCGCGCTCGGCGAGCAGGGCGGCGAGCGTCTCCCCGCGCACGAGCTCGGAGACGAGATAGGCCGCCCCGGCGTCGGTGCCCGCCTCATAGAGCGCGACGATCGCCGGGTGGGAGAGCCGGGCGGTGGCCAGCGCCTCCCGCCAGTGCCCCTCGTCCACGCGCTCGCGCGGGACGATCTTGATCGCCACCGCGCGCTCGAGCCGCTCGTCGCGCGCCTGCCACACGGTGCCGAAGCCGCCCGAGCCGAGCCGGCGCTCGAGGACGTAGCGGTCGAGCACACGCGCGGGCGCCGGGGCGAGGAGATCCATGGCCGGCGGCGAACTTCGACGTTCGCAGGGGGTCTCCCTGCCCACGGCACGACCCGCTCCGCCGCCGATCCGGTCATACTTCCCCCGATCTTCCTGCCCCTAGGAGTCTGAGCCCCTGTCCTTCTTCGACGACGCCGAAGAGACCCGACGCGTCCCCCGGCGACCACGAGGCTCCGGCCGCGGAGGCGGCCCGCGGCCCCGGCGGGGAGGCTCCGCGGGCCCGCCCCGCACGGAGGAGGTGCGCCGCCGCCAGCTCGTGGCCGGCGCCATCGCCCTCGTGTTCCTCATCATCGTCGTGCTCGGCATCAAGTCCTGCTCGGACTCGGCCGCCGAGCGCGCGCTGCGCTCCTACGCGCGTGACATCTCGGCCATCGTCCAGGGGTCGGACCAGAACGTCTCAAAGCCGCTGTTCGCCCTGCTCAGGGGCGCGGGGAGCGGGCGGACGAAGAGCATCGACCTGCAGAACCAGGTCAACAACCTCAAGGTCCAGGCCGACGACGACCTACAGCGGGCCGAGCGCCTCGACGTGCCCGGCTCCCTCGTCGAGGCGCAGCGCGACGCGCTGCTCGTGCTCGAGTTCCGGCGCAACGGCGTGGCCGACATCGCCCGGCTCCTGCAGCCGGCCCTCGGCGGCACGAACGGGGGCGCGGCCGTGCGCCGGATCGCGGGCGAGATGCGGAACTTCGACACCTCGGACGTCATCTGGAGCCAGCGGGTGATCCCGCTGGTCACGACCGCGCTGACGAGCGGGGGCATCAACGTCGGCGGTACGACCGGGGTCGAGGTCGCGCGTTCGACCTTCCTGCGCGACGGCGCCTGGCTCGACCCCACCTACACCGCCGCCCAGCTCGGCGCGAGCACCTCGGGCGGGGGCGGCGGGGCGATCGCGCCCGGCACCCACGGCCACGCGCTCAGCGCCGTCTCGGCCGGCGCCACGACGCTCACGCCGGGCGCGGTGGCGCGGGTGCCCGCCGCCTCGCCGACGTTCAGCGTGAAGATCCAGAACCAGGGGCAGAACGACGAGACCCGGGTCAGGATCCGGCTGACCCTGACCGGCGCCGGGCCGCGGCAGGTCGTGACGAAGACGCTGCCGACGACCACGGCGGGACAGGAGGCCACGGCCGCCATCCCGCTCGCGCGCAAGCCGAGCATCGGCACGGTCGCCACCCTGACGGCCGCCGTGCTGCCCGTCCCGGGCGAGAAGAAGACCGACAACAACTCCCAGACCTTCCAGGTCCTCTTCACGCGCTGAGAACGTCGTGCGGATCGAGCCGGGTGCGTCGGCCGCCACCGGCGTGACCGGCCTTCTGAGGACCCGGTCGGCGGGCCCGACCTATCCTCCCCGCCGATGCACGACCTGACCGGGACCACGGGCATCGTCGCCCTCGCCGCCGCCGGCGTCGCGCTCGTGGCGCTCGTGCTGGCCGGCGTGCTCGCACTCCGCCTGCGGCGGCTGCGGGCCGCCCAGCGCGCCGTGCTGGGGACGGACGGCAACCGGGATCTCGTCGCCCACGCCGCCGACCTGCGGCGGGACTTCGAGGCCCTGCACGCCTACGTGGAGGACGCCGTCGGCCACCTGCAGGGGCGCCTGGGAACGGTCGAGGGACGGCTCGACGGGACGATCGCCCATCGCGCGCTCGTCCGCTACGACGCCTACGGGGAGATGTCCGGCCAGCAGTCCCACACCCTGGCGCTCCTCGACGCCACGCGCTCGGGGGTCGTCCTCTCCTCGATCCACCATCGCGACAGCGCGCGGATGTACGCCAAGACGATCCGCGACGGGCGCGGGGAGCTCGAGCTCTCCCCCGAGGAGGACGAGGCGGTCCGCGCCGCCCTCGACCCGGGCGCCGGCGCCGAGGGCTGATGCGCACGGGCCACCTCGGGCCCGCCGGCACGTTCTCCGAGGCGGCGGTGCGCGCCTCGGGCCGGGCCGAGGGCGACGAGCTCGTGCCGCTGCCCACCGTGCGCGAGGCGATCATGGGCGTGCAGGACGGGACGCTCGACCGCGCGCTCGTGCCGATCGAGAACTCGACCGAGGGCGCGGTGACGGTCACGCTCGACACGCTGGCCCTCGACGCCGAGGACGTCGTCATCACCGGGGAGGAGGTCCTGCCCGTCCGCCTCTGCCTGATCGCCCGGGAAGCGCTCGAGCTCGGAGAGGTCGACGAGATCCTGACCCATCCCCAGCCCGCGGGTCAGTGCGCACGGTTCCTGCGCGAGCGGCTCCCGGGCGCCCGCCTGCTGCTCTCCCCCTCGACGGCCGAGGCCGTGCGGCGAGTGGCCGAGCAGGGCGGCCGCCGGGCGGCGATCGGCACGGAGCTCGCCGCCTCGCTCTACGGCGGGCGGGTGCTCGCCCGCGGGCTCGAGGACGAGGCGGAGAACGAGACCCGCTTCGTCTGGCTCTCGCGCACGCCCGCGGCGCCACCCGCCGGACCGGAGGCGGACGCCGCCGCCCGGGGGCGCACCTCGGTCGTCTTCTGGGGCGCGGGCACGGGGGAGGCGGGCTGGCTCGTGCGCTGCCTCTCCGAGTTCGCCTTCCGCGGCGTCAACCTGACGCGGATCGAGTCCCGGCCCCGCCGCGGCGAGCTCGGCGAGTACATGTTCTTCGTCGATCTCGACGGGCGCGCCGAGGAGGAGCCCGTGGCCGAGGCGCTCACCGGTCTCGCGCGCCACGCCGAGCGCGTGCGGCTCCTCGGCTCCTATCCGGCCTGAGCGGCGAATACACTGGCGCTCCCATGGGCGTCACCGTCCCGCCAGGTCCAGCCGGGTCCGCGCCGCCGACTGAGCACCAGCGGCGCGGTCGGGTCTCTGGGCGGGTGCTCGTGCTGAACGCCACCTACGAGCCGATCAACGTGTGCACGGTGCGCCGCGCGATCGTGCTCCTGCTCAAGGACAAGGCCGAGCTGCTCGAGCACGGCGAGGCGGCCGTCCACGGCGAGAGCGTGACCGTGCCGCTGCCCGCCGTCATCCGCCTCGTGTCCTTCGTCCGGGTCCCGCGGGACACCCACCGGCGCAAGATCACCCGCCGTGCGGTGTTCGCCCGCGACGGCTGGACCTGCCAATACTGCGGCGCCCGCTCGAACCTGACCGTCGACCACGTCGTGCCGCGCTCCAAGGGCGGGGATTCGAGCTGGAGCAACATCGTCGCCTCCTGCGCGCCGTGCAACCGTCGCAAGGGCGACCGGATGCTCAAGCACTCGGGCCTGGCCCTCCGCCGCGCCCCCCACGTGCCCGGCCCCCAGGTCTTCATCCGGGTCGCCAGCCCGACGATCCCCGCGAGCTGGCGGCAGTACATCCCGGCGTAGCGGCTCCGCGTGCGCCAGGTCTTCATCGCCGAGGACGTCGTCCTCGCTGACGACCGGGCCGGCGACGGGTGGTTCACGGGGCGGTCTCCGCGCATGTGGAGGACGACTCTGGGCTGGGCGACGAGGCGGTCGATCTCGGGGCCGCCTCGGCCGTCGCCCGGGGTCGCGCCCGAGCGGGCCGGGTCCTCCTCAGGATCGGCGAGGACGAGCACTACTCCGTGGGCGACGGGCCCATCCCCGGCGAGGCCCACCTCGCCGGTCCCGACGAACTTCCCCCGACCCCGCGTCGTCGGCCACGGGACGAGGCTTGGAAGGATCGGGGGACGGATGCCGGGGAGATCGAGTGGATCGTCCCGTTGCACTGCTCACCGGAGCCGTGGCGCGTCGAGCACGGCCGCGTGCACGCCGAGGTCGAACGCATGGTCGCCCGCTCCGCCGGGGCGAAGC
>JBBQAA010000077.1:0-38371 GCA_038276395.1 Solirubrobacterales bacterium | reverse complement strand
CTCATCGACCGCGCTGGGCGGAAAAGGAATCCGGCCGCGAACGCGAAGACCAGCGCGACCAGAACCCATACGGCGCACGTCTCCCGGCTGTTCGAGTAGACCGACATCAGCCCGAACAGGGCGCCAGCGAGGAGGCAGATCCCGCCCACGCTTGTCGAGCTTCGTGTCCTTGACACATGTGGCGCGGTGGCGGCCATCGCAAATCTCCCCGAGCAGTTCGGACGCGGTGAGTGAAGCATGCTAGGCCTCGGCGTGCGGGCGACCGAGTTGGGGCCAGCAATCGATCTGTCGGTGCAACGCCGGCAAAGCGAGTACGTGAGCAGCCCCAGCGGCGGTGCCCGCGTTGGATGAGATACGGAACCCGGCGCGGTATCGCTCGGTGCTGCTCCTATTCGCGCATTGCGACAGCGGTCGACCGACGTTCGCCAGCTCCGACGACGAGCCATTTTGACTGTGTCCCGCTGAAGGATCGGCTTGCGGGACGGCGGTACGCGACCCTCGCGAAGGCATGCCCGCGAGCGGACAAACCTGCTGACCACGAGCCCCCTCAGTAGTTCCCGGAGATGAGGTCCCAGGCGCGGCGCAGGCGGTCGGCGACGGGGCCGCCCGTCGTGTCCTCCGGCCCGGCCTCCATGACCGCCGCGTTGGCCGTCGGCGCGTGGAGCTGATGGGCATCGCCGGGGCCGAGGTCGAGCACGACGCCGCGCTCGTGGATGTCTCTGACGCCGTCGGCGTCGACAAACCGGTCACCGTCGGGCGTCTCCAGGATCAGGCCGTCGAAGATGTCGTCGTCCGGGACGGCGAGCACGCGGGTCACGGCGCCGAGCTCGGTCTGCGCGTCGGAGGCGTAGACGGGGGTGCCCTCCGCGAGGGCGAGATACGAGGTGGGAGCGCCGAGGTCCATGTCCGAGATCATGCCCGAAACCGGACGCGCGGCACCATGTCGGCCATGACCGTCACCACGCACCGCGTCTCGCGCTTCGGCTTCGTCAACGCCTACCTCGTGGAGGAGGACGACGGGCTGACCCTGGTCGACACCCTGCTCACCGGATCGGCGGCGCGCATCCTGGCCGCGGCCGAGGCGCTCGGCGCGCCGATCCGCCGCATCGCGCTGACCCACGCCCATGTCGACCACGTCGGCTCGCTCGACGCGCTCCGCCACGAGCTGCCGGAGGCCGAGGTGATGATCTCCGCGCGCGATGCCGCGTTTCTCGCCGGGGACAAGTCGCTGCGGGAGGGGGAGGAGGGGAAGCTGCGCGGCGGCTACCCGGAGCGAAGGACCCGCCCGACCCGGACCCTCGCCTCCGGCGAGCGCGTGGGCTCCCTCGAGGTTGTCGGCTCGCCCGGCCATACGCCGGGGCACGTCGCCTTACTCGACACGCGCGACCGGGTTCTCTACTGCGGAGATGCGCTCTCCACCCTCGGCGGCGTGGCCACCTCGGCCAAGCCGAACTGGCCCGTCCCCTTTCCCGGGATCGCCACCTGGAACCGCCCGCTCGCGCTCGAGAGCGCTCGCGCCCTGCGCGCGCTCGAGCCCAGCGCGCTCGCTCCGGGGCACGGGAAGGTGGTCGAGGATCCGGGCGCGGCGATGGACCGGGCGATCGCCGCGGCGAAGTGAGCGGCGGCGTCTCAGCGCCGCGGGTCGAGCCGGCGCAGCGTCCGCCGCCCCGCGCGGCGCGCCTTCTCCCCGAGGTCTGAGCCCGGCACCTCGAGGGCCGCGGCCTCCGCGTCGGTGAGCGTGGTGAGGACGCCGCCCTCGAACAGCCGCCCCGACTCCGGCGCGTCGACGAAGCGGTCCCCGTCCGGGGTGCGGATGACGATCCCGTCGAAAACGTTCTTGATGGGCACGGCAAGGACCTTCTTGACCCGCCCGATCTCCCGCCCCGAGGCGGCGAAGACGGGGATCCCCTTCGGCAGCGCCAGGTAGGAGGTGGGCGCGCCGAGCTCGCGATCGTCCATGGCGGCAGGCTATCCGCGGTCGCGGCTAGCTTCCTCGCCCGTGCGCCTCATCGTCGCCCGTTGCGAGGTCCGATACTCGGGCCGCCTGTCCGCCGTCCTGCCCATGGCGCTGCGCCTGCTCATGCTGAAGGGCGACGGCTCGGTGCTCGTGCACGCCGACACCGGCGGCTACAAGCCGCAGAACTGGATGACGCCGCCGACGGTGATCGAGGAGGAGCCCTCGCGGATCGTCGTGCGCAAGCGCACGGGCACCTCCGAGGATCGTCTGGAGATCGTGATCGAGGAGATCCTCTCCGACACCGCCCACGACATGGGCGAGGCGGCGGCGCTCGAGAAGCACGGCGTCGAGCGCGACCTGCAGGAGGCGCTGGCCGCCGCGCCCGGGTGGTGCGGAGACGGCTTCCGGCTCGTGCGCCGGGAGTGGCCGACCGACATCGGCCCGGTCGACCTCATGTGCCGCGACGACGAGGACGGCTGGGTGGCCGTCGAGATCAAGCGGGTGGGGACGATCGACGCTGTCGAGCAGCTCTCCCGCTACCTCGAGCGCATCCGGTGCGATCCGGCCACCGCGGGCTGCCGGGGCGTGCTCGCCGCCGAGTGCGTGAAGCCCCAGGCCCGCGTGCTCGCCGAGGCGCGGGGGATCGGCTGGGTCGAGGTCGATCTCGCGGTCCTGCGCGGCGAGCGCGCGCCCGACCTGACACTGTTCGCGGCATGAGCTCCTCCGATACCGACGCCGTCCTCACCGAGCGGCGGGACAACGTCCTCGTCATCACGCTGAACCGCCCCGACGCCCGCAACGCGGTCAACGCCGCGCTCGCCCAGGGGGTGGGCGAGGCGCTCGACGCGCTCGACGCCGACGCCGGCCTCTCCGTCGGCGTGCTCACCGGCGCGGGGAAGGGCTTCTCGAGCGGGATGGACCTCAAGGCCTTCGTCCAGGGCGAGTCGGCCTACTACGGCGAGCGTGGCTTCGCGGGGATCGTGCAGAAGCCGGCGGAGAAGCCGCTCATCGCCGCCATCGAGGGCTTCGCCGTGGCCGGCGGCTGCGAGATCGCGCTGGCCTGCGACCTGATCGTCGCCGCGCGCGCCGCGAAGCTCGGGATCCCCGAGGTGAAGCGCTCGCTCGTGGCCGCGGGCGGCGCCCTCCTCCGCCTGCCCCGGCGCATCCCTGCCGGTCTGGCCATGGAGCTGGCGCTCACCGGTGACCCGATCGACGCCGAGCGCGCCCACGCCATCGGCCTCGTCAACGCGCTGGCCGAGCCGGGCGGCGCGCTCGACGCCGCGCTCGAGCTGGCCGAGCGGATCGCCGGGAACGGCCCGCTCGCCCTCGCCGCCACCAAGCAGGTGCTCGTCCAGTCGGCCGACTGGACGGACGCCGAGTTCTGGCAGAGGCAGGGGGAGCTGGCGGGCCACGTCTTCGCCTCCGAGGACGCCCGCGAGGGCGCCACGGCCTTCGCCGAGAAGCGCGCGCCGGTCTGGAAAGGACGGTAGGCGGGCGCCGACCTCATCGTGGCGAGCGAGCTCGATCGCGCGGCTCGCGCCGCGTCCTTCGGCGCCGAGGCCGCCGCCTACGCCCGGGGGCGGCCCGAGTATCCGGTCGAGGCGCTCAGGGCCTGCCTCCCGGCCGGCGCGCGGCGGGTGCTCGACCTCGCGGCCGGCACGGGCAAGCTCACCGGCGGCCTGCTCGCGTTCGGGCTCGAGGTCATCGCCGTCGAGCCGCTCGAGGCGATGCGCGCGCTCATCCCGGAGGAGGCGACCTCGCTGCGGGGCGCGGCGGAGGACGTGCCCCTCCCGGACGCGTCGGTCGACGCGGTTCTCGTGGGCCAGGCCTTCCACTGGTTGGACCGGGAGAGGGCGCTCGCCGAGATCACCCGAGTGCTGCGACCCGGTGGCCGCCTCGGGCTGCTGTGGAACCTCCTCGCCGACCAGGTCCCGTGGGTGGCGAAGGTCGCCGACGCCTTCGGGGCGGAGGACCGGGCCGGCGTCATGAGCCCGCCGCCGTTTGGCGGCGTCCCCGGGCTGACCGATCCCGCCAGCTTCGGGTGCGCCACGAGCAGACGCTCGACGTGGACGGCCTCGTGGACAACGTCCTGTCCCGCAGCGTCGTCCTCCTGCGGCCGCGCGCCGCGCGGGAGGCGATCCTGGCCCGCGTTCGCGCCGCGGCGCCGCCCGGCGTATTCGCCGTGCCCTACGTCTGCGACGCCTGGGTCGCTGAGCGAATCGCGCGGTAGAGCGGTTCCCGGACGAGGCCGCGCGCTCGGGTGAGGGCCGCCGCCGGCGGCGCTCAGGCCCGGTGCGGAGGCTTGGGCAGGCGCCCGAGCCGTGTGCGGGCCCGGCCGCGGGCGCGGAAGCGCGCGACGCGCGGCTTGCCCTGGCGCAGCGAGGCCACCGGGCGGACCAAGATGCGGCCGGCGTCGGTGCGGCGGGCAGGCGGTGCGGGAGCGGCGGCGCCTCGGCGAGCACGTCGCGCGGGGCGGCCGGCGCGCGGTCGAGGCCACGGACCTCGCCGCGCTGAGCGGGCGGGAGCGCGAGGTCGCGGCGCTCGTCGAGGAGCGTCTGACGAACCGGGAGATCCGGCTCGTGCTCAGCGAGAAGACCGTCGAGCGCCACCTGTCCCGGATCTTCGTGAAGCTCGGCGTGGCCTCCCGCGTCGAGGTCGGTCGCGCGTTCGCCCCCGAGGGCCGGCGAGCCGGGGCTCACTCCCCCGTTAGCGTCAGCGCCAGCGTCCGGCCTTCGCCACGGTCGCGGAGCTCGCACAGGTAGATCCCCTGCCAGGTCCCGAGCGCGAGCCGGCCGTCGCGGACGGGCAGGGTGAGCGACGGGCCGAGGAGCGCGGACTTGACGTGGGCCGGCATGTCGTCCGGACCCTCCAGGGTGTGGGTCCAGTAGGCGGCGTCCTCGGGCACGGCGCGGTCGAACCAGGCGGCGAAGTCGTGGCGCACGTCGGGGGAGGCGTTCTCGTTCAGGGCGAGCGCGGCCGAGGTGTGCAGGAGGAGAACGTGCAGGAGGCCCACGCGCAGCTCGGGCAGCTCGCGGATGCCGGACTCCACCTCGTGCGTGATCAGGTGAAAGCCCCGCCGGCGCGAGGCGAGGCGGATGTCGCGCGCGGCCCACACGGTCAGTCCGGCAGGCGGCAGACGTCGAGGCGGACGCGGCGGCCGGCGAAGGGCACGCCCTCGGCGTCGAGCCGGGCGCGCTGGCGCTCCCCCTGGGCGAGCGTACCGTCGGCCCGCACGACCCGGTGCCAGGGCACGCTCGGATCGGTGCACGCGGCGAGCACGGCGCCCGCGCGGCGGGGCGCGGCGGGGGAGCAGTCGCCGTAGGTCCGCACCCAGCCCTCGGGGATGGCGCGGACGCGGGCGAGGATGGCGTCGCCGGTCTCCACCCGCCGAGCATAATCCACGCCATGCGCCGCGGCACTTACTCCATCGTCGCGCGGGACCCCGCCACCGGTGCCTTCGGCGTGGCCGTGCACTCCCACTGGTTCGGGGTGGGGGCGATCGTCGCCTGGGCGGAGACCGGGGTCGGCGCCGTGGCCACGCAGTCGGTGGCCGAGCCCGCCTACGGGCCGGACACGCTCGCCCGCCTCCGCGCCGGGGAGCAGGCCGACGAGGCCGTACCCGCCCTGCTCGACCCCGACCCGCTGGCCGAGGTCCGGCAGGTCGCGGCGGTCGACACCCGCGGCGGCGCCTTCGCGCACACCGGCGCCGAGTGCATCCCGGTCGCGGGCCACGTCGGCGGCGCGGGCTTCTCCTGCCAGGCCAACATGATGCTCGGCCCGGGTGTCCCCGAGGCGATGGCCGAGGCGTTCACGAGCGCCGCGGCCGAGCCGCTCGGCGAGCGCCTGCTCGCCGCACTCCACGCCGCCGAGCGCGCGGGTGGCGACGTCCGCGGCCGCCAATCGGCCTCGCTCCTCGTCACCGCCGCGGCGGGGGAGCCCTGGCGCCGCGAGCTCGACCTGCGGGTCGAGGACCATCCGGACCCGGTCCTGGAGCTCGGGCGCCTGCTGCGCTTCGCCCGCGGCTACGGACGCGCCGGGGAGGCCGACGAGCTGGCGGCCGCCGGGCGCCACGAGGAGGCCGCGGCGGGCTACGTCGCCGCATCGGAGCTTGTCCCCGAGTCCGACGAGCTCATCTTCTGGGCCGGGCTCGGCGTCGCCGCGAGCGGTGACCTCGAGGGCGGCCTCGCCCGCGTACGCGCGGCGATAGACCTCAGCCCCCGCTGGGCCGAGCTGCTCGACCGGCTCGACGCCGGGATGGCCCCGGCGGCGCCGCGGGTGCGCGAGGCGCTGCGGTAGCAGTTCAGCGCGTCGTGCCGCGCGCCGACGCAACCGGCGCGCCGTGGCTGGGCGGCTTGGTCGAGCCGCTGATGCCGACGCTCGGCACCACGAACGCCGCGACCACGACCCCGACGGTGACGCGCTTGAGCCGCGCCTCGGTCAGCCAGGTGAAGTGATGGGCCTGCAGCCAGGCCCGGGCTCCGCTCGCGCCCGCGGCGGCCGCCATCGCGCATCCCGCACACATGCGGATGAGACTACCCGTCCACCATGCGCGCCCGGAGCGGGCAGCTCCACTCTCCGAGCACCTCGGAACCGAGGGGACGGGGGCCCGCCGCCGCGCGGTAGCACCGGTCGGCGGGGCAGCTCCCTACCGTCGCAGTAGCGGCCGCAGAAAGGGCACGACCGACTTCAGGAACGTGTTGCGTCCCGGCCGGGCCTCGAGCGGATCCAGATGGCTCATGCCCTCGTTCTCGACGAACCGCGATCGTTTGATGCGCGAGAACTTGACGAGCCGCCGGGCGCCCCGGAACACGCCGCCCTTGGACAGCGACGTCTGGAACACGTACAGCGGCCGGTCGATCTGCCGCGTGTGCCACTCCCGCACCCCGAGCAGGTCCGCGGCCCGCGTCCGCGCCAGCGCGTTGGCGGCGCCGATGTCGAGCGACAGCCGCTGGGGGAAGTACCACTCGAGCGCGTTCGGGCGCTCGGCGGCGAAGTTGTGGGCGAAGGATTCAAGGGAGGTGTACTCGCCGTCCACCCAGCGCCGCGGAGACCAGGAGCGCGCCAGATGGCCGGCGTGGATCCGGATGAGGTCGAGCCCCGGCGGCGCGGTCGAGGCGTCGAAGACGTAGCCGTAGGCGGCGAGGTTCGTGGCCCGCACGGGCGGCTTGAACTGCTTGGGGATGACGGGGTTTGTCTGCAGACCCGAGGGCGCGTTCGGCGCCCGGTCGGCGTAGAGCGCGCCGACCTCGGCGAACACCCCCGCGATCGAGGGGATCCCGATCCCGAGCAGATCGGCGAACGGGTTCGTCGTCGGGGCGTTGAGCATGGCCCGGGAGAGCTTGGTCGCGGCCAGCGACGGCGCGCTCCCGAAGCCACCGAGCCCACCGTCGATGAGCACGAGCCCGGCGACGTCCCTGTAGCCCGGGCGGCCGTGGAAGTCCCAGCCGGCGTAGGCGTCCGCCGTCGAGGCGCCGAGGGAGTGCCCGCCGAGGAATACCCGCCGCCCGCCGCGCCGCGCGGCGAGGACGACGTCGCGGATGTCTCCGAGCGAGGTGGCAAGGCCCCAGCGCTTGACGAACGGCGTCGGGTGCTTCGTCCCCCCGTACTGCTTGTACTTGAAGCCGAGGTAGTAGGCCGCCGCCTTGGCCGGGTCGCGCGAGCGAAAGCCCGAGGTGTCCTCGAAGGCGTTCTCGCGGCGGTCGACACACCAGACCTGGAGGTTCGGCAGGCGCCCCACGATGTCGCGCGCGACGGGCGCGAGCATTCCCGCGCCGCCCTGGAACCCGGGCACCAGCACGAGCACGTTCCGTGCGCGGGGCGAGCCGATCTTTAGCACGTGGACGACGTCGTACTTCGCCGGGCCGGCGGCGGCGACCCCGGGGATCGCCACGTAGGGCTCGCGCGCCTGCGCGGCGCCCGCACCCGCGAGGGCGCACAGCCCCGCGAGCGCGAGGAGCCGCCTCACCGCTCGCCCGGCGCCTTGCGCGGGTACATGGAGACCGGGCGCTCGAGGTCGAGCGCGGCCTCGATCAGCCGCCGCTGCTCCTCGATGTGCGCGGCGGGGTAGCCCTCGCCCGGGCTCGCCCGCTCCGGCCGGCCGATGTAGCCGAAGCCGAGGCCCTCGGGCAGGACCTGCATGAGGCGCGGGGACATGTGGGCCCGGGCGCCCATGTTCCGCGGCTCCTCCTGCACCCAGATGACCTCGCGCAGGTTCGGGTAGGAGCCGATCAGCTCGAGGATCTGCGCCTGGGGGAAGGGGTAGAGCAGCTCGACGCGGCCGATGGCGACCTCGGGCTTCTCGGAGCGGTCGGGCGAGCCGACGAGGTCGTAGTAGATCTTGCCGGTGCAGAGCACCAGCCGGGCCACGCGCGCGTTCTCCACGCGCGGCTCGGCCAGCACCTCGAAGAAGCGCGTGTCGGAGAGGTGCTCGATCCGGTTCGTGGCCTGGGCCAGGCGCAGCAGCGACTTCGGCGTCATGACCACGAGCGGGCGCTGCTTGGCGATCCGCGCCTGGCGGCGCAGGAGATGGAAGTACTGCGCGGGCGTCGTCGGGTTGGCGACGCGGATGTTGCCCTCCGCGCAGAGCTGCAGAAAGCGCTCGAGCCGGGCCGAGGAGTGCTCCGGCCCCGAGCCCTCGTAGCCGTGGGGGAGGAGCAGCGTCAGGCGCGAGGTCTGGCCCCACTTGGCCAGGCCGGAGACGATGAACTGGTCGATGATGACCTGGGCGGAGTTGGCGAAGTCGCCGAACTGGCCCTCCCACAGCACGAGCGTCTCCGGCGCCTCCTGCGAGTAGCCGTACTCGAAGCCGAGCGCGCCGATCTCCGAGAGCGGCGAGTTGTGCAGCTCCATCGGCGCGAGCGCGCCGGGCAGGTTCTGCACCGGCGCGAACTCCTGGCCGGTCTTCGGGTCGTGCAGGACGAGGTGGCGCTGGGAGAACGTGCCGCGCTCGACGTCCTGACCCGTCAGGCGGATCGGCGTGCCCTCGGTGAGCAGGGAGGCGAAGGCCAGCACCTCGGCGTGGGCCCAGGTGATCCCGCCGTCGGCGCCGAGCGCCTCCTCGCGCTGGGCGAGCGAGCGGACGAGCTTCGGGTGGATGGTGAAGCCGTCGGGCACCCGGAGGAGCTCCTCGTTCAGGGAGCGCAGGCGCTCGGCGGGGACGGCGGTCTTGACGTCCGGGCTCGGCGAGCGGTCGAGCTGGTACTCCCCGGTCTGCTGCTCGGGCGACTCCCCGCCCTCGGCGATCAGCTCCTTGAGGTCTGAGTGCTCGGCCGAGAGCTGCGCCCAGACCTCCTCGGTCATGCGCTCGGCCTCCTCCTTGGAGATCGTCCCCGCCTCGGCGAGCTGGGAGGCGTAGATCTCCCGCACCGGCGGATGGGACTTGATCTGCTGGTACATCTCGGGCTGGGTGTAGGCGGGCTCGTCGGCCTCGTTGTGGCCGAACCGGCGGTAGCCGATGAGGTCGACGACCACGTCGTGGCCGAACTCCAGGCGGTAGGCGAAGGCGAGCCGGGCGGCGGCTATGCAGGCCGCCACGTCGTCGGCGTTGACGTGGATGATCGGAACGTCGAAGCCCTTGGCCGGGTCGGAGGCCCAGCGCGTCGAGCGGGCGTCCGTGGGCATCGTCGTGAAGCCGATCTGGTTGTTCTGGATGAGGTGGACGGCGCCGCCCACCGTGTAGCCGTCGAGCGCCTGCAGGTTCAGCGTCTCGGCCACGACGCCCTGGCCGGGGAAGGCGGCGTCGCCGTGCAGGATGATCGGCATGGCGGCGTTGGTGTCCCGCCGCGCGTGCGGGCCCTGACGCGTGGTCTGGGCCGCGCGCGTGGCGCCCTCGACCACCGGGGAGACGAACTCCAGGTGGCTCGGGTTCGACTCGAGGCGGACGCAGACCGACTCGCCGTCGCCGAGCTCGTAGTAGCCCTGGGCGCCGTGGTGGTACTTGACGTCGCCCGTGCCGCCCTGGGGGATCGTCGTGATCGCCTCGAGCGTCGAGGCGCCCTCGAACTCGGCGAAGATCGTCTCGTAGGGACGGCCGAGGTTGTGGGCGAGGACGGAGAGCCGGCCGCGATGGGCCATCCCGATGACGACCTCGCGCGCGCCCTGGGAGGCCGAGAGCTGGATGAGCTCGTCGAGCATCGGCACCGTCATGTCGAGGCCCTCGATCGAGAACTGCTTGGCCCCGAGGTAGGCCTTGTGGAGGAAGCGCTCGAAGGCGTCGACCTCGGTCAGGCGCTTCAGCACGGCCTTGTGCTCGTCGTGGGTGAGCGCCTTGCGGAACTCGCCGGACTCGATGCGCTCCCGCAGCCAGACCCGCTGGCGGTGCGAGGCGATGTGCTCGATCTCGTAGGCGATCGGGCCGCAGTAGGTGTCCCGCAGGTGCGGCAGCGCGTCAGCGAGGGTTGCCCCCGGGACGTACATGCGCAGGATCTTGGCGGGGATCTGCGCCATCAGCTCGGGCGTGAGGCCGACCGTGCGCGGGGAGAGCGCCGGGTCGCCCTCGGGCTCGGAGCCGAGCGGGTCGAGCCTCGCGGCGAGGTGCCCGTGCGTGCGGTGGGCCTTGATGACCGAGGTGGCGGCCTGCACGGCCTGGAGCAGCTCTTCTGAGGTCGCGGGTGCGGCGGGCGAAGGGGCGGGCGCGGACCCCACCGTGCTCGGAGCGGGCGGGGCCGGCGGGTCGGGCAGCACGACGCCGAGGTCTCCGAAGACGGTCTCGTAGAAGTGCTCCTCGCCCTGCAGGAGGGCCTCGATCCGCTGCAGGAAGCGCCCGGACTCGGCGCCCTGGATCAGACGATGGTCGTAGGTCGACGTGAGGCCCATGACCTTCTCGGCGCCGATCGCCGGGCCCGCCAGCTCGAGCCCCGGCGGGTAGCCGATCGCTCCGGTGGCGACGATCGTCCCCTGCCCGACCATGAGCCGCGGCACGGAGTAGACCGTCCCGATCCCGCCGGGGTTCGTGAGCGAGACGTTCGCCCCCGTCAGGTCGTCGGCCGTCAGCGTGTTCGTGCGCGCCTTCTCGACGAGCGCGTTGTAGGCGTCGAGGAAGTCGGCGAAGGACAGCCGGCCCGCGTCGCGGATGACCGGCACCATGAGCGTGCGGGTGCCGTCCTTCTTCTCGACGTCGACGGCGAGGCCGAGGTTGACGGCGCCGTCGTCGACGCGGTGCCCGTCGTCGAAGTGATGGGCCATGACCGGCATGTCGTCGGTCACGACCTTGGCGATCGCGTAGGCGATGAGGTGGGTGAAGGAGACCTTCCTCCCCCCCGCCTTGAGCTGCTTGCGCCGACCGTCGAGCGTGGTCACCGTCATCGTCCGGAAGGACGTCGCGGTCGGGATCGAGCGCGACTCGTCCATGTAGCGCGCGAGGACGGCGGCTGAGCCCTTGAGCTTCGTGCGGGAGCCCGCGGCGGCGGCGGCGCCGTTGGTGGCGGCGCCGTTGGTGGCGGCGCCGTTGGCGCTCGCGCCCCCGTTGGCCTTGGCGGCGAGGACGTCCTCCTTGGTGATCCGGTCGTGCGGGCCGGTGCCCGCGACGCGGGTCAGGTCGACGCCCTCGGCGTCGGCGACGCGGCGAGCCACCGGGGTCACGCCCTCGCCGTTCCCGCCCGCCGGCGGTGTGCCCGCGCCGGTGGCGTCGGTGCCGGGCCGGGTGGGCCCGGAGGTCGTCGGGGCGGGCGTGGGCGCGGCGGCCGACGCGCCGGAGGCGGACATGCGCGCGAGGACCTGGCCGACCGTGACGGTGTCGCCCGCCTGGGCAAGGATCTCGGTGAGCGTCCCCGAGGCGGGAGCGGGCACCTCGGCGTCGACCTTGTCGGTGGAGATCTCGACGATCGTTTCGTCGGCGGCGACCGCCTCGCCGATCTCCTTGGTCCACTCGAGCACGGTGCCCTCGGAGACCGACTCGCCCATCGCGGGCATGATGACCTCGACGGTCGTCTCGGCCGCGTCGCCGTCCGCGGCGGCTCCGTCCTCGGGCGCCGCGGCGGGCGCCCCGCCGGCGGGGTCGATCTCGGCCACGAGCGCGCCGACGGTGACGGTGTCCCCCTCGGCCACGTGGATCTTCACGACCGTCCCGCTCACGGGGGCGGGCAGCTCGGCGTCGACCTTGTCGGTCGAGATCTCTACGAGGGTCTCGTCCGCGGCGACGGTGTCGCCCTCCTGCTTGTGCCACTCGAGGATGGTCCCCTCGGTGACCGACTCGCCCATCGCCGGCACCGTGACCTGAACCGTGGTCGTCGCTGCCATCAGGCGGCCAACTCTATACGCCGGCTCTGGAGGAGGAAGCCCGCCGTGCCCGCGAACGGCCCGAGGCCGCCGAGGACGCAGACCACGACCGCGAGCCAGAGCGGGATGACCCGGCGGCGCACGGCGGCCAGGCAGGCCAGCGACATGCCGATCCACAGGAGCCCGTGGGCCGTGCCGAGGGTGAACGTCGCGGGCTCGGGCTTCCCCAGCGCGAAGGCGGCGAGCAGCAGGCCCACGTAGACGAGGGAGTGCACGAACGAGGTGGCGCGGAGCCGCCCGAAGGTGATCACGTGACGAGCCAGCCGATGCGGCGCAGCGGCTCCGAGGCCTCCTCGGGCCAGGCCCGGACGTCGGACGGCCACCACGTGTGGCGGTCGTGCTCGGCGTCGGCGCTGACCTCGGCGCCGGGCGCGAGCTCGGCCAGGCCGACGAGGAAGACGTGGCCGTCGGGCGTCTTGGCCAGCGCCTCGACGCGGAAGGCGGCAGGGGTCACCGACCACTCCTCCTCTAGCTCGCGTGTGAGCGCGGCGACGGGGTTCTCGCCCACCTCGACCGCGCCCCCCGCCCCGAGCGCCCAGCGCCCGGCCCAGGAGGCGACCCACGCCGCCCGGCGCCCGGCCAGCCAGCGGCCCTCGGCGTCGCGCACGACGCACATGGCCGAGAGGGACTGCACGGCGGGCTCGCCGGTCAGGCGCAGCGCCCAGCGCGCGGGGTGGAGCTCGAGCTGCAGGCCGCCGTCCGCGGCGCTGAACCCCACCACGCGCGCCGCGAGCCCGTCGTGGCTCGGCGAGCCGCGGCCGCGCAGCTCGGCCAGCGCCGCGTCGGCCGAGGCGCTCGTCGCCGCGGGCGGGTCCCAGGGCGCCTCGCTCCACGCCGCCGAGACCTGCTCGGGCGCCCACGGGCCGCGGGCGAGGAGGCCGACGGGAAGGGACATCGCCGAAAACCTACACTCGCGCGATGGCGCCGCGGCGCAGCTTCTGGGCCTGGGGGCCGGAGGACTCGGAGCCCGCGCCGGCCGAGGTGGCAGCGCTCGCGCCGGCCGTGGCCGAGCACCTCGGGTTTCCCGCGCTCGAGCCCGAGGTGCCCGTCGCCTGGGAGGCCGTGCGGCTCCCGCCGCCGCGGGAGCCGCCGCCGGCCGATCCGCTGTTCTCCGCCGCCGCGCGCGAGCGCGCGACGCACAGCTACGGGCGGGGCTACCGGGACATCGTCCGCGCCCTGCGGGGCGAGTTCGCCCATCCCCCGGACGTCGTCGCCCGCCCGCGCTCCGAGGCGGACGTGGAGCGCGCGCTCGCGTGGGCGGAGGAGGCCGACCTCGCGGTCGTCCCTTGGGGCGGCGGCACGAGCGTCGTCGGCGGCCTCGAGCTGCCCGACCCCGGTCCGCACGCGGGGGTGCTCGTCGTCGACCTCGGCGCGCTCGACCGCGTGCTCGAGATCGACGAGGTCTCGCGCGCGGCGCGAATCCAGGCGGGCGCGGCCGGACCGGTGCTCGAGGAGCAGCTCGCCGCCCGCGGGCTGACCATGCGCTTCTTCCCGCAGTCCTTCGAGCTCTCGACGCTCGGCGGCTGGATCGCCACGCGGGCGGGCGGGCACTTCGCCACCGGGCCGACGCACGTCGACGACCTCGTCGAGTCCGTGCGCGCGGTGACGCCCGCGGGGGTGTGGGAGTCCCGCCGGCTGCCGGGCTCGGGCGCCGGGGTCTCGCCCGACCGGCTGCTGCTCGGCTCCGAGGGCACGCTCGGGCTCATCACCGAGGCCTGGGTGCGGGTGCTGCCGCGGCCGACCGAGCGCGCCTCGGCCTCGGTGGCCTTCGAGTCCTTCGCGGCGGGGGCGGAGGCGGTGCGCGCGCTCGCGCAGTCCGGTCTGCAGCCCGCGAACTGCCGGCTCATCGACGCGCGCGAGGCCGGCGTGACGGGCGCGGGCGACGGATCCCACGCCCTCCTCGTCGTCGGCTTCGAGTCGGCCGACCATCCGGTCGCGGCCGGGGTCGCTCGCGCGCGCGAGATCTGCGCCGAGCACGGCGGGGAGTGGTCTGAGCGCGGCGGCGGGGCGGGCGCCTGGCGCGAGGCGTTCCTCCGCGCGCCCTTCCTGCGCGACCGGCTGATCCTCGCGGGCGTCTTCGCCGAGACCTTCGAGACGGCGATCACCTGGGAGCGCTTCCCCGCCTTCCACGCGGCGGTCACCGGCGCGGTGGGAAAGGCGCTCGGCGGGCACGGGTTCGTCACCTGCCGCCTGACCCACGTCTATCCCGACGGCCCGGCACCCTACTTCACGATCCTAGCGCCCGCGCGCCGCGGCGACGAGCTGGCGCAGTGGGATGAGCTGAAGGGCGCCGCCGGCGATGCGGTCATCGCCGCCGGCGGGACGATCACGCACCACCACGCGGTCGGCCGCGACCACCGTCCGTGGTACGACGCCCAGCGGCCGGACGTGTTCGCCGCGGCGCTGCGGGGCGCCAAGGCGGCGGTCGATCCCGCGTGGCGGCTGAACCCCGGCGTGCTCGTGGACCCGTAGGGACCGCGGGCGTCTACCCGCCTCGGCGCGCTCGCGGTCTCCGCGGGGCTGGGCTGGGCTGAGCTAGGGAAGGAGAGAGATTCGTGACGTTCCGCCGGTGACGGGGTCGCTTTGTTACCTCCGCACCGCCCGCGGCGACGGTGTCGACAAAGCGATTGTCCGGCGACCGTTTCGTTGACATCACACCCGCGCGCCGCGCCGATGCCACAAACCGACGGCGGAGACCGCGACGGCCCGACCCCTCCCCGACATCCCCTTCCCAGCCTCACCCCGCCCGGAGGCGGCCGGCGGGGGCGCCCTACGCGCGCCCCGGCCCCGGCCCCACGTGCACCGGCTGCGAGGAGACCGCCTCGACGACCTCCGCCTCGACCTCCTCGAGCTCTGCGTCGTGGTCGCCGTCGCACAGGATCCGGAAGTTGCCGGTCACGCCCGAGTCGGCCTGGATGACGATCCCGGGGAGGATCTCCTCGCCCTCCTCGAGGCCGAGCCGCTCCATGTCGAAGGGCGAGAGGCCGATGCCCCAGGCGTTGTGGGTCGGGTTCTCGCGGTCGTGCGCGGCGACCGCCTGCGCGAAGCGCTCGAGGTTCTTGGCGATCTTCCCGGTGTCGGCCATCAGCGGCGGTCGGCGTCCAGCTTCCGTACGCCTGAGCACGTCGAGAACCGGGCGTCGATCCTGCCCCGGAAGCGGCGGTCGTGGACGCGCCCGGTCAGCTTCAGCTCCGAGCGCTGGCCCCGCGTGGCCAGGTGGCCCGTGACCGAGCCGTCGGGGGCGATGCGCGTCGGGCCGAGCAGGGCGAAGTTGACCGAGATGTGGTTGTCGCCGAGCGTCGGCCCGAAGCAGAACGTAACGACCGAGGCCTTGAAGCCGCGCAGGACCGTGCCGTGGTTCGTGATCCGGAAGCTCAGGGTTGCCCTGCGGCGATCGCTCGCCGAGCGGGCGGCATAGCGCCCGTCGTCATGACCCGAGATCT
This sequence comes from Solirubrobacterales bacterium, assembly GCA_038276395.1. GTDB lineage: Bacteria > Actinomycetota > Thermoleophilia > Solirubrobacterales > Solirubrobacteraceae > JBBQAA01. Next base: position 22,696 of record JBBQAA010000077.1, on the reverse strand, counting down.
GGCGGCGGCCGCGGGGGCTGCGCACGGTCAGCGTCCGCGTGGCCAGGACCTGGCTGAAGCTCCTCGTCGCGAGCACCGCGCGGAGGGTGCGGCGGCCGGTCGCCAGCGTGCCCACGAGCTCGGTGCGGCCGGTGACCTGCCCGTGCGTGGCGAAGGTCCGCCAGCCCTTGCCGCGGCGGTACTGCAGGCTGATCGTCGCCAAGCCGACGTCGGCCTTGTTGGCCACGGACACGAGCGCCGGGTAGCCCCCGTACACGCGCGCGGGCGCGTCGAGCTTTGCGGAGATCCGGTTCGGGCGCACGAAGAAGGACCGCACGGCGCCTTTTTCGTCCTGGGGAGTGCAGCCGTTGCAGGGCCGGTACACCTGCCAGTAGACGCGCTTGCCGATGGCGTCCTTATAGGTCCCGCCCTCGAACGAGTCGAGCGCGGCGGTGCAGTTCCCGCCGCCTGAAGCGCGCGCCGAGCGGATGCCGCCGAAGGCGCTTACGGCCAGCTCCTCGTTCGCGTCGAGCGCGGGGGAGGTCGAGAAACGCGCGCGGTAGTCGTCGCTTGAGCCGAAATCGGTGTAGCCGTCGTATACGGCGATCCGATAGTCCGGCCAGGTGAAGGCAACGGTCACGGCGCGCGGGCCCGCGGGCACGCTCGCGCCGTCGGCGGGGCCGAGGTCGGCGATGGGCGGGTCGCCGGGCAGCGCCTGCGCGACGCCTACGGCGCGCACGAGGAGCAGACGAGCTGGGCGGATCACCCGCCCGAGTGTAGACGCGAGCCGCGCCGCTCAGGATCCGCCGGTCTCGATCAGCTCGACCCGGTAGCCGTCGGGGTCGCGCACGAAGCACAGCCGCGAGCCACCCTCGCGCAGGGAGTAGGGCGGCCTCTCGGGCTCGATCCCCTTGGCGGCCAGCTCCGCGAGCGTTGCGTCGAGGTCGGCGACCGTCACCGCGATGTGGTTGTAGCCCGTGCCCAGCTCGTAGGACTCGACCCCGTGGTTGAAGGTCAGCTCGAGCCGCGCACCGTCCTCCGGGAAGCCCATGAAGACGTTGATCGCCTCCTCGCGGATCGGCATGCGCCGCAGCTCCTGCATCCCGAGCGCCTCGTAGAAGGCGACGGACCGGTCGATCTCGCCGATCCGGTAGCACGTGTGGATGAGCTCGGGCGCCACGCGCCGAGCCTACCCTGCGTCCGTGAGCGACGACGCCTTCGGGATCTGCTCCGGCGCCGCGCCCGTGGCCACGACCGCGCCGGGGGTGCTGCGCCGCTGGCTCGCGCGCCAGCTTCGCCAGCCGACGCCGGAGCGCGAGCATCTCGAGGCGGCGGTCGACGCCGGCGACACCGCCGAGCTGCGGCGGCTGCTCGCCCGGGTCGAGTTCTCCCCGGCCCAGCGCCGCTACGCGGAGGACCTCCTGCAGCGCTGGGAGGAGAGCTGACCCCGGCGCCCTGGGGTCGCCGCGCGGCGGCGGCGCTCCTCGACACGCTGCTGCTCGCACCGCTCGTGCTGCTCCTCGACTCGGCGCTCGGGCTGCGGTTCTCGGGCGCGGCCGGACAGGCCGTGCTGACCCCGCACGACCGCCAGATCCTCCTCGTCGGCTATGTCGCCGCCTACCTCGGCTACCACGCGATCCTGCTCGCCTACTGGCACGGGCAGACCGTGGGCAAGCGGCTGCTCGGCGTGCGCGTGGTGACCGAGGCGGGCGCCCCGCTGAGCTTCGCGCGCGCGGTGTGGCGAGAGCCGGGCATGCGCGGCTTCTTCCTCGGCGGCTACATCGGGCTGCTGTCGCCGGGCACCGCGAGCATCGGCCTCGTGCTCCTCCTTGCCGACGTCATCTCCCCGCTCCTGCAGGAGGAGCGGCGCGCGATCCACGACCTGCTGGCAGGGACGCGCGTCATCCTGGCCGATCGCCCGCCTCCGGCCGGGGTAGCCTGACGCGCGCTGCCCGTGGCCAAGGACAAGATCCCCACCTCACGGGTCGCGCGCACGGCGCGGATCGGCAGCCTCGCTGCGAGCCAGGCCGTCAGGCAGGCGGGGACGCGGGCCACCAATGTCGCGCGCTCGGAGCAGGGCCGCTCCCGGGCGCTCGAGAAGCGCCAGGTCGAGGCGGCCGAGCAGATCGTCGAGGCGCTCGGGACGATGAAGGGCGCGGCGATGAAGATCGGTCAGGTCGCGTCCTTCCTCGACGTCGGCCTCGTGCCCGAGGAGCACCGCGAGGAGTTCCAGAGGAAGCTCGGCGAGCTTCGCAACGCCGCGCCCAACGTGCGCTTCGCCGACATGCGCAAGGTGATGGAGCAGGAATGGGGGGAGAAGCTCTCCTCGCTCTTCTCCGAGTTCCAGGAGGAGGCGATCGCCGCCGCCTCGATCGGCCAGGTCTACCGCGCGCGCATGCACGACGGCCGCGAGGTGGCGGTCAAGGTCCAGTACCCGGGGGTCGCCGCCGCGGTGCGCGCCGACATGCAGAACCTCGGGCTGATCCTCCGGCTCATGCGCCGCGTCGCCCCGGGCCTCGACGCCAAGGCGATCGGGGAGGAGATCCGCCTGCGCATCGGCGAGGAGCTCGACTACGAGCTCGAGGCCCAGAACCAGCGCTCGATGGCCCGGGCCTACCGCGGCCATCCGTTCATCATCGTCCCGGGTGTGGTCACCGAGCTCTCGCGTGAGCGCGTCGTCGTCTTCGACTTCGTCGAGGGGACCGGCTTCGAGGAGCTGAAGGCCGCGCCGCGGGCGACCCGCGACCGCGTGGCCGAGATCATCTTCCGCTTCTTCTTCGGCTCGCTCTACCGCCACCGCCAGTTCTCCGGCGACCCCCATCCGGGCAACTTCATCCTGCAGGACGACGGCACGATGGCCTTCCTCGACTTCGGGCTCTTCAAGCGCATGACGCGCGAGGCGACCGAGCTCGAGCTCGCCTGCCAGCGCGCCGGGATGGAGGGGGACGCCGAGGCCCTGTTCGACATCTTCGTCTCCGCGGGCTTTCTCTCCAAGCCCGATCGCTTCCGGCCCGAGCGCATCCTCGAGCAGTACCGGAACGCCACCTGGTGGTACTCCGACGACGAGGAGGTCCAGCTCGAGCCCGACATCGCCACGCAGATCGTCATCGAGATGTCCGACCCGCGCTCGCAGCACTTCGACGAGATGCGCCACGAGACGCTCCCGGCCGACCACCTCTTCGGGCGCCGGATGGAGGTGCTGACGCTCGCCGTCATCGCCCAGCTCCGGGCCCGGGCCAACTGGCATCGGATCGCCCGCGAGTGGGTCTACGGGGACGAGCCGGCCACGGAGCTCGGCCGGGCCGAGGCGGAGTACTACGCCGGCCGCCGCGCCGCCTGAGCGGTCAGGCGCCGTTCAGCCGGTCGAGCACGCTGAGCGTGGCGGCCGTGTTCGCTCGGATCTCAGCGCCGAGATCCCGGAGGTCGGCGCGCACCTCGCCGAAGCCCACGAGGATCTCCTGGAGCACCTTCTCCGAGCGAAGGGTGATGTCGCGGATGAACACGCGCAGGTCGTCGTGCTGGGCCCGCGAGCGCTCGGCCTCCTCGCGCGAGAGCCGGATCTCGGCCTCGACGCTCTCCCGCGCGAGCCGGATCTGCTCGCGCGAACGCTCGGCGTCCTCGCGCGAGAGCCGGATCCCGGCCTCGACGCCCTCCCGCGAGCGCCGCAGCTCCTCGCGCGAGTGCTGCAGCTCCTCGAGGATCTCGTTGTGCCGGCTGAGGATCTCGTCGTGGCGCCGCGAGCCGAACATGCCCGCATTGTGACAGGGAGATCGCTCCGGAACGCGCGCGGATCTGTGACTTCTCAGACCGTCTGCACCTGGATGAGGCTCGTCGTGCCTGGCCGCCCCGACGGGAGGCCCGCGGTGATCCCGACCCGTGCGCCCCGCTCCACCCAGCCGAGCTCGACGACGCGCCGCACCGCGTCGGCGATCAGCTCCTCGGTCACCTCGCACCGGCGCATCGAGGCCGCCTGGACCCCCCACATGAGCCCGCAGCGTCGCACCGTCTCGCGGCCCGGCGAGAGCGCGAGGATCGGGCAGCGCGGGCGGTGGGCGGAGACGAGCCGGGCCGAGCGGCCGGAGAGCGTCGGGACGACGAGGGCGGCGAGGTCGAGCTCTCGCGCGGCCTGGCAGAGGTTGTGGGCGATCGTGTAGGCGGGATCGCGCGCGTCGCGGTTCACGCGTGAGTCGTTCCAGCGCTCGTACGGCATCGTCGAGCTCGCCTCGACGCGCTCGGCGACCTTGGCCATCATCTCCACCGCGCCCACCGGGTAGGCGCCGATCGCCGTCTCCTGGGAGAGCATCACCGCGTCCGTGCCGTCGAGGATCGCGTTGGCCACGTCGGCGACCTCGGCGCGCGTCGGCCGGGACGAGGCGACCATCGAGTCGAGCATCTGCGTGGCGGTGATCGACGGGCGCGCCAGGCGCCCCGCCATGCGCAGGATCCGCTTCTGCACGAGCGGCACCTCCTCGATCGGGAGCTCGATGCCGAGGTCGCCCCGCGCGACCATGACGACGTCGGCGGCGCGGACGATCTCCTCCAGGTGCTCGACCGCCTGCGGCTTCTCGATCTTGGCCACGAGCGGCAGGCGGGTGCGCTCGCGCACCTCGTGGACGTCGGAGGCCTCGCGCACGAAGGACAGCGCCACCGCGTCGACCCCGAGCGACTCGCCGAAGGCGAGCATCTCGAGATCCTCGTCAGGCACGGCGGGGAGCCCCGCGGTCGCGCCGGGCACATTCAACCCCTGCCGGGAGGCCACGGTGCCGCCGATCTCGACGACCGTGTCGAGCTCGCGCTCGGCGCTGCGTACGGCGGCGACGCGCAGGCGGATCGCGCCGTCGGAGAGGTAGAGGATCTCGCCGGGCTCGAGATTGTCGGCCAGACCGGCCCAGCCCACGGACATGCGCGACTCGTCGCCCTCGGCGCCGTTTCCGCACTCGAGCGTCAGCCGTTCGCCGGGCTTCAGCTCGGCCAGCCCGCCGGCGAGCGGGCCGATGCGGAGCTTCGGCCCGGGCAGGTCCTGCAAGATCGCCACCGGGCGCCCGGCCCGGCCCGCCGCCGTGCGCACGCGCTGCGCGCTCTCCGCGTGCTCCTCCCGCGTGCCGTGGGAGAAGTTCAGCCGCGCGACGTCGAGGCCGGCCTCGGCCATCCGCGCGAGCACCTCCGGATCGCGGCAGGCGGGGCCGATCGTGGCGACGATCTTCGTGCGGCGCACAGGAGGCACGGACGCTAGCGCCCCCCGGCAGGGCGCGTGGCGCCGCCGCATCCGGTAGAACCCGAGGCGATGCGCAGCATCGTCGTCGCGGGCGCAACCCTGCTGGCCGTCCTCCTCCTCGCCGCGGGCGCCGGAGCCCGGTACCCATACCCGCCGCGTCTGCCTGCGGGCGTCGTGCCCAACGACGTCACGGGCGGGACGGTGTGGAAGTACGCAGCGACGCCCGAGCCCCCCTCGCCGCTGAACCTGCTCGTCCAGCGCGACCCCGGCGAGCTGCACGGGGTGCGCGGCGCGTCGATCGTCGACGCCTCCCCCTCGGCGGCCACCGCCTGGATGAAGACGACCGGCCGCCCGGACGTGACGATCGCCGTCCTCGACTCCGGGATCGAGTGGAACAACGCCGAGGCGATGAGCGACCTGCGCCTGAAGGTCCGCCTGAACACCGGCGAGCTGCCGCAGCCGCGGCACGACCGGTCCACGGCGCTCGGCTCCGGGCGGCCGTGCTCGAGCTACAGATACGAGCCCGCCCACCCCTACGACCTCGACGGCAACGGCGTCGTCAACGTCGACGACTACGCCTGCGACCGGCGGGTCTCCCTCGCCGACCCGCGCCGGACGGGGCCGCCCGGTGTCCTCACCCCGCAGGACCTGATCATCGCCTTCTCCAACCACACGGACTCCGACCACAACGGCTACGTCGACGACATCGCCGGCTGGGACTTCCTCGACAACGACAACGACCCCTACGACGACGTCCAGTACGGCCACGGGACGGGCGAGGCGCGGGACTCGACGGCCGAGGCGGGCAACGGCGGCGACGCCGGGACCTGCCCAAACTGCACGGTGTTGCCGCTCCGGGTGGGCGACTCCTTCGTGGCCGACTCGAACCGCTTCGGCGTGGCGGTGACCTACGCCGTCGACAACCAGAGCGCGGTCGTTCAGGAGGCGCTCGGGGCGATCGACGAGACGAAGCTCGCGCGCGAGGCGGTCAACTACGCCTACGCCCACGGCGTGCCGGTCATCGCCTCGGCCGCCGACGAGGCCGCCCAGCACCACAACCCGCCGGGCAACCTCCCGCACACGATCCTCGTCAATTCGGTGCGCATGTACGACTCGACGTTCACGCCCGAGCCGCGCTCCTACGTGCAGTTCAACGGCTGCACGAACTTCTCCTCGAAGGTCACGCTCTCCGTCCCCAGCTCGAGCTGCTCCTCGGAGGCGACGGGCAAGGCGGCGGGCATGGCCGGGCTGCTCATCTCCGCGGCTAAGGACGCCCACGAGGCCGGGCACCTGCCCTTCCACCCGACCTGCCGCTACGCGCGCGGCTCGCGCTGCATCCTCTCGGCCAACGAGGTCCGCCAGATCCTCATCGACGGCAGCGACGACATCTCGTTCACGGGCGGGAACGAGCCCTCGTGCCAGACGCGCGCGCCGGGGTGCACGGATCCCTTCCGCTACGTCGAGCCGATCGTCCAGCTCCATCGCCCGGTGGTCTCCCCGCTGGCCTCGAAGTCCTATCCGGCGCGCGCGGGCCACGACCAGTTCACGGGCTACGGGCGGATCAACGCCCGCCGCGCGGTCACGCAGATCCTGCCGGACTCGGGCGGCGACGCCGCGGTGCCGCCCGAGGTCGAGATCACCTCGCCGGACTGGTTCTCCACGGTCGACCCGCGCCGGCCGACGGCCGGGATCGGCGCGCAGGTCGACGCTCGCGGGCAGCGCTACACCTGCCGCGTGCTCGTCGCGCCCGGCTCCTATCCGAACGACGCCGAGGCGCCGAAGGGGGACTTCGTGCCCGTCGCCTCGCCCTGGTGCGACGGGACCTCGGCCCACACGCGCGCCTTCTCCGGCACCGTCGCCTCCTTGGACGTCGCCGCGCTCAAGGCGCGCTTCCCGGCCGACGCCGGGAGCTTCGACGGGCCGCTCGTCCCCGCCGGGGACCAGGCCTCGAATGGGCGCCCGAACTCCGAGCCCTACGGGTTCGTGGTCAAGGTCGTAGCCGTCGCCGCGGGGCTGACCGGGCAGGATCGCCGCAACCTGTATCTCCACCACGACCGCGACCTGCTGCCGGGCTTCCCCCGCCACCGGCAGGGCTACGGGGACATCCAGTCGACCCCGGTGCTCGCCGACCTGAACGGGGACGGCGTCAACGAGCTCGCCTACGCTACGGGGGACGGGATAGTCCACGCGCTCGAGCCGAACGGGCGGGAGCTGCGCGGGTTCCCCGTCCGCACGCCGGAGATCCAGTTCATGCACTTCGGCTCGCGCGGCTTCCGCTCGCGCCAGGTCTCGCCCCGGGTCTCGGGCGCCGTGATCGGCGCGCTCGCCGCCGCGGACCTGAACGGCGACGGCCGGCCGGAGCTCGTGGCCACCGACATGGAGGGGGACGTCCTGGCCTGGAACCACCGCGGCCGCCGCGTCTTTGACCGGCGCACGTTCGCGCGCTTCTCGGGCGCGCCGCTGCGCCCGTTCGTCAACGTGCGCGAGGGGCCGACCAATCGCACGCAGCGCGGGCTCCTCTCCGCGCCGGTCGTGGCCAACCTCGACGGGAAGGGCGGGCCGGAGATCATCGTCGGCGCCATGGACCGCCACGTCTACGCCTGGCACGCGAACGGGAGGCTCGTGCGCGGGTTCCCGAAGCTCGTCGTCGACCCGGCCAAGGTCGCCTCCGTCGCGCGCCGCACGGACGCCGTGACGTTCAAGCCGGGCGTCGGGGCGACGCTCAACCAGGGCGCGATCATCGACACCCCGGCGGTCGGGGACATCACCGGCGGCGGGCGCCCCGAGATCGTCGTCGGGACGAACGAGGAGTACACGGCGTCGCAGGACGGGGGCGCGAACGCGGCCGGCGTGAACTCGGGCGCGATCTCTGTGCTCGCCGGCGCGGGGCTGCTGAACCTGGCCAACTCCCGGCTCTACGCGCTCTCCTCCTCCGGCCGGATCGTGCCCGGCTGGCCCGCGAAGATCGCCATCGTCTTCTCCGAGCTCCTGCCCGTGGTCGGCGAGGGGATGACCGGCGCGCCGGTCATCGGCTCGGTCCCCTGCGCCGGCTCGGGCGCGGCGCCGCGGGTCGGGACGATCTCCGACGGCGGCCCCGCCTACCTGCTGAACGGCGACGGGACCTCCTGCCTCGGGACGAGCGACGGCAAGGCCCAGACGCTCACGCTGAACGCCGTCCCCGGCGCCCACGCGAGGGACACGCCGGTCGTGCCCGCCCTCGGCGAGCCGCTCTTCGCGCGGGTCGGCGGGAAGCTCGCGTTCGTCTCGCCGGCGGTCGGGCTCATGCGCGCGCTCGACCTCGCCGCGCCCGAGTATCAGGGCGGGCAGGACTACATCGCGGCGTGGGATCCGAGCAGCGGCGGCTTCCTCTCCGGCTACCCGACGGGTGTCGACGACCTGCAGTTCCTCACCGGCCCGATCGGCGGCGACATCGACGGCAAGCCCGGGGAGGAGGTCGCGGGCGGGACGGCCTACCTCGACCTCGACGCCTTCGACGCGGGCGGCAACCCGGTGTCCGGCTACCCGAAGCTGACGACCGACTGGATGGTCGCGACGCCGGTCCTCGGCACCTGGGGCCGGGGCGGCAAGGTGCTCGTGGGCACGACGCGCTCGGGCTTCCTCTTCGCCTGGCGGACGGGCGCGGGCGCGTGCGCCGACGCGACCTGGCCGCGCTTCCACCACGACCCGGCGAACTCGGGCGATCTCGCGCGCGACGCGGTCCCGCCCGGCCCGCCCGTGCGCGTGCGCCTGCGGGGGCGGCGGCTCTCGGTGATCGCGCCGGGCGACGACGGCGCCTGTGGCCGCGCGAGCGCCTGGCGCGTGGCCACGGCGGGCCGGCGCGTGGGCGGCGAGCCGGCCCCGGCGGCGGTCGGGTCGCGCCAGGCGCTCAGGCTGCCGCGGCGGCTCGGGCGGACGGTGTCGGTGCGCGCCGTGGACGAGCAGGGCAACGCCGGGCCGGCTGTCGTGCTGCGGGTGCGGAAGCGTTAGCCGCGGCTCGCCTCAGACGAAGCGGCCGTCCTCCAGCACCGTGGCGCCATCGGCGCTGAGGCGCCCGCCGGCGCGCAGGTCGCACACGAGGTCCCAGTGCGCGGCCGACTCGTTGACGCCGCCCGTCTCCGGGTAGGAGCGACCGAGGGCGAGGTGGACCGTGCCGCCGATCTTCTCGTCGAGCAGGATCGAGCCGGTAGCGCGGTCGATGCCGAAGTTGGTGCCGACTCCCAGCTCGCCGAGACGGCGGGCGCCGGCGTCGGTGGCCAGCGCGGCGTCTAGGTAGGCCTGATCGCCCGCGGCGCTCGCCTCGACCACGAGCCCGGCGCGGAAGGTCAGGCTCACCTCGCCCACGTCGACGCCCGGGGCCGAGGCGAGGGCGAAGCGGATCCGGCCCTCGGCGGAGTCCTCGCGGGGACCGGTGAAGACCTCACCGCTCGGCATGTTGCGCCGGCCGTCGGAGTTGATCCACGTCCGCCCGCCGACCGCGAGCGTGAGGTCCGTCCCCTCGCCCTCGATGCGGATCTCCGAGGCCGCGCCGAGCCGCGCGGCGAGCTCGGCCTGGAAGGCGCCGAGCTCCCGCCAGGCGGCGACGGGGTCCGGCCGATCGAGGAACAGCGCCCGCGCGAGGAACGCGGCGTAGGGGACCGTCCCCATCCCCGCCTGCTGGGCCAGCGCCGGGGTCGGCCAGATCGTCACGCACCAGCGCCTCTGCATGCGGATCCGCTGGAGCGGCTCGGCGGCGCGGGCGATACGAGCCAGGCGCGCCGGGTCGACGCCGGCGAGCGCGCTCGTGTTCTCCGGGCTCTGGATCGAGAGGAAGGCGTCGGTGGCCTCGGCCTCGGCGCGGGCTCCAGGGGCGAGGGCGTCGAGGTGGACGTCCTCCCGCAGCGCGGCGTGGAAGGCCTCGGCCTGGCCGGGCAGCTCAGGCCGCAGGACCGGCCAGGCGCCGCGGGCAAGGACCGCGCGCTGGAGCTCGATCAGCAGCGGCGCCGCCAGGGTCGAGCCGCGCACGAGCACCTGCCGGCCCTCCTTGACCTCCAGGCAGTATTCGGCGAGCAGCGCGGCGTGGGCAGCCGCGTTCACGGCGCGTCGAGCTCGGGGAAGTGCTCGGCGAGGTGGGCGCGCAGCGCCGCCCGCACCGCCGCCCGCACCGCCGGCGAGGCCGCGCGAAAGCGGGCGAGCAGGAGGGACTGCGCCTCGAGCGGCACGCCGGCGAGCTCCCAGCGCACGGCGAGGCGCTCGAAGAGGAACTCGACGCGGCGATGCCACGCGTCCTCGCGCACCGCCCCCGCGCCGAGCGCGGCGTACTCCTGACGGGTGGCCGGCGAGAGCACCGCGCGCAGCACGAGGACGTTGCCCTCGGCGTCGGGATAGGCGTCCTCGGGGGCGGGGCCGAGCCCGGGCGGGGGGTCCGCGCCCGCGGCCTGCCGCCGTCGCGAGCGCCGCCCCACGTCAGCGGGCGACGGCGCGCTCGAGCTGGGCCACGACGTCCTCGCCCGTGACCGGGTCGGCGTGCCCGGCCCACACCGCGTGCGGCCCAAGCGCGGCCAGCTTCCGCACGGAGTCCCGCGCGAGGTCGGAGTCGCAGTTGAACGCCTCGTGGGGCAGCCGCGGCGGGCCTTTGCGGGTCGTCTCGGGGTCGACGGTGTAGACCGTGTCGGAGCAGAGCGCCAGGCGGTCGCGGGCGCGGAAGAGCCCGACGAGGCCGGGCGCGTGCCCGGGCAGGTGGACGACCTCGAACCCGGCGACCTCGTCCCCCTCGGCCACGGTCCCGGCGATCTCCACGGGGCCGCCGTCCCACATCGAGAGCAGGTGCGGGTAGAGGAAGCGGGCGTGGGGCTTGAGCGCCGCGTAGCGGAAGTAGTGCTCGCCGCCGTCGGCCTCGGCGTCGGCGCGGTCGGCCTCGTGGCAGAACACCGGCGCGCCGAGCCCGGGCGCCGCGCCCCGATGGTCGGCGTGGGCGTGACCGAGCACGACGCGCGTGATCCCGCCCATCCGGGCCCCCGCGAGCGCGAGCCCGGCGGTCATGTCGGAGATCCCCGCGTCGAAGACGCAGACGCCGCCGCCTTCCTCCTCGATCAGGTAGACGTTCATCGACCGCGGCAGGCCGCCGCGCACGATCCAGACGCCGTCGGCCACCGGCTCGGGCGCGCTCGAGCCGAGGCGGCCGAGCAGCCGGGTGCGCGCGTTGACGAGACCGAACAGGCCGCGCTCCTGACGCGAGCCCTCGGGCGGCAGGGCGCCGAGCTGGCGGGCGATCGACGCGCCGTCGACGTAGGCGTCGTTGCCGGCCAGGAGGCCGTCCTGCACCCGCACGACGTCGCAGCCCTCGAGCGCGATCCGGGCGCCGTTCGGCTCGAGCCCGTTGAAGGCGCCGGGGCCGGCGAAGGTCCCGGTCGCCGTCCAGCGCACGGCGGCGCGGTCCTTCTCGGCGGTCGTGGAGACGACGGTGAAGGCGAAGTCGGGGAAGGCGGCGAACAGCTCGGAGAAGTACGCCCGCACGCCGTCCGGCGCCACGAGGTCGGACTGCCCGACGAGGCGGTCGACGGCGCCGGGGCGCCAGCAGGCGACCATCGCCTCGACGTCCCGCGCGGTGACGGCGTCGAAGTAGACCTGGGCGACGTTCCTCGTCTCGGCGGCTCCCACGGCCCGGAACTCTAATCTCCCGCGATGCCGTCCACCGCCCGCCCCCGCGAGGTCGGCCGGGGCGAGCGGGTCCGGGCGGGCGTCTGGCGCATCCGGCTGCCGCTGCCCTGGCCCGGGGTGCCACACTGCAACGCCTGGGCGCTCGCCGCGGGCGACGGCGTCGTGCTCGTCGACACGGGGATGCACGAGCCGGGCTCGCTCGCGCAGCTCGAACGGGCGCTCGACCAGGTGCGCCTGCGCGTCGAGCACGTCCGTCTCGTCGTCTGCACCCACGCGCACTCCGACCACTACGGCCAAGCGGCGCCGATCATGAAGCGCGCGGGCTGCGAGCTGTGGATGCACCCGAACCACGCGCACATGACCGCCGCCGCGCAGGACCCGGACGTCGCCCTCGCCCGCCGCGTGGAGGTCGCGCGCCAGAGCGGCGTGCCGCTCGAGCCGCTACGCGAGTGGGCCGAGGCGCGGCGCGGGCAGGGCTACGGGATCGCCGAGATCGTCGCCCCCGACCGTGACCTGCTCCCCGGCGTCGAGGTGGAGAGCGACCTTGGCCGCTGGGAGGTCGTCGAAACGCCGGGCCACGCACCCTCCCACGTCTGCCTGTTCTCGCCCGAGCACCGCATCCTCCTCTCCGGGGATCACCTCCTCGGGCGCGTCTCGCTCTACTACGACTTCGGCTGGAGCCCGGACCCCGCGGGCGAGTTCCTCGCCTCGCTCGACACCGTGGAGGCGCTCGACGCCCGCCTCTGCCTCTCCGGCCACGGCCGCCCGTTCACCGACGTCGCGGGCCACATCCGCGCCAACCGCGCGCTCGTGGGCGAGCGGCTCACCGCCGTCGAGCGCGCGCTCGCCGAGGGCCCGAGGACCGCCTTCGCTCTCGTGCCCGCCGTGCACGCCGAGGAGCTCACCCCGGCCACCGCGGCGTGGAAGCTGCCGGAGACCCTCGTCTACCTCACCCACCTCGAGGGCGCGGGCCGCGTCGTGCGCGAGCCCGGCGACGGGGACGACGAGCCCGAGCGCTGGCGCGCCGCCTAATCTCCCTCACGTGCGGATCGACGAGCTGATCGCCGCGGGCGAGGGCCCCGTCTTCTCCTTCGAGTTCTTCCCACCCCAGACCGAGGAGGGAGAGAAGGCGCTGTTCCGCGCGCTGCAGGATCTTCGCTCGCTCGAGCCCGCCTTCGTATCCGTCACCTGGGGCGCCGGCGGCTCGACGCGGCAGAAGACGATCGACATCGTCACGCGGATCAAGGAGGATCACGGGCTCGAGGCGATGGCGCACTTCACCTGCGTCGGGGCCACGCGCGAGGACCTCCACGCCGCGCTGCGCCAGATGGAGGCGGCGGGGCTCTCGAACGTGCTCGCCCTGCGCGGCGATCCGCCCCATGGCGCCGAGCGCTTCGAGGTCACCGAAGGCGGCCTCGCCTACGGCTCGGAGCTGACCGCGCTCGTCTCGGAGTCCTATCCCTTCTGCGTCGTGGGCGCCTGCTACCCGGAGGTCCATCCCGAGGCCGGCGACCGCACGGCGGGCCTCGAGCACCTGAAGGCCAAGGTGCAGGCGGGCGCGCGCGTGCTCATCACCCAGCTCTTGTTCGACAACGAGGCGTACTTCACGTTCGTCGATGAGGCGCGCGAGGCGGGGATCGAGGTCCCGATCGTCCCCGGCATCATGCCGATCACCAACGCCGAGCAGATCAAGCGCTTCACCTCGATGTGCGGCGCGAGGATCCCGGCGCGGCTCGGCGACGCCCTCGACGCACGCAAGGACGACACCGAGGCGGTGGCCGAGCTCGGCGTCTCCTACGCGACCCTCCAGTGCGCGGAGCTGCTCGCGGCCGGCGCGCCCGGGATCCACTTCTACACGCTGAACCGCTCGCCCGCCACGCGCGCGATCCTCTCGACGCTCAAGCTGCTGCGGCCGTGGGAGCGGCTCGAGCGGCGGCTGGAGGCCAGGGCGGCCGCGGCGGGCTGAGCCGCCGCTTCTGGTCCGGCGTCGACGGGGCTGGGGAAAGAGGAAGAGGGTTCCGGTCGCTGCGTCCGCTCCCGTCGCTTTGTCGATCTCCCGCGCGCGGAGGGCGTCATGTCAACGAAACCGTCCTGGTGCGACGCTTTCGTCGAGATCGTTCCCTCGGCGCGCGCGAAGGCAACAAAGCGACGGTCGTCTCCGCCCTCGCGTGGGCTGAACCGACTAGCGCGGAACCTCGACGGGCCAGCCGTGCCGCTGCCAAGTCCCGACGCCGCCCTCGATCACGTGGATGACCTCGCGCGCGCCGTGGTGGCTGAGGAGGCTCGCGCCGACGGCCGCGCGCTCGCCCGAGGCGCAGAGGACGGCGACCGGCCGCGCCGGGTCGATGGCCGCGGGCAGGCGATCGAGGTCGTGGTAGGGCACGTGGACGGCGCCGGGCAGGTGTCCCTCCTCCCACTCGGCGAGCTCGCGTACGTCGAGCACCTGCAGGTCCGTGCCGTCCGGCGCCCAGCGCTCGTGCAGCTCCTCGACCGTGAGCCGGTCGGAGCGCTCGACGAGACGGCCCTCCTCGCGCCAGGACGTCATCCCGCCGGCGAGATGGCCGGCGAGCCGGGGGATGCCGACCGCGGCGGCGAGCGAGACCGCGTGCCGAGCGTCCTCGTCGTCGCGCCCGACCATGACGAGCGGCCGCTCGCCGCCGGCCAGCCAGGCGAGCTTCGAGCCGAAGCCGGCGCGCAGCACCGTGAGGCAGAGCGCACCCGGGATGTGGGCCTCGTCGAACTGGAGGTCGGTGCGCACGTCGACGACGAGCGCGCCCCCTTCCCGCAGCGCCTCGAGCTGGCGGGGGGCCAGCGCGTGGGCCTCGTTCTCGTCCCCGATGAGCGGGCCGCGGTTGCGCGCGACGATGTTCTGGAAGTTCGGCGGCTGGGGGCCGAGGGAGGCCGTGCTGCGGGCCACGAAGTCCTCCTCCTCGGTGACGGCGAGCAGCTCCTGGTGGGCGCGTTCGTAGCCGATCGTCGAGGAGATCTTCATGTCCATCCTCGGCCCGCCGCACATCGACCCGCCGAGGTGGCCGGGCCAGACCTCGCACGCGTCCGGCAGGGTGAGGATCTTCTCGCGGAGCGAGCGGAAGATGTCCTGCGCGCCCTCCTCCTTGTCGACCGCGAGATCGGGGCGCGCGATGTCGCCGACGAACAGCGTGTCCCCGGTGAGGACGGCCCACGGCTCGGGCCCGCGCGCCGAGTCCACGAGCGCGAAGGCAGTGTGCTCGGGCCGGTGCCCGGGCGTGTGCACCGCGCGGATGCGGATCGCGCCGAGCGCGAGCTCCCAGCCGTCGGCGAACGCCTCGTGCTCGTACTCGGGCCGCGCCCGCTCGTGGATGTGTATCCGCGCGCCGGTCGCCGCGGCCAGGCGGCCGTGTCCCGAGACGTGGTCGGCGTGGTTGTGGGTCTCGAGGATGTGCTCGATCCGCACGCCGAGGTAGCGCGCGAGCCGCAGGTACTCGTCGACCTCGAGCTTCGGGTCGACAACCGCCGCGACGCCGGCGTGCTCGTCGCCGACGAGGTAGCTCGCGCAGCCGAGGTCGTCGTGGGTGATCTGGCGGAAGATCATGCCGGGCTCGCGCTGAGCACCGACCCGAGCTCGGCGAGCTGGTCCCGCAGGCCGCCGCACACCTGCTCGCACAGGTCAAACACGGCCTCGTCGGCGATCGCGTACCGCACGCTCGTGCCCTCCTTGGCCCGGCTGACGATCCCCTCTCGGTGCAGCACCCCGAGGTGCTTGGAGACGTTCTGCTGGGAGCAGTCGAGCGCGGTCACGAGCTCCCCGACCGTGGCCGGCCCGTCGCGCAGTGAGTCCAGGAGCCGGATGCGCATGGGCTCGCCGATCGCGCGTAAGCGCCGGGCGATCAGCTCGACGAGCGGCTCGGGGAGGGGGTGCGGAACGCTCAGGCGCACCACTCTACCCCTGTTCAGTTGTGGGCGCCGGGCGGTCCGGCCGCGGTGCGCTCGCCGCCCGACCCTGATCCCCGCGGGGCTTACTCGGTGCCGTGGCTCGAGAAGCCCCCGCCGGCGCTGAACTCGTCGTCGCTGGCCTCGCTTACGCGGCCTTTGCCGTCCGCGCTGCTGGGGCCCTCTGAGCCGGGCGAGCCGTCGAGACCGTCGCTGGGATGGGCGTTGATCGCGCTTCCTCTGTACGTGTAGAAGCCGTAGACGACCGCGAAGAAGAGGACGACGATGAAGCCGAGGAATATCAAGCTACCGCCGGCGAGGGCCAGGATGAAGGCGGGCGAGGTCACGACCGGCGGCAGGTCAGGGGATCGAGGCCACGGAGGGCAACGATCGGGTCGATGAGCGGTGTTCTGGTCATGACTCCTTCGTGTGGGTTGGCGGGTTCACGCTCGGCTGGCGGCGGCGGAAGAGGACGGGACGGGTCGGTGTCCGGCGCGGCGGAGGCGGGCAGATCGGCCTCGCGGAGGACCGAGCCGTGGGAGCAGCGAGCGATTCTGAGCGACGACGATTCACGCGCCTCAGGGCGCCGCAGAGCATCCGCAGGGTCGAGGCGCTCGCGCCGCTCACCGCCCCGATGTCGACCACGAGCGCCGTGGACCTGCGCTGGAGCGCGATTACGCCGCTCGGGTCGAGCTCGCCCTCGAGGTAGATCACCCGCACTCCGGCCGACGGTTCGGACCCGGCCAGCGCAAAGTCAGGCATGTGTTCCCTCCTCGTCCCGTGGAGCGGCGAACAAGGAAGTCAGGCGCTGGTACTCAGATCATCAGCCGATCCGGACCTCGGCGCGGGTGCCCTCCGCTGTGATCAGCCTCCCCAATCTGTCCCGTTTTCAACCCCGGATGTGGCACCGCCTCGGCCTCGAGCGCTATTGGAGGATGCCATCGCCGAGGGGCGACCGCGGGGCCGGGTTCCTACTCCGCTGGAGCTACGAGCTCTGAGCCGTTGAGCACGAAGACCTCGCAGATCATTTCGGGCTCCTGCTGGTTGCCGCTCATGAACCCCACGACCTCGCGGCCGGTCGCGGCGCGGATGACATCTTCGAAGCGGTGGCGCATGAGCTCCTGGAACTCCATTCGCTGCGAGATGACCGCTTCGCCTCGTCCGCCTTCGAGCAGCGTCTGCTCGACGCGCGTGTATCCGCCGCGGAACAGGCAGACGACGAGGTCGTCCTGGTAGTAGGTCTTGGCCTGCGTCGGGCCGCGGCCGTAGAACTCCTTGAACAGGCTCACGAGACCGTCGGAGATCTGCGTGAGGATCTCGCCGTGTATCTGACGGTCGGTACGCACCCAGCGTTCAGCTCCGCTCATCGACACGAGAGCATAAGCACGCTACGCTTTACAGGCAGCTTCGCTCGTCGGGTTCTCTCCTCCCCCTCCGCCTTCCGCGCGCAGGCCCCATGAGGGTGACGAGAGGCAGGTCGCATGGCGACCCCCGAGCAACCGCTGCAGGGCGATGACGTGCTCCGCGCGATCACCGATGCGCTCGTGGCGCTGCACCGGCGCTACCGCGGCCGAAAGCCGGTCAGCGCTCGCTCGCAGCTGATGCACCTTCCGGACGCCCATGAAACAGCGCTTCATCGACGAGGTGGTACGCCTCACGGGCCGCAAAGGTCCTCACGTTCGTCTCCCACCACAGCGTCGGCCCGGACATCGAGGTCGAGCTATTCGTCCTTGCCCCGGAGCACGTCCTCATCGAAGGGTGAGCCCGGCCCGTACCGGGCTGCCGCGCCGGCCGGCACGGGCCCAATTATTGGCGCGTTGGCGCTCAGTCCGCGTCTTTCTCGCGATCGCGCCGCGAGTTACTCTCCAAGCGACGGAGGGCATGAGGCGGGGCGGGCGCGACCGCAGCGCAGAGTGACTTCTCGAGTTCGCCATCGACCCGGAGGACCTCAGATGTTACATCCACCCCCGCCGCCTCCGCCGACCGTACCGGCGGTTTCGAGAGCCTCGACCACGGAAGCACGTCGAGGTCGGGAGCGTGCTCGACGAAGTCGCCGCCGACTCGGGAGGCTCGTTCTCCGACGGCCGGCTCGCGACCGCGACCTGGCAGGCGCGCTTCGGCGGGACCGCCGAGGACGCTCGCTGGCTTCTGGCCGAGCACTCCTGACGCCACGGCTGGCGACTCTGCGACAACGGTCACTTCTGGCGCCGGGTCCGGACTCCGGTGTCGGCGCCAGGGAGCAGGTCGCCGCGGTCGGGTGACCGCGTCCTCGTGGGTGGATTGGATGCTGACGCACAACCGTACACTCAAGAATCAGCGCATGCTGAAGGCGCCTAGCGGCGACGTGGGGATGAGTATGAGATGAAGCTAGCACTATGTGACAAAGATGGCAAAGAGCTCGACAGCATTGAGACGATCAATGGCAGCGCCGTGCCACAGGGCGACTACGCCAAGCGGTTGATCAACGGGATCAACGTGCCCGACTACAACACCTTGAACAAAAACCCGGATGGCCCAGACATGCTCACTCCGGCAGACGGAGACAACTACCTGCGCAACCTGTACCTAGCGGGCGGCTCATCGCAGGGCGGGCAAATGAGGTTGATTGATGTCTGAAGAGCGCCGCCATACCAGCATTCTTTGCGAACTTGACGCGGTAGAAGACCGCATCATGACCAGGCTCGACAAAA
The DNA here is from genome assembly GCA_038276395.1 of Solirubrobacterales bacterium. Lineage (GTDB taxonomy): Bacteria > Actinomycetota > Thermoleophilia > Solirubrobacterales > Solirubrobacteraceae > JBBQAA01. Next base: position 4,267 of record JBBQAA010000077.1, on the reverse strand, counting down.
GTCGAGCGGACCATCAACAGAGGAGTGACGATTATCATGAGCACTGGCTCATCGCAGTTCCAGGACCTGTCCACCCGACTTAGCGAACTTGGCGTCACCGAAGACGGCATCGCTAAGGAACTCGAAGATCTCCGCAGTAATGTGAGTGGCAAGCTCAGCGACGAGGAGCTTCAGACACTCGACACCCAAATAGACGCCATCAAGGCGGCGGCAGAGGCGGTCGACACCCCGCCCAGTCCCGACCCGGCGCCGCCCGCAGCGTAGCAATGCTGGGCCGGAGCGATGAGCAGTCAGTGCACCGCCCCGAGGGGGAAGCTCTCCGGGGCCGGGCTTGCCACACCTCGGGCCGCCGGCTGCGGCTCGTCGCGAGACCGTTTGGCGTAGAGCCGGAAGCGTCCGCGTCCGCGTCCGCGCCGAGCAAAGCCCCGGATAACCGAGACCTCCTGCGAGCGCGCCCGAGAGGATTCGAACCTCTGACCTTCGGTTCCGTGGATCCCCGAGGAGCGGCGCTCTCGGTGCCGCAGCGGGACTCCTCGTTCGCTCGGGTGCCTGGTTTGCGCTGAGAAGCGGTAAATTGGGGGATGTCGTCGACGACACGGTTGTGCGCGTGGCGTTCGCGCAATGCGCTCGTACATCGTCACTTCCCAGCCAGTGGCACCGTCGACGTCGCGCACGCACCGGAGCGCCTGGCGATCCAAGAGTCCCGGGAACCTGGTGGCAGGCGTCACGCCCCAGAACGACCGGGCGAGCACGGTCACCGCTGACGACTACCCCCGCGAGGCCAAGTCGCCGGTGGCGTCCCGACGGCTGATCGGGACGGCCGACCCTTCAGATGGCCGGCCACCGCCGCGGCGACCCGGCCCGGTTCATCGACGGTAGGGATGGCTTGCGATGACGGGACTCACCGGTGTGGGCGCCCCGGTCACGGCTGCGTCGAGTTCTCCCTTCGGTGGCCGGCGCGCTCCCTGATCTGGAGCTTCAAAGCGTCCAGCTGGCCCCGTCTGAGGCTCGATCGCCGTTCACCCACGGTGATGTGCGGCGCGCCGCCGGTCACCGAGAAAGAACGGGATCAGCAGCCCGCCAAAGATTAACGGGTGCACGAACCCCTCGAACACGGTGTTCGGTCCGTGCGGATTGGTGAAGAACGGGAAGGCGGTACGACCGAGAATCTCAATGTTCACAACGAACAGGGCCAGTCCGTAGAGCACCGCGGCGGCGATCATCTGGCCCGGATTGCGAAGAAAGACGGCCAGCAGCGCGAAGCCCATCCCGAAGGTGATCGACAGGGCGATGTGCATCACCAGCCCGGTCACGACCTCCCCGGGTATCGCCTGGGGCGTCATGACGGGCATCGCCGAGCCGTGAAAGATCGTCGAGATCGCCAGAAATGGGGCGACCGCGGGCTTGCCGTGGTGGATCGCGTACCACATGTTGGCCAGGATGAACCCCAGCCCCGCGGCCAGGCCGGCGATCGCCCCTCGGGCGAGCAACTCCCCACCTTCATCGCGGAGCCTCACCATCGCCACCCGAACTGGGCTGGCGGTCACATCGGTGGTCGCATCTGTCATGGCATCTCCCGAGACATAGGTTCTCGATGGGTCGGGGCCGGGCCCGTTGAAATCGTGGGTTACCCTGGGGCTACCGTCTAGAACCCGGATACCCGGCTGAGGATTCAGGGGCCGGGCGCGAAGCCGTCCAGCGGGTCCGGGGGGCTAATGTCCGATCCCGAAGCTCGCCCGAGGTGCGCGCGTGCTCATTGGTTGACCGAGCGTCGCGGCTGGTCGAGCGGATGCCGGGGGTCCTGATCACCCCGCGGTCAACCAGGTCGCCAGGGCTTTCGTGATCTGCCCGGCTGCCCGGACGCCGGACCACCCGCACCCGGGATTGCGAAACGGGCTGCCACGGCGCTCCGACGCCGCTCTGGACCGGCGCCCGGAACCGGCGGCAGGCGTGAAGCGCTCGCGTATCGAGTCTGCGTGCGATCGGCCCGGCAGGCGTGAATCGGCCGGTGAGCGTCGACGTGTCGCAGGGACTCGGATCGCGTGCGATCGCGGCCCCGTGATCGCCTGGCCGGTCGCCCGCCGGGAACGCGGCTGTTCAGCGAGGCCGTATGATCACCGGCGCTCCCCGGCCCGGAACCAGGGCCGTCCCATGCAGGCGAGCATTCTCGCGAACACTGTAGGCGGGCCGCAGCTCGAATCGCCGCGCGACAAGCGTGATCACCTCACGTAGCTCCAGCAATGCGAGTGACGCTCCCAGGCACCGGCGCTCCCCGCCGCCGAACGGAAGCCACACGTCGGGATCGGGGCGCTGACCGAGGAACCGGTTTGCGACGAACGTGTCGGGCGAGGAATGCCGGTGTCGATGGATGAGCGGCGGCGGGATGAGAATGAGCGTCCCGGCCGCCAGGGCGTGGTGTCCCAGACGGGCCGGCGCGGCGAGCTCGCGGACGATGTCGACGAGCGGCGGTCGTACCCGTAGGATCTCGGCGACGACGGCGTCCAGGTGCGGGCGGTCCTCGCTGTCGGCTTCACCGGCCAGCAGGCTCAGGGTGCCGGGGTCGCGGGCCAGGAGCTCCAGTGACCAGGCGAGCGCGGTCGCGGTCGTCTCGTGAGCGGCGAGCAGGAGTGCGAACAGCTCATCCGCGACCCGCGTGTCGTCGCCGCACTGGCCGGCTATCGGGCCTAACAGGTTCAGCGCGTCGATCGGGCCGTCAGCCGGTCTCCGGGCTCGGGCGCTGCGAACCTCCGCGACACCCGTGGCGAAGCGGACGCGAGACCGTCTCGCCGCCGCTTGTGGGCTGGCCGGGCCGAGTCGCCCAAGCCGCTTGGCTGCGGACAGCATCGCGTAGGGGCGCAAGGCCTGAGAGAGGTGGCGCTGGAGGTCGTCGACCAGGCGCGGTCGCTGGATTCCGAGCAGCAACCGGGCGGCGATACGCAAGGTCAACACGCGCGTCCGCGGCAGGACGGCGAACGAGACGCCGATCGGCCAGCGCGCGATCTCGTCGGCGGCGATCTGGCGGATGATCGGCGCCAGGGAGTCCAGGGAGTCGCCGTGAAATAGCGGAGCGAGAAGATGACGGCGCGTCTGGTGCGGATCACCGTCGAGCGTGAGCACGGTGTCGCTGGGGAGGACGGGAAGGATCCGCCGGTTCGCGCGACCCGCCAGGTACTCGCCCGGCGGGGCGTGCAGCACCTCGTGCGCAAGCTCGGGAGCGGCGACGACCCACATGCGACCGCCGATCAGCGTTGGAAGCCAGAACCCCGAGCCGTGGGCCCGCTCGTGCGCGATCAGGCTCGCCACCGGCTTGCGCTGAAACGCGACGGCCTGGGCCAGCCTCGGGATCATCGTGCGCGCTCGAGGACACGCAGGGTCGCGAGGATCGGCCGAGTGAGGGCGCGCACGCGAGGTGACAGGTAGCGGGCGGTGAGGCGTTGGTCGGCGGCGCGGGCGGCTCCCTCGGCGCAGGTCGGGTAAGCCTGCACGGCGCGCGAGACGTCGTCGAGCTTCGCGCCGCGTGCGACCCACGCCGTGAGCTCGGCGATCGCCTCCCCGCCACCGGGCGCCGCGACCGTCGCGCCGACCAGCCGGCGGCGTGGGTCGGCGACGAGCTTGGCAAATCCGTAGGCCTCGCCGACGGTGATCACGCGGTCAAGCGTCTCATGCTCGGACTCGGACTCGGCGACGATCACCCGATCGCCCCAGCGCGCGCGTGCCTGTGCCTCGGTGAGCCCGGCCCGGGTCACTTCAGGGTCGGTGAAGGTGACCCAGGGTGGCGTCTTGGAAGATCTGTCCCCGGGCGTCGAGAGGGGGTCGCGACGCGGACGTGATGATCGGCGATCTGGGTGAACGGAAGTAGCCCGCGGGGAGAAAACCCCGGGAGAAATAGAAGCGCTGCCCTCTGGGGAGGTAACCGAACAAGCTTTCATTTGGAGGCCTTTCCTTACGCGCCCGAGAGGATTCGCACCTCTGACCCTTCGGTTCCGTAGCAGAGGGGTTACGCGACGCGGACAGATTCCGAGTCGGCGTTCACGGTGATTCTGCGCCGGGATCGTGGCGGATCAGTCGGATACCTGGCGGTGGATCTGCCGGTGCTTGCGTGGTGGATCCGTCGGATTGCTCGCGTACGCTGACCGAGATCAAGCTTCGGGTCGACCGCGACAAGACGCCCGGCCAGTTCGCGGTCACCGGGTCGGCCAATCTGCTCGAGATGAAGCAGGTCAAGGAGAGCCTGGCCGGCCGGGCGGAGTACCTGCGCCTGACGTCG
>JBBQAA010000076.1:0-42535 GCA_038276395.1 Solirubrobacterales bacterium | reverse complement strand
GAGGGCTGCACGGTGGCCGCCAGCTCGGTCCTCCTCGACGCCACGCTCGAAGCGCGCGCCACCGTCGGGCCCATGGCCTATCTGCGCCCGGGCACGGTCCTCCGTCCCGGGGCGAAGGCGGGCACGTTCGTGGAGCTCAAGAACTCGGACATCGGGGCGGGGGCGAAGGTCCCCCACCTCTCCTACATCGGGGACGCGGACGTGGGTGAGCGCGCCAACCTCGGCGCGGCGACGATCACCGCCAACTACGACGGGCGGCGAAAGCACCGCACGCGGATCGGCCCGGAGGTCCGCACCGGCGTCGACACGACGCTCGTCGCGCCCGTCGAGGTCGGCGGCGGGGCCTACACCGCCGCGGGCTCGGTCATCACCAAGGACGTGCCCGAGCGCGCGCTCGGAATCGCCCGCGAGCCCCAGCGGAACATCCCGGACTACGCGGACCGCGCGCCGGCCGCCGTCGCCGAGGACGTCTAGAGTCCGGGCCATGAGCGCGGTGCTCCCCGACGCGCGGCTCCAGAGCCATCTGGACGCCAACAACCCGAAGCGGATGATGCTCTTCGCGGGTCGGGCGAACCCGGAGCTGGCGGCCAAGATCGCCCATAACCTCGGCGTCGAGCTCGGCGGGGTGACGCTCAGGACGTTCTCCAACGGGGAGGTCTACTGCCGCTACGACGAGTCGATCCGCGGCACCGACGTCTTCATCGTCCAGCCCACCTGCGGCAATCCCGAGACCGGCATCACTGCCAACGACGCGCTGATGGAGCTCCTGTCCATGGTCGACGCCGCCGTCGGCGGCTCGGCGCACCGCGTGATCGCCGTCACCCCCTGGTACGGCTACTCCCGGCAGGACAAGAAGTCGGCGCCGCGCGAGCCCATCACCGCGCGCCTCGTGGCGCGGATGCTCGAGGTCGCGGGGGTCGACCGGATCCTCACGATGGACCTCCACTCCGGGCAGATCCAGGGCTTCTTCCAGAAGCCGTGCGACCACATGACCGCGCTCTTCATCCTCTCCCAGTACTTCGAGGACGCGGGGCTCGAGGATCTCGTCGTCGTGGCGCCGGACGTCGGGCGGGCGAAGCTGACGAAGAAGTTCGCCGACAAGATCGGCGCCGACCTGGCCATCCTGACCAAGGAGCGCCCGGCCCAGCAGGTCGCGGAGATCGGGATGGTCATCGGCGACGTGCGGGGCAAGACGGCGCTGCTCGTCGACGACATCATCGACACCGCGGGCACGTTGCGGGCGGCGGCCGAAACGGTGCTCGAGCAGGGGGCCACGCGCGTCCTCGCCGCCGCCACCCACGCCGTGTTCTCCGGCGACGCGTTCGAGAACCTCGCCTCCTCGGCCTTCGAGGAGATAGTGGTCACCGACACGATCCCCGTCCGGCCGGGCGCCCCGGCCAACGTACGCGTGCTCTCCTGCGCCGACCTGCTCACCGACTCGATCCGCCAGATCTTCACCGACGGCTCGGTCAGCGCGGTATTCGCCGGCGAGAACCAGCTGTTCTGAGCTACGCGAGCCCCGCCCACGAGCTCATGGACGTCCTCGGGCTGACCGAGGAGCAGTTGTGCACGGTGCTCGACGCCGATCCGCTGACGGTCCTGTCGGGCCAGGCCGATGCCCAGCCCGAGGTGCCGATCCTCCTCGCCATCCTGGCCGACGCACGCGAGCGGGCCGGGGAGGCCGTGCTCAAGCGCTGGGTGCGCACGCGAGACCGGCGGGGCGCCCCGCTGAACCTGCTGCTGGCGCGCGACTTCCGCGGCTTCGAGGACGCGGTCACCGAGCTCGGCGAGCGCGGCTGGATCCTCCGGGGCGGGGGCTGAGTCTCCTGAAGAGGGGTCTGACCCTTCTTCAGGAAACCGCCGAGAACTCCCGGTGCAGGTCGAGGCGCCGGGCGATCTTGCCCATGTCGCCCGCCTGCTCGCGGGTGACGAACGTCGTGCCGCGGCCGGTGCGCCCGGCGCGGCCGGTGCGCCCGACGCGGTGGACGTAGCCCTCGTGGTCGGCCGGGGCGTCGAAGTTGATCACGTGCGCGACGTCCTCGACGTCGATCCCGCGCGCGGCGACGTCCGTGGCCACGAGCGTCAGCACGTCGCCGCGCTCGAAGCTCGCGAGCGCGCGCTCGCGCTGGCCCTGGGTCTTGTTGCCGTGCATGGCCACGGCCTCGTGGCCCCGCGCGCGCAGGCGCTTGACGAGCCGGTCGGCGCCGTGCTTCGTGCGCACGAAGACGAGCGTGCGGCCCCTCCGGTCGGCGTTGAGCTCCCCGACGAGCGCGTCCAGCTTGTGCTCGTGGGCGACCGAGCGGAAGGCGTGCTTGATGTCGCCCCGGCGCTCCTGCGTAGGCGTGTGCTCGTGGCGCACGGCGTCCTTGCGGGTGTAGGCGCGGCCGAGCTTCCCGGCCTCGCCGTCGAGCGTGGCGGAGAAGAGCAGGGTCTGGCGGCCCTCGGCGCGCGTCTGGGCGACGATCCGCTTGATCGCGGGCTGAAAGCCCATGTCGAGCATGCGGTCGGCCTCGTCGAGCACGAGGATTCTGACTTTCGCGAGGGAGAACGCCCGGCGGGCGAGGAGGTCCTCGAGCCGGCCGGGGGTGGCGACGAGGATGTGGGCGCGCGCGGCCAGGCGGCTCTGCTTGTCGAGCCCGGCGCCGCCGTAGACGGCGGTGATGGAGAGCGCGCGGGCGTGGGCGACCTCGCGGACCTCCTCGACGATCTGCGTGGCCAGCTCACGCGTGGGGACGAGGACGAGCGCCGAGGGGCGCGGGTCGGTGGCCTCGATCCGGTCGGCGATGGGCGCGCCGAAGGCGAGCGTCTTGCCCGACCCGGTCGGTGACTTGGCCAGCACGTCGCGGCCGGCGAGGACGTCGGGGATGACCATCCCCTGAATGGCGAAGGGCGCGGTGAACCCGCGCGCCGAGAGGGCCCCGGCTACGGCGTTGGACACGCCGAGCGAGGCGAAGGACTGCGAAGACATGGAAGAACTCCTGTAGAACGACTCGGGAGATTCGACTGACCCGGATCGCTACAGAAGCGCTACAGGACGGCGGGAACCTCACGGGTGACGATCACCCGTGAAGAGGACGCTAGCAGGGATTTCGCCGCGACCCGCCCCGCGCCCCGCGCCGGCGCCCGGCTACTCCGCGGGCTCCTGCTTGTGCGGCCCCGGCCAGACCCCGGTCAGGTGCTCAAAGCCCCGGGCGCCGGCGCGGTCGACGGCGGCGCGGGTGGCCTTGAACACCACCCCCTGCAGGGCGGCGGCGGCGAGGATCTTCTTCGCGTCGACGTCCCGCGTCGTGGCCTTCGGCGCCTCCTCCTCGTCGATCTTCGACCAGACGAAGTCGAACAGGCGCTTGGAGAGCAGGCCGGCGAGGAGGCCGAAGAAGATCCCGAACGGCTGGTAGATGAGCTTCACGCCCGCGAGCCTACCCGGAGACCGGCTCGCGGCGACCGCCCGAAGGTGTAGAACATCGCCTTGGACGCGAGCGGGAGGTCACCTCAGCGCGAGGACCCGGAGGGCGACGCTCTCCTCCGCCGTGCGCTGCTCGACGCGAGCGCCGCGGTCTCCGTCTCCCTCCGCGTCGCGCCGCTGCCCGTCTCCGACTCTGTCACCGTGATCTTCCACGGCCGGCGCGATCTCGGCACGATCCAGACCTACGTCGCGGGCGGCGCGCTCGGGCAGGGGGAGCGAGTGGCCGCCGACGCCCTCCTGCGCGTGCCGTGCGATCTCGACCTGGCCGAGGCGGGGGACCGCGAGGAGGCCGAGGAGCTCTACCGCGAGCAGGCACGGTCGATGCGCGACGCGCTCGCCGCCGCCGACACGGTCCTCGCGGTCTGGCGCGAGCCGCTCTCAGAGCTGGCCGGGGGGCCGGTCGAGGTGCGCCGGTCGGTGGGGCTCGGCGTCCCGCTGCCCGCGCCCCGGCTCCTCCCGACCGCGCTCGTGGCGCGCGAGCGCGGGCTCGTCGTCGCGCCCGTGTGCGGGGCGCGGACGCTGGCCGACGGCCGCCCGCCGCTCGGGATCGCCTGCGCCCAGCCCGACGTCGCTCGGATCTATCCCCTGCCCGACGACCCCGAGCGCTGCCTGGAGGACTTCCTCGCCGCCGCCGCCGTGCACGCGCACCGCCTCGAGGAGCAGCTCGCCCACCAGGAGGCGTCGATCGAGCGCTTCCTCGAGCTGAACGGAGAGGACGAGGCACCGGGCTGAGCGGCGGCCCCGTGCGGGTCGGCGGGCACAATCCCCGCGTGTCCCGCCCGCTGAAGCTCGGCCTGCTCGCCCTCGCCGTCCTCCTCTTCCTGCTCGTCAGCGCCGGGCTCGCCCGCGTGCTCTCCGCCAGCGACGCCGAGCGCGGCCAGATCGACCTGATCGTCGAGGCCGAGGCCCGCGGCGACGCGGCGGGAATCGTTCGCGCTGTGGCCGGCTGCGCGCGGAGCGCCGCCTGCCGCGCCCGCGCCGAGGCCAACGCGAGCGCGCTGCGCCGGCCCGGCACGCCGAAGCTCCTGCGCCTCGACCCCACGACCCGCATCGTCCTCGGCGACGCTCGCGGCACGACCCGGGTGGCGTGGACCGTGCCCGGCCGCGGCCGTCCGGTCGTGCAGTGCTTCTCCATCCACCGCGGCGGGAACGTCGTCTCCGGGATGAGCGTCGCGGTCGCCGGCGTGTCCCGGCGGATCCCCGGCACGGCCCTGTGCAAGGGGATGAAGGAGGGGATCTAGCCCGGCTCGCGGCCGAATCTGCGGCTGCGCGTACTAGCGCCGCACCGGCGTGCGCACGGGCTCGCGGCTCGGTCTCCGCTCGCGGCGCGGGCGGTGGTCGGCCAGGCGGCCGGGCTCGCGCAGGCGCACACGGGCGGGAACGGCGTCCGGGAGCGGCAGGCCGCCGCCCCGCGGGCGCACCGGCGCCGGCGGCTCGGGCCGCATGTTGCCGCCTCCGCCACCGCCGTCCTCGCTCGGAGGAGGCCAGGAATCGGCCGGATCGGTGCGCATGAAGTGCCAGACGAGGGCCATCGCGAACATCAGCCCGATGATGTGAAGGCCCCCGATCAGGGCCACGAACTCCATGTCCGGATCCATCCCTCCGGAGATTAGGCAGGCGAGGCCAGGCCCGCAACCCCTTCGCTACCGTGTCTCGCCGCATGAGCAGCACGAATCCGACCCTCGATGTCACCGCCCGCACCGCCGAGGGCTCGCGCTCGGCGCGCCGCCTGCGCCGTACCGGCGCGGTTCCCGCCGTCGTGTACGGCGGCGGCGCCGACCCCGAGACCGTCCAGATCGATGCGCTGACGCTCAACCGAACCTTGGCGCACGCGGGCGCCATCATCGACATCGCCCTCAACGGCTCGCGCACCCCGGTCCTGCTCAAGGACGTCCAGCGTCACCCGGTGACCGGCGTGCCGACCCACGTGGACTTCCTACGCGTGCGGATGGACCGGACGATCCAGACGACCGTCGTCGTCGAGCTCGAGGGATACGACGACTCGCCCGGGGCGACGGACGGCGGCGTCATCGAGCAGGTCATCCGCGAGGTGACCGTCGAGGCGCTCCCGGGCGACCTGCCCGAGTCGATCCTGCACGACATCTCAGACCTCGAGATGAACGAGACGCGGACGCTCGAGCGGCTCGTGCTGCCGCAGGGCGTGACGCTCATCGACGACCCGGAGCACGTGCTCGTCTCCTGCTCCCCGCCGCGGCTCGTGGTCGAGGACACGGACATCGAGACGGAGACCGCGCTCGTGGGCGAGGACGGCGAGCCCGCGGGGGGCGAGGTCTCAGAGGGCGCGGCGCCGACCGGCGACGACTCGCCCGACGCCGAGACCGGCACCGTCCCCGGCTAGCCGAGCCGGATGGACTGGCTCGTCGTCGGCCTCGGGAACCCGGGCCGGGAGTACGAACGCACCCGCCACAACGTGGGCTACGAGGTCGCGCGCCGCCTGGCCGAGCGCTGGGAGCTTCCGCGGCCCCGCGTGAAGTACCGCGGCCTGCTGAGCGAGGGCCGCGCCGGGATTGGCGGGCCGCAGGCCGCGGTCCTGCTTCCGCAGACCTACATGAACGACTCGGGGCAGTCGGCGGGGCCGGCCCGGGGCGCCTACCGCCTGCCGCTCGACCGCGTGCTCGTCCTGCACGACGAGATCGACCTGCCCTTCGGGCGCGTCGAGGCGCGGCTCGGCGGCGGCCTGGCCGGCCACAACGGCCTGAAGTCGCTGAAGGCGGGGCTGGGGAGCGCGGACTTCCGCCGCGTGCGGGTTGGCGTCGGGCGCCCGGAGACGACCGATCCCGAGATCGTCGCCGGCTACGTCCTCGGGCGCTTCCGCGAGCCGCGCGCGGAGGTGGAGGAGCTCGTCGACCGCGCCGCCGCCGAGGCCGCGCGCGTCGTCGCGGGCGCGGAGTAGGCGCAAGCCCGTCGCCGCGCCGCCGGTCCCCGATCTCCGCGGAATCCGCGTACATCCGGGAGGAAGCCGGCGCGCAGGGGGTCCGAGGTAGCGTTGCCCGCGTGTGCGGGCGCTACACCCAGACCCGGCAGCCGTGGGAGCTCGAGCAGCGCTTCGGCGTCTCGATGCCCGACGCGGCGCGGGGCGGGCGCTTCAACATCGCCCCGACCGAGGACATCCTCGCCGTGCGCAGCCCGCGTCGCGAGCACCCCGCCGAGGCCCGCGTCATGACCTGGGGGCTGTGGGGCAAGCCAATCATCAACGTCCGCGCCGAGACGGTGCTCGAAAAGCCCGGCTTCACCCGCCTGGCCGCCCTCCCCGGTTCGCGCTGCCTGATCCTCGCCGACGGGTTCTACGAGTGGTTCGCGGCGGAGGACCGCAAGCAGCCCAAGCAGCCCTTCCGCTTCACCGTCGAGGGCGGGGAGCCGTTCGCCTTCGCCGGGCTCTGCTCGCGCGACACGGCGGCGATCCTCACCTGCGCGCCGAACTCGCTCGTGGCGCGGATCCACGACCGGATGCCGGTCATCCTCGCCGGGCCCGAGGAGGAGGAGGCATGGCTCCGCCCCGACGTCAGCGCGTCGGAGGCGGTGGCCGCCTGCCTCCCGCTCGACGCGTCCCGCATGAGCGCGACGGCCGCCAGCCGCCGCGTCAACAAGGCGGGGCCGGAGGTCGAGGGCCGGACGCTGCTCGTGCCGGAGGACGACGCCGCGCCGGACGCCGACGCGCCGCCCCGCCTCTTCGCCTGACGCCTCCTTCCTAGACTCGGATGACGCCGCATGAGGCGGCCGCGCCGGGCCTCCGGGGTGGCCGTTCGCGATGCCCTGATCCGATGCTCCGAGACCTCCTCCGCGCCGCCGAAGACGACCCGCAGACCGCCGCGCTGAGCGCCGGCGGCGGCCGCGCCTTCTGCTCGCTCTCGCTGCGCCCGTTCCTGCTTGCGGCGCTGGCCGACGCCGACCCGAACCGCGCCGTCCTCGTCGTCGCGGGGGACGACCGCCAGGCCCGCGACCTCGCCGCCGACCTGCGCGCCTGGCTGCGTCCGCGGCCGGTCCGCCTCTATCCGAGCCGCGGGGTCGCCTACGAATCCCACCTCGCGCCGCCGCCCCACCTCGTGGGCCTGCGGATCGCCGCGCTCGACGCGCTGCTCGACGCGCCCGCCGCCGGCGCGAACGAGGGCGCCCCGGTCGTCGTCGTCTCCGCCGTCGCGCTCTCGGAGAAGGTCCCCGACCCGCAGCTCCGCCCGCACGGCTTCGTCCTTGCGGTCGGCGAGCTCGTCGACCTCGACGAGCTGGCCGACGACCTCGTCGCCGCGGGCTATGAGCGCGTCCCGCAGGTCGAGGACCGCGGGCAGTTCGCCATCCGCGGCGGCCTCATCGACCTCTACCCGGCCACGGAGGAGCGCGCCGTCCGCGTCGACCTCTTCGGCGACGAGATCGAGTCGCTGCGCTGGTTCTCGACCTTCACCCAGCGCTCCCTGGGCGAGGCCGAGCGGGTGGAGATCGCCCCCGCCGCCGAGCTCGCGCCCGAGCACCGGGAGCTCGCGGAGATAGCGGCCCTCGAGGAGGCGGAGGAGCGTCCCGACTTGGCCGAGCTCCTCCCGGTCAAGGACTTCCACCCCTTCCTCGAGCTCGTCGGCGGCGACCCCGAGATCCTCATCGCCGCCGAGGAGGACGTCGCCCCGGCGCTCCGCGACCACTGGCAGGACGTGTGCACGGCGTTCCACGACAAGGACGCCCACGACCTCTATGTCCCCGCCGAGACCGTCGAGGCCGCGCTCGCGGGGCGGGCGCGGATCAGCCTCTCCTCGATCGACCAGGACCAGCCCTACGCCTTCCGCGCCCAGGCCGCGGATATCGCTGGGCGCTCGGTCCGCGATGCCGAGCCCGAGCTCGAGAAGCTCGTCCGCTCCCAGTACCGCACCGTCGTCACCTTCCCCGAGCGCGGTCAGGGGGAGCGGGTGGCCTACAACCTCGAGCGCGTCCGCCCCGTCTGGGGCGACGCCGCGGGTGGGCGGGTCGGTGTCCTCGCGTTCGTTCAGGCGCGCCTGCGCGACGGCTTCATCGCCGCGGGGATGCGCCTGGCCGTCATCCCCGAGCACCGGCTCGTGCGCCGCCGCCGCGGCCCCGAGCCCGGCGCCGGCCGTCCCGGCGGGCGCGGGGCGCTGCGCTCCTTCGCGGACCTGCGCACGGGGGACATCGTCGTCCACGAGGACCACGGCCTCGCCCGCTTCGCGGGCTTTGACACGAAGACCGTCGCCGGCATCACGCGCGACTACCTGGAGCTCGAGTTCGCGGGCACCGACAAGGTCTTCCAGCCCGTCGAGCAGCTCGCCAAGATCTCGCGCTACGTCGGCGCGGGCGGCGCCCACCCGCCGCTCTCGAAGCTCGGGGGCACGCGCTGGGATCTGGTCAAGGCGCGCGCCCGGCGCGCCGCGCAGGAGCTGGCGGGGGAGCTGCTGAACCTCTACGCCGAGCGCCGCCGCCGCGAGGGCCACGCCTTCCCGCCCGACGGCGAGTGGCAGCGCGACTTCGAGGACGCCTTCCCCCACACCGAGACCGCCGACCAGCGCGAGGCGATCGAGCGCGTCAAGGACGACATGGAGTCCGGCCGCCCGATGGACCGCCTGATCTGCGGCGACGTCGGCTACGGCAAGACCGAGGTGGCGCTGCGCGCCGCGTTCAAGGCCGCCGCCGACGGCAAGCAGGTGATGGTCCTCGCGCCGACGACGATCCTCGCCCAGCAGCACTTCGGCACGTTCTCCGAGCGCCTGCGCGACTTCCCGTTCACGCTCGAGCACGTCTCGCGCTTTCGCCCGCCCGCCGAGCAGCGGGCGACGGTCAAGCGCTTCACCGAGGGGAAGGTCGACATCCTTATCGGCACCCACCGCCTGCTCTCCCGCGACGTGCGGCCGAAGGATCTCGGGCTCATCGTCGTCGACGAGGAGCAGCGCTTCGGCGTCAAGCAGAAGGAGCTCCTGCGCCAGCTCAAGCTGCGCGTCGACGTCATCGCCATGTCGGCCACGCCGATCCCCCGCACGCTGCAGATGTCCCTCGCGGGCGTGCGCGACATCACCGTCATCGAGACGCCGCCCGAGGGCCGGCGGCCGATCAAGACCTACGTGGGTGAGTACGACGAGCAGCTCGTCTCCCAGGCGCTCGAGCGGGAGCTCGCGCGCGGCGGCCAGGCCTTCTTCCTGCACAACCGCGTCGAGTCGATCGACGAGACGGCCGAGCGCCTGCGCGGCCTGTTGCCCCGGGCGCGGATCGACGTCGCCCACGGGCAGATGGACGAGAAGACCCTCGAGCAGCGCATGCTCGCCTTCTTGCGCGGGGACGCCGACGTGCTCGTCTGCACCTCGATCATCGAGTCGGGGATCGACATTCCCCAGGCCAACACGCTGATCGTCGACCGCGCCGACGTGTTCGGCCTCGCGCAGCTCTACCAGATCCGGGGGCGCGTGGGCCGTAGCCGCGAGCGCGGCTACGCGTACCTGCTCTATCCGAGCGCGGCGGCGCTCACCCAGGACGCGGCCCAGCGCCTCTCCGCCCTCTCCGACTACACGGAACTCGGCGCCGGCTTTCGCATCGCCATGCGCGACCTCGAGATCCGCGGCGCGGGGAACCTGCTGGGCGACGAGCAGTCGGGCCACGTCGCCGCGCTCGGCTTCGAGCTCTACATGCAGATGCTCGACGACGCGGTGGCTGAGCTCGAGGGGGAGGACGCCGAGCCGGCGCGCGAGCCGGTGCGCCTCGACGTCAGCGTCGACGCCTACGTGCCCGCCGAATACGTCCCCTACGAGCAGGCGAAGATCGACGTGCACCGGCGGATCGCGGGCGCGCACGAGGTCGGCGAGCTCGAGGCGCTCCGCGCCGAGCTCCACGATCGCTTCGGGCCGCCGCCCGAGCCGCTCGAGAACCTGCTGCTGCTCCAGCAGGCGCGCATCAACTTCGGCCGCGCGGGCGTCACCGCGGTCAGCTTCCGCGGCGATCGCCTGGCGGTGACCCCGGTCGAGCTCGACTCGCGCGGAGCGAAGCGCGTGCGCGAGCTGATCCCCGCCGCGCTCTACGAGTCGGGCCGCTCGCAGCTCTCCGTGCGCGTCCCCGAGGACGCGGCGGCGCGCTTCCCCGCCGTCGTGCGGACCGCCGACGTGCTGCTCGACGTCGCCGCCGAGCCGGTCGCGGCGTGAGCGGGCGCCGCGCGCTGAGAGAACGCTGAGAGCAACGCGGGGACGGGTATCCCGCTGCTACCCTCGCCCGAGGTGAGACAGCTTCGCTTGGTCCTGGCGCTCGGCGCCTTTTTTGTGCTCGCGGCCGTGCTCGCGGCCTGCGGCGGCGCCATCCCCGGCGACTCCGTGGCCAAGGCAGGCTCGATGGCGATCACCAAGGACCAGTACAGCCACTGGCGCGCGATCGCGATCAAGGGCCAGCAGCAGCAGGTCCCGGGCCAGAAGGTCGTCGCCCCCGACCCGCCCGGCTACACGGCGTGTATCGCCAACCTGAAGAAGTCGACGCCGAAGCCGGCCAAGGGCCAGCCGAAGATCTCCGACGCCCAGTACAAGACCCAGTGCAAGGCGCAGGACAAGAGCCTGACCGAGCAGACGCTCGGCTTCCTGATCCAGGCCGCCTGGCTCCAGCAGGAGGCCAAGGCGCAGAACGTGAACATCGCCGACGCCGACGTGATGAAGCAGTTCGAGCAGGCCAAGAAGCAGAACTTCCCGAAGCCGGCGGACTACCAGAAGTTCCTCAAGACCTCGGGCGAGACGCAGTCCGACATCCTCTTCGAGGTCCGCACTCGGCTGACCTTCCAGAAGCTCCAGACCAAGGCGACGAAGAGCCAGCGGAAGGTCACCCAGGCCAAGGTCACGGCCTACTACGACTCCCACAAGACCCAGTTCGCCACGCCCGAGCGCCGCGACATCCTGCTCGTGCTGGCCAAGACCAAGGCCAAGGCCGACGCGGCCAAGAAGGCGATCAAGGGCGGTCAGAGCTGGAAGTCGGCGGCCAAGAAGTATTCGTCGGACCCTCAGACCAAGGCCACCGGCGGTCTGCTCAAGAACGCGATCAAGACCGAGCAGGACGCCGCCTTCGGCCAGGCCGCGTTCGCCGCGCCCAAGGGCCAGCTCTCCGGCCCGGTCAAGTCGCAGTTCGGCTTCTACGTCTTCAAGGTCACGAAGGTCACGCCGATGAAGCAGACCCCGCTCACCACGGTGGCCGGCTCGATCCGCCAGTCGCTGATCTCCCAGGCCCAGCAGAAGGCGGTCTCGAGCTTCCTGGCCGACTTCAAGAAGAAGTGGACCGCCATGACGAAGTGCCGCTCGGGCTTCGTCGTGCAGGGCTGCAAGGGCGCGCCGAAGCCCCCGCCGACCGCGGCGCCGGGTCAGCAGCAGCAGCAGGTCCCGCCGACCGGCGGGTGAGCGCGGACGCCGCCGCGGCGCTCGTCGCGCTCGACGAGCTGACGCGCCGCCTGCGCCGCGAGTGCCCGTGGGACCGCGAGCAGGACGAGCGCTCGATCGTCCCCCACACGGTCGAGGAGGCCTACGAACTGGCCGATGCCGCCGTCCGGGGCGATGACGCGAAGCTCGGCGACGAGCTCGGCGACGTGCTCTTCCAGATCCACTTCCTCGCCCTGCTGCTCGAGGAGCGCGGCGCCGGGTCGCTGGCCGCGGTGGCCGACGGCGTCCGGGAGAAGCTCATCCGCCGTCACCCGCACGTGTTCGGCGCGACCGAGGTCGAGGGGGCGGGGGAGGTCATGCGCAACTGGGACCGCATCAAGGCGGGGGAGGCGGGCCGCGAGCCCGGGCTCTTCGGCGAGGTGCCGGAGAACCTTCCGGGCCCGCTCTACGCGCGCAAGGTGCAGCGCCGCGCGGCTTCGAGCGGCTTCGACTTCGACCGGGTGCCCTACGACGCGATCGCCGGGGAGCTCGAGGAGCTCGAGGCGGCCGGAGAGGATCGCGAGGCCGCCTTCCACGCGGTCGGCGACGTGCTCTTCGCCGCGGTCAACGTGGCGCGCAAGCTGCGCGTCGACCCCGAGCTGGCGCTCCGCGCCGCGGCCGAGCGCTTCCGCGAGCGCGTCGAGGCGGCGGCGGGGCTCGCCGAGCGCCGCGGGCGGGCGTGGGGCGATCTCCGCCCCGAGGAGCAGCTCGGCCTCTACGCCGAGGCCCGGCTCGCCGAGGGCGATGGGCCCGCCGAGGCCGGCGAATAGGATCCCGCCGCAATGAGCGAGATCGAGCAGCTCCACGCGCGGACCATCCTCGACTCGCGCGGGAACCCGACGGTCGAGGCCGAGCTGGCACTCCGCTCCGGGGCCTGGGGGCGCGCGGGCGTCCCCTCCGGCGCCTCCACCGGGGAGTTCGAGGCCACGGAGCTGCGCGACGGCGGGCTGCCCTGGGGGGGCAAGGGCGTGGCCACCGCGGTCGGTCACGTCAACGGCGAGATCGCCGCGGCGCTCCGCGGGACCGATGCGGCCAACCAGGCTGCGCTCGACCGCGCGCTCTCAGAGCTCGACGGGACCCCGGACAAGTCGCGCCTCGGCGCCAACGCGATCCTCGCCGTGTCGCTGGCCGCCGCCCACGCCGCCGCGGCGGAGGAGCGCCTGCCGCTCTGGCGCTACCTGGGCGGCGAGGCGGCCCACATCCTGCCCGTGCCGATGATGAACGTCCTGAACGGCGGCGCGCACGCCGACAACAAGGTCGACTTCCAGGAGTTCATGATCGTCCCCGTCGGCGCGGCGTCGTTCTCCGAGGCGCTGCGGATGAGCGCCGAGGTCTACCAGGCGCTCAAGGGGATCCTCCACGACCAGGGCCTCTCGACCGCGGTCGGGGACGAGGGCGGCTTCGCCCCTGACCTCGACTCCAACGAGGCGGCGCTCGAGGCGCTCGTGCGCGGGATCGAGGCCGCGGGCTACGCGCCGGGTGAGCAGGTGGCGATCGCGCTCGACCCGGCCACGAGCGAGCTCGTCGCGGACGGCGGCTACCGGCTCGAGCACGAGGGCCGCACGCTCTCCGCCGCCGAGCTCTCCGACCTGTGGGCCGACCTGTGCGCGCGCTACCCGATCCTCTCGATCGAGGACGGGATGGGGGAGGAGGACTGGGCGGGCTGGGCCACGCTGACCGACCGGATCGGAGAGAAGGTCCAGCTCGTGGGCGACGACCTCTTCGTCACGAACACCGAGCGCCTGCGCCGGGGCGTCGACGCCGGCGTGGCCAACTCGATCCTCGTCAAGGTCAACCAGATCGGCACGCTCACCGAGACGCTCGAGGCGATCAAGCTCGCGCGCGGGAGCGGCTACACCGTCGTCATGTCCCACCGCTCGGGCGAGACCGAGGACACGACGATCGCCGACCTCGCCGTGGCCACGGGCTGCGGCCAGATCAAGGCGGGGGCGCCCTGCCGCTCGGACCGCACCGCGAAGTTCAACCAGCTCCTGCGCATCGAGGAGGCGCTCGGCGACGACGCCGCCTACCCGGGCCGGTCGGTCTTCCGCTCCTAGAGGCGCTCGCACCGGCTCGGGCTACGAAGGCAGCAGGGATGAGGCCGGGAGGCACCGGAGAGCGCCGGGGCTCGCGCCGGCTGTCGCTCAGGAGCCCCTCCAGGGTGCTGCAGTCGAGGCCCCGCGTCCCGCGCGCCTCGTCCCCATTCTCCCGACCATCTCCTCGGCGCAGGTCCGCTTGCACGTTGGCGGGAAGGAAGGAGACCGCGCGTGTCGAACGAAGAGCGGCCGGATGGCTGCCGCCCCCTCCGTCACCTCGCCGCGCCGGGCTCGCCGGGCCTCCGCTCCGCGCTCGCGCGCGACCGCTCCGGCCGAGCCGTGGTGGCTGCGCGTCCGCTGGGATCGCGTCGGGCGCACGGGGCTCCTCGTCGTCCTCGTCGGCCTCATGGCCCTCTACGCCGGCCCGCTGCACTCCTACCTGACGACCTGGCGGCAGTCGCGCGCCGAGCACGCCACCGTGGCCTCACTCGAGCGCGACCACGCCCGCCTCGCCGCCCAGCACCGGACGCTGCTCGACCCGCGGAGCATTGCGCCGCGCGCCCGGGCGCTCGGGATGATCCGGCCGGGCGAGCGCTCCTACGTCGTCACGGGTCTGCCCGGGCGGTAGCGGACGCGGGCCCCCGCGGGCGTAATCTCGCCCTCGTGCGGCCCGCCTTCGCCAACGTCCGCTTCGAATGGGAGAGCGCCGCGGCGCGGATCGCCGCCGCGCCGGCGGCCGACCGCCGCGCCCTCGAGGCGGGGGTGCAGCGCACGGTGACCGAGCTGCGCCGCCGGCTCGGGGGGCCGTTCGACATCAGCGAGCTGATCGACCTGTGGGCCGAGGGCACGGACTGGGTGCTCGAGCGGGCCGTGGACGCCGCCCCGGGCCACCCTCGCGCGTGGGATCAGGAGACCGTGGCGGGCGCCGCCTTCTGGCGCTACGCGCGCGGCGCCTCGGACTTCGCCGGCGGCCGCCGGCAGGGCGTCGAGTAGGCGCTACTCGTCGTCGGCGCCGTCAGCCCCGGCGCGCCGGATCACGATCTGGTCCTCCTCGATCGTCACCTCGACCGGCCGGTGGCCGGCCCAGTGCTCGGCGTAGATCGGGTCGTCCTGCACACCCGGGTCGAGCCACAGCCCGTAGCCCTCTTCGCCGTGATCGAAGCTGCCCTCGAGCGGGGAGGAATCCCGGCGTCGGCCACCGCGGCGCCCACGCCGGCGCGGCGCGCGCTTCGGCTTCTCGTCCTCCTCGTCTTCGTCGGAGTCCTCCTCCTCGGGCTCGGCGGCCTTGGCCGCGGCGGCGGCCTCGAGCTCGGCGGCGATGCGCGCGTCGTCCTCCGCGCGGAGGTCGACCTCCTCCTCGAACGCGGCCCCGGGCGCGGCGTCGCCGTTCTCCTCGGGGGAGAGGTCATGCTCTTTCTTGAACGCCTCGATCTGCTGGCCGGTGACCTCGAGCTGGTGTGCGATCCAGGCGTTGGTGCGACCCTGACGCACCCAGGTGCGGATCTGGTTCAGCTGCGGGCGGAGCGAGCGGCGGGCCATGGAGTCGCGGGAATCTAGCGAACCGGCCGGAGCGCACCCCTCGCCTCGGGGTATTCTCCGACGAGCGCAGGGCACGACCGCGATCAAGAGAGGCGGGGGCGAGGGATGCTGGTCCTCACACGGAAGTCGAACCAATCCATCATGATCGGGGACGACATCGAGGTGTCGGTGCTCGCGATCATGGGCGAGAAGGTCCGGATCGGCATCACCGCGCCGCGCGAGGTGCCCGTGTTCCGCACCGAGGTCTACCTGGAGATCCAGCAGGAGCGCGGCGCGAGTCCCGAGGCCACGGGCGAGCAGGTCGAGTCGGCCCTGCGCCGGCTCGGCGGCGGCGGCGGCCCCAAGCGCTGAACCCGCCGCGCCGCGCGGCGCCGGCTACCCGAGCACGGCGTAGAGGATCTCGAACATCGCCACGGTGACCCCGGCGGCGGTGGCCAGGAGCGTCAGCACGAGCACGACGAAGCGCAGCGACGCGCGTGAGCGCTCCTGCTCGCGTCGGCGGGCGCGGGAGCGCTTGGCGGCGGCGCGGCGGAGGTGCTCGCGGTGCGCACGATCCTCGGCCATCTCCTGATGCATCGCCTGCTCGAAGGCGTCGGTCGTCTGGCGCATGCGAAGGGCCATGAGGCCAAAAAAGCTAGCACCGGTGCCATAGCCCGCGCCCGCTCCGCGCCGCCCGCCGCTCCAGCCGATGGAAGAGCGCGGCGTGCCTGGTGTTGGGCGGGAAGGGCAGCTCGCGGGCAAAGCCCCCGGCCACGAGCCGGGCGTTGACGAACAGGCCGTCGGAGCGGCGGTGGATGTAGGCGAGCAGTCGGCCGTAGCGGTCCCGGTGCTCTCGGTCGAGCGTCAGGACGACCTCGCGGCCCTCGACGAGCCGCCGGTTCTCCCGCGCCGCGCGCAGCGAGAAGCACTGCACGGGTGTGTTGGGCTTGACGTCCTCGGGCGTGTCGATCCCGAGGTAGCGGACGCGCTCGACCCGCCCGCCGGCGAGCCGGGCCACGACGGTGTCGCCGTCGACGACCCGCACGACCCGGGCGAGGCCGCCGGCGTCTCCCGCCGCGCCGCTCTCGAGCAGCCGGGGCAGGAAGAGGACCGCGGCGAGGACGGCGACGGCGAGCCAGGGAGCGAGACGGGAGAGCACGACGGCGACGCTAGGCCGCGGGCGGGGCGAGGGCAACCGCCCGTGCCCGGTCTGGCTCAGCCTCGCGCGAGAATCGTCACAGAGCGGGGCGCTACGCCGCGCCGGCGCCGGCCAGCGCCTCCTCGTAGACCTCCACGAAGCGGCGGTAGTTCTCCGCGATCCGCTTGGCCGCCTTCTCCCGCTCCAGCGAGGAGTCGAGGAAGCCCTCGAGCGCGTCCCACCAGATCGAGCGGCCGATGGCGAAGCCGATGAACCCGTCGACCCCCGCCGCCTGGCGCAGCCAGTGGTCCACCTTCTCGTCCGCGGCCCCGCGGCCGAGCAGCACGCACCTGACCGTCTCGCGCCCGTGGCCCCGGCGGCACTGCTCGGCCAGCATCTCCGCGTCCGAGCGCTCGTCGACGCCCTCGATCTTCCATACGTCGACCTCGATCCCGAAGTCCTGGATCGCCGCGATTGCCCGGCGCATCAGCTCGGGGCGGAGCTCTGAGTCGTAGCGGTCGGTCGAGCCCTCGACGGAGGCGAGCTGATCCTCCTCGGCGGGAACGAGCAGCTCGAAGAGGAACCTCCGGTCGTGCTCGTGCAGCCAGTCGGCGAGCTCCTTGAGGCGGCCGAGCTGGCGCTCGTTCATCGTCGCGTCGCCGTCGGGGTTGTAGCGGACGAGGACCTTCGAGAAGTCGGGGTCGTGGCGCTCGATGTGGTCGCCGAACTCCGCGCCGTACTGGAAGTCGAACTCGTCCTGTCCCGACTTCTCCACGGGCATCGCGAGCACGAGGTCCTTCTCCTTGGCCTCGCTCGGGATCTCCCCGCCGAACTGCTCGTCCACGAGCACGCCGGTGGCGCCCGCCTCGGCGCCCTCGTCGACGGCCAGCGCCATGCCCTCGTAGATGAGCTGCTTGGCGTCGGCGATCGTCGCCGTCTGCTCCGCGGTGGGATCCCCCTCGATCCCGAACATCTTCTTCTGGAAGGAGCCGCGGTGGTCGAAGGCGAGGATGTAGAGCTTCTTGTCGTAGCCGAGGGTCATGCTCCCATGTTAGATGCGGAGTCCGCGCGCCGGCGGCGACGGGTAGGCTGCCGCCCGTGCGCCAGGAGTTTACGGGGCCGAGCTTCACCCTGGGCATCGAGGAGGAGCTCATGATCCTCGACCCGGAGACGCTCGACCTCTCCAACGGGATCGAGGAGCTCCTCGACGCCAGCCCCGGGGGGGAGGTGCGCCCGGAGCTCATGGAGTCGGTCTGCGAGGTGGCGACGACGCCGACCCGGAACACGGCCGAGGCGGGCGAGCAGCTTCGGCGCCTGCGCAGTCAGATCATCCAGGCCGCCGATGCGCGCGACCTGACGATTGGCTCGGCCGGCACCCATCCCTTCGCGCTGTGGGAGGACCAGCGGATCGCCGCCCGCGCCCGCTACCGCGACCTCATCTCGGCGCTCCGGTTCGTCGCGCGCCAGGAGATCATCTTCGGGCTGCACGTCCACGTGGGCGTCGAGGGCGCCGAACGGGCGATCCACGTGGCCAACGGGATGCGCGTCCACCTCCCGGTCCTGCTCGCGCTCTCGGCCAACTCCCCTTTCTGGCGGGGGGATGTCACCGGTCTGGCCTCGACGCGCATGCCGATCTTCCGCGCCTTCCCGCGCACGGGGATCCCGCCCGAGTACGAGGACTGGGCCGACTATGAGCGCCGCATCGACTTCCTCACCCGCACCCACGTGATCGAGGACTACACCTACCTCTGGTACGACGCGCGGCCGCACCCGAACCTCGGGACGGTCGAGATCCGGGTCATGGACTCCCAGACGCGCGTCGAGCACACGCTGGCGCTCGCGGCGCTGACGCAGGCGATGGTACGCGAGCTGTGCCTGCACTTCGATGCCGGCAAGCCGCTCACCCACTACCCGCACGAGATGCTCGACGAGAACAAGTGGCTGGCCGCCCGCCACGGGCTCGAGGGCGAGCTCGTCGACCTCCCGGGGGAGGAGCGCGTGCGCACGCGCGACCTCGCCGGCCGGCTGCTCGACCGGATGCGCGAGCACGCGCAGGACCTCGGGTCGGCCGCCGAGCTCGAGGCGATCGAGGATCTCCTGCGCAAGGGCAACGGCGCCGCCCGGCAGGCCGTCGTCTACGAGGCCAACTCGGACATCCGCGAGGTCGTCGGGGAGATCGTCGCGGCGACCGCCGCGGTCTGAGGGTCCCTCGCGCCCACCCGGCGACCCGGCGCTCGGGTCGGCCCTATCATCGAGGGAGCCATGCCCTCCGGCGGCCCCGACCTCTTCGTCGTCTGCAAGCAGTGTCGCTCCGAGGTGTCGCCCTACATCACGGAATGTCCCTACTGCGGCACGCGGCTGCGCAAGCGCGCGCCGAAGATCGACCGCGAGGGCCGCGTCCAGGAGCCGCGCCGCGGCCCGCTGCGCCGCCGCGATCGCCGCCGGGCGAAGGCCCCGACGAGCCTCGGGCGCCTGCGCACCGGGGAGATCCCGGGCATCCGCGGGGACTCCCGGCCGGTGCTCACGGTCGCGGTCCTCGGGGTCTCGCTGCTCGCCATGCTGCTGTGGCGCACGACGCTCTTCTCCCTGACCGACGTCGACGTGATGGGCCCGCTCGGGTCGGACTGGTGGCGGATCTTCACCGCCCCGCTCGCCTACGAGAACACGGGCTATGCGTTCGCCGTGCTCGGCGCGATCGCCATCTTCGGCTGGCTCCTCGAGCGCCGCCACGGGACCGTGGTCGTCGCCGTGCTCCTCCTGCTCGGCGGCGCGGGTGGAATGCTCCTCACCGCCGCCGCCTCCTCGCAGGGAGCGCTCGGCGCGAACGGCGCCGCGCTCGCGCTGCTCGTCGCCTGGGCGATCCCCGACATCCGCGACATGCGACGCGGGGCCGAGATCGAGGGGGACCTGCTCGGCACGGGGATCATCGCGCTCGTCCTGGCGCTCATGCCCGCCTTCGTCCCGGAGGCGAGCTGGCTGTGTGCGGGGGCGGGGCTCGTGGCCGGGCTGGTGGTCGGCCTGCCGCTCGCGCGCCGCGCCTGACACCGCCCTCGTCGCGCCATCTCAGCGGACCACGATCCGTCCCGGCTCGCCCGCGACGAGCCGCCCGACCACCACCCCCGGCACCTCGGCCGCCCGCTCCTCCGGGAGCGCCACGAGCAGCCCGCCTGAGGTCATCGGGTCGGTCAGGAGGGGGTCAAGGACTCCGGAGACGAACCCCGCCGCGTACTCGGCGTTCCGCCGCCCGCCGCCCGAGACGCCCGCCCCCCCGGACAACGCGGCCCGCGCGCCCGGCAGCGCCGGGATCGCATCCGCGAGGATCTCCGCGGCCACCCCGCTGGCGAGCGCCAGCTCGTACAGGTGGCCGAGCAGGCCGAAGCCAGTCACGTCGGTCGCGCACAGCGCCCCGGCGCGCACCGCGGCGCGCGCGGCCTCCCGGTTGAAGGCCGACATGACGGCCACCGCCGACGCCAGGTCCTCCGCCGACGCCGCCCCGCGCTTCGCCGCCGAGACCACGGCGCCCGCGCCGAGCGGCTTGGTCAGGACGAGCGCGTCCCCGGCCCGCCCGCCCGCGTTGACGAGCATCGCCGCCGGGTCGACCGTCCCCGTTACCGCCATCCCGTACTTCGGCTCCGGGTCGTCGATCGAGTGGCCGCCGAGCACCGCGACGCCGGCCGCCGCCGCCGCGTCCCCGCCGCCGCGGAGGATCTCCCCGAGCACCTCGATCCCGAGGTGCTCGAGCGGAAAGGCCACGAGGTTCAGCGCCGTCACGGGCTCGCCGCCCATCGCCCACACGTCGGACAGGGCGTTGGCGGCGGCGATCCGCCCGAAGGCGTAGGCGTCGTCGACGATCGGCGTGAAGAAGTCGACGGTCTGGACGAGCGCGAGGTCCTCCCGCAGCAGATAGACGCCCGCGTCATCCGCGCCTGCCGAGCCCACGAGCACAGCCGGATCCGCGGACCGGGGGAGGGCGGCGATGAGCCCGTGCAGCGCCGCCGGCGGCAGCTTGCAGCCGCAGCCCGCGCCGTGGGAGAGCGAGGTCAGGGGCACGGCCATGCTCGCCTATGATGCCCGCAGGTGCCGGGCCGCGACTACACCGCCGCCGAGGTCGACGCCGCCGTGCAGGCGATCTCCGACCCCGAGCGGCTCGCCCACGCCCAGGACGTCGTCGCCCACCTCGCGCCCCAGCTCCAGCGCATCCTCGCCGCCGCGCTCGAGGAGGGCGGCTACTTCGGCAACGCCCATGCCTCCGAGCTCGAGCGCCTCTCCACGAGCGGGGACCCCTCGGAGCTGCGCGTTCTCGTGGCCGAGGAGGCCCGGCTGGGCATGCTCGTGGGCGTGGCGGTCGGCTTCGAGCTGGCCCGTGAACTCGAGCGATCAACCCCAAAGGAGACCTGATGGACATCCGCTTCCTCGGCCAGTCGTGCTTCCAGCTCTCAGACGGCACCGACACGGTGCTGATCGACCCGTTCCTCACCGGCAACCCCAAGGCGGCCGCCGAGGCGGGTGAGGTCGAGGCGACCTCGCTGCTGCTCACCCACGGCCACCAGGACCACTACGGCGACGTCGTCGAGATCGCCAAGCGCACCGGCGCGCCCGTCACCGCGATCGTCGAGCTCGCGAACGAGATCGGCGAGGAGGGCGTCGACGTCAACGACCCGAACCTCGGCGGCACGGTGAAGTTCGATTGGGGCTGGGTCAAGCTCGTGCCCGCCTGGCATACCTCGACGACGCCCAAGGGGACGGTCAACACCCCCGCCGGTCTGCTCGTCAACTTCAAGGACACGCTCGTCTACCACCTGGGCGACACCTGCCTGTTCTCCGACCTCGAGCTCGTGGCGCGGCGCGGGAACCCGGTCGACGTCGCGCTCATGTGCATCGGCGGGCACTACACGATGGACCGCTGGGACGCCGTGGAGGCCGCCAACCTCGTGGGCGCGACGACCGTCATCCCCTGCCACTACGACACGTTCCCGCCGATCGAGACCGACGCCCAGGCGTTCAAGGCCGACGTCGAGAGCTCTACGTCCTCGGAGTGCGCCGTGCTCGACCCGGGCGATACTCACACGGTCGCCGCGTGACCCACGCGGTCGTCCTCGTCGCCGCCGAGCGCTCGGCGCTCGCCACCCTCGGCCCCGCGCTGGCCGACCTCGACGGCGTGGCCGAGGTCTACTCCGTGACCGGCGAATGGGACTTCGTGGCGATGGTGCGCGTCCACGCCCACGGCGAGCTGGCCGAGCTCGTGACCGGGCGGCTGTCCCGCGTGGAGGGCGTGGCCCGGACCCAGACCATGGTCGCCTTCGAGGTCTACTCGCGCCACGATCTCGAGGCGCTCTTCTCGGTCGGCCAGTGAGGCGGGGCGCGGCTCAGATCAGGGCTGGTGCTGGTGGCCGGGCGCGAACCACAGCGTCCGGTCGCGCCGGTCGTGGGCCATGAGGGCCGAGCCGGTTACGGCGAGCGCGACCGAGCCCGCCGGCAGCGTGTGGGCGGCGAGCCCCGCTCAGCGCCGCGGTCGCGACGAGCGCGCCGGTGCCCCCGTGGTGGCCGCGCTGCCCGAGGATCCAGAGGCGGCGGTGGACGGCGTCGTATTCGAGAAGCCGGGAGGACATGGCACTCTGCGACCTCTGTCGACCGGGAAGGAGAGCACCATGAGCGTGCGGGTGCTCGCCCTCGCGCTCGGCGCTGGGCTCGCGGGTTGCGGCGGGGGGAGCGGCTCCGCCTCCGCCCCGCCCACGCGGACGCTGCCCGCGCAGATGCCCCAGACCGTGGAGACGACCACCGTCCCGCCCGCCTCGACGCCGGGCGCCACCGCGAGCACTCCGGCCACGACCGCTACGCGGCCGCCGCGGACGGGTAGGACCGCCCCGCCGGAGTCCGTCCCCGGCGGCGCCGGGGACGAGGGCGGCATCCGCGTGCCGGTCGCCTTCGTGCTCACGGGCGGGCGCCTGCAGCCCCCCTCGGTCGCCGTGCCCGCGTTCCTGCGCCTCGAGCTCGGGGTGCGGAACGGCGACCGGCGGCCGCACGTCATCCGGTTCGCCGGCCATCGCCTGAGCGTCGGCGCGGGCGCCGCGGCGGGAACGATCGTGCGCGGTCTGCGGAAGGGGACCTACCCCGTCCTCGTCGACGGCCGCCCGGCCGGGCGCGTCGTCACCGGCGCTCAGCCCGGCCCCTGATCAGGCGATGCGGGCGCCGAGCGCGACGTCCGCGTCCGGCGCCAGCAGCACGACGCCCTGCTCCGGGTCGAGCGCGCCGAGCACGAGCACCTCGGAGCGGAAGGGGCCGATCTGGCGCGGCGGGAAGTTGACCACGGCGACGACGAGGCGGCCGACCAGCTCCGCGGCCGGGTAATGGGTGATCTGGGCCGAGGAGCGCTTGACGCCGAGCTCCGGGCCGAAGTCGATGCGGAGCTTCCAGGCCGGCTTGCGCGCCTCGGGGAAGGGGTCGACCGCCTCGACCCGGCCGACGCGCATGTCGACCGCGCCGAAGTGATCGAGGTCGATCACGGGGCGGGCGGCGGCGAGACCGGGGACGGCGAGACGGGCGGCGTTGTGGCCGGGGGCGGCGAGCTCGCGGGCGGCGGCGTGCCCGGATCGGGCGGCGAGGACGCCGGCGGCGAGGAGGCCGGCGGGGAGGAGGCCGCCGGCGGGTCGCTCGGCGGCGGCGAGGCCGGATCGGACGGCGCGGGCGCCGGCGTGGGCGAGGGCGAGGGCGGAGCGGTCGTCGGCAGCGTCGTCGTGTCCGTGACCGTCTGCGTGACGGGCGCCGGCGCCGCGACGGGCGCCTTGACGACGGCCGGGGTGGGAGCCGGCGCCGGGGCGGCCGGGGCCGGGGCCGGGGCTTGCGTCGCCGGGGCCGGGGCCGGGGCCGGCGTCTTTACGACCGCGGGCCGGGTGAGCGGACGGTCCTTGGCCTTGACGGCGGCCTTCCGGGCGCCGGCCCGGGCTTTTGCCTTCGCCACGGCGGCGGCCCGGGCGCCGCGCTCGGCGCCGGCGTGGGAGGCGGCATGGCCGAGGCTCGACCCGAGGGCGGGCGCGACCGCGAGCGGAGCGGCGACGGTCGCCCTCACCGTGGTCGTCGGCCGCGGGGCGGGATGGTGCTCGCGCTGGACCTCGACCGCGGCGCCCGCGGTCACGAGCGCGGTGACGGCCAGGCCGGCGGCCGCCTTCGTCGCACTCGCCCCGACCGCGGCCGAGACGAGACCCGAGAGGGCTCCGCCGCCCGTCGCGGCGCCGCCGGCCGTCGCGGCGCCGCCGCCGGCCGCCGTCGCCTTGCCGAGATGGGCGAGGATGAGCTTCTTGACGATGAGCACGCCGCCGATCGGGAACACCGCGGCGAGCGCCTTGTTCGTGTCCTTCAGGTGGGCGCGGAACGCCGTGCAGCGCTCGCAGTCGTGCAGGTGGCGGCGCACGGGCGGCGCGACCTTGGCGAGGCCCTCGGCCGCCTCCCCGAGCTCGAAGCGGACCTGCTCGCAGGAGAGGTTGCGCCCCTCGGCCGCCTCGGCGAGCGACACCCGCGCGCGCACGAGCAGGGACTTGACAGCGGAGACCGTCGTCTCCATGACCTCCGCGATCTGCTCGTAGGACAGGTTCTCCATCTCGCGCAGGAGCAGCGCGCTTCGCTGGGTCTCGGCGAGCTGCCCCACGTCGGCGAGCAGGAGGCGGAACTCCTCCCTGCGGTGCACCTTGTCCGCCGTCGAGGTGCCGTGCTCGGCCAGGTGGACGTCCATCGAGTCGACGCCGATCGCCTGCGTGCGGCGCATGTGGTTCAGCGAGCGGTTGCGCGCGATCCGGTAGAGCCAGGGCCGCGCCATGACCGGCCGCTCGTCGGCGTGCAGCGCGTTGTAGGCGGCCGCGAAGACCTCCTGCAGGACATCCTCGGCGTCCTCCTTGGAGGAGAGCATGTGCCGGCAGAAGGCGAGCAGCCGGGTGCTGTAGCGGCTGACCAGCACCTCGAAGGCGGCGTCCTGGCCCTTGCGAGTCAGCGCGACGAGCTTCTCGTCGGACTGGAGGCGGAGCAGGGGCGAGCGTCCCGAGAAACGGGCCGGCAGGGCGCCGGGCCTGGTGCTGATGGATGCCACTTCCATGTGCGAAGGAGTCGGGCCTTCGCTCGCGTGGACACGGTAGCGGCGGGAAAGTTGCGCCGGTAGGCCGATCTCAGGGCAGCGCGGTCATCAATCCGTCCAGGTCCTTCGCTGCGCTCCACGCCCCGACCGAGGCGCGCACGAGCCCGCGGCCGGGCAGGAAGCGCACGAGGACACCGGCGCGCGCAAGCGCCGCGGCGTCCTCCTCGGCGGCGGCGCTCTCCCACGCGACGAGCGTCGTCGCGCCCCGCGGAGCGACGGTCCGCCCGGCCTCCCGCAGCCGGGAGGCGAGCGTCTCGGCCCCCGCCGCGGCGGCGGCGTGGACCTCGGCCCAGCCCGCGCCGGCCAGGAGCTCGATCGCCGCCAGCGCCGCCGCGTGAACGCTCGGCGCCACCGCGCCCGCGTCGAACGCGCGCGCGTCGGGCCACGGCTCGGCCTCGAGACCGTCGGCGGGAGTCGCGACGTTCAGGTACCCGGGCGCGCGCACGGAGAGCCGCTCGCGGGCGGCGGAGGAGATCCACAGCATCCCCGTCCCGTCCGGTCCGCACAGCCACTTCTGGCCCGAGCCCGCGTAGGCGTCGACGCCGAGCGCGCCGACGTCGGTGGGCACGGCGCCGACCCCCTGGGCGCCGTCGAGCAGGACGAAGGCGTCGAGCGCCGAGAGCGCTGCGGGGGCGACCTCGCCCGAGAGCCAGTTGACGTGGGAGCAGGCGACGACGGTCGTCTGCGGCCGCGCAGCGTCGGCGAGGTCCGCCAGCGGGGCCACGCGGACCGAGACGCCGGCGCGGCTGAGCGCGGCCAGCGGGCCGAGCAGGCCGGGGTGCTCGGTGTCGCTCGTGAGGATCTCGTCGCCCGGCCCGAGGCCGAGCCCCGAGAGCACGCGCTCGATCCCGTCCGAGGTCGAGGTCGTCACCGCGACCTCGGCCGGTGGCGCCCCGAGCACCTCGGCGTAGCGGGCGCGCAGCGCGGCGAGCAGCTCCGCGCGACGCTCGAAGTGGGCCCGCGCCCGGCCGTCCTCGAGCTCGCGCGCGAGCTCGGCGCGGGCGGCCGTCTCCGCGACGGCGGGCACGGGCCCGTCCGTGCCCGCGTTCAGGTAGGCGACCCGCGCGAAGACGGGGAACGCCGCGCGGAGAGCGGCGGCGTCTATGTGGCCTTCAGGAGGTCGATGACGAACACGAGGGGGGAGTTCGGCGGGATCCCGCCCTGGCCCTGGGAGCCGTAGGCGAGCCGGGCCGGAATGATGAGCTCGCGCCGGCCGCCCGGCCGCATGCCGAGGAGTCCCTGGTCCCAGCCCTTGATGACCTGGTTGGCCTGGAGCACGAAGGAGAACGGCATGCCGTGGGAGAAGGAGGAGTCGAACTCCTTGCCGTTCTTGTAGAGGACACCGACGTAGTTGACCTGCAGGGTGTCGCCGGGCGCCGCGCCGCGGCCCTTCCCGACGGCGAGGTCCTTGATGACGAGCTTCTTCGGCGCCGGGCCCTTGGGCGGGACGACCTTCGGCTTCGGTCGCACGCGCACCGGGGTGGACGGGGCCGGGGTGGACGTAGAGGCCGCCGGGGCCGGCGAGCTGGACGGCGCCGAGGAGGTCGTGGAGGTACTGCTCGAGCCGCAGCCGGCGGCGAGCGCCGCCGCGAGCAGGAGGGCGGGGATCAGGAGACGGGGGGCGTGCACGGCCACCGAGGCTAGTACCAGTGCCCGGGGTGGGGATCGAACCCACATGCCCCGCGAGGGACAGCAGCTTTTAAGGCCGCCGCGTCTGACCAGTTCCGCCACCCGGGCGGGCGGCCGCGAGTCTAGAGCGCGGGCGGCCAGCCCCCCGCACCCGTCGTGCCAAGGATGCACCGGGAAGCGGTACATGCGTCACCGAGTCGGCGTAAGTTTCGCTCCGTCTTGCCGCGCCTACGCCACGGCGGAGATGCCGCCCGCCGCGCCCGCGGGCGTGAGCACGGTCAGCACCGCGTCGGTCAGCCGGGCGTCGCCCGAGACCTCGAGCCCGGCGCGGGACCCCTCGGGGCCGAGCGCCGCGATCCAAGCGCTCTCGGGGCCGGCGACGAAGGAGTCGGCCTCGCTCACGGGCTCCTCGCGCTCGGCGAGGGTCGGGCCGCCCGGCCCGCCGGTGAGGATGTAGGTCCGCTCGGGCGCGCCCTTCGAGCGCTCGGTCACCGTGCAGGCGATCGTGCCCCGGGGGGCGTTCTCGGCCAGCAGACCGGGCGCGACGCGCAGCACGGCGCCGATGTCGATCTCCTCACCCTCGCGGGGTGCGCCCCACGTCCACGCGTAGCCCCAGCGGGCGAGCGCGGCGACGACGCCCTCGAGGTCTCGGGCACGCTCGGTCAGCTCGTAGTCCACGCGCGGCGGCACCTCGCGGTAGCGCTGGCGCGTCAGCAGGCCGTCGGCGACCATGCGGTTCAGGCGCGAGCGGAGCTGCTCGGTCGAGATGCCCGGCAGGACGCGCTGGAGTTCGACGAAGCGGCGGGGCCCGGCGATGAGGTCGCGCACGATGAGCAGGGTCCACTTGTCGCCGACCAGGTCGAGTGCGCGGGCGTCGGGCGCCCATTGGTCGTAGGGATGAACCTTGGGGGGTGGTACGGGGGCGATGATCTTCCTCCATGTATTGGTGCGACAAGAGCATCTTTTCCCGACGCGAGGCTAGTCCACACTCCCGACGCCCGCGCCATCGGACATCCGTCTAGGTGGTCGTTCCGCGCAAGTCCGCGCCCCGAGGCGCGTTTTCCATGAGAACGAAGGGCGCACTTATCCGCCGGGGTGGGTTCGTGCGTACCACGTTGGACGCCGGAACTCCGACCATGGGCACCCTCATCGACCTCGACACCCATCGCCGCGCTCGCCGCGCCTCCCGCCCGGAGAGCGCGCCGGCGCGCGCCGGATCCCTCGGCGTGCGCTCCGCGCACGCGCCCCTCAGCTTCACCTTCGACGTCGTCTCGCCGTTCACCTATCTCGCCGCCGAGCGGATCGAGCGCCTGTTCCCCGGTGCGAGCTGGTGCGCGGCCGACCCGGGGCTGAGCACGCCCGAGGTGTGGGAGCCCGAGGCCCGGCGGCTCGCCGAGGCTCGCGCTGCCGCCCTGCGCATGCCGCTGCTCTGGCCCGAGGAGCGCACCGTGCCGCGGACGATCGAGCCCGATCGGGGCCGCGCCGCGCGGCGGGCCTCGGCCCACGCCGCCTCGCGCGGGCGCGGCGCGGCGTTCGTGACCGCCGCCGGCCGGCTCGCGTTCTGCGGCGGCTTCGATCTCGACACGCCCCACGTCATCGCCGAGGCGGCGATGGCCGCGCGCCTCTCGGTCGAGGAGTGCCTGCGCGCCGCGCGCGACGAGGCGTGGGACGAGCCGCTGGCCCGCGCGGCCGAGCGCGTCACGCCGCTCGGCGTCCTGCCCGTGCTCGAGTGCGGCGAGCGCGTCTTCGCCGGCGAGCAGCGCCTGTCCGAGGCCGTGGCCGCCGCCGCGGCCCTCGCCAACTGATACCCGCGCGTGAACGGCCCGTGAAGGCCGGCGCGAGCGGCCGGCGCGACGGTTAGGCTGACCGGCCAAGTGCGCCGCCTCCCGGTCCTCCTGCTCGCGCTCCTCGGGGCGCTCGCCCTCCCCGCGCCGAGCCGCGCCGCGGGCGGCCCGCCGATCAAGCACGTGTGGGTGCTGATGCTCGAGAACGAGAACTACGCCTCCACCTTCGGCGCGCAGTCCAAGGCGCCCTATCTGGCCCACACCCTGCCCGCGCGCGGGGCGCTCATGCCGAACTACTACGGCGTCACGCACTTCTCGCTCGGGAACTACCTGGCGCTCATCTCCGGGCAGGGCTCGAACCCGCAGACCCAGTCCGACTGCCAGTACTTCCTGCCGGTGTTCCCGGGCACGATCGGCGCCGACGGCCAGGCCCTCGGCACGGGGTGCGTCTACCCCTCCGCGGTCAAGACCGTGGCCGACCAGCTCACGGCGGCGGGGAGGAGCTGGAGGGGCTACATGCAGGACATGCCCGCGCCCTGCACCCACCCGGCGATCGGCGCCAAGGACGGCACCCAGAGCGCCAGGCCGGGCGCGCAGTACGCCGCGCGCCACAACCCGTTCGTCTACTTCCACTCGCTGATCGACGGGCCGGACTGCGCCAGGAACGACGTTCCGCTGAGCGCGCTGACCGGGGATCTGCGGAGTTCCGCGGCCTCCCCGAGCTTCGCGCTCATCACCCCCGACCTGTGCGAGGACGGGCACGACGCGCCGTGCGTCGACGGGCGGCCCGGCGGCCTCGTCTCGGCCGACGACTTCCTGCGGCGGACGGTCCCCATGATCACCGCCTCGCCCGCCTACCGCGACGGCGGTCTGCTTCTCATCACCTTCGACGAGGCCGAGGCGGCGGGCTCGGAGGCCGACGCGAGCGCGTGCTGCGGTGAGCCCCAGTTCCCCAACGCGACGAACAACGGCTTCATCACCCCGGGGCGGGGTGGGGGGCGCATCGGCCTCGTCGCGCTCTCGCCCTACATCGATCCCGGCACGGTCGACCGGCAGCCCGGCAACCACTTCACGCTCCTGCGCAGCGTCGAGGACCTCTACGGCCTCTCCCACCTGGGCTACGCCGCGCGCCCGGACGCGGCGCCGTTCGTCAACGGCGCGCTCCTCACCTGCTACGACCCGCGGCGCCCGCGGACGGTGCGCCGCGGTGTCTTTGCGCGGGGGGCGCTCATCCGCAGGGCGACGGTCGGCCGGGGCACGGCGAAGCGGCCGGCGCTCGAGGTCCGGCTCCGGCACGGAGCGCGGATCTCGGTCTTCGCCGGCCCCGCGCGCCGCCACGCGCGGCTCGTGCGGATCGGCGGCCGCCGGCACTCGCAGCCGTGTCAGCCGCAGTACTTCCGCCTGCGCTCGGCGCACGGTCAGATCAGGGTGGTGGCCGGGATCGGGCGCAACCTCGAGACACGCAGGCTGAAGTTCTGAGCACGACGAGCGAGACGCGGCTGCACGGCGGGCGGCTCGTGGCGCGGCGGCTGGCCGCGCACGGCGTGACGAAGCTCTTCACGCTCTCGGGCGGCCACCTCTTCTCGATCTTCGACGGCTGCCGGGAGGAGGGCATCGACATCGTCGACGTCCGCCACGAGCAGACCGCGGCCTTCGCCGCCGAGGGCTGGGCCAAGGTCACGCGGACGCCGGGCGTCGCCGCGCTCACCGCCGGGCCGGGCGTGACGAACGGGATGAGCGCGATGGCGAGCGCGATGCAGAACCGCTCGCCGATGGTCGTCCTCGGCGGTCGCGCGCCCGCGATGCGCTGGGGGCAGGGCTCGCTACAGGAGCTCGACCACGTGCCCTTCGTGCGCCCGCTGGTTAAGCTCGCGGCCACGCCGGAGTCGACCGACGAGATCCCCGGGCTCGTCGACGAGGCGTTCACCGCGGCGATGACGCCGCACTCCGGCCCGGCCTTCGTCGACTTCTCCCTCGACCACGTGTTCTCCGAGGGCGCCGACGCCGGCACCGAGGGCGAGCTGCTCGCGCCCCACGCGGGCCCGGCGGTCACGGGCGCGGCGTTCGACCGCGCCGCCGCGCTGCTACGCGACGCCGAGCGGCCGGTGATCATGGCGGGGACGAACCTCTACTGGGGGCACGGGGAGGACGGCCTGCGCGCGCTGGCCGAGGCGCTCGGCGCGCCCGTCTTCCTCAACGGACTCGCGCGCGGGTGCCTGCCCGCCGACCACGAGCTGTTCTGCTCCCGCGCGCGCTCGACCGCTCTCAAGGAGGCCGACGTCGCGCTTGTGCTCGGCGTGCCGATGGACTTCCGCCTCGGGTTCGGCGCCTCCTTCGGGGAGCGGACGGAGCTCGTGGTCATGGACGTCGCCGAGCCACTCCGCGAGCACCCGCGCGCCGTCGCCGCCGAGCTCTACGGCGCGCTGCCCGCGACGCTTGCCGCGCTGGCCGAGGCCGTGCGCGGCGGCGACGCCGAAACCGCGCCGTGGCGCGCCCGCGTGCGCGCCGAGGAGACGGAGCGGCGGGAGGCCGAGCGCTCAGAGCGGGAGGACGGGCGCGCGCCCCTGCATCCCATGCGGCTCTACCACGAGCTCGCGCAGGTGCTCCCCCGGGACGCCATCGTCATCGGCGACGGCGGGGACTTCGTCTCCTACGCGGGGCGCGTCGTCGACACCTACCGCCCCGGCTCCTGGCTCGACCCCGGCCCGTTCGGCTGCCTCGGCACCGGCCCGGGCTACGCCCTGGCGGCCAAGCTCGCCCAACCCGAGCGGACGGTCGTCCTTCTCCTCGGCGACGGCGCCTTCGGCTTCTCGGGGATGGAGTGGGACACCTTGGCCCGTCACGGCGTGCACGTCGTCGGGGTGATCGGCAACAACGGCATCTGGGCGCTCGAGAAGCACCCGATGGAGTTCCTCTACGGCTACTCGGTGGCCGCCGAGCTCGTGCCCGAGACCCGGTACGACACGGTCGTCGAGGCGCTCGGCGGGCGCGGCGAGCTCGTACGCACGCCGGCGGAGCTGCGCCCCGCGCTCGAGCGCGCGCTGGCGGCGGACGGCCCGGCGCTCGTCAACGTGCTGACCGACCCCTCGGTCGTCTACCCCCGCAAGTCGAACCTGGCCTGAGGCGTCTCGGCCGGGAACGAAGAAGGCCGCTCGCGGTCCGTGCGGGCGGCCTTCTCTCGTAGCCCCCCAGGAGGGCAGGGGTACGCCCGGGGAGCCGGTTCTCATGGGTGTGACTCGCAGGGCGCCTCTGACCGGTTCGCCCTTCGCCTCACGGCGTTGCGCTCTCCGGAGAGGAGCATCGTGGCGTACGAGGGGCCCGAGCGCAACCGTACGTTCGTCCGCTTTTTCGCCTACCCCGTCCGGTCGCCCGCGGCCAGGTCGAGCGCGGCGCCGGTGAGGATGCCGTGCTCGGAGGCCTCGAAGCCGTCCAGGCCGAAGGTCTCGAGCGCGGCGAGGAGGATCGCCGCGCCCGCCACGATCGTCGGCGCGCGGTCGGGGTGAAGGCCTGGCACCTCCCGGCGCTCGGCCTCCGTCTGCGCCGCGAGGCCGGTGAGGATCTCCTCCGCGCGCGCGCAGGAGATCCGGTGGCCGTGGACGCGCTCGGGGTCGTAGGGATCGAGGGCCAGGTCGATCGCGGCCAGCGAGGTCGCCGTCCCCGCGACGGCGATCGCCGCCGCGGCGGCGCCCGGCGGGCGCTCGCGGGCGAAGATCTCCCGCGCCTCGGCGCGCAGCGCGGCCAGCTCGCCCGGGTCGGGGGGGTCGGCGCGCAGGTGGCGCTCGGTCTGCCGCACGACGCCGACGTTCGTGGAGACCGCCGCCCCGGGCGCTCGCGGCGTGCCGAGGACGAGCTCGGTCGAGCCACCGCCCACGTCGATGACGAGGAGCGGCGTCTCGTCCGCGCGGTCCCGCTCGGCGGTGGCGCCGAGGAAGGTCAGGCGTGCCTCCTCCTCCCCGGGCAGGGTGCGCGCGTCGAGCCCGTAGGCGTCGCCGAGTTCGGCCACGAACTCGGGTCCGTTGGCGGCGTCGCGCACCGCGCTCGTGAGGACGGCGGCGGCCCGGCCGATGCTGTGGGCGTCGAGCTCCTCCCGGTAGCGCGCGAGCACGCGGCGCACGCGGTCCTTGGCCTCCTCGCCGAGCCGGCCGCTCTCGTCCACCCCCTGACCGAGCCGCGTGACCTCGGTGCGGCGGGCCAGGCGCTCGACGCGGCCCTCGGCGACATCGGCCACGAGCAGCCGCGTCGAGTTCGACCCGATGTCGACGACGCCGACTCGCATCACGCGGGGTGGGGCATCGGCTGGCCGGCGAGGCCGGCCAGCAGGTTCGCGGCGCACAGCCCCGTCATCCGCTCCCGCGCGACGCGCGTGGCCGAGCCGATGTGCGGCGTGACGAGCACGTTCGGGAGGCTGAGGAGCGGATGCCCGGCCGGCAGCGGCTCGGGGTCGGTGACGTCGAGCGCGGCGGCGGCGATCTCGCCTGTGCGGAGCGCGTCGTGGAGCGCGGGGGTATCGACCACCGCGCCGCGGGCGGTGTTGACGAGGATCGCCGTCGGCTTCATCCGCCCGAGGACCTCCGCGCCGACGAGCCCGCGGGTGGCCTCGGTCAGCGGGACGTGGAGTGAGACGAAGTCCGCCTCCGCCCACGCCGGCTCGTCCCCGCGGCCGGCGATGAGGACGCGCATGTCCCATCCCTCGGCGCGCCGGGCCATGGCTCGCCCGATGCGCCCGCCGCCGACCACGAGGAGCGTGCCGCCCGCCAGCTCGGCGCCGAGCCAGCGCTCGGTCTCCCACGTGTGCCAGTCGCCGACGCGGACGGCGGCGGCGGCCTCGGGCAGGCGCCGCGCGGCGGCGAGCATGAGCGCCCAGGCGAGCTCCGCCGTGGCGGCGGTGAGGACGTCCGGCGTCACGCCGACCGGGATCCCGCGCGCGCGGGCGGCGGCGAGGTCGATGTTGTCCGAGCCGACCGCGTAGTTGGCGATGGCCCGCAGGGACGGCGCCGCGGCCAGCGCCTCGGCATCCACCCGGTCGGTCAGCGTGCAGATGAGGCCCTCGGCGCCGGCCAGCCGCGCCCGCAGCGCCGCCGGGTCGGGCGGCAGCGGCCCCGGCCACACGTCCAGCTCGTGCCCGGCGACGAGCGGCGCGAGGCCGTCACCGGGAAGCGTGCGCGTCGCGAAGATCCGGCCCACGGCGGCTCACCGTACCCTCCGGGCCGTGTCCGAGCGCTTCGCCGAGCTGCCGAGCGGGATCCGCCTCTGCTACGAGACCTTCGGCGATCCCCGCGACCAGGCGATCCTGCTCATCATGGGCCTCGGGACCCAGATGCTCGCCTGGCACGAGGACTTCTGCGGGATGCTCGTCGAGCGCGGCTACTTCGTCGTCCGCTACGACAACCGGGACTGCGGGCGCTCGAGCACGCTGCGCGGCCGCCCGCCGAAGCCGCTCGAGGTCCTCACCGGTCGCGTGAAGCCGGCCTACCGGCTCCGGGACATGGCCAAGGACGCGGTCGACCTGCTCGATGTGCTCGACATCCCCGCCGCGCACGTCGTCGGCGCCTCGATGGGCGGGATGATCGCCCAGGTCCTGGCGATCGGGCATCCCGAGCGGGTCCTGTCCCTGACCTCGATCATGTCGACGACCGGGCAGCGGCGCGCGGGCCGCCCCGCGCTCGGGACCTACGTGGTCCTCCTGCGCGCGGCGCCCGCCGACCGCGAGGGCTACATCGATCACCTGGCCTGGGTCGTCGGGAAGATCGGCTCGCCCGACTTCCCCCGCGACGAGGCGGAGCTCCGCGAGCGCGCCGGGCGCTCCTTCGACCGCGGCCTGCACCCGGCCGGGACCGGCCGCCAGCTCGCGGCGGTCATCGCCTCGGGCGACCGCACCGCGCGCCTGGCCGAGCTGAGTCTCCCGGCCGTCGTCCTCCACGGCACGCAGGACCGCCTCGTCAACGTCTCGGGCGGCCGCGCCACCGCGCGCGCGATCCCGGGCGCCGAGCTGGTCGAGATCGAGGGGATGGGCCACGACCTCCCGCGCGGGACGTGGGCGCAGGTCGT
Organism: Solirubrobacterales bacterium; assembly: GCA_038276395.1. Classification (GTDB taxonomy): domain Bacteria; phylum Actinomycetota; class Thermoleophilia; order Solirubrobacterales; family Solirubrobacteraceae; genus JBBQAA01. The sequence goes on along the minus strand of JBBQAA010000076.1, from coordinate 8,413 downwards.
CGACGCGATCGCCGGCGTCGCCGCCAGGGCGCGCAGCGCGGTCGGGGCCTAGACCAGCGGGTTCTCCCAGCGCAGAGCGGCGAAGCGCGCGAAGTCGGTATCGCTCGAGCAGAGCGTCACGCCGTGCTCGATGGCCAGTGCCGCGAGCATCGCGTCCGGCCCGAGGTTGCCGCTCGGCGCGTGCGCCTCGACGAGGTCTTTGAGGATCCCCGCGTAGCCGTCGCCCGGCGTGGGCACCCACGCGGCGGGGGCGCTCAGCCACTCCTCGACCTGGCGCCACGCGACGGCCGGGCGGAGTGGCCGCGGGAAGAGCCGGGGGTTCGTGGCGATCCGGAGGAAGGCGCCGAGGCTCTGCCACGGCAGTCCGACGCGCCGCGGTCCGTTCAACTGCGCGGTCAGCCACGCGCTCGCCGCCGGCTGCTCGGGCGCCCGCGCGTTGGCGGCGAAGAGGAGCAGGTTGGCGTCGAGGAGCATCAGGTGGCGGAGGGTCCCTCGCCGACCTCGATGGCCTGCCAGACGTTCGTGACGTCGGCTCCCACGCCCATGTCGTGGGTCCTCTGCCGAAAGGGCTTGGGCGTCGAGCGCCTCGCCAGTCCGGCGCGGATGAGCTCGTTGACGGCTTCGCTCACGCCGACCCCCCGCGTGCGCCGGAGATCACCGATCCCGGGGAGGACGTCGTCGGCCAGGTTCACGGTGGTCCGCACTTCCGTAAAGTTAGCGCATCATAATGCATGGTTGATCACATCATGATGCACGCCGCTGCGCCTCGCGCAGATCGTCGACGACCCGATCCCCCGCCGCGTCGAGCAGCAGCGTCGCCGTCCGGACGACCGTCGGGCCGGCGATGACGGGCCGCAGGGTCCCGAGGAGCATCTCGAGCAGGACGCGCATCGGTTCCTCGCCCGGGAAGCTGACCTCGGGCAGATCATCGTGCAGGCCCGTGGCGAGATCGGTGGGCATGACGCCCAGCCGGATCGCGGCCTCGACGAAATCACCGGCCTCGCTGCCGTCGGATATCCCCATGCTGGTCCATAGGGGACGGGTGGCCAAGATTCGCCCCCGGCGGTCGAGGGGATTCCTCTCGTGTGCTATATCTGAAGCTCCACGCCGCGGGGTGGAGCAGTCTGGTAGCTCGTCGGGCTCATAACCCGAAGGTCGCGGGTTCGAATCCCGCCCCCGCTACTGCGGAACCCCCTTCTCGCCGAGGGGGTTTCGTGTTTAAGGGGTGGACGGGGCGCGGGGGCGAGGTACCAATTGAGTACCAATTTGATTTCGCATGGCGCTCCCAGGACTCGATGTCGCCGCAATCCGGCACTACTGCGAGCAGCGCGTTTCCGCCGCATGCGATCGACGAGATCCGGGTCGAGGCGGAGGTCGGTCGTACCGCCGTCACGGTCGTCGAGTGCCGGCCGCCGTGGAGGGAGGACTACGGGCCCGAGTGGACGCGGCTCGGCATCGCCCGCCTGCGCTGGGTCGCGAAGGACAGCCAGTGGATTCTGTATTGGCGTGACCGGAACCAGCGCTGGCACCGGTACGACCATCTCGCTCCTTCGCGGGACGTCCTGACGCTGCTCGACGAGATCGACCGGGATCCGACGGGGATCTTCTGGGGCTGAGAGCCCGGGCGGTCGGTCGTCCGGTCCGGTCAGCAACGCTCCCGCGCCGATCCTGCGCAGCAAGGTAGTTTTCGACCAGATGCCCGTCAGCTCGCGCGTCTCCACGTTGACCGTCCCCTGATGGAGGGCCACAGCGGGCACGTCGCGTTCATCTGGTCGGTCGCCGATCTGCTCCGCGGCGACTACAAGCAGTCGGAGTACGGGAAGGTCATCCTCCCACTGACCGTTCTGCGCCGCCTCGACTGCGTGCTCGAGGCGACGAAGCCCGCCGTCCTCGAGGCCGTCAAGCGGCACGGGCACCGGTCCAACCCCGAGCCGCTTCTCCGGCGCGCGGCCGGCCAGGGCTTCTACAACACCTTGCCGCTCGACTTCCGCCGGCTGCTCGACGATCCCCAGCAGATCAAGGCCCAGCTCCAGTCCTACATCGCGGGGTTCTCCCCCGGCGCGTTCGAGACGTTCCAGCGCTTCAACTTCGACGAGCAGATCGTCCGCCTCGACGAGGCCGGTCTCCTCTACCTCGTGATCGGCAGGTTCGCCGACATCGACCTCCACCCGGAGGCCGTCAGCAACCTCCAGATGGGCTACGTCTTCGAGGAGCTCATCAGGCGATTCAGCGAGCAGTCCAACGAGACCGCGGGGGAGCACTTCACCCCGCGCGAGGTCATCCGGCTCATGGTTGACCTGCTCTTCGCCGGCGACAGCAGCGAGCTGCGCACGGAGGGCATCGTCAAGACGCTCTACGACCCGGCCTGCGGCACGGGCGGGATGCTGAGCGTGGCCGAGGAGTACCTGCGCGAGCTCAACCCGGAGGGTCAGCTCGAGGTCTTCGGCCAAGAGCTGAACGCCGAGTCCTACGCGATCTGCCGCTCGGACATGATGCTCAAGGGCCAGGACGCGGGGAACATCGCGTTCGGCAACACGCTCTCCAACGATCAGCACGACCGGCGCTTCGACTACATGCTCTCGAACCCGCCGTTCGGGGTGGAGTGGAAGAAGATCGAGGCCCAGGTCAAGGACGAGCGCGACACCCTCGGCGACTCCGGGCGCTTCGGCGCCGGGCTCCCCCGGATCAACGACGGGAGCTTCCTCTTCCTCCAGCACATGATCAGCAAGATGAAGCCCGCCGACGAGGGCGGGTCGCGCATCGCGATCGTGTTCAACGGCTCGCCGCTCTTCACCGGCGCCGCCGGGTCGGGCGAGTCGGAGATCCGGCGCTGGATCATCGAGAACGACTGGCTCGACGCTGTGGTCGCGCTGCCCGATCAGCTCTTCTACAACACGGGCATCAGCACCTACATCTGGCTCGTGACGAACGCCAAGGCGAAAGCGCGGCGCGGGCGGGTGCAACTCCTCGACGCGCGCGAGCAGTGGGAGAAGATGCCGAAGAGCCTCGGCGAGAAGCGCAAGCGGATCCCCACAGACGCGATCGGGGAGATCACGCGCTGGTACGCGGACTTCGCCGAGACCGAGACGAGCAAGGTCTTCGAGAACGACGCGTTCGGGTTCCGGCGCGTGACGGTCGAGCGGCCGCTGCGGGTGCGGGTCGACGTCGAGGGAGCGGGGGGGCGGCTTGAAGCGCTGAACGGGAAGCTTGACGCGGACTTGGTGGCTGGAGTGAAGGCGGCGGTTGGCGGGCTGCCCGATCTGTCCGGGGTAGCGGTAACCGAGGCGACCGCGCGCATCAGGAAGGCGCTGCCGAAGATGCCGGCGCCGAAGCGCAAGCTCGTGCTCGCAGCCTTCCTGCCGCGGGACTCGGACGGCGAAGTGGTGGTTGACGCCAAGGGCCGGCCCGAGCCAGACCCTGACATCCGCGATCAAGAGAGCGTCCCGCTCGCCGAGAACGTCGAGGACTACCTCGTGCGGGAGGTGCTCCCGTACGCGCCTGACGCGTGGGTCGACGAGGACAAAACGGTCGTCGGCTACGAGATTCCGCTGACCCGCTACTTCTACAAATACGTTGAGCGGCGGCCATTGGAGGAGATCGACGCTGAGATCGACGAGGTCGAGAGAGAGATCCTGCGGCTGCTGGAGGAGGTTCGCGGATAGTGCGTCATGCGCGCGTAGGCACGTCGGCGTCGCTCGTGCGGTGCACCGTCGGGGCGGACCTGATGCGCAGGCGCAACGTGACGCACTACAGCATTCCCGCGTTCGACGAGACCGGCGGCCCGATACGGGAGCCAGGCGGAGAGATCGGTAGCGCCAAGACTCGCGTGACGGGCGGAGAGGTACTGATCTCAAAGCTCAATCCAAGGAAGTCTCGAGTGCAGATCGTCGGCCCAGTGAGTCCCGACGAGCTAGCGGTCTGCTCTGGAGAGTTCATAGCCCTGCGTCCACGGTCGATCGATGCTCGCTACCTGCGATACGCGCTCATGGCCGATGGATTCCGACAAGGGCTCGAGGCGCAGGTTCAATCGGTTACCCGGAGTCAGCAACGCGTAAGTCCGGAGGACGTGCTCCATGGCCGTATCGCAGTGCCACTTCGGCGCTCAGAGCAGAGCGCCATCGCCGATTTTCTCGACATCGAGACGTCGCGTATCGATGATCTAGTTGTAGCCCGAAAGCGCCAACTTCATCTCGTACGGCTTCGTCGCCTCGCGTGGCTCGACAAGCTGGTGCGAGGGATCGATCTCACCCCGGCGAGGCGCGTATTCGAACGAATCGACCAGGGCTGGAGTGCCGTCGCGGACGAAACTCCGGCTACGCAGGCCTCGGAGGTCGGAGTACTCCGACTGAACGCGGTCGACGGAGGCGAGTTCTTCCCCGATCGCAATAAACGGCTCGGGAAGTCGGCGCTGCGCGACGATTGGCGTCGCTTTGTGATCAGCGACGGGGACCTTCTCGTGTCGCGCGCATCGGGATCGCTCGAGCGCGTTGGTGAATCGGCTCTCGTCAGTATCCCTCAAGATGGCCCGACCCTTTTATTTCCCGACACTCTGTACCGCCTGACTCCCGGACCAAAAATCCGTGGGGCGTTTGCGGCTTTGGTGATGCGGTCGAGTGATGTGCGGTCCCACCTGCGAGAGGTGGCACGCGGAACGGCAAACAGCAAGATCCGCTCGTCTGATCTCCGCGAACTGCTCCTGCCGCTGCCGAGTCTCGAGTCGCAGGCGCAGATTGTCGTCCGATGGTCGATGCACGGTACGCAGCAGCGGAGAGTCGAGGGTTCGCTCGACCGCCAGATCAACCTCCTCCGGGAGCGCCGCCAAGCCCTTATCACCGCGGCCGTAACCGGCGACCTGACGATTCCTGAAACGCCAACCGCACCCTCCGCCGCATGACCCCCGCCGGCGCGCACCTCGAGGAACAGCTCGAGACCGAGATCGAGGCGCACCTCCTCGCTCACGGTTGGCACCAGGGATCGAACACCGCGTACGACCGTGATCTGGTTCTCGACACGGAGGAGCTGTTCATCTTCATCGGCGCAACGCAGATCGAGAGATGGGAGAAGCTCATCGGGCGCCACGGCGGCAATCAGGAGACGGCGCAGAAGAAGTTCAAGGCGCGGCTGACAGAGGAGCTGAACCGCCGCGGGGTGATCGACGTGCTCCGCCGGGGCGTCACGGATCTCGGCGTGCCCATCGACCTGGCGTACTTCCGCCCCGCCCACGGGCTCACGCCCGCGCTCGAGGAGCGCTACCAGGCGAACCGATGCACGGTGACTCGGCAGCTCCGCTACGCCCCGGGCCACGACGGTGAGCTCGATCTCGCGCTTTTCGTTAACGGCCTGCCGGTCGCCACGGTCGAGCTGAAGAACCACCTCACGGGCCAGAACGTCGAGCGCGCGAAGAAGCAGTACCGCGAGGACCGCTCTCCGAAGGACCTGCTGCTCTCCGGTCGCCGGGCCGTCGCGCATTTCGCGGTCGACCCCGCGCTCGTCTTCATGACGACGCGTCTCCAGGGCGCGTCGACGCGCTTTCTCCCGTTCAACAAAGGCACCGTGGATGGCGGGGCGGGGAACCCTCCGAGCGCATCCGGGCATCGCACCGCCTATCTCTGGGAGGAGGTCTGGCAGCGCGACAACTGGCTGGATCTGCTCCACCGATTCATCCACGTCGAGCCCGGGACGGGCAAGGGACCGACCGGCGCGGTCGTCTTCCCGCGCTACCACCAATGGGACGCCGTGCGCCGGCTGGTGGCCGACGCGCGCGCGAAGGGCGCCGGCCACTCCTACCTTGTGCAGCACTCCGCCGGATCGGGCAAGTCCAACACGATCGCCTGGACCGCCCACCAGCTCTCGAACGCCCACCACGCGGATGACAACCGGGTTTTCGACAAGGTGGTCGTCATCACGGACCGGGTCGTGCTCGACCGTCAGCTCCAGGACACGATCTTCCAGTTCGACCACAAGCCCGGCGTCGTGGAGAAGATCGACAAGAACTCGAAGCAGCTTGCCGAGGCGCTGACGGGAGGCAGCGCGCAGGTGATCATCACGACACTGCAGAAGTTCCCCGTAGTCCTCAAGCAGGGCGCTGAGCTGAAGTCGGGCCGCTACGCGGTGATCATCGACGAGGCGCACTCGAGCCAGACGGGAGAGGCGGCCAAAGACCTTAAGCGGGTGCTCGGCGCCACGCCCGAGCAACAGCTCGAGGCGGCGGCCGGGGAGGACGCCAAGGCGGCGGAGTCGGACGGCCAGGACGAGCTGATGGCCGCCGTCGCCGCGCGCGGACGGCAGGACAACCTGTCCTTCTTCGCGTTCACGGCCACGCCGAAGGCACGCACGCTCGAGCTCTTCGGCACACCCGACGACAGCTACGGGAACAAGGACGGCAAGCCGAACTACGGGCCGTTCCATCTCTACTCGATGAAGCAGGCGATCGAGGAGGGATTTATCCTCGATGTCCTCGCGGGCTACGCGACCTACGGCTCGTACTGGAAGATCGCGTCGGCTGCGGCGCAGGATCCCGACGTCGACAAGGCCAAGGCGGCGGCACAACTCGCTCGCTTCGTCTCGCTGCACCCGACGAACCTCAGCCAGAAGGCGGAGGTGATCGTCGAGCATTTCCGCACCCACACCCGGCGGAAGATCGGGGGCCAGGCCAAGGCGATGGTCGTGACGCGCAGCCGGCTCCACGCCGTCCGGTACAAGCTGGCCATCGACGCCTACATCGGCGAGCAGGGCTACAAGGACGTCCGCACGCTCGTTGCGTTCAGCGGCAGCGTCGAGGATGACGGCGGGCCGTTCACAGAGCCACAGATGAACGGGGGCCTGGCCGAGAGCGCGCTCCCGGCGGAGTTCGGCGGGAACGGCTACCAGCTCCTGATCGTCGCCGAGAAGTATCAGACCGGCTTCGACCAGCCGCTGCTGCACACCATGTACGTCGACAAGAAGCTCGAGGGCGTCCGCGCCGTGCAGACCCTTAGTCGGCTGAACCGGATCCATCCCGGCAAGACCGACACGTTCGTCCTCGATTTCGCAAACGACACGGAGCAGATCCAGGACGCCTTCGAGCCCTTCTTCGAGACGACGATCGCGGAGCCGACCGATCCAAACCTGCTCTACAACGCCGCCGGGCGACTCGACGACTTCGCCGTGATCGACCGGGAGGAGGCTGCCGCCTTCACCGCGGCGTTCCTCGGGTCTGGCGAGGCGGCGAACGCCGCGCTTTACGCGCGGCTCGACCCCGCGATCGAGCGCTACACGGGGCTCGATGATGACGACACGCGCGAGGCGTTCCGCGGCGCCCTCACCGCGTTCGTGCGCGCCTATGCGTTCCTCGCGCAGATCGTCCCGTTCGGCGATGAGGACCTCGAGCGGCTCTACACCTACAGCCGGTTCCTCGCGCTTCGCCTGCCCCGCGAACAGCCCGCGGGGCTCGATCTCTCCGACGACGTGGTGCTCACGCACCTACGCACGGAGCTGATCGGTGAGCACGACCTCTCGCTCACCGACGGCGGGGGGATCATCCCCGGCTTCACGGGCGAGGGCACGGGCGGGCAGGATCCGCAGTTCGCCAAGCTCTCCGAGATCATCGACACGCTCAACGAACGGTTCGGCACCGAGTTCACGGAGGCCGACCAGGTCTTTGTCGACCAGATCGAGCAGACGTGCGTCGAGAACGACGCGCTCGCGACGCAGGCGCGGGTCAACTCCCCGGAGAACTTCAAGCTCGCACTCGACAAGGTCCTCGAAGGGCTGGTGATCGACCGCCTCGACGCGAATCAGGACTTCTTCGGGCGGATGATCGACGAGCCCGCGTTCGGCACGGTCGTTCGGGAGTATCTCGCGCACAGGGTGTACGGCCGGCTCAACGAAGCCGAGCAGCTATCCGAGGTGGGGAAAGGCTCGTCGTCGCCTTGATCCCGAGACGGAGAGACGAACACCCGGTTGCGGGCTCGCACGACGCACAGATGGACCTCGTCGCCTGGGCCGACGAGCTCGAGGCCGAGCAGCAGCGGGTGCGTGAGGCGAACGCCGAGCGCGCGACTCGTCGCGGCTACCTCGTCTTTGCCACGGACCCCGGCCGGGCGCCGGGGGACGACGGCTACCGCGAGATCTTCGCCACCGAGGCCAAGACCCCGGGCGAGGCGAGCAAGAAGGTCCGCCGGATCACCGAGGGTCGACGCCTGCGGGTCTATCTCGCGACCGGCTCGCATCGGGACGAGTTGGCCGATGCGCGCTGGGTCGCCTAACCCGGCACCCGCTGCGAAATCCTCTGGTCGAGCTTGGCTGTGGATTCGGCTCAGGACGACGCGTCCACGGCCACCGCCCGCCACCACGGGGATCCCGCTGGGTTCGGTTCCTGACCCCGGCCACCCACCCTAGGTGTGCACCCCGGGTCAGGCACCGAACCAAGGCG
>JBBQAA010000075.1:0-4660 GCA_038276395.1 Solirubrobacterales bacterium | reverse complement strand
CCTTCGAGATGATCAAGCGCCTGGAGCCGCTGGTGCGGCGATGAACGCTAGACGGGCACCGCGCCGTTGGGCTGCGCGATGGTTGGTTCGTGGGCGCGTGGCCCACGGCCGCGAGAATCGGGATCGACCATCTGGATCGATCGCGAGAGCGTGCCGGCCCCGACCCGCGGGAGGGCCCGGGACCGGCGCGCTCGGGCAGCCGAGGCGTCAGGCCGCGTCGGCGACGATGGCCGCCGTCGATCGCGGCCCCGAGACCGCTCGCAGACGCGCGGGGACGATGGCGGTCGCGCCGGCCACGACCGCGATGACCGTGCCTTCCACGAAGAGGCTCGCGAGGCCGATGGGCTCGGTCCAGTTGCCGATGTCCTGCGTGGCGTTGGGCAGCCCGGTGCTGCGGCTCAGGATGTAGCCGGCGGCGGTGATCGCGGCCAGGCCGGCGGCGGCGGGAAGGGCCGCCCGCGAGCGGGTGAACAGCACCGCGCCGGCGGTGACGAGGCAACCGGCGATGAGCGCGATGTACATCCAGAAGAGGTAGCGCGTCTCGCTGTACTTGCCGACGGCGTCGAGCAGGTGGATCAGCGCCACGCCCATCAGGCCGATGGCGACGACGGCGCGCGTGCTGATGTCGCGGACGAGGTGGACGGGATCGAAGGGCGGAGGGTCTTGGTGCATGTGAGGCTCCTTGCTCGGCTCAGGGTCGACTCGGAGCTTGCCCCCGACCAGGTCATGCCAACGGCGGGAGGAGGCAAAGATTGGGCAAACCCCGTGCCGCGCCGGCGCGTCTCTCATCTGGGTGCCGGCCCCGCTTCGTAGGATCCGGCAGTGGCTCTGATCCTGCTTGCCGAGGACGACGAGGGCATCCGTGTCCCTCTCGTGGGTGCCCTCCAGCGTGAGGGACACGAGGTGGCCGCCATGGCCACCGGCACGGAGGCCGCCGACGCCGGCATCGACGGGGCCCACGACCTCCTCATCCTCGACATCGGGCTCCCCGGTGTCGACGGCCTGGAGGTCTGCCAGCGTGTCCGCGAGAGCCGCCCCTCCGTGCCGATCATCTTTCTCACCGCCCAGACCGGCGAGATGGACGCCATCGGCGGGCTCGATGCCGGCGCCGACGACTACATCACCAAGCCCTTCCGCCTCGCCGAGCTCCTGGCCCGGGTGCGGTCGCAACTGCGCCGCGGGACGATGGAGCTGTTCCGGGCCGCGGATGTCAGCCTGGACGTCGCAGCGCGCAAGGCATGGCAGGGTGACGAGGAGCTCCAGCTCTCGCCGAAGGAGTTCGACCTGCTGGCGCTGCTCGTGCGCGAGGCCGGCCGGGTCGTGACGCGCGAGCGCATCATGGCCGAGGTCTGGGACGAGAACTGGTTCGGGTCCACCAAGACGCTCGACATGCACGTCTCCTGGCTGCGCCGCAAGCTCGGCGAGGACGCCGACGACCCGCGCCGCCTGGTGACGGTCCGCGGCGTCGGGCTCCGCTTCGAGCCCTGAGCGGATGCGCCGCCGGCTCATCCTCTCGACCGCGCTGATCGCCCTGGCCGCGGTGATCGTCCTGGGCATCCCGCTGGGGGCCGTCGAGGCGACGCGCCTGCGACAGGACAGCACGAGCCACCTGGAGCACGAGGCCGACGCCGTGGCGGGCGCCATCGACGATCGCCTCGAACGCTCACAGCCGGTCAGCGCGGCGCTGCTGCGCCGGTTCATCCCCGCGACACACCGCATCACCGTGGTCACCCGCGGCGGTCGGCGGATCAGCACCGGCCGGGACGTCGGCGCCGGGCCGCTCCGCGCGCACGCCGGGTCCGCGCTGAGTGGGTCGGTCGTCGCCGAGGCCCCGATCGGGGAGCTCGCCCACCGCGTTCACCGGGCGTGGCTGCTCATCGCCGTGCTCAGCCTCGGCGGCGTCCTCACCGCGGTCGGCCTGGCGGCGCTCCAGGCGCGCCGGCTCGCCCGCCCGCTGGAGGCGATCGCGCGGCGCTCGGCCCAGTTGGGCGACGGTGACTTCTCGGTCCGCGCGGGCCATTTCGGCGTCCCGGAGATCGACGCCATCGCGCGGGGCCTCGACGGCAGCGCCGGCCGTATCGCCGAGCTCGTGGCACGCGAGCGCGAGTTCTCGGCCAACGTCTCACATCAGCTCAGGACGCCGCTGACGGCGCTGCGCCTGCGGATCGAGGAGGCGGGCGGGACGAGCGACGCCGCGATGCGCGAGCGAGAGCTCGAAGCGGCGCTGACCGAGACCGACCGCCTGGAGGCGACGATCGCCGACCTGCTGGCGCACGCTCGTCAGGCCGGCGCGGGCACCCCGATCACCGTCAACCTCGGCAGCGTCGCGCAGGAGCACGCGGCCCGCTGGCGACCCGTCTTCGCGCGCTCGCGGCGCAGGCTCGACGTGGTCGCCGACAAGAACGTGCTCGTGCGGGCATCACCCGGGACGGTCGGCCAGATCCTGGACGTCCTGCTCGACAACGCCCGGCGGCACGGAGCGGGCGCGGCCCGCATCGGCGTGACCGCCGACGGCCGCGCGGCCAGCGTCACGGTCACCGACGGCGGGGCCGGTGTCGCACAGGGCGACCGCATCCGCATCTTCGAGCGGGGAGACTCGCGCGCCGGCGGGACCGGCATCGGCCTGCACCTCGCCCGCGCGCTGGCCCAGGCGGACGACGGGAGCCTGCGCGTCCTCGAAGGCACCCCGACGCGCTTCGAGCTGCGGCTACCGCTCCTCACCGGGTAGGACCGGGCGCCCAGACCGCGCCGGCTCGGCCCGGATCGCCAGCGCCAGCTTCGGGCAGGCGTCCGCGGCGCGGCGCGCGTGGACGAGGAGCTCCTCGGGGATCACGCCCCGGTCTAGGATCGGGTAGCCCCAGTCGTCGAGCTCGATCCACTCCGGGAACAACTCGGCGCACAGGCCGTGCCCCGTGCAGGCGATCGGGTCGACGCGCAGGCGCCCGCTCACGCGGCAGCGCTCCGCCCGGCCCGCGAGAAGATGAGCGTGGGCACCCGCGCGCAATTGCCGCAGGGCCCGTTGCGTTCGTGGTCGGCGAGCTCGGGAGCAAAGACCCGCAGACCGCTGCTGAGAAACCGCACCGCACCATCGGGGAGGTTGCATGCGCCGCGACCGGGGAGCTGCGCGCTCCAGCGTTCGAGTCGGTGCCGCCCGTCCGCGGGCCCCTGCCCGGCGGTCATGGCGGTGAGGAGGCCAGCGAGCGCCGGCAGGCCGTTGCTGCAGGGCCCGCACTGGCCCGCGTTCTGCAGCGAGAGCCACTCCACTGTCCGGGCGAGCTCCTGCGCCGGGCAGGCCGATCGCCCGAGCGCGACGATGACGCCCGCCGCGAGGCCGCCACCGTGTCGGGACAGCCCGGCGTCGTCGATCGTCGTCGCCGCGATCTCGTCGCCTCCGATCCACGCACCGTGAAAGCCGCCGACGAGGACCGCGCGCAGCGGCTCGGTGGCGCCGCCCGCCACACCGAGCACCGAGTCGAGTGGCGCTCCGCACGCGATCTCCTGGACGCCGGCGCGGCGCACCGCGCCGGACACCGTGACCAGGGCGGAGCCCGGGTGTGCTCGTGTTCCGAGCTGCCGGAACCACTCTGGGCCGTGACGATGGATGAGGGCGATGTGCGCGAGCGTCTCGGGGTTCTGGACCAGCGTGGGGCGCCGCCGCAGGCCCCGTTCGGACGGTCGCGGTGGGACGACGGTGGGCTTCAGGGGCCCGCCGTCGATGTAACGGATGAGGGCGCTCTCCTCGCCGGCGAGGTACGCGACGGGCGCGTCGGTGATCCGCACCTTCGGGTCGGCCGTCCGCTCGCCGATGGCCGAGCGCAGCGCCTGGTGGCTCGCGCTCGCGTCCTCGGGGATCGCGATGACCACCGACCGCGCCCCGACCGCCGCGGCTGCCGCCGTCGCCCCGTCGAGGACCAGGTGCGGGACCAGCTGCAGCAGCACGCGGTCCTTGTCGCTCATCGGCTCGCTCTCGGCGCCGTTGACGAGGATCGTCCGCGCGCCGGGCCGGCGTGTGACGCTGCGCAGCTTCACGGCCGTCGGGAACGAGGCGCCTCCCCGCCCGCGCAGCCCTGCGAGCGCGACCGCCTCGACGAGCCCGGCATGATCTCGCGGAGGCACGCCGTGCACCGCCTCGTGCTCGGCCCGCGAGAGCGACCCGCTCGCGTGCGCGCCCGCCAGCAGGCGAGGCAGGCTCATGCGCCGACGGTGCCCACGGGCGTGCCCTGGACCCGGCCGCTGACGGTGCGCCCACCCAAGACGAGGTCGACCGTCAGCCGGACGGCCGGGCCGCCGGGAGAGCCGACCAGCGCACGCAGTCGGCTGTTACGCAGGAACTGGATGCGCCCGCGGTAGCGGGCCGGCGCCTCGGGAGGACCCAGCGTGACCGCGCTGGCGCTCATCTGCAGGCCGCCGTCCGCGAGGGCCTGACCGCCCAGGCGAATCCGCAGGCGCCCGCGCGGCCCGCGGCTGAGCCGCATGCGAAGGTCCACGACGGCGGTGCCGCCCGCGCTCACCCCGTCGTGAACCTCGCCCACCAGGACCGCGGAGAACCGGCGCGCCAACGCATCCCTCGCGGGGGCGGGCACCGCCCGGGCCGGTGCGGCGGGGGCAAAGGCCGCCAGCACGCCGGCCGGCGTCCCGGCGCGGCTCGCCCAGCCCCGGG
>JBBQAA010000074.1:0-206577 GCA_038276395.1 Solirubrobacterales bacterium | reverse complement strand
TGCCTGCTTCGACTACACCCATGCGCGCGGCTATCACCCGATCCTCGCCACCCGCGCCGGGACCGGGGAGGTGCTCCACATCCGGGCCCGGAAGGGCTCGGCGAACACCGCCCGCGGCGCGCTGCGGTTCGTTGAAGAACTGATCCCGCGCGTCGAGCGGCCGGCGCGAGCGGCCCGAAGCTGCTGCGCGCCGATTCGGGATTCTGGAACAACAAGCTCATGGCCCGCCTTGAGGCGGCGGGCTGGACCTATTCGATCGGCGTCCGTCAGCAGGCTCACATCACGGCATCGATCGCCGGCCCTCGCGCACTTCCCCTCCGGCAAGTTCCACGCGAACGCCGCCTGGACGGTGATCGCCGCCCTCGCGCACAACCTGCTGCGCTGGACCCACCTCATCGCCCTGCCCGACCAGACCATCCGCACCGCCCGCACCCTGCGACGCCGGCTCCTGCAGATCCCTGGCCGCCTGACCCGCCCGCACGCCGAACCCGGCTCCGGACGCCCGCTCGCTGGCCCTGGGCTGAGGACTTCCTCGCCGCCCTCACCCGGCTGCGCTCGCTCCCACCACCCGCCTGACTCCTTCAGCGGCCACCGACGACGAGCCCGGCCCGACCGCCCGCTTCCCACTGCCCGCAAACCACTCGAGCGCCGGTTCGACGTCTCCGGCCCGACCCAGCACCCCGAACCCGCCCGACCCGGAATTCGACGGACTCCCCGACCTCCCCGCAGCCGGACACACACTTCCGCGAGACCCAATAGATCAAGCGGCGGATCGAGGCTAAGATGTGTGAACGATGAGCGCGCCCGATCCCGACGACGTCACCGAGGCGCTGGCCAACGTCATCGACCCCGAGCTGGGGCTCGATTTCGTCGAGCTCGGCCTGGTCTACGACGTGGCGATCGACGGCGGCACGGTGAACATCACCTTCACCCTGACGACCCCCGCCTGCCCGATCGGCCCGCAGGTCAAGGAGCAGATGGAGGAGTTCGTGGGGGAGGTCGACGGCGTCGAGGAGGTCCTCACGGAGATGGTCTTCCAGCCGCCATGGACGCCGGACCGCATGTCGGAAGACGCGAAGTTCGCGCTCGGCTACTGAGCGACCGGCCTCTTTCCCCGTCGCCGCGCGCGCATATCAGATCCCGGGCCGCCCGCGGCCGGCTCGCGCGCGGACTGCTTTCGCCCCCGTCGGGCCGAGCCTGACGGCGCCCCGCCGAGGCCGGCCGCGACCTTCAGCTCGGCCAGCGCGTCGTCGATCCCCGTCGCGATCTGATCGACGTCCGGCAGGGCGTCGTAGTCGGCGAGCAGCCCGTAGTCGAGCGCACCGTCGTAGGACATGATCGCGATGGCCAGCGCGTGGTCCTTGGGCAGGAAGGCGACCGGGTAGAGCGCGACGAGCCGCCGCCCGAGCGCGTAGAGCGGGAACTGCGGCCCGGGGACGTTCGTGACGATGACGTTGAAGAGCCGCGTAGAGAAGTTAAGGCGCGAGGCCTGGGCGAGGACGGTGGGCGGTGCCAGGTTCTGCACCGAGGCGAGCACCTCGGCGCCCACCGCCTGCTTTGACTCCTTGAGGCCGTCCATCGCGCGCCGCACGAAGTCGAGCCGGGCCACGGGGTCCTCGATGTAGACGGGCAGCGGCCCGCGCATCGCGGCGATGCGGTTCCCGAGCGTGCCCTGCTCGTGCTCGGCGCGGATGGAGACGGGCACGAGCGCGCGCAGCTCGAGACCCTGCGTGCGGACCCCGCGGGAGCGGAGCCAGCGGCCCAGCGCGCCGGAGACGACGGTGAGGACGACGTCGTTGACCGTTCCCCCGAGCTCGCGCTTGACCGCCCGGTAGTCGTCGAGCCGCTGGGAGGCGACCGCGAGGCGGCGGTGCGGGCCGATCTCGACGTTCAGCGGCGTCTCGGGAGCCGGGTTCATGCCCGCCCAGACGATCTCCCCGAGCCCCTCCACCGCGTCCCGGGTCACGCGCAGCGAGGTCGTCGGGTCGGTGGCGGCGCCGACCGCGCGAGTGGCCAGCGAGAGCCCGCCCCTGATCGCCCCGCGCACCCCGGCGGCGACGAGCTCGACGGGTGTCGGCTCGGGGCGCGGGCGCCACGGCTCGAGGCCCTCCTCCTCGGGGCGGCCCTCGGGCGTCGTGTCGAACATGACGGTGGCGAGGTCGACCCCCGCGACGCCGTCGACGAGCGCGTGGTGGGTCTTCGAGATGAGCGCCCACCGGCCGCCCTCCAACCCCTCGACGACCCATAGCTCCCACAGCGGCTTTGAGCGATCGAGCTGCTGGGAGTGCACGCGGGCGGCGAGCCGGTGGAGCTGCTCCTCCGTCCCCGGCGCGGGCAGGGCGGAGTGGCGGATGTGGAACTCGAGGTTGAAGTCCGGGTCATCGGCCCACAGCGGGCGGCCGGTCTCCAGTGGTGGCGTGACGAGCTTCTGGCGGTAGCGGGGGACGAGGTGCAGGCGCGCGCGGATCTGCTCGACGAGCTCGTCGTAGGCCGGCGGCGGGTCGGCGAAGACGAGCAGCGCGCCCACGTGCATGTGGCTCGCCGGCCCCTCCTGCGCGAGGAACGAGGCGTCGACGGCGGTCAGACGATCGAGATGGCCCTGGCTCACGTCCTGTCCTCCTCCACGAGAAGTTAACGCCCTCTCAGCCCGTGCGGGCGCGCAGCGCCAGCGTGTCCGCCTCCGGGATCCCCTCCGCGAGCTCCTTCTCGCGCTCGATCTCGGCGTCGAGCTCGGCGCCGAAGAGCAGCGCGACGTTCGTCAGCCACAGCCAGACGATGAGGAAGATCGCCGCGCCGAAGGCGCCGTAGATCGCGCCCGCCCGCGGGAAGTGCGAGAGGTACTGGGTGAAGCCGACGGTGATGGTGATCCACGCGAGGACCCCGACCGCCGCGCCCGGCGTGACCCAGCGAAACGAGCGCTGGCGCACGTCGGGCGTGACGTAGTAGACCGTGGTGAAGACGAGCATGGCGACGGCGAGCGCGGCCGGCCAGCGGGCGACGTCCCAGACCTCGCGGGCGGCGCCGCCGACGCCGAGCGAGCGAAAGATCTCGTCGGCCAGCGAGCCGCCGACGAAGACGAGGACGAGGGAGACGACGACGAGCACGACGAGCGCGATCGCCGTGACCGAGTCGATCAGCTTCCGGCGCAGGAAGCTCCGGCCGCCCGAGGTCTCGAAGACGACGTTCAGCGCCCGCCGGGCGGCCTCCAGCGCGCCGGTGGCGCCGTAGAGCGCGGCGACGCCCGCGGCGATGAGCGCCGTCGAGGCCGTGCCCTTGTGCTCGAGCGCGCCGCGAAGCGAGCGGTCGAGCGTGTCGAGCGTCGTAGGCGGGACGATGTTGCCGAGGTGCCCGATGAGGGCGTCGTAGGTCCGCGGGTACTGACCGAGCAGGCCGAGCAGCGAGAGCGCCACGAGCAGCAGCGGGAAGAGCGACATCAGCACGTAGTAGGTCAGCGCCGCCGCATGATGGGTCATCTGCTCGTCGTAGAACGAGCGGGCCGTGCGCCCGAGGATCCGCGTCGCGCGCCTCACGCGGGTAAGGGTGACACGGCGCGAGGCGCGCGGACGTGGCAGCATGGGCTCGTGGCCTGGGAATTCTCCACCGACCCTGCCTTCCAGGAGCAGCTCGACTGGATGGAGAGCCTCGTACGCGAGGAGATCTGGCCGCTCGAGACGCTCGATCTCGACCTCGACGGGCTCGACCGGGCGATGGCTCCGCTCAAGGAGCGCGTGAAGGAGCGCGGGCTGTGGGCCGCCCACCTCCCGCCCGAGCTCGGCGGCCGGGGCTTCGGGCAGGTGAAGCTCGGCCTCATGCACGAGATCCTCGGGACGACCCCGTACGCGCCCCTCGCCTTCGGCAACCAGGCGCCGGACTCGGGCAACTCGGAGATCCTCGCCCTGGCCGGAACCGAGGAGCAGAAGGACCGCTGGCTCCATCCCCTGCTCGCGGGCGACCTCCGCTCGGCCTTCTCGATGACCGAGCCGAACGCGGGCGCGGACCCGACGCTGCTCGAGACCTCGGCGGTGGCGGACGGCGACGGCTGGGTGCTCTGCGGGCACAAGTGGTTCACCTCCAATGCCTCGATCGCGGACTTCCTCATCGTCATGGCGGTGACCGACCCCGACGCGCGGCCCCACCAGCGGGCGTCCATGTTCATCGTGCCGGCGGGGGCCGAGGGGGTCGAGATCCTCCGCGACGTGCCGACGATGGAGCACCCGCAGCAGCTCCACGGGCGGATGGGCGGGCACGCCGAGGTGCTCTACCGGGACGTCCGCCTGCCTGCCGACGCCCTTCTCGGCGCGCGCGGCGCCGGCTTCCTCATCGCCCAGCACCGGCTCGGCCCCGGGCGGATCCACCACTGCATGCGCTGGCTCGGCGTCTCGCGCCGGGCCTTCGACATGCTCTGCGAGCGCTCGCTCTACCGCTACACCCACGGCTCGATCCTGGCCGACAAGCAGACCGTGCAGAACTGGATCGCCGACTCGGCGGCGGAGATGCAGGCGGCGCGGCTCATGACGCTGCACGCCGCGTGGCTCATGGACACGCAGGGCGTCGGCGCCGCCCGGCAGGAGATATCGCTCATCAAGTTCTTCGGCGCGCGCGTGCTCCACGACGTGATCGACCGCGCGCTGCAGGCCCACGGCTCGCTCGGCTACTCGACCGACCTGCCGCTCGAGCAGATGTACCGCTTCGCCCGCGGCGCGCGCTTCTACGACGGGCCGGACGAGGTCCACCGGCAGTCGGTGGCACGACAGATCCTGCGCGGGTACTCCGCGCCTGAGGATGGCGTCCCGAGCGAGCACGTCCCGACGCGTCGGGCGGCGGCGCGGGAGCGGTTCGCCTGGCTGCTGGAGACGGTGACGGCCGATCAGTAGGGCTCGGGCGGGGGCGTTCGCCGCCGGCGCCGTGATGCTGGGAGGGGATGGGGAGGAGGCTCCGGCCGCGCTTTCTGCCGCGGCGGGGGCGGTGCGGGCGTCGCCCGTAGTTGTGGTCCTCTGACGCCCTTAACTGCGGGAACGCCCGCGGCGCGGCACCGCGAACCCCTCGCTTCCTGCTTCCTCGTGGCCCCAGACCGCCCCGCGCCCGCCCCTAGACTTCAAGGTGTCATGGTCCCCGACCGCATCCTGCTCGCCTCGCCGCGCGGCTACTGCGCCGGCGTCGACCGCGCCGTGCAGACCGTCGAGCGTGCGCTCGAGCTCTACGGCGCGCCCGTCTACGTGCGCAAGGAGATCGTGCACAACAAGCACGTCGTCGAGCAGCTCAAGGGCCGCGGCGCGATCTTCGTCGACGAGGCCGCCGACGTGCCGGAGGAGTCGACGGTCGTCTTCTCCGCCCACGGCGTCTCGCCCGCCGTCCACGCCGGCGCGGCCGAGCGGCGCCTGCACACGATCGACGCCACGTGCCCGCTCGTGACCAAGGTCCACGTGGAGGCCAAGAAGTTCGCGGCCGAGGGCTACACGATCGTCCTCATCGGCCACGCCGGCCACGAGGAGGTCGAGGGGACGATGGGGGAGGCCCCCGAGTCGATCGTCCTCATCGAGACCGAGGCCGACGTCGAGCGGCTCGAGGTCAAGGATCCCGAGCGGATCGCCTACATCTCCCAGACCACCCTCTCCGTGGACGAGACGACGGCGATCATCGCTCGCCTGCGCGAGCGCTTTCCGCACATCACCGGTCCGCGCACGGATGACATCTGCTACGCGACGACCAACCGCCAGCTCGCGGTCAAGCAGCTCGCGACCGAGTGCGACCTCGTGCTCGTCATCGGCTCGAAGAACTCCTCGAACTCGAACCGCCTCGTCGAGGTCGCGCGCGAGTACGGCGCCGACTCCCACCTCATCGACAACGAGTCCCAGGTCAGGGACGCCTGGCTCGAAGGGGTCGCGACGCTCGGGATCACCTCGGGCGCCAGCGCGCCGGAGGAGCTCGTGCAGCGCCTCGTCGACCACTTCCGCGCCCGGGGCACGGAGGACGTGCAGGAGCTCGAGGTCATCCAGGAGGACGTCCGCTTCATGCTCCCGAAGACGATCCGCCAGGCGCTCGCCACCGCGAGCGCTTGACGACCCTCGTCGTCTCGGATCTCCACCTCGGCACCCGGTCCGAGTCCGACACGCTGCGTGCGCCCGCCGTGCGCGAGGCGCTCTGCGCGGCGCTCGGCGACGTCGACCGGCTCGTCCTGCTCGGCGACATGATGGAGCTGCGCCACGGACCCATGTACGAGATGCTCGCCGCCGCGGAGCCCTTCCTGCGTCAGGTGGGGGAGGCGATGGCGGGCGGCGAGATCGTCCTCACGGGCGGCAACCACGACCACGCGCTTGTCGCGCCGGCGCTCGCCCGCCGCCGCCGCGCGGGCCCGCCGCCGCCGCTCGGGTTCGAGAACGAGCTCACGATCGAGGAGGGCGATCCGCTCGCGCGCATCCGCCGGCTCCTTGGCCGCGCCGAGCTGCGCGTCGCCTACCCCGGAGTCCGCCTCAGGGAGGACGTGTGGGCGACCCACGGCCACTACCTCGATCCCCACTTCACGATGCCGACCTTCGAGCGCATGGCCACGAGCGTCATGCGCCGGATGACGGGCCGGCTCCCGGAGGGGCCGTCGGCGGCGAGCCCCGACCTCTACGAGCGCCTGCTGGTGCCGCCCTACGCCTGGCTGCGCGAGATCGCCGAGCACGCCCCGCCGCCGGGCGGCTCGGCCCGGCTCGCGCCCGCCACGCGCGTCTGGCTGCGCCTGACCGACTCGGGCGGGCGCCGCCCCGTCTCCACGCGCGCCCTGCGGCTCGGCTTCCGCGGCTTCATCGGGCTGCTGAACCGCTCGGGCGCGGGGCCGCTGTCGGCCGACATCTCAAACGCCGAGCTCCGCCGCGCCGGGCTGCGCGCGATGGGCGCCGCGGTGGAGAACCTCGGTGTCGAGGCCCGCCACGTCATCTTCGGGCACACCCACCGCTCGGGCCCCTGGCCCCGCGACGCTCAGGGGGAATGGGGCACCCCGACCGGCGCGCGGCTGTGGAACAGCGGCAACTGGCTGCTCGAGCGCCACTTCAACGGCGGCGCGCCCGCGGGCAATCCCTACTGGCCGGGCGCGGCGATCCGGCTCGACGAATCCGACCCCTCCCGCGACCCCGAGCCCGTGCGCCTGCTCGACGACCTCTCCGAGTCCGAGCTCACGGCACGCCGGGGGTGAAGCACGTGGCGTGGACCTCGAGCCCGTCCTCGCCGGCGAGCGCGAGCGTTCCGGCCGTGTGGTGCGCGTGCTCGATCAGGCGGACGCAGCCCGTGGCCTCGGCCTCGACGCGCTCGCCGTTGACCACGAGCGTCCCCGGCCCCGAGACGACCGCCCACACACCCCCCGCCTCGTAGGGGCCGGAGTAGGCCCCGGGCTGATCGGCGGTCTGCGCGGGCAGGAGGACACCGGGCGCGTCCTCGGGCCGCTCGGGCGCCATGACCTCCCGCTCGACGCCGAGCAGCGCCTGGATCTCCCGCTCGGTCTCCGCGTAGGCGCCCTCGCCGTAGTGGTAGGAGTCAAGGAAGCCCTCCGCCGTCCACAGATAGCGCGCGGGCCAGCCCTCGTTGCCGTAGGCCGTCCAGATGTCCCCCTCGAGGTCGACGATGACCGCGTGCTCGACCCCCAGCCGCCCGCACGCGGCCCGCACCGCCTCGGGGTCCTGCGAGGGCGGGAAGCCGGCGACGTGGACGCCGATCACCCGCAGCCCCGCGGCCCGGTAGCGCCGGTGCCACTCGGCCAGGTAGGGCAGCGTGCGCAGGGAGTTGACGCGGCAGAAGTCCCAGAACTCCACGAGCACGGGCGCGCCGCGAAGCTTGTCCATCCGCAGCATGGCGACGTTGACCCAGGGCAGGCCGGCCGGGAACGGGGGCGCGGGGATGTCGGGGACGGGCGCTCGCACGAGCAGCCAACCTAGGGAGAACGGCGACTGCGTCCCGGATCCGTTCGGAAGGCGAATGGATCGGGGACCGACTCGAGGCCGAAGCGCTCGATGAGCCCCCGCGCCGAGGCGAGCAGCGCGGCTCGCACCTGCGCGGGCGTCTGGCCGAGCGCCCGGCGCTCGGCGAGCGTGACCGCGCCGTGGCGCTTGGCCAGCCGCGCGCCGTCCGGACCCCGCATGAGCGGCACGTGGGCGTAGCGCGGGGAGGGGAGCCCGAGCGCGCGGGCGAGCAGGACCTGGCGCGCGGCCGAGGGCAGGAGGTCCTCCCCGCGGACGACCTCCCCGACGCCCTGCTCGGCGTCATCGACCACCACCGCGAGGTGGTAGGCGAAGGCGCCGTCGTTGCGCCGCACGACCGGGTCGTCGACGCGGAAGGTGCGTGCTCCCGCGATGCGGTCCTCGACCGTCACCGCGACCTCGCCGGCGCGGAAGCGCAGCGCCGGCGGGCGCCCCGCCCGCTCGCGCGCCGCCCGCTCGCGCGCGCTCAGGTGCGCGCAGGTGCCGGGATAGGCGCCCTCGGGCCGAGCGCCGCCGTGCGGCGCCGAGGCCGCCTCCCGGATCTCCGCCCGGGTGCAGAAGCACGGGTAGATGAGGCCGTCGGCCTCGAGTCGCGCGAGCGCCTCGGCGTAGAGCTCCGCGCGCTCGGACTGCCGTACGACAGGCCCGTCCCAGTCGAGGCCGAGCGCCGCGAGATCGGCGAGCTGCTCCGCCTCGCTGCCGGCCCGCACCCGCGCGCGGTCGAGGTCCTCCATCCGCACGAGGAAGCGCGCCCCGGCGCTGCGCGCGAACCGCCAGCCCAGGAGCGCCGTGCGCAGGTTCCCGAGGTGCAGCGAGCCCGTCGGGCTCGGGGCGAAGCGGCCGTCGGCGCCGGGCACCCCGACGACGCTACGCCTCCACGAGCCCGCGGCGGATCGCGTAGCGCACGAGCTCCACGCGGTCGCGCATCCCGAGCTTGCGCAGCACGTTGCCCCGGTGGGACTCGACCGTCTTCTCCGCCAGGTGCAGGATCGCGGCGATCTGCGCGTTCGTGTGCGCCTCGGCGATCAGCTTGACGACCTCCTCCTCGCGCGGGGTGAGCGGCTCGCGCGGCCCCTCCGCGCCCTCCTCCATCCACTGGCGCACGAGCGAGCGCTCGGCGGCGTTCGTGAGGAACGGCTCGCCGCGCTCGATCGCCCTGATCGCGGCGACGAGGTCCTGGTCGGCCTCGCGCTTGAGGACATAGCCGGAGGCGCCGGCGCGCAGGGCCTCGAAGAGGTAGCGCTCGTCGTCGTGCATGGAGAGGATGAGCACCGCCGTGCCGGGCACGTGCGCGCGGATCTCCCGCGCGGCCTGGAGGCCCGTCATGCGCGGCATGGCCACGTCGAGGATGCACAGGTCCGGGCGGAGCGCCTGGGCCTGCTCGAGCGCGTGGACGCCGTCCTCGGCCTCCCCCACGACCTCGAGGTCGGTCTGGCGCTCGAGCAGCAACCGGATCCCGGCGCGCACGATCCCGTGATCGTCGGCGACGAGGACCTTCACGCGATCGTCAGCTCCACGCGGGTTCCGTTGCCGTCCTCCGACCAGATCGCGAGCTGCCCGCCGGCCAGGAGCGCCCGCTCGCGCATCCCGGAGAGCCCGAGCCCGCCCTCCCGACGACGGGCGAACCCCCGCCCGTCGTCGGTGATCGTGAGCATCGTGCGCCCGACGAAGGAGAGCTCGACGTCGACCTTCGAGGCGCCGGCGTGCTGGGCGACGTTCGAGAGGCTCTCCTGCGTGACGCGGTAGAGGGCGAGCTGCTGCTCGGGGGTCAGGCGCGGCGGAGTGCCCTTGGCCGCGAACTGCGTGCGGATGCGCGTCTGCTCCGAGAAATCCGAGACCTGGGTGTGCAGCGCGGCCAGGAGCCCGTGGTCGTCGAGCACGGTCGGGCGGAGCTGGCGCGCGATCTGGAGCAGCTCCTCCATCGCCTGGGTGGCGAGGCGCTTGGTCTCCTGGAGCTCGTCGTGGAGCCCGGGCGGCGCATGGTGCATGGAGGCCTCGAGGCGGAGCAGGACGGCGGTCAGCGCCTGGTTGACCTCGTCGTGGAGATCCTGGGCGATGCGCTGGCGCTCGCGCTCCTGGGCCCGCACGGCGGCCATCCCGGCCTGGCGGCGCTCGACCTCGAGCCGCGCGAGCATCCGGTTGAAGCTCGCGGTCAGGCGCGTCACCTCGTCCGAGCCGCCGCGCACGGGGACGCGGCCCTCGGACTTGCCGAGGTCGACCCGCTCCATCGTCGAGGCGAGCTCGTCGAGCGGCAGGAAGCGCCGGCGCAGCAGCAGCGCGTTGCCGGCCAGGGTGGCCACGAGCGCACCGGCGATCAGCGGCGGGCTCTCGCGCCCGCCGGCCACGGTGGCGGTGAGGATCACGGTCGCCGCCACGAGCAGGAGGTTGACCCCGAGGACCTGGCTGAAGAGGGAGCGGGGGCTCATCGGGATATGGGGTCCCCACCCGATGGCGGCGGCGCGGGGGCGGGTCGATACTTTCGGCAGCCCTTCATCCCGGCCCTTGACACGGGATGAGCTTGTGAACGCATGACGGACTCTCGGAGCGGGGCGTCCTCCACCGGAGGGCGCCCCGCTCTCGTTGTCGTCCCCGCGAGCCCGCGGCTTGAGCGCCGGGCCGGCAGGGCGCGTCTTCGGGCACTCCCGCGCCTCGCTATACTTCCTGAAGTAATGAGCACGACGACACGCACCTCGGCCGCCGATCTCCTCCGCTCCGTCAAGGACGTCATCCGCGAGACCGAGCCCTCGGCCCTACGCGACGAGCTCGCCTCCGCCGAGCCGCCCCACGTCATCGACGTGCGCGAGTCGGAAGAGGTCGCGGCCGGCAGGATCCCCGGGGCCGTCCACGTCCCCCGCGGCTATCTCGAGTCGCGGATCGAGGGCGCGGTGCCGGACAAGGACGCGCAGGTCGTCGTCTACTGCGCCTCGGGAAATCGCTCGGCCTACGCGGCGCGGACGCTCGCCGAGGACCTCGGGTACACGAACGTCGAGTCGCTCGCCGGCGGGATCACCCTGTGGAAGGACCGCGGCTACGCCGTGGAGACGCCGAAGACCCTGACGGCCGAGCAGCGCGACCGCTACTCCCGCCACCTCCTCCTGCCCGAGGTCGGGCTCGAGGGCCAACTCAAGCTGCTCGAGGCGAGGGTGCTGCTGCTCGGCGCGGGCGGCCTCGGCTCGCCCGTCGCGCTCTATCTGGCGGCCGCCGGCGTCGGCACCCTCGGGCTCGTCGACAACGACACCGTCGACCTCTCGAACCTCCAGCGCCAGGTCATCCACACGAGCGGCCGCGTCGGCGAGGCGAAGGTCGATTCCGCCGCGGAGGCGATCGCCGCCCTGAACCCGGACGTCGAGGTGATAAAGCACCCGGTCCGGCTCGACGCCTCGAACATCATGGACATCCTGCCGGGCTACGACCTCGTCGTCGACGGCCTCGACAACTTCCCGACGCGCTACCTGCTGAACGACGCCTCCGTGCGCCTGCGGATCCCCGTCGTGTCTGCCTCGATCCTCGGCTTCGACGGTCAGCTCTCGGTCTTCAAGCCCTACGACGGGCCCTGCTACCGCTGCCTCTACCCCGAGCCGCCGCCGGCCGAGCTCGCGCCCTCCTGCGGCGCCAACGGCGTCATCGGCGTGCTGCCGGGGACGATGGGTCTCCTGCAGGCCACCGAGGCCGTGAAGCTCATCCTCGGCGAGGGCGAGCCGCTCGTCGGCCGACTGCTGCTCTACGAGGCGCTCGGCGCCACGTTCACGGAGCTCAAGGTGCGCCGCGACCCGGACTGCCCGATCTGCTCGCGGCCGCCCGAGGAGATCTCCGAGGAGGAGATGGGGGTCTTCCCGGACTACGAGGCGTTCTGCGCGGGCTGATCGCGTGCGCTCCGCTCGGGGCGCCGGCGGTCGTCAGACCGCGCCCGGAGTCCTGGGGCGCATCCGCTTCTTCTACGACTTCTCCTCGCCCTACTCCTACCTGGCGGCGAACCGGATCGAGCGCGTGTTCGGCGACGATGCCGAGTGGACGCCGATCGTCTTCGGCGCCGTGCTCGCCTCGCAGAGGCGTGAGCCGTGGTCCTTCGCGGAGGATCGCTCGGAGCATCTTGCGGAGATCGAGCGCCGGGCGCGCGCTCTCGGGCTCCCGGAGGTCCGCTATCCCGAGGGCTGGCCGCGGGAGACGTGGACCGTGCTGCCGCTGCGGGCGACGCTCGCCGCGGGGGCGAGCGCGAAGCGACTCACGCTCGCGCTCTACGCCGAGCACTTCGAGCACGGACGCGTGCTCGACGCCGCCGCGGTGTTCGACGCGGCGTGGGTGGCGGGCCTCGACCCCGAGCCCCTCCTCGCCGCCGCCGAAACCGACGCGGTCAGGGGGCGCCTGCGGGATAACACGGACGCGGCGCTCGCCGCCGGCGTGGAGGGCATCCCCGCCGTCGCCGTCGGCGCCGACCTCTTCTGGGGCGAGGATCGCCTGGCGGAGGCGGCCGCCGAGGCCGGGCACTAGTCTGTCGCGCCTCATGGCCACCGTGAAGATCCCCCCCGTCCTGCGGCCCTCGACCGGCGGCGAGAAGGAGGTCGCGGCCGAGGGCGGCGACGTCGGGGCCGTGCTGCGCGCCCTGGCCGACGCGCACCCGCAGACCCAGGGCCAGCTCTTCGCGCAGGACGGCGCGCTGAACCGCTACGTCAACGTCTACCTGAACGACGAGGACGTCCGCGTGCTCGACGGCCTCGAGACGGCGGTCGGCGAGGGCGACACGCTCGTCATCCTTCCCGCCATGGCGGGCGGCCGCTGAGACTGCCCCGCCGCCGGCGGTGGCCGCGCGGCGCGCGCGCACCCGCGCCCGCCGTGGCCGAGGGGCCGGTCGAGGAGCGGCTCCGGCTCCGGCTCGCCGGACCGGGCTCCGTGCCCGAGCCGAACCTCGGGCGCGATCTCGCCGAGGGCCTGCGCGCCGTCTTCGTGCTCGAGGACGGCGACGGCCCGGGGATCCCGCTGAGCGCGGCGGACTTCCGCGAAGCCCGCCGCTCGGCGGGGGGAGCTGTGGGCGGTGGCGCGGGCCAACCTCGAGGGTGAATGGCGCGGCGCGCAGCGCGACGTCCAGCCCGTCGACGGGGGCGAGGTGCGGATCATCACGGGCGCCTCGCCCTACGTTTCCTCGCTGCTCCTCCGCCTCGACGATCTCTACCTCCCGCCGTCCGGGGCGCTCGTCGCCGTGCCCCACGCCAGGTGCTGCTCGCCGCGCCGCTCGCCTCGCTCGCCGACGCGCGCATCGCGGCCGGGATGGCCGAGCTCGCCGCCTCGCTCAGCCCCGAGGGCTCCGGCGCGATCCACCCCGGCGTCTTCTGGTGGCGCATCGGCGCCGCTGCTGCCCGCGGCGCGGCTGCCCGTCCCCGGCTGACCCCGGTGGCCCCGGCGGGCGGCGCGCGGGTGGCTCACGCCGCCGCTATACTTCCTGAAGCAATGGCCGAGGCGGCTCTCCTCAACCGGCCCTGCGGTGGGCGCTACGGCGACATCGTCCAGGCCATCGGCAACACGCCCCTGGTCGAGCTGAAGCGCCTCTCGCCGAAGCCCGGCGTCCGGATCTGGGCCAAGCTCGAGTCCCACAACCCGACGGGCTCGGTCAAGGACCGCGTGGCCCGCGCGATGATCGAGGACGCCGAGGAGCGCGGCCTCATCCGCCCGGGCCAGACGATCCTCGAGCCGACCTCGGGCAACACGGGCATCTCGCTGGCCATGATCTGCCGCCGCAAGGGCTATCCGCTGAAGGTCGTCATGCCGGAGAACGTCACGCCCGAGCGCACGCAACTCCTCGAGATGTACGGCGCGGAGATCGTCTACTCCGAGGGCTCGAAGGGTTCCAACGGGGCCGTCGAGAAGGCGCTCGATCTGGCCGAGCGCGACGCCTCCTACTACATGCCCTACCAGTACGGCAACCCGGCCAACCCCGGCGCGCACTACAACGGCACGGCGCTCGAGATCCTCGAGGAGCTCGACGAGGTCTCGGCCTTCGTCGCCGGCCTCGGCACGGGCGGCACGCTCATGGGCAACGGCCGCCGCCTCAAGGAGGAGCGCCCGGGCGTGAAGATCGTCGCCGCCGAGCCCATGCAGGGCGAGCCCGTCCAAGGCCTGCGCTCGCTCGACGACGGCTTCATCCCGCCCATCATCGATCTCTCCCTGCTCGACCGCAAGATCTTCGTCACGAACCGCGACGCGATCATCTGGACGCGCAAGCTGCTCGACGAGGAGGGCGTCTTCGCCGGTGTCTCCTCGGGCGCGATCGCGCGCGTCGCCGTGCGCATCGCCTCCGAGCTCGATGAGGGTAATGTGGTGTTCCTCGTGTGCGACGACGGCTCCAAGTACCTCTCCTCCGGCATCTACACGAAGCCCGTTGACGAGATCGAGAACCTCGACGCGACCGTCTGGTGGTGACGTGATCCCCGGTCAGTTCGGCATCGGCGAGATCGTCCTCGTCCTCGCCATCGCGCTCATCTTCCTCGGTCCCAAGCGCCTGCCCGAGGCCGGGCGCTCGATCGGGCGCGGCCTGCGCGAGTTCCGGGAGTCCCTCTCCGGGGGGGACGAGGACAAGGACGACGACGACGAGCCGCGCCTCTCCTCCTCGTCCTCCTAGCCTCGGCGGGATGGAGATCGCGCCCGCGCTCGCCGCGGAGCTCATCGCCGCCGCTCGCGTCGAGGCGCCCAACGAATGCTGCGGCCTCATCGGGCTCGAGGACGGGGTCGCCGTCCGGCACTGGCCGGTGGCGAACGATGCCGCCAGCTCGCTGCGCTTCGTGATGAACCCGCTCGAGCAGCTCCGGGCCTTCCAGGAGATCGAGGACCGCGGGCTCGAGCTCGGGATCTTCCACTCCCACACCCGCTCGCCGGCCTACCCGTCGCAGACCGACGTCAACTTCGCCGCGCTGTGGCCCGGCTCGCCGTGGATCATCGCCGGGGTGGCGGACGGCGCCGCCGAGCTCCGGGCCTACGCGATCGACGGCGCCGGGATCGAGGAGCTCGCCGTCCTCCCCGGATGAGCGAGCCGCTCGTCTGCCCGAGCTGCGCGCTGACCTACGGCCTCGAGGAGCGGTTCTGCGCGCGCTGCGGGATGCCGCTCGTCTACGCGGGGGCGGCGATCGCGGCGGGGGAGCCCATCACCGAGCGCCACGAGCGGGCGCGAAAGATCAAGCCCCAGCTCACCGAGGGGGAGCTCGTCCGGGTGGCCGGAGGGCGCAACCAGGCCGAGGCGGAGTTCATCCAGGCGCTGCTGCTCGAGGAGGGCGTGCCCTCGATCAACCGGCGCACGGCGGGGTTCGACGTCCCGGACTTCCTCGCCGGCGGCCCGCGCGATGTGCTCGTGCCGGAGTCGGGGGTGGGGGCGGCACGCGAGATCCTCCTCCAGGCCGAGCTCGTGCCCGTCGAGCCGTCCCGCGCCGGGCCGTCCCCGGTGAAGCTCGCGCTCGGTCTGCTCGCGGGCCTGGCGGTGCTCGTCGTCGTCGTCGCGGTGATGAACGCGCTCGCGAGCTGAGCCGTCGCCGACGCGGTCCCGGACCCGGTCGCAAACCGAATGGATCGGGGACGGACTACGCTCGCCGACGCGACTCGAGACCGCCGCGGCTACAGCCGGACCGAGCCGTCCTTCGCGAGCGTCCAGAACGGGTTGTGGGCGACCTCCCAGGCGTGGCCGTCCGGGTCGGCGAAGAGCCCGGAGTAGCCGCCCCATTCGGTCGGCGCGCCGGGGCGTCGGATCTCCGCCCCCGCGGCGCGGGCCTCCTCGAGCAGCGCGTCGACCTCCTCCGGGGAGCGCAGGTTGTGGGCGAGCGTGACGCCGCCCCAGCCGCCGGCGTCCGCGGCGCCGGAGTCGGCGGCGAGCCGTGCGCGATCCCACAGGCCGAGGACCATCCCGCCCGCGGGCATGAAGATGACATCCGCGCCCGGCGGGGCCTCGTCGTGGAAGCCGAGACGCTCGTAGAACGCGCGCGCCCGGTCGAGGTCGGCGACGCCGAGGGTGATGAGCGAGATGCGCGGCTCCATGTCAGCTCGAGTCTCGCACGCCGCGCGTGAGCGAGGAGCGCCACGCCGCCTCGGTGTGCGCGAGCGAGCGCCCGGGGAAGCCGGCGGCGAGGCCGCCGGCGCCGGGAGGGGTGAGGGCGAGGGCGAGCGCCGCGGGCTCCCCCTCCTCCCGGGCCAGGAGCTCCCAGACGGTGCCGCCGAGCAACAGGGCGTCGGCGCGCGCGGGCGGGAAGGCGGGAGGCGGCCCCTCGCGCAGGCGGCGCCCGACGGCCGGGCCGGAGTGCGGCGAGGACCCACCGAGCCAGGCCGAGGCTCCCTCGGCCCACCAGGCGAAGCGCCCGAGGCGGGCACCGCGGGCCAGCGGCGGGTTGGCGCGGGCCAGCGCGAGGCGGGCGTAGAGCGCGCCGGGGGCGGCGTCGAGCAGCTCGCGTGAGCCGGGCACGGCCGAAGCGCGCTCGGCGAGCACGCGCGGGGCCAGCACGTCGATCCGCCCGCGGGCGGCGGCGCCGACCCGGTAGCGGCGCGCGGCGGGGGCGTCGCGGCGCCGGGTGAGCGGCAGGAGGGGGCGCGTGAGGTCGAGGCTCGCCGCCGAGGGATGGAAGATGACCTCGACATCGGCCGGCGTCGCGTCCAGCCGCTCCGCCAGGCGATCGCGCGTGCGCTCGAGGGCTTCGAGCGCACGCGCCACGTCATCGGCGTCCGCGGCGTCGAAGCGGGCGCGGAAGGAGGGGGAGACGGACTCGACCCAGGTCACCCCCTCCCGTTCGCGCTGCACGGCGGCGCCCCTCCCGCCTAGCATCGAGCGCGTGTCGGACATCGCCGAGGTCTTCGAGGACGTGGCGCGGCGGGCGGCGGCCGTCGACCCCGACGGCGAGCACAAGGTCAAGCCGCTCGAGCTGTTCTTCGACCTCGTCTTCGTCTTCGCGATCACGCAGGTGACCTCGCTCATGTTCCACAACTCGACGTGGCCCGGGATCGGGCACGGGATGCTCGCGCTGGCCATGCTCTGGTGGGCGTGGGTCGCCTACTCGTGGCTGACCAACGAGATCGACCCGGAGGAAGGCGCTGTCCGCCTGGCCATGTTCGCGGCGATGGCGGCGATGCTCGTCGCCTCGCTCGCCACGCCGCGCGCCTTCGGCGCGGACGGGCTCGTCTTCGCGCTGGCCTACATCACGGTGCGGGTCCTTCACCTCGTGCTCTACGCGACCGTGCCGGGCGACGGCGACGTCCGCGCCGCGGTCCTGCGCATCGCGCCGACGTCGCTGTTCGCCGGCGCCCTGCTCGTCATCGCCGGCGCCCTCGGCGGCGCGGCGCGCGACCCGCTGTGGGTCGCGGCGCTGCTCATCGACCTCGGCGGCGTCTACCGCGCCGGGGTCGGCGGCTGGCGCGTCTCGGCCGGCCACTTCGCCGAGCGCCACGGCCTCATCGTCCTCATCGCGCTCGGGGAGTCGATCGTCGCGGTCGGCGCCGTGCGGGGGGTGGCGCTCGGCGCTCGGGCGGTGGCGGTGGCCGTCCTCGGCATCGCGCTCGCCGGGGCGCTGTGGTGGATCTACTTCGACGTGGTGGCGCTCGTGGCCGAGCGGAAGCTCCGCTCGCTGACCGGCATGCCCGCAACCTCATGGCCCGGGACTCCTACACCTACCTGCATCTACCGCTCGTGGCGGGCATCGTTCTGGCCGCGCTCGGCGTGAAGACCGTCGTGGCGGGGGAGGAGTCACGGCTCGGCGCCGTCGGGGTCTTCGCGCTCTGCGGAGGGCCCGCGATCTACCTGGTGGGCCACCTCCTCTTCCGCCTGCGAAATGTGGGCACGCTGAATCCACGCCGCCTCGTCGCCGCGGTTGGGCTCGGCGCGCTGGCGCCGCTCGCCACCCAGCTCGATCCGCTGCTCGCCCTCGGCGCGGTCGTCGCCGTCCTCTGGGCCCTCATCGCCTACGAGGCGATCCGCTACCGCGAGGCGCGGCAGCGCATCCGCCACCACATCGAGAGCGGTGAGCCTCAGGCCGCGGCGACGGCGGGCACGGAGTCGCCCGAGGCGATCCGGGCGATCTCCTCGTAGGCCCGGCCCCACTCGTCGTCGGAGAGCACCGGCGTGCCCTCGAAGGGGAGGTCACGCGTCAGCTCGAGCCAGGAGCGGCAGCCGCCGTACTCGTCCCTGACCCGCACGGTGACCGGCCGCGGGATGCGGTAGGTGCGCAGCAGGATCACGTGGAGCGGGTGCCGGCGCTTCCAGGCCAGGCGCTTCTCGGCGTAGTCCGGGGTCCACACGTAGAAGGGGGAGAGCGCGTCGACCGCGCGGCGGTCGGTGACGGTCCAGTGGCCCGCCACCTCGGCCCAGGCGCGGATGCGCACCCGCTCGGGCTGGCCGATCCCGCCGTCGCCGGTCAGCGCGTGGGCGGACGGCGGCCCGTCGGACCAGACGCCCTCCTCGAGCGCGCGCTCGAGCTCGGGCAGGTGCGAGGCGCGGACGAGGTCCCGGCGCTGGTGGTCGAAGGTCGGGTAGAGGAAGAAGCGCTCGTGGGCAAGCCGGAAGTGCTTGCCCTCCTCGCGGATGCCGCCCTTGCGGAGGGTGAGGAGCTGCTCCCCCTCGGCCAGGGCGCGCACGGTGACGGCCCATTCCTTGAACGCGATCGGCATGTTTGGGTTCTGCTCCTGGTCTGCGGATTACGACGCCGAGCCGCGCGCCTCATCGGGCGCGGCCCGTCCGGCGGCGGATCCTATGCGACACCGCGTCGATCGCAAAATGTGCCTGCAAATGAGGGCTCGCGCGACGCGTGGGCTCCAGCCGGGCGGGCCGCCGGGCGCCGGCCGCGCCCGGGCGGGGAGGGCGGTGACCGGGTAACCCGAGAGCGTCGTTTCGTTGACCTCGCCACGCGCGGGGTCCGCCGATGTGACAAAACCGTCGCAGGGAACCGGTTCGTCACTCTCACCACTCCCAGCG
Source organism: Solirubrobacterales bacterium (assembly GCA_038276395.1). GTDB lineage: Bacteria > Actinomycetota > Thermoleophilia > Solirubrobacterales > Solirubrobacteraceae > JBBQAA01. The sequence goes on along the minus strand of JBBQAA010000074.1, from coordinate 187,695 downwards.
GTGCGGAGTCAACAGAGCGACGCGGACCCGACACCCGCCACGGCCCCGTGGATTCCTCTCCTCCTGGCCCAGCCCCGCCGGCGGACGACCGGTCGCCGGTCGCGCCCCGGCCCCCTACGCGCCGTCGCCCCCGCCCTCCAGCGCCACGATCAGCGCCGCGAAGTCCGCCTCCCCGTAGCCCGCCGCTTCGGCCGCGGCGAGCAGAACGAGAGCGGCGCGCGCCGCCGGCAGCTCGGCCCCGGCCGCGCGGGCGGCGGCCAGCGCGAGCGCCACGTCCTTGCGCATGTGAGCGAGCTTGAACAGCGGCGCGAAGTCCCGCTCCCGCATCGGTCGCGCCTTCAGCGACAACATCGCCGAGCCGCCCGAGCTGGCGCCGACGACCTGCTCGAGCGCGTCGAGATCCACGCCCTCGGCGCGCGCGGCGAGGATGGCCTCGGCCACCGCCGCCGCGTTGGCGGCGGCCAGCGCGTTGTTCAGCAGCTTCACCCGCTGGCCGTGCCCGGCCGGGCCGGCGTGGACGATGAGCCCGCCCATCTCGGCCAGGAGTGGCCGAGCGCGGGCGAGGCTCCCGGCCTCGCCACCGACCATGAACGTGAGCGTGCCGTCGGCCGCGCGCGGCGCCGATCCCGAGACCGGCGCGTCGAGGAAGCCGAGCCCGCGCGCCGCGACGTCGCGCGCGAGCGCCTCGGCGTCGGCCGGGGCGATCGTCGAGCAGTCCACGAGGAGCGCGCCGCCTCGCGCGCCCGCGACGGCGCCCTGGCCGCCGAACAGGACCTCCCGCACCTGCGCCCCGTCGACGACCATCGTGAAGACGACATCGGCGGCCGCGGCGGCCGCGGCGGGCGTGGGAGCTACCTGCGCGCGGTGCTCGGCCGCCCAGGCCTCGGCGCGGGCGGCGGTCCGGTTCCACACGGTCAGGGCGTGGCCCGCCCGCGCGAGGTGCGCAGCCATCCGCGTGCCCATGATCCCGAGCCCGAGGAAAGCGATCTCAGCCATCCTCGGCCTCCCCGTAGCCGCCGCCGCCGGGGGTCTCAATCCGCAGCCGCTGACCCTCGGCGAGCTCGCCGCCGGCCTTGGCGGGCAGCTCCTCGCCGTCGACGCTGTTGCGCCCGCGGGCGCCGTCCTCCCCGCCCTCGGCGCCCGGCGGCGCGTGGCGGCGGCGCTCGGTGAGCAGGGAGTAGGACATCGGCGCGAGCGCCTCGAGTTCGCGCACGACGCCGTCGCCCCCGCGCTGCGCGCCAGCGCCGCCTGAGTCCCGCCGGATCGCGTACTCCCTCACCCGCAGGGGGAACTCGAGCTCGAGCGCCTCGACTGGGGTGTTCAGCGTGTTGCTCATCGCCACGTGGACCGCGCTCGGGCCGTCGGCCTCGGCGCAGGCGCCCTGGCCGCCGCCGAGCGTCTCGTAGTAGGTGAAGTCCTCGTTGCCGAGCGTCAGGTTGTTCATCGTCCCCTGCCCGAGGGCATGGCCGAAGGCCCGCAGGACGAGGTCGGCCACGCGGGAGGACGTCTCGACGTTCCCGGCCACGACGGCCGCGGGGGAGCGGGCGTTCAGCAGCGAGCCCTCGGGCGCGCGCACCTCGATCGGGCGATAGGCGCCCGCGGTGGGCGGGATGTCGGGATCGGTGAGAACGCGGACGGCGAAGTAGCAGGCCGAGCGCGTGACCGCGAGCGGGCAGTTCATGTTCCCCTCGTGCTGTTCGGCGCTCCCCGCGAAGTCGAGCACGAGCGAGTCTCCCCGCACCGTCGCGCACAGCCGCAGCTCGAGGTCCCCCTCGCGCGCCTCGAGCACGTCCGCGGCCTCGCGGGTCCCGTCCTCGAGCTCGGCCAGGCAGGCGCGGGTCCGCGCCTCGGAGTAGTCGAGGACGTCGGCGAAGGCGTCGAGCAGGGTGTCCGCGCCCACGCGCTCGCGCAGCTCGATGAGGCGCCGCGCGCCCGCGCGGTTGGCCGCGAGCTGGGCGCGCAGGTCGGCCTTCCGCTGCGCGGGCTGGCGCATCCCCTCGACGAGCGCCTCGAGGTCGTCGGGGTCGATCGGGCGGGGCGAGAGGACGACGCCCTCGTCTTCGAGCCTCGCCGAGTCCGCGGGCATCGAGCCGGGGGTCGGGCCGCCGACATCGGCGTGGTGGGCGCGGCAGGCGGCGAAGCCGACGAGCTCGTCGTCCTCGCGGATGGGCATGACGACGGTGATGTCCGGCAGGTGGGTGCCGCCGGCGAAGGGATCGTTGAGGATCCACGAGCGACCCTCGGCGTGGTCCTTTCCCCGCACGGCGGCCACGGCGGCGGGCATCGCGCCGAGGTGGACGGGGATGTGCTCGGCCTGCATGACCATCTCGCCGTCCGGGTCGAAGAGGGCGCAGGAGGCGTCGCGGCGCTCCTTGATGTTCGCCGAGTGGGCGGCGCGGATGAGGACGGCACCCATCTCCTCGCACGCCGCGCGCAGGGCACCGAGGATGACCTGGAGTTCGACGGGGTCGAGGCGCCGCTCGCTCACGCGCCCTCCCGCTCCAGCACGAGGGCGCCCGACTCGTGCACCCGTCCCGACCAGCCCGGCGGCACGGCGACGGCGCCCTCGGGCAGCTCGCAGACCGCCGGCCCCGTCAGCTCGAGTCCGCCGGGCAGCTCGCCACGCAGGACGCGCGTGGCCTGCCGCTCGCCCTCCCACGCCGCCTCGCGCTCGTCCTCCTCGGGATCCTCCTCGGCGGCGGCGAGGGGAACCTCCGGCGCGGGGACCGTGGCCGTCGCCCGCACCGTCACGAGCTCGAGCACGCCGTCCTCCTCCGCGTAGCCGTAGCGCTCTTCGTGGGCCTCGGCGAAGGCGCGCTTGAAGTCCTCCTCCGCCGCGTCCACCGTCAGCTCGAAGGCCTGTCCGCGGTAGCGGAGGTCGAGCTCTGAGCGGATCTTGGCGCCGGAGTCGCCGAGGGCCTCGCGCGCGGCCGCGGCCTGGGCCTCGATCTCCTCCTCCACCCGCTCCCGGGTCAGCTCCGTGCCCGCGACGAGGACGCTCCGCTGCGCGTCCCGCCGGCCGGGGGAGACGACGAGCCCGAGCGCGGCGAGGACGCCCCCGGCGCGCGGGCCGATGATCCGGTCGATCCCGAGCTCGTCGGCGATCGCCGCCGCGTGCAGGCCGCCCGCGCCGCCGAAGGCGAGCAGGGCGTAGCCGCGCGGGTCGACGCCGCGCTCGACGGTCATGACCCGCAGCGCGCGCACCATCTCCGTGTTGGCCACCCGCAGGATGCCCTCGGCGCACGCGTCGCGTTCGAGGCCGAGCTCCTCCGCCAGGGCGTCGACGGCGGCGGCGGCGCGCGCCGCGTCGAGCGCCACCCCGCCCGCCAGCTCTCCGCCCGCGGGCAGGCGGCCGAGGACGAGGTTGGCGTCGGTCACGGTCGGCTCCTCACCGCCGCGCCCGTAGGCGGCGGGTCCCGGGTCGGCGCCCGCCGAGTGCGGCCCGACGCGCAGGGCGCCGCCCGCGTCGCGCCAGGCGATCGAGCCGCCGCCCGCCCCCACGGTGTGGACGTCGAGCATGGGGAGGGCCAGCGTGCGTCCGCCGACCTCGCGCCCGGCGGTCTCGCGCACGCGGCCGCCGTCGACGACGCAGACGTCGCAGGAGGTGCCGCCCATGTCGAAGCACAGGGCGTCCCCGCTGCCCGCCGCCCGGGCCGCGTGGGCGGCGCCCGCCGCGCCCGCCGCGGGGCCGGAGAGGACCGTCCACGCCGCGTGTCCGGCCGCGGCCTCGGCGGGCACGAGGCCGCCGTTTGACTGCATGATCGCGGGCTCGGGCAGGCCCTCCGCCCGCGCGCGCTCGGCCACGCGGCGCAGGTAGCGCCCGAGCAGGGGGGAGAGGCCGGCGTCGATCTCCGTCGTCGCCGCGCGCTCCCACTCCCTGAACGTGCCCGTGACCTCATGGGAGAGCGAGACGTGGACGTCCTCCCCGAGCGCGGCGGTGAGCGCCGCGCCCGCGCGCTGCTCGTGCTCGGGATGGCGATAGGAGTGCAGGAGGACGACGGCCACCGCCTCGGGCTCGGCCTCCGCCACGCGCGCGGCCAGCTCCGCGGCCCCGTCCTCCGTCAGCTCCTCGAGCGGGCCCTCGGGGGTCATGCGCTCGGGTGCGCCGAAGCGCCGCTCGGGGGGCACGAGCGGCGCCGGGTGCGCGGCGCAGAGCCGGTAGAGCTCCGCGCGCGCCTGGCGGCCGAGCTCGACGACGTCCTCAAAGCCGCGCGTGGCCACGAGCGCCGTGCGCGCCGCCTTCCCCTCGAGCAGCGCGTTCGTGGCCACGGTCATCCCGTGGGCGAAGCGCTCGACGTCCCCGGCCTCGGCGCCCGCGTCCTCGAGCACGGCGCGCACGGCGGCGAGGACACCCTCGGACTGGTCCTCCGGCGTCGTCGGGCGCTTGGCCTGGGCGACGCGCTCGCCGACCACGAGCACGGCGTCGGTGAAGGTCCCTCCGACATCGACGCCGAGCAGCACGGGGCCGACGCTAGCGCCGGCTCCTGGTCGGCGGCCCTACGCGGCGATGCGCGCCGGGACGTCCTCCGTCTCGGCCAGGTGCTGGTGGGAGGGGCAGTAGCCGTTGCGGGGCAGCGGGACGCGCTGGCACGGCGTGCCGCGGCGGGTGGTGGCCCGGCACTCGAGCGGGTTGCCCGCCAGGTCGTAGCCCGTCGGCGGGATCCGGGCGAGGAACTCGTCGGCCGCCGCGAGGTAGCGCTCGATCACGCGCAGGACCTTGGCCTGCGCGGAGACGGGGAAGTGGCCGCGGATGTCCTTGAACAGCGTCTGAGTCGGCCGCGCGAAGTAGTGGCGGTCGAAGGCGAGACGCTCGATCGACGCCTCGCACGCGCGGAGCACCTTCTCGTGGTTGGCGAGCGCGCCGCCGCCGTCCTCGACGATGTCGTCGGCGAGCTCGCGATAGATGGCACGGCTGTAGCGGTACATGGACCCGGCGGCTTCCCTCTCTCTCCCTGCTTTTCCGTGCGTTACGGTCGCCGCTCCGTATGAAGACGGCGGGTGCCTCTCCGTTAACCACGGGTTAATCAGAGAGTTGCGGGGAGGAGGGCCGCGTGGATCACTCCCAGACCTCCAGCACCGGTTCGCCGGCTGACACGTGGACGACGTGGCGCCGGTCGAGCGCGGGGTCGGTCTCCGGCCGGTCGGCCCGACGGTGCGCGCCACGGGACTCCTCGCGCGCGAGCGCGCTCGCGGCCACGAGCCGCGCGAGCGGATGGGGGTCGGAGGCGAGCGCGCGCAGCCCCTCCGGGCTCCGCTGCAGACCGGCGTTCCGCCAGAGGGCCGCGCGTGTGGATACCGCGGGCGGGGCGAGGGCGGGGCCCGGGTCGGCGATCGTCGCCCGCCCGCCTCCGGAGGCCGGCGCGTCGAGCGCGGCGCGCGCGGCGCGCGCGCCGAAGACGAAGCACTCCGAGAGCGAGTTGGAGGCAAGCCGGTTGGCGCCGTGCAGGCCCGTGCACGCGCATTCGCCGACGGCGAGCAGCCCGGGGAGGGAGGAGCGGCCGTCGAGGTCGGTGGCGATCCCGCCCATAACGTAGTGGGCGGCCGGGGCCACGGGAACGAGGTCCCCGGCGGGGTCGAGGCCGGCGCGGCGAAGCGCGGCGGCGACGTTGGGGAAGCCCGCCATGTCGACCCCGCGGAGGTCGAGGCTGACGGGGCCGCCGCCGGTCTCCGAGAGGCGCGCCTGCACCGCGAGCGCGACCACGTCGCGCGGAGCGAGCTCGTTGACGAAGCGCTCTCCGCCCGCGTCGAGCAGGAGCGCCCCCTCCCCGCGCATCGCCTCGGTGATGAGAAAGCCGTCCTCGCTCGTGCCCGCCAGCGCGGTCGGGTGGAACTGGACGAGCTCGAGGTCGGCGAGCGCGGCGCCGGCGGCGTAGGCCAGCGCGAGGCCCTTGCCCGTGGCGCCCGGAGGGTTCGTCGTCCGCGCCCACAGCGCCGCGGCGCCGCCGGTGGCGAGGAGGACGGCGCGCGCGGGGATCTGCCGCCCGTCGTCGCACGCGAGCCCGGCGCACGATCCATCCCCGGCCAGCAGGAGGGCGACCGCGCTCGTGCGCTCGAGCACGTCGATGCGCGGGTGCTCGGCGGCGCCGGCGGAGAGCTCGCGGGTGATGCGCCGCCCGGTGGCGCTCCCGCCCGCGTGGACGACGCGGCGGGCGGAGTGGCCGCCCTCGAGCCCGAGCGCGAGCCGCCCCTCGCGGTCGGCGTCGAAGTGGACGCCGAGCGCCTCGAGATCGGCGACGGCCGCGGGCGCGTCACGAGCGAGCAGCGCCGCCGCCGAGTCGCGGACGGCGCCGCGGCCCGCGCGCTCGGTGTCCTCGCGGTGGAGCTCCGCTGAGTCGCCCTCCGCCAGCGCGGCGGCGACTCCGCCCTGGGCCCAGTAGCTCGCCGACTCGGCCAGGGGGGTGGCCGAGACGAGTGCGACCCGCGCTCCCGACCGGGCCGCGCAGAGCGCCGCGTAGAGGCCGGCGGCGCCGGCGCCCACCACGACGAGGTCGGGCGGCGTGGAAGACTCAGCCGCCATGGGCGCGCCAATCTACCTCCGCCATCCGTCCTCCCTGGAGCACGACACCGGCCCCTACCCCGAGGCCGCCCACCGGATCCGCGTGCTCGAGCGCGAGCTCGCGGCGCGCGACTGGATGGGCTTCGAGACCGCCGAATCGCCGGAGGTGAGCGCGGCGGCGCTGGCGCTCGTCCACCCCGAGGCCTACGTGGAGGAGATCCGCCGCGCGTGTGCCGCCGCGGCCGGCGGGGCCGTCTACCTCGACGCCGACACGCTCGTCTCGCCGGGCTCGTGGGCGGCGGCGCTCCACTCCACGGGCGGCGCCGTCGCCCTCGTGGATCTGCTGCTCGACGGCAGCGCGCCGGCGGGCATGAGCGCCCACCGCCCCCCCGGCCACCACGCCGAGGCGGCGCGGGCGATGGGCTTCTGCCTGTTCGCCAACGCGGCCGTCGCCGCGCGCCACGCCACGGAGGTCCGCGGCCTCTCGCGGGTGCTCGTGCTCGACTGGGACGTCCACCACGGCAACGGGACCCACGACATCCTGCTCGAGGATCCCCGGACCCTCTTCGTCTCGATCCACCAAGCGCCGCTCTACCCGGGGACAGGCCCCGCCACGGAGCGCGGGCGCGGCGCCGGGGAGGGCTTCACGCTCAACCTGCCCGTGCCGGCCGGGTCCGGGGACGAGACGTGGTGCTCGCTCGTCGAGCACGTCGTCGTGCCCCGGGCGCGGGAGCTCGCGCCGGAGCTGATCCTCGTCTCCGCGGGCTACGACGCCCACGCCGACGATCCCCTCGCGTCGTGCCGCGTCACCGACGCGGGCTTCGCGGCGATGGCGGCGTCGGTGCGCCGCCTGGGCGCGGAGGCGGAGGCGCCGGTGGGCGTGCTGCTCGAGGGCGGCTACGACGTCGGCGCGCTCGCCCGCGGCGTGGCGCTGACGCTCGCGGAGCTCGGGCGGGAGGAGCCGCGGCCCGCGCCAGAGCTCGCGGTGCACCCGCTGGCGGCGGCGGCGCGCCGGCCGCCGACCTGAGCGTGCCGTAGGACCGCCCCTTCACCGCCGGGATCGCCGCCGACGCGGCGGCGCTCCGGGGCTGGCACCGCGCGCTCAGCCTGCTCTTGACGCGATCGCCCTCGTGGTCGCCGAGGGGCGTTGAAGCGGGAGGCGGCCAGGAAGCCTGGCGCGAATCCGGCGGCGGCGAGCCCGGCGGCGTGCTTCCTGGCCCCCGCCTCGGTACCCGAGAAGGCCAGGATGCCCGCCGGCCAGCCGGGGAAGGCGGCGGGGGATGGCGCCCCCGCCCCGACGGTCACGGCCCGGGTCACCGTCCGGGTCGGCCCGGCTGCCGTCACGGTCACGGTGGGTCCGTTCGTCGTCCTCGTGACCGTCCGGGTGCGGCCGGGCCGGGGCCACGGCCTGCGCCGTCGTGAGGGTGGCGGCGCTCGTGGTCGCGTCGTCGGAGAGGGAGACGAGCCAGACGGCCAGTGCCGCGCCCGCGAGCAGGGCGACGAGCCCGGCCAGGGCGAAGGGAAGGCACCAGCCCTGGGCGGGAACGATGCGGGTGCGCGCCGCGAAGCCGCCCATCGTGCACCACTCCTGGCCCGGCGCGAGCTCGGCACCGCAGCGCGGGCAGGCCGTGGCGCCCGCCGGCTCCACGGCGGAGGGCTCGGCGGCGGGCGCCGCCGCCGGCGCCTCGGGCGTACTCACCGCGCTCGAGGGCCCGCCCGACCGCTCGGCGCTCACGCCGCGGGCCCTCCGAGCTCCGTGCCGCACGCCGCGCAGAAGCGGTCGGCGCTGCCGTGCACCGCGTGGCAGCGCGGACAGCTACCGCCGCTCCCGGGCGCCCGCAGCTCGGCCTCCGCGGAGAGGTCCCCGAGCACGGCGGCGAGGCCGCGCAGCTCCTCGTCGGTGCGCGCGAGCACGGCGACCTTCTCGGCTACGAGGTCGGCGCGCTCGCGGCCCGCGCGGGCGAGCTCGAGGACGATCCCGCCGAGGTCCCGGAGCTGGACCTCCCGCAGCGCCCGCAGGTGGCGCGCGCGGGAGCGAAGCCGGCTTCGCTCCCGGAGGCCCGGACGCTCGGCGATGGCGCTCAGCTTCTGGAGGATAGGAGCGCTTCCCACGCCTCGAGCACCCTCGCCGCCATGCGCTCGGCCGACCAGCGCTCGGCGCGCTCCCGGCCCTCCACGCGAGGGTCGTGCACCGCGAGGTGCGGGCGCAGGGCGGCGAGCCAGGTCGGGAGATCCCACGGCGCGCACAGCGCCCCCGGCAGCTCGGCGAGCGCGGCGGGCGCGACGCCGACGGGCGTGGCCAGCACGGGCACGTCGCAGGCCAGCGCCTCGAGCAGCGCGAGCCCGAAGCCCTCGCTCTCGGAGGGGACGAGCACCGCAGCGGCGGCGTTGACCCACAGCGGGACCGCGGCCGGCGCGACGCCGCCGAGCGTGCGCAGCGGCACGCCCGCGGCGGCGGCCAGCGCGCGGGCGCGGTCGGCGCGCTTGACGGGCCGGGCGGGGTCGGCGGGCAGGAGGACGAACGGCGTGTCCGGGTCGAGCCCGAGCTCCCGGCGGGCCTCCGCGCGGGAGAGCGGCCGGAAGCGTCCGGTGGCCACGCCGCAGGGCAGGACGGCGACCTCCCGCCCGCGCACGGCGCGCCGCGGCACCTCGGCCGCGAGCTCGGGCGAGACCGCCGCGGGCAGGTCGATCCCGTGCAGCAGCGCCCGCGTGATCCGGCCCGAGCGGGGATGGCGGAGGTCCGTGCCGTGCAGCGTCACCCCGTGCGGCGCGCCGCGCACGGCGAGCGCGGGCAGCGCCGAGAGGCCGAAGTGGGCGTGCACCACATCCCACCGCCCCCCGCCGTGGCGGGCGCGGGCCGCCCGGGTCGCGCGCAGGTAGGCGCCGGGCCCGCCGGGGGGAAAGGCGAAGACCTCGATCTCGGCGCCGAGCCCGCGCAGGGCGTCGACCTGGTCGCGCACGAAGCTCCCGAGCTCCGGGCGCTCGCGGGTCGGGTACATGTTCGTGACGATGAGCGCGCGCATTCCGGTACGAGGATGTCGCACTCTTCTCACCCTTGCGTCTGGATCCGCGACACGGGACGGCGGAGCATCGGCGGCGCACCGTCAACCCCTCCCCAGAAGGAGTCCCCCCGTGCCCTACCGCCTCTTCGGCCGCATCCACGCCACCCTGCTCAACGCTCCCGCCGCGCTCAGGCGCGAGTCCGGGCAGGGCACCGTCGAGTACGTCGCCCTCATCATGCTCGTCTCCGTCGTCCTCGCCGGCGTCGTCCTCGCCACGCGATCCCAGAAGTTCGGCGCCACCCACATCGCCGAGACGATCGTCAGGCAGATCCGCAAGGCCATGGAGAGCGTGGGCGGCAAGTAGCCGCCCGTGCCGTTTGGCACCATCACGGTGTGCCCGCCCGCCTGGATCCCATCGGCGTCTTCGACTCCGGCGTCGGCGGGCTCACCGTGCTCCACGAGCTGCTCGTCCAGCTCCCGGCCGAGGACTTCCTCTACCTGGGGGACACGGCGCGCTTCCCCTACGGCACGCGCACCCCCGAGGAGCTGCGGGGCTTCGCGCTCGAGATCGCCGAGCGGCTGCTCGACGCGGGCGCGAAGCTCCTCGTCGTGGCCTGCAACTCGGCCACCTCCGCCGCGCTGCCCGCGCTCGAGGACCTGGGGGAGCGTCGCGGCGTCGATGTCGTCGGCGTCGTCGCACCCGAGGCCCAGCTCGCCGTGGAGGCGACTCGCACGGGGCGGATCGGACTCCTGGCCACGCCCGCCACGGTGGCCAGCGGCGCGTATGAGCGCGCGGTGCGGGCGGCCGACCCGCACGTCACGCTCCTGCCCGTGGCCTGTCCCGACCTCGCGCCGATCATCCAGAGCGGCTTCCCCTTCGATCAGCGCGTCGTCGAGACCGTACGCGAGTACGTCGAGCCGCTGCGGGAGGCGGCGGTCGACACCGTCGTGCTCGGCTGCACCCACTACCCGCTCGTCGCCCCGATGCTCCGGCGGATGCTCGGGCGCGAGGTGACGCTCGTCTCCGCCGGCGACGCCGTCGCCCGCCGCGTCGAGCACACGCTGGCCCGGCGCGCGCTGCTCTCGGGCGCCGCCGGCGAGGGCGCCTACCGCTTCGAGTGCACGGCCGACGTCGCCTCCTTCCGCGAGCTGGGCACGCGCTTTCTCCAGATGCCGCTCCTCGACGTCGCCCACGTCGATCTCGCCTCGGGTGAGAGGGTCGCCGCGTGAGCCGCGAGCGCCCCGCCGACGCCCTGCGCCCGCTGCGGATCGAGACCGGCTTCGTCCCCTCGGCCAGCGGCTCGGCGCTCATGGTCGCCGGGGAGACCCGCGTCATCTGCACGGCGAGCGTCGAGGAGTCCGTCCCGCGGTGGATGAAGGGCCGGGGCACGGGCTGGGTCACGGCGGAGTACGGGATGCTCCCCGCCTCCACGGGCCAGCGCAAGCAGCGGGACGTGAGCAAGGGCCGGCCCGACGGCCGCACCGTGGAGATCCAGCGCCTGATCGGCCGCGCGCTGCGCGGCGTCGTCGACTTCGCCGCGCTTGGGGAGCGGACTGTGTGGATCGACTGCGACGTCCTCACCGCCGACGGCGGCACCCGCTGCGCGGCCATCACCGGCGGCTACGTGGCGCTCGCGCTGGCCTGCCGTGGGCTCGTCGAGCAGGGCCGGCTGGCGGCGGTCCCGCTCTCCGGCCAGGTCGCGGCGGTCTCCTGTGGGATCGTCGCGGGCACGCCGCTGCTCGACCTCGACTACGCCGAGGACTCGACCGCCGAGGTCGACGCCAACATCGTCATGACGGGGGAGGGGGAGCTCGTCGAGGTCCAGGCCACCGCCGAGCGCACGCCGCTCTCCCGCGCCAACCTCGACGCGCTGCTCGCGCTCGGGGCCAAGGGCGTGAGCGAGCTGCGCGCGACGCAGGACGCGGCCATCGCGGGATAATTCCGTCCCGCCGGCGGCCGCCGCCGGCCCGCCGGCCATGCAGCTCGTCCTCGCCACCCGCAACCCCCACAAGCTCCGGGAGCTAGCGCGCCTGCTGCCCGGATTCGAGCTGCTGGCGCTGCCCGAGGCCGTCGAGCTGCCGCCCGAGACCGGGGAGACCTTCCGCGCAAACGCGCTGCCCAAGGCCCGCACGGCCGCCGCGGCCACGGGCCGGGCCGCCTTCGCCGACGACTCCGGAATCGAGGCGGCGGCGCTCGGCGGCGCCCCCGGCGTCCGCTCGGCGCGCTTCGCGGGGGAGGGCGCGAGCGACGAGGCGAACCTCGCGAAGCTCCTCGCCGAGGCGCCCGCGGGCTCGGCGCTGCGCTACGTGTGCGTGATCGCCCACGTCGACCCCGTCACGGGGGAGGAGCGCAGCTGGGAGGGCGAGTGCCGCGGCATCCTCGCCGGCGCGCCCCGCGGCACCGGCGGCTTTGGCTACGACCCGGCGTTCCTCCCCGACGACGACGCCACCGGGCGGACGATGGCCGAGCTCTCCGACGCCGAGAAGGACGCGATCTCCCATCGCGGCCGCGCCGCGCGGAGCCTCGCCGCCGCGCTCCTCGGGGGCGCGGCGTGAACCCGGTCAAGGCGAGCGCGGCGCGGCTCTCGGTCGCCTCCAACGCCACGCTCATCCTGCTGAAGGTCGTGGCCGGCGCGCTCACGGGCTCGGTGGCGATCCTGACCGAGGCCGTCCACTCGGCGATCGACCTGCTCGCCTCGCTCGTCGCCTTCTTCTCCGTCCGCCGGGCCGACCTGCCCGCCGACGAGGACCACCGCTACGGCCACGCGAAGATCGAGAGCCTCTCGGCGGCGATCGAGGCGATGCTCATCCTCGTCGGCTCCGCGGTCATCGTCTACGAGGCGATCCGCCGGCTCGTGGTGGGCGGCTCGGTCGAGCGCCTGGGGATCGGGATCGCCGTGCTCGCCGTCTCCGCGGTGGCCAACTTCGCCATCTCCGCCCACCTCGGGCGCGTCGCGCGAGCGACGGAGTCCGAGGCGCTCGCGGGCGACGCCGCGCACCTGCGCACCGACGCCTGGACCTCGTGCGGTGTGCTCGTCGGGCTCGTGGCGGTGCAGCTCACGGGCCGGGAGTGGCTCGATCCGGCGGTGGCGCTCCTCGTCGCGGTGGCCATCGTCGTGGCCGGCGTCCGGCTGCTCATGCGCTCCTCCCGCGTGCTCGTCGACGAGGCGCTGCCCGAGCCCGAGCTCGCGGCGATCCGGGGCGAGCTGCTCGGCTTCGGGCTCCGGGGGGTGGCGGGCTACCACGCGCTCCGCACCCGCCGCGCCGGCGCCCGGCGCTACGTCGACCTCCACCTCCAGTTCCGCGCGGGCACGACGCTCGAGGACGCCCACGCCCTGGCCCCCGAGCTCGAGACCGCGATCGCCGGGCGGCTCGGCGGCGCCGACGTCCTCATCCATCTCGAGCCCGAGGATCGCGTGCACCCCGGCACCGAGCTCCCCACCGAGCGCTCTAGCCGTCCCCGCCCGTGAGGTTCAGAGCGGCCGCGAGCCCGACGGCGATCGCCACCACGCCGTAGCCGACGTAGTTCGACAGGAAGAGGATCGCCGCGACGAGCGCGCTGATGAGGACGGCGGCGAGCCAGGCGGCGCGGTAGAGCGTCATGCCGCTCATTCTCGCGGCCGCGGGCGGACGGGACCTTCCCGAGCGGCTCGTTTACGATGCACCGCTTGCCCGTGCGTTGCGGCAAACCGGGCATCGACGGCGGTAAGTTCCCGCAAATTGCGGAGATCGGCGGTACCGGGGCTCCCCCGCGCGTCCGCGCGCCTTGTTAGCGTCGGGACCTCCCGACTCATCGAAGGAGGAGACGTGACCAAGTCCGAGTTCGTAGACCAGGTGGCCGATCGCGCCAACCTGAACAAGAAGGAGGCGGGCGACGCCGTCGACGCCGTGCTCGAAACGATCACCGAGACGCTGAAGCGCGGGAGCGACGTCACGTTCTCCGGCTTCGGCAAGTTCTCCGTGGCCGAGCGCGGCGCCCGCGAGGGCCGCAACCCGTCGACGGGCGAGAAGATCCAGATCGCCGCCTCGCGCGTCCCGCGCTTCTCGGCGGGCTCCGGGCTGAAGAAGTCGATCAAGAACTGAGCACCGAGGCCCGGCGCGAGCCGGGCGTCCTCGGCTTCGGTGGCCGCCTCGCGCGGGCGGTCGCCGAGCGCGAGTCCCAACTCGTGCTCGGGCTCGACCCCGATCCAGGCCGCCTGTGGCCGGGGGTCACAGGGGCGAGCGCCGCCGCGGCGGTGCGCGCGCACTGCCTCGCCCTCATCGACGCCGCGGGGCCGGCGTGCGTCGCGGCAAAGCCGCAGCTCGCCTGCTTCGAGCGCCTGGGGAGCGCGGGCTGGGCCGCGCTCGAGGCGGTCGTCGCCCACGCCCGTGCGGCGGGCCTGCTCGTGCTCGCCGACGGCAAGCGGGGGGACATCGACGTCTCCGCCGCCGCCTACGGAGAGGCGTTCTTCGGCGGTGCGCCGGCTGGCCTGTGGGGCCGCTCATCCGGTCTCGGCGCCGACGCCCTGACGGTCTCGCCGCTCCTCGGCGCCGAGACCCTCGCCCCGATCCTCGAGCGGGCGCGCCCGGCGGGCGGCGGCCTGTTCGTCCTCGTGCGGACCTCGAACCCGGGGGCGGCCGACGTCCAGGATCTCGCCCTCGCCGGCGGAGGCACGGTCGCCGAGCGCCTCGCGGCGATGGTCGGTGCGCTCGGGCAGGGTCCGCCGGGCGGCCTGGCCGACGTGGGCGCGGTCGTCGGCGCCACGGCTCCGGAGCACTTGGCGCGGCTGCGCGCGCTGATGCCCCGGGCGCCCTTTCTCCTGCCCGGGATCGGCGCGCAGGGCGGTCGCGTCGAGGCGCTCGGCGCGGCCGGGGCGCCCGGTCGCGCCGGCGGGCTCATCTCCGCCTCGCGCGCGATCGCGCGGGCGCACGAAACGGAGGGCGGCGAGCCCGCCCGGGCCGCCCGGGCGGAGGCCGAGCGCCTGCGCTCGGCGGCCTGGAGCCTCGTATGATCGACCCGCGATGATGCGCCGGGCCCTTCCGCGTGCCCTTGCCGTGGGTGCGCTTCTCGCCGCCGGGCTCGCCGTCTATCTCATCCTCCAGGGCGCGGCCAGCTCGACGGGATCCTCCTCGACCGCGACGACCCGGAGCACGAAGGCCCGGCCTCCCGGCCCGGGCCGGACGGCCGCGGGGAGGACGGCGCCGCGTGGGCGCGGGCCGAAGTTCTACGTCGTGCGCTCGGGGGACACGCTCTCGAAGATCGCCCTGCGGACCAAGGTGTCCGTGGCGGCGCTCCAGGAGCTGAACCCGAACCTCAACCCGACCTCGCTGCAGACGGGCCAGCGGATCAAGCTGAGATAAGTGAGCCGCGGGCGGTCCCTCCTCCTCGTCCTGGCGCTGACTCTCGCCGCCGCCCCGGTCGCGCGCGCGGCCCCACTCCGCCTCTCGGCCCCCGCCGCGATGCTCATGGAGGCGAGCACCGGGCGCGTCCTCTACGCGCGGAACGCCGAACAGCCCCGGCTCATCGCCTCGACGACGAAGCTGATGACGGTCCTGCTCGCGCTCGAGCACGATCCCCTGCGCCGGGTGCTGCGCGTGCCGCCCTACGCGCGCGCGGCCGCGGAGTCCTCGATCGACCTGCGGACCGGGGAGCGGATGACCGTCGCCGATCTCGTCACCGCTGCGCTCCTCCCGAGCGCCAACGACGCCGCCTACACGCTGGCCATCCGCACCGGCGGCTCGCTGCCCCGGTTCGTCGGCCTGATGAACCGCCGGGCGCGAGCGCTCGGCCTGCGCCACACCCACTACACCACGCCCGTCGGCCTCGACACCCCCGGGAACCACTCGAGCGCGCACGACCTCGTGCGCCTCGCCCGGGTGCTCCGCCGCACCGAGCCCTTCGCGCGCGGCGTCATGGCCAAGGGCCGCGCCGTGCTCCGCTCGGGGGCCTACCGGCGCGTCGTGCTCAACCGCAACGACCTCGTGCGCCGCCTGCGCTGGGTCGACGGCGTCAAGACGGGCCACACCGGCGGCGCGGGCTACGTGCTCGTCGGGGAGGGGGAGCAGCGCGGGATGGTCCTCTACTCCGCCGTCCTCGGCACCCCGAGCGAGGGCGCGCGCGACGCCGCCAGCGTCGCGCTCCTCTCCTACGGCTTCGCCCGCTACCGCCTCCTGACCGCCGTGCGCCGCGGCGAGCGCTTCGGCACGGCGCGGGTCGCGGGGGTGAGCGCGGCCCGCATCCCGCTCGTGGCCGGCCGCGAGATCCGCACGCTCATCCGGCGCGGGACCCTCGTCGTCCGCGTGCGCCAGGTCCCCGCGCGGCTCACGGGCCCGCGGCGCCGTGGCGCCGTCGTCGGCCATCTGCTCGTCCGCGCCGGCCGCCGCCTCGTGGCGCGCATCCCGCTGCGCGCGGACCGTCCCGTGCCGGCGCCCTCCGCGCTCTCGCGGGCCTTCCGCAACGGCCGCGGCCCGGCTATCGTCGTCGGCGTCGTGGCGCTCCTCGCCTTCGCCCTCGTGGCCGATCGCCGCCGCCGGCGGGAGCGCCGCCGGCGCGCGCGCCGCCGCCGGGCGGTGGAGCCGGCGTGATCATCACCGTCACCCTGAACGCGGCGATGGACCGCACGCTCGTCGTGCCCAACGTGCGGCTCGGCCGCCGCCACCGCTCGGTCGAGCAGCAGACCTTCGCCGGCGGCAAGGGCGTGAACGTCGCTCGCGCAATCAAGCAGCTCGGCCGCCCCGTCATCGCCACCGGCCTCGCGGGCGGCGCGACGGGCACGCGCATCGTCGAGGCGCTGACCGGCGAGTCGATCCTCAACGACTTCGTGCGCATCCGGGAGGAGTCGCGGACGAACACGGCCGTCCTCGATCCCACGACCGGCGTGCAGACGGAGATCAACGAGAAGGGGCCGAACGTCTCCGCCGCCGAGCTCGAGCTGTTCACCGACAAGCTCCTCTACCTCGCGCAGGGCGCGCAGATCTGCGTGTTCGCCGGGTCGCTGCCCCGCGGGGTTCCCGGCGACTTCTACGCCAAGCTCGTGCGCGAGCTGCGGCGGCTCGGCGTGACCACAGTCGTCGACACCGACGGCGAGCCGATGCACCAGGCGGTGCGGGCCGAACCGGACGTCGTCACCCCGAACGCGGGGGAGGGGGAGGAGCTCGCGGGCCACGAGTTCACCTCGGACGAGGACCGCACGCTCGCGCTGGGGGAGATCGCCGAGCTCGGCGCGCGCGAGGTCCTCATGACCGTTCCCGACGGCTCCTTCGCCCGGCTGGAGATCGACGGCGCGCCGCGCCTCCTGCGCGCCCGGATCGACGAGCAGGAGGCCCGCGCCCAGATCGGCGCGGGCGACGCGTTCCTGGCGGGCTACGTGGCGGCGCGCTACACGGGCGCCGATCCCGAGGGGTGCCTGGCGCTCGCCGTGGCCTGCGGCGCCGAGTCCGTCAACCACCTGGGGGCGGGGCGGATCGACCCCGCCGGCGTCGAGCGCATGCGCCAGGAGGTCGAGCTCGAGCGGCTGGAGCTGCCGGCGGCCGCGTAGGTCGCGGGTGCCTCACCGGCGCCGGTAGGCGTCGGATCGGTGCTCGACCGCGATGATGCCGACCCGGCGCTCTTCGTGATCGATGCCGTAGATCACGCGATAGTCGCCGCGCCGTGCGCTGTGCAGCCCTTCGAGACCGAGCGCGAGCGCCTTGCCCACCCGCGACGGGTTGGCGGCGAGGGAGCCGTAGACGAACTCGACGGCCGCGGTCGCGACCTTATCCGGAAGACGATTCAGCGAGCGCCGCGCCGCGGAGGTCCAGACGACCTCGAAGGGGACGGAGATCACCGGTCGGCGATCAGATCCAGGGCGTCGGCCTTGGTCAGCGGCTGGGCGCCGCCGGAGTTGAGCTCTGCGATCCCGGCGCGCACGTCGGCCATCAGCGCCGGGCGAGAGAGGATGTCGAGCGTTTCCTCGAGCGAGTCCAGATCATCGACGCTGAGGACGACCGCCGCGGGCCGGCCGTGCTTCGTGATGACAACGCGCCCGTGCTCGCGCTCCACCCGCTCGACCACCTCGGAGAGCCGATTCTTGACGTCGGCGAGCGGCAGGTGATCGGTGGCCATCTGGCTATAAGCGTAGCTACTTCCTGCTCAGGGCTGCAGCGCCGTTGTGGTCCACCCCTCGGGGCCGAGCCGCCACTCCTCGCGGACGCTGAGGCGCCGTGGATCGGCCGTCCAGAACTCGAGGCGCGCGGGCAGGATCCGCACGGCGGCCCAGCCGGGCGGCCGCTCGGGCTCCTCGCCCGCGGTCTCGGCGGCACGGGCGAAGGCGGCTTCGAGCGCGCCGCGGTCGGGCAGCGGCGCGCCCTCCTCGGAGACGAGGTCGGCGAGGCGGGCGTCGCGGCCGCGCGTGCGCCAGAGCGCGTCGCTCTCCGCCCGCTCGAGGATCTCGGCGCGCCCCTCGAGGACGACCTGCCGGCCCTCCGCGCTCCAGGTGAAGACGGCGGCCACGGCCGGGTTTGAGCGGAGCTCCGCGCCCTTGCGGCTGCCGAGCGCCGTGCCGAAGACGAGCGCGCCGTCGCGCACCTCCTTCAGGAGCACGACCCGGGCCGAGGGCACGCCCTGCGGCGAGGCGGTGGCGAGCACGAACGAGGCGTCGCCGAGCTCCTCGAGCCAGGCCTCGAGCCGCGGGATGGGACTCTCGGGCACGTCGCTAGCATGGCATCCCGCGGTCTGCCGCCGCCGCGGGTTTTCTGTCCGCCCGCTGACCTAGGGTGCCGCTATGGAAGTTGAGATCGGCCGGGGCAAGAAGGCCCGGCGCGCCTACGGATTCGATGACGTCGCGATCGTGCCCTCCCGGCGCACGCGGGATCCTGACGATGTCGACATCGCCTGGACGCTCGGGAACTACCGCTTCGAGCTGCCGCTGCTCGCGGCCGCGCTCGACGGCGTCGTCTCGCCCCGCACCGCGGGGCTGCTCGGCAAGCTCGGCGGCCTCGCGGTCCTGAACCTCGAGGGGATCTTCACCCGCTACGAGGACGCCGACGAGCAGCTCGAGCACATCGCCACGCTCCCGCGCGAGCAGGCCACGCGCGAGCTCCAGCGGATCTACGCCGAGCCGATCAAGCCGGAGCTGATCACCCAGCGGATCCAGGAGATCAAGTCCCACGGCGTCGTCGCCGCCGCCTCGCTGACGCCCCAGCGCGTGCGCACGCACTACGAGGCGGCACTCGAGGCCGGCCTCGACATCCTCGTCATCCAGGGGACGGTCGTCTCCGCCGAGCACGTCTCGACCGACGCGGCGCGCCCGCCGCTGAACCTCAAGGAGTTCATCGCGCGCGACATCGACGTGCCGGTCGTCGTCGGCGGCTGTGCCTCCTACCACACGGGCCTGCACCTCATGCGCACGGGCGCGGCCGGCGTGCTCGTCGGCGTCGGGCCCGGGGCGATCTGCACGACGCGCGGGGTCCTCGGGATCGGCGTGCCCCAGGCCACGGCGATCGCCGATGTCGCCGCGGCGCGCTCCCAGCACATGCTCGAGGCCGGGGAGTACGTCAACGTGATCGCCGACGGCGGGATGAAGAACGGCGGCGACATCGCCAAGGCGATCGCCTGCGGCGCCGACGCCGTCATGCTCGGCTCGGCACTGGCCCGAGCCTACGAGGCGCCCGGCCGCGGCTTCAACTGGGGCATGGCGACCTTCCACCCGACGCTGCCCCGCGGCACCCGCGTGGCCACGCCGGGCGCGGCCTCGCTCTCGGAGATCGTCGTCGGCCCGGCGCGCGAGAACGACGGCTTCTACAACCTCATGGGCGCGCTGCGGACCTCCATGGCCACCTGCGGCTACCGCGACATCGCGGAGTTCAACCGCGCCGAGCTGATGGTCGCGCCGGCCCTCCAGACCGAGGGCAAGCACCTCCAGCGCGAGCAACAGGTCGGCATGGGCTCGAGCGGTCGGGCGGCTGCGCTGCCCGACCCCGACTCGCCGTCCTCGGCGCCCATCGACGCCGGGGAGCCCGTCGGCGCGGCGTGAGCCCCGACGTCCTCCAGACGACCTCCGGCGTCCCCGACGCCGGGCACGCGGTGCAGGAGGACGGAGGGCCCGAGGAGGAGCGCGCGCCGTGCGCGGTGGCCGACGAGGTCGTCGTCCTCGACTACGGCGGGCAATACTCCCAGCTCATCGCGCGGCGGGTGCGCGAGTGCGGGGTCTTCTCCGAGCTCCTGCCCCACCACGTCGGCGCCGCCGCGGTCCGTCGGCGCGCGCCGAAGGGCCTCATCCTCTCCGGCGGCCCCGCCTCGGTCTACGCCGAGGGGGCGCCGCGGCTCGACCCCAAGCTGCTCGAGCTGGGGATCCCGGTCCTCGGCATCTGCTACGGGATGCAGCTCATCGCCCGCGAGCTCGGCGGTCGCGTCGAGGGCGCCGAGGTGGGGGAGTTCGGTCGCTCGGAGCTGACGCTCCGCGAGCCGGGACGCCTCCTGGCCGGGCTGCCGCGCGAGCAGACGTGCTGGATGTCCCACCGCGACACGGTCTTCGCGCCTCCGCCCGGGTTCACCGCACTGGCCTCGTCGACCGGCTCGCCGGTGGCCGCGCTCGAGTCGGTGGAGCGCGAGATCTACGGGATCCAGTTCCACCCCGAGGTCGTCCACACGCCCTACGGCCAGGCCGTGCTCGAGCACTTCCTCACGGACATCTGCGGCGCCGAGACCTCTTGGAGCCCGGCCTCGATCATCGAGGAGCAGGTCGAGCGGATCCGCGCCCAGGTCGGTGGGGGTCGCGTCATCTGCGGGCTCTCGGGCGGGGTCGACTCCTCGGTGGCCGCGCTGCTCGTGCACCGCGCGATCGGCGACCAGCTCACCTGCGTCTTCGTCGACCACGGCCTCATGCGCAAGGACGAGGGCCTGCAGGTCATCGCCGCCTTCCGCGACCACTTCCAGGTCCCGCTCGTCGCCGTCGACGCCGAGGAGCGCTTCCTGGCCCGCCTGGCCGGCGTCTCCGACCCCGAGCAGAAGCGCAAGGCGATCGGCGGGGAGTTCATCCGCGTCTTCGAGGAGGAGGCGGCGCGCCTTCAGGGCGCGCGGTTCCTCGTCCAGGGGACCCTGTACTCCGACGTCATCGAGTCGGGCGGCGGCACGGGCGCGGCGACGATCAAGTCCCACCACAACGTCGGCGGCCTGCCCGAGGATCTCCAGTTCGAGCTCGTCGAGCCCTTGCGCGCGCTGTTCAAGGACGAGGTCCGGGCGGTGGGCGCTGAGCTCGGGCTGCCCGAGCGGCTCGTCTGGCGCCAGCCCTTCCCCGGGCCGGGTCTCGCCATCCGCATCGTCGGGGGCGAGGCGACCAAGGAGCGGCTGGACACGTTGCGCGAGGCCGACGCGATCCTGCAGGAGGAGATCCGCCGGGCCGGGCTCTACCGCGAGCTGTGGCAGTCCTTCTGCGTCTTGCCGGATGTCAGGACGGTCGGAGTGCAGGGGGACGAGCGGACCTACGGCTACGTCGTCGTCATCCGTGCGGTGACGAGTGACGACGCGATGACGGCGGACTGGGCGCGCCTGCCCTACGACCTGCTGGAGACGGTGGCCTCGCGGATGATCAACGAGATCCGCGAGGTCGGCCGCGTGGCGCTCGACATCACCTCGAAGCCTCCGGGCACGATTGAGTGGGAATGACGTCGGTGGTGGTGGGGCGGGGTGGGTCCCGCCGTCCACGGACGACAGGGAGCATCCGGTGGCCGGCGGGACCCACCCCGCCTCGTGGCGTCTCCTCCTGCCCGGCTCCGGCTGGGGCAGCTTGATTCGGGCGCCGGCTTGGGCCTGAGCCAGCGCGGTCGTCCGATCGCTCGGCTGAGTCCCGGACATGGACCGGATGACGGAGCTCGTCGCCGCCGGGATCATCACGCCCCCCGAGGCCGTGGAGCGGCGGGTGGCGGCGGAGCGGGTGAAGCTCAGGGACGGCGGCTCGCTCGACGCTGAGGTCGCCGCTCAGCGGCGTTGACCGCGTACCTAAACACCTCGGTCCTGGTGAAGCTCCTGATCGAGGACGAGGCCTATCGACCCGAGGCGGAGAGGCTCTGGCGCGGCTCCGAATACATCGCGTGCGCCGAGATCGGCTACGCCGAGGCGCGGGCGGCCCTGGCTGCGGCCCGGGGACGGAGTCGCCTGAGCGCGCCGGCCCTGCGCACGGCCAAGGAGCAGCTCGAGCTGCTCTGGGCCCAGGTGAGCATTGTGCCCGTCGGCACGGCGCTGGTCCGCGCCGCCGGTGATGTCGCTGAGGACGAGAACCTCCGGGGCTACGACGCCGTGCACCTCGCGGCGGCACTCGCCGCCCGGGCGACGGTCATGGCGAGCGCGGATCGCCGGCTGGTCGCCGCGCCGCGCCGCCGAGGTCTCGCCGGCGCGGCGCCCCTAGGCCGGCTCGATCAGCCCCGTCTCGTAGGCCAGCGCGACCGCTTGCACCCGGTCGCGCAGGTCGAGCTTCTGGAGGATCCGGGAGACGTGGGTCTTGACCGTGGCGGCGGTGAGGAAGAGCTGCCCGGCGATCTCCGCGTTCGAGAGGCCGCGGGCGATCAGCCGCAGGACCTCGAGCTCGCGCTCGGTGAGCTCGTCGAGGCCCTCCGGTCGCGACGCACCGGGAAGCGGCCGGCGGACGAAGCGCTCGATCAGGCGGCGCGTGATCGCCGGGGCGAGCAGGGCGTCGCCTCCCGCCACGACGCGGACGGCGTGGGCGAGGTCGGCCGGATCGACGTCCTTGAGCAGGAAGCCGCTGGCCCCTGCCTTCATCGCCTCGTAGACGTACTCGTCGAGGTCGAACGTGGTGAGGATGAGCACGTGCGGCGGGTCGGGCCCGGCGCCGTCGAGCAGCCGCCGGGTGGCCTCGATGCCGTCCATGACCGGCATGCGGACGTCCATCAGGACGACGTCTGGGCCCGTCTCGCGCGCGAGGGCGACCGCTTGGCGGCCATCGGCCGCCTCACCACAGACCTCGAGGTCCGCCTGGGCCTCGAGGATCATGCGAAAGCCGCCCCGGACGAGCGCCTGGTCGTCGGCGAGCAGGACGCGGATCACGTCGGCATGTGCTCGCACGGAAGGCGGGCCTGCACCGCGAACCCGCCCTCGGCCCGTGGGCCGGCGGACAGCTCCCCGCCGTAGAGCGCGACGCGCTCGCGCATGCCGACGAGGCCGTGGCCGCCGCCACCGTTCGCCGGCTCTCCGCTGCCGTCGTCGTGCACGGCGATCTCGACGGCATCGGGCCGCAGGTCGAGCGTGAGCGTGGCGTGGCCGCCGCCGTGCTTCAGCGCGTTGGTCAACGCCTCCTGGCAGACCCGGTAGGCGGTCATCTCGATCCCGGGCGCGAGCTCGGGGGCCTCACCGTTCATGGCGAGGTCGACCTCGAGCCCCGCGGCAGCGAAGCGCTTGCCGAGCGCCGGGAGGTCGCCCAGGGTGGGCTGCGGCGCGAGCGCAAGTCCGTCCGTATCGGTGCGGAGTACGCCGAGCAGCCGGCGCATGTCGTCGAGCGCCGCCTTGCCCGTGGCGCGGATGGCGTTGAGCGGCTCCCGCGCCCGCCCCGGCTCCGCGTCGAGCACCTGCTCGGCGGCGCCGGCCTGGACGATCATCACCGACACGCTGTGGGCGATCACGTCGTGCAGGTCGCGCGCTATCCGCACCCGCTCGGCAGCGACCGCCGCCCGGGCCCGCTCGTCGCGCTCGACCCGCAGCCGTTCGTTGTGCGTCGCGAGCGCGCTCGAGCGGTCGCGCTGCCGGCGCGAGGCCCGGCCGGCGAGCCAGGGCAGCCCGACGAGCGCGAGCGCGGTGAACTCCTTGTCGGAGGTCGTGCCCGTGCGGTCGAGGAGGGTGACGGCTTCCACGCAGAGAACCGCGAGCGCGCCGCCCCACGCCGCGCGCCCGGACGACAGCTCCGCCGCCATCGAGAACACGCCGACGAGCAACGCGACGAGGAAGAAGATCGGCGGGGAGGTCCGGACGACGAGCGATTGGACGATCAGCGGCAGGAGCAGCGCGAGCAGGAAGGCCAGCGGCGCCCGCCGCCGCCACGCCAGCGCCGCCGCGACGATGAGCGCCACCGGCACGGTCACCCCCTTGGGACCGGCGTCGGCCGAGTCGAGCCAGGCCGTGAGCTGCCCCGCGACCACGAGCACGACGGCGATGGCGATGTCGAGCGGCGGCAGGCGGGCCTGCTCGGCGGCCCAGACTCGCGGTCGGGTGGTCACCGGCGAACCGTATCTCCCCGGAAGGGGCCTCGCATCGGCCGCGCGGGGGATCTGGATCGGCCGCGCGGCGCCGCCGGGCGGCCACGAGAAGGACAGACGCCACGCCGAAGACCGGCCGCGCGGCGGCCTCGCATCGCTCGGCCGGCCGACGAAAACGGTCGGGCGGGCATTTAGCTTGCCGAAGGGCCGGCGACCGTCGGCGAACCCCGACAAGGAGGCCCTGATGTCCCGCCGTGCCCTACTCGCCGCCGCCGCGGCCGCGCTCGCCCCCGCCGGCGCGATCGCCGTCGCCCACGCCGACGGCTCGAATCCCCATCCCCGCGCCGCCCGCGCGGTCCGCACGCTCGAGCTCGTCGCGCGGGCGACCGGTGGCGGCGCCGTCGACAACAAGCCTCAGGGGATCTCACCCGGGGATCAGTTCTTCGAGCACGGGAGGATCACCGATCCGGCGGGCCGCCGTCTCGGGAGCTTCACCCTCACGACCGAGCTCGTCGCCGGGACCGCGAGCCACGGCTCCGAGCAGAGCACGGTGATCGTCTTTCTGCACGGCGGCCAGCTCGTCACCACCGGCGGCCACGCCACGGTCGCCCGCTTCTCGATGGCCGTCGTCGGCGGCACCGGCCGCTACGCCGGGGCGCGCGGGACCGTCCACATCGTCCCCGGCCCGCACGGCAGCGAGCGCGCCACCGTCCGGCTCGCGGGCCCCCGCTGATGCGCGCGCCCATCGCCGTCTGCGCCGCGGTCATCGTGGTCTGGATCCTCGAGAACACCGCGTTCGGCCAGGACAGCCCGGGCACGAGGCACGACGTCTCGGTCGTGTTCTTCCTCGCCGGGGTGATCGCCGCCGTGACGCTGCTCGTCCTGCTCGCCGTGGTCCTTGCGCGCCGGGTGCGGGCCGGGCGTTGACGGGGGCACGCGTTCGTGGTGGTGGGCGCTCGTGCGCGCCTCCTTCCTCGCTCCACCTTCCGGGGCCCGGCCGGCTGGTGGTCCCGGCGCGGGGTGGGTCGTGAGCGGAAGAGACGGGACGGTCAGGGCAACTCCGCCAGCAGCTCGCTCGGCCGTCGACCGAGGCCGGCGCGGAGCAGCTCGCGGTCGAGCGTGACGAGCTGTGCGCCGCGGCGCCGGGAGACCGCGGCGTAGGCCGCGTCGTAGAGGGTGAGCTCGTGCTGCTCGGCCAGCGCCGCCGCCTCGGCGAGGTCCTCGGCGGTGGGCGCGATCGCCGGGCAGATCTCGCGGAGGGCGGCGAGCACGACGGCGACGCGGTCGGCTCGGATCGCGAGCCGACCGCGGAGCAGCGCGTTGCCGACCTCGTAGGGCGTGAGGTCGAGGATGCTGAGGGCGACCGTGCGGTTCCGGTGGCCGGCGAGCAGCGCGCGGGCGGGCGCGACCTCCTCCTCGCCTTCGGCGTGGAACCACTTGAGCGCGACGTTCGCGTCGCTAACGACGTCGATCGCGGGCGTCGCGGGCATCACGATCCTCGCGGATGAGATCGGCGGACTCGAATCGCTCGCTCCCGGCGAGCGCGGCTCGCCCGCGCCGAAGGGCCGCATCGAGCGCGACCGGATCGGGCCAGCCCAGCTCGCGCTGGGCGGCGTGCTGGAGAAAGCCGCTGCGGGTCGCGCCGCGCCGGCCTGCCTCGCGGTCGACGCGCTCGAGCAGCGCGTCGGGGATGGAGATCAGCACCTTTGCCACGCCGCGAGTATATCTCGCGGCGATACGCCTTTCTCCCGCCCCGGCCAGGACGTCAGGAGACTGCGTCCCAGGCCCGCAGCGTCGGCAGCGGGTCGAAGGGCCGCCCGCCGCGGTACCACCCGGGGGCGGACCACAGCTCGAAGTGCAGGTGGCAGGCGGTGGCGTCGCCCGTCTGCCCGACCTCGCCGATGCGCTGGCCGGTGTAGACCCGCTGGCCCGTGCGCACGGGCGCGGGGGAGCGCAGGTGGTCGTAGACCATGTCGACGCCGGTGCCGGCGGCGTCGATGACGAGGTAGTTCCCGGCCGCGCCCTGGTAGCCGGCGTAGCGAACCCGTCCGCCCACGGCGGCCACGAGCGGCGTGCCGCAGGCGGCGAAGGTGTCCTGGCCCTCGTGCCGGTGGCCCGCCCGGGGCGCGCCGAAGCGGCCGGCGCCCGAGCTGACCGAGTGGCGGCCGCGGATGGGGAAGATGGCGGCGAGGAAGGCGAAGCCCCCGGCGCGCGTCGCGTCCGCGGGCGGCGGTGCGCCGGCGCCCGCCGAGCGGGCGAGCGCGCTCGGGCCGACGGCGACGCGGAACTCGTAGCGGCCGGCGGGCGCGGTGCGGCCGTGGACCGTGCCGTCCCACGACACCGAGCGCGCGAGGCCGGGCGCGGCGTCCGGCAGGAGCCAGTGGTGCACCGAGCGCCGGTCGGCCAGGCGCACGAGGTCGATGCGCAGGGCGCGCGGCTTCGCGCCCCGGACGAGGTAGCGCAGACGGGCGCGCCCCCGCCCGAAGAAGTACACGCGGGAGGAGGCGACGGCGGTGTCGACGTACGGCGAGCCTCCCGCGCGGGGGCGCGGCGCCTTCGGGCCGTCGGCGGGCAGGAGGATCAGCGGGGAGCGGGTCGGCGTGGAGGCCTGGCCGTCGGCGCTCAGGGCCGCGATCGGACCGGTGCGAGCGCCCTCGGGCACGACGACCTCGGCGAACCGCTCGCCGCGCCGGCGGGGCGCGGCGCTCACGTCGTCCTTGGATCCGCGCCTGCCGAGGAACACGATCCGCGCCGTGCCCGCGAGGTTCTGCCCGCCCACGCGCACGAGCGCGCCCGGGCCCGCCGCGTCGAGCGCGGGGCAGGCCGCGCGGCACGCCGCGCCGGAGACGATCGGGGCCGGGCTCGGCGCCGCGCCGCCGTCGTCCGCCCGGGGGCCGGGCGCGAGCACGGCGGCCGCCGTGCAGATTCCGATCGTCGTCCTCGTCAGACCGTGCATGCGCGCGGCGGCAACCCCTCGTCGTCGTTTCTCGCCTACGGGGTTAGCTGTCGGGCTCGCGCTGCGCGCGCTACCGGGCAGAGGCCCGGATTCGCCCCCGCCATGTGGTCCATGGCCGCGGGTCCCCCGCTCCCCGGGCCCGGAGGCCCGCGGATTCGGCGGTGTGACAGCGGGGGAGAGTAGCCGCCCCGCCGGAGGTCGCGCGTTTTCAGGGCTTTCCTATAGTGAGCGGCCGCCTCACGGGCCGGATTCCCGGTGCCGGAGGCGTTTCCTTCGCGCCATGAAGACCTACGTCGCCAACGCCAACGACCGCGAACGCAACTGGGTGCTCGTCGACGCCTCGGGCCAGACCCTGGGCCGGCTCGCCACGCAGATCGCCGACGTGCTGCGCGGCAAGCGCAAGCCGACCTACACCCCGCACGTCGACACCGGCGACTTCGTCGTCGTCATCAACTGCGAGAAGGTCGCGGTGACCGGCAACAAGCGGGCGGAGAAGCGCTACTACCGCCACTCGGGCTACCCGGGCGGCATCCGCTCGCGCACGCTCGAGGAGCAGCTCCGCCGCCGCCCCGAGGAGGTCATCCGCCACGCCGTCAAGGGGATGGTCCCGCGCACGCGCCTCGGCCGCAAGCAGCTGACGAAGCTGAAGATCTACGCCGGGTCCGAGCACCCGCATCAGGCCCAGCAGCCCCGACCTCTGGAGATCAAGACCCGGTGAGCGAGACCCCGCCCGACGAAACCCCGACCGACGCCGAGGCGCCGGAGACCCCGGAGGAGGCCGAGGCCGTCGCCGGGGAGCCCACTGCGTCGCCCGCGGCGGACGCCGCCGGCGATGCGTCCAAGGTCGAGGTGGGAGAGGACGAGCGCCCGGCACCGCCCGTACGCGCGCAGGAGCCGGAGGCCGACGCTCCGCCGGCGCCGGAGACGCAGCCGCTCGGTCCGGGCGAGCCCGAGCAGACCCAGGCCGAGGCGATCGCCGAGGCCGAGGAGGAGCTGCCCGAGCGCCCGCGCGAGAAGCCCGAGATCCCCGGCGCGGACCTCGTGCCGGACATCGTCCTCGACGCCCCCACTGCCGGCTCGAGCGAGGACGTCGATCCCTACGCGACCGAGGACGACAAGGCCGCGCCCGCCGAGGAGCAGGCCGAGGAGCCCGCGCGCATCGCCGAGGCGGCGATCGACCTCGCCGCCGGCGCGCGCTACCCGAGCCGCGGCTACGTCACCGGCAAGCGCAAGAGCGCGGTGGCCCGCGTGTACCTGAAGCCGGGCACCGGCGCCTTCCAGATCACGGGGATGGAGAACCGCAGGGAGCGCGACCTCTTCACGTTCTTCCCGCGCCTCACCCTCCAGCACGTCATCCGCCAGCCGCTCGAGACCGTGGGCTACGAGGAGCGCATGGACGTCGTGGCGAAGATCCACGGTGGCGGTGTCTCCGCCCAGGCCGGCGCGCTGCGCCACGGCATCGCCCGCGCGCTGCTCGAGGCCGACCCGAACCTGCGCGGGGAGCTCAAGCGCCGCGGCTTCCTCACCCGCGACTCCCGGGTCAAGGAGCGCAAGAAGGCGGGGCTGAAGAAGGCCCGCAAGCGCCCGCAGTTCTCCAAGCGTTAAGCCTTGGGGCGCGAGCTCTTCGGGACCGACGGCGTCAGGGGCGCCGCCGGGACCGTCCTCACGGCCGACCTCGCGCTCGCCCTCGGGCGCGCGGCGGTGCAGCGCCAGCGCGAGGTCGACGGCATCGAGCGCCCGCGGGTGCTCATCATCCGCGACACGCGGGAGTCGGGGCCGATGCTCGAGGCCGCGCTCGCCGCCGGGGTGTGCGCGGCGGGCGGGGACGTCTTCACCGCCGGGGTCCTGCCCACCCCGGCCGCGCCGCTGCTGCTGGCGCGGCACGGGTTCGAGCTCGCCGCGGTCATCTCCGCCTCCCACAACCCCTACGGAGACAACGGAATAAAGCTCTTTGGCGCCGACGCGCTGAAGCTGCCGGACGCCGCCGAGGAGGACATCGAGGCGCGCGTCCAGAACCCTGAGAGGGGTCAGACCCCTCTCAGGTTCGGGCGCACGGCGGCGCTGCACGGTGCCCTCGAGGACTATGTTCGGGCGCTGCACGAGCGCTTCCGCGAGCTTGACCTCTCGGGCCGGCGGATCCTCCTGGACTGCGCGAACGGCGCCACCCACCGCGCCGCGCCGGAGATCTTCCGCCGCCTCGGCGCCGCG
The DNA here is from genome assembly GCA_038276395.1 of Solirubrobacterales bacterium. GTDB lineage: Bacteria > Actinomycetota > Thermoleophilia > Solirubrobacterales > Solirubrobacteraceae > JBBQAA01. Next base: position 158,873 of record JBBQAA010000074.1, on the reverse strand, counting down.
GTCACCGTGCTCGCCGATCGCCCAGACGGCCGGAACATCAACGACCGCTGCGGCTCGACCCACCTGGTCGCGTTGGCCGGGCACCCGGAGCTCGCCGGCCACGACGCCGCCTTCGCCTTCGACGGGGACGGCGACCGCGTGCTCGCCGTCGACCCGCGCGGCGAGACGGTCGACGGTGACGAGCTGATCGCCCTCGCCGCGCTCCACCTCCGCGCGCAGGACCGCCTGCCCGGCGGCGGTGTCGTGGTCACGGTGATGACGAACTACGGCTTCCACACCGCGATGGCGGAGGCCGGAGTGGCTGTGACCACGACGCCCGTGGGCGATCGCTACGTCCTCGCCGAGCTCATCGCGCGGGGCTGGACCCTTGGCGGCGAGCAGTCCGGGCACATCATCGACCTCGGCTTCGCCCCCTCCGGCGACGGGATCGCCGCCGCGCTCCTGGCCCTCGAGGCCCTCGGCGACGGCGCGCTGGCCGACCGCCACGCGATGGAGAAGCTGCCGCAGCGGCTCGTCAACGTGCGGATCGCCGCGCGCGGCGCGCTGGAGCGGTCAAACGGCGTCGCCGACGCCGTGGCCCGCGAGCAGGCCGCGCTCGAGGGACGCGGCCGCGTGCTCGTCCGCCCGAGCGGCACCGAGCCGCTCGTGCGGGTGATGGTCGAGGCGCCCTCGGAGGAGGAGGCCGATGCGGCGTGCGCGCGGCTCGTGGCCGTGGTCGAGGAGACGATCGGCGGCACGTAGCGCGCGCCCGCGCGGGTCCGAGGGGCCTCAGCCGACGAGGCCGCAGCGGTAGGCGAGCACGACGAGCTGGACGCGGTCGCGGGCGCCGAGCTTGCGCAGGAGGCGGCCCACGTGGGTCTTCACCGTCGGCTCGGAGAGGAACAGCTCACCCGCGATCTCGCCGTTCGAGCGGCCCTCGGCGACGAGCCCGAACACCTCTCGCTCCCGCTCGGTGAGCTCCGCCCACCCGGGCGGCGGCGACGCCGCGCCGGGGAGGCGCTCGAAGCGCTCGATCAGTCGCTTGGTCACGCGCGGCGCCAGCAGCGCGTCGCCGCCGGCGACGATCCGCACGGCGGAGCCGAGCTCGGCGGCGGAGACGTCCTTGAGCAGGAAGCCGCTCGCGCCGGCGCGCAGCGCGTCGAGCACGTACTCGTCGAGCTCGAAGGTGGTGAGCATGACCACGCGCGGCGGGTCGGGCAGCTCGGCGATCCGCCGGGTGGCGGTGATCCCGTCCATCACCGGCATGCGGATGTCCATGAGGCAGACGTCGGGCGCGACCCTCCGGGCCAGCGCCACCGCGTGCTCGCCGTCGGGCGCCTCGCCCACGACCTCGATGTGATCCTCGGCCTCGAGGATCAGGCGAAAGCCCGTGCGCACGAGCGCCTGGTCGTCGGCGATGAGGACCCGGATGGCCATCAGGCGGGCGGCTCGACGGGGAGCCGGGCGCGGACCCCGTAGCCCCCCTCGGGCCGCGGACCGGCCTCGAGCGTGCCGCCGTAGAGCGCGGCGCGCTCGCGCATGCCTGGCAGCCCATGGCCGCCGCCGAGGGCGGCCTCATGGCCGTTGGCTCGGGACGCCCCTCCGGCATCAAGGATCTCGAGCGTGACCGCGCGTCGTTCGCGTGTCACGCGCACGGTCGCGCGGTCCGCGCCCGTGTGACGGATCACGTTGGTGAGCGCCTCCTGGACGATCCGGTAGGCGGCGAGATCGACGCCCAGGCTGAGCGGAGCGGCCTCCCCCTCGACCTCGAGGTCGACCCGCACCCCGCTCTCGGCCACGCTCGCGACGAGCCCGTCGAGATCGCCGAGCCCCGGCTGGGGCTGAACCCCGACCGCGCCGTCGTCGTCCTCGGTCCGGAGCACGCCGAGCAGGCGCCTGAGCTCGCGGAGCGCCTCCTTGCCGGTCGTCTCGACCGCGACGAGCGTCTCCTCGGCGCGCTCCGGGTCACGGCGCAGGAGCCGGCGCCCGGCCACCGACTGGATGACCATGACCGACACGCTGTGGGCGACGACGTCGTGGAGCTCGCGGGCGATCCGGGCGCGCTCGTCGACCACGGCCGCGCGCGCGATCAGCGGCTGCTGCGCGCGGAGCTGCTCGGCCAGACGCTGGCGGTTGGCCACGACCCGGCCGGCCGCGAAAGGGGCAAGCGCGATGCCTCCGACGAAGAACAGATCGGCCACCGTCCGGTACTCGCCGTGGGCGCCGCCGGCCACGACCATGGCGAGCACGGCGCCCATGGCGAGGCGGGCGCGCGGCCCGTGGTAGCGCCCGGCGCCGAAGGCGACGAGGATGATCATGAAGACCGCGGCGGCGGACGACGGCTGGCCCCAGACCCCGTTGTAGATCGTGAACGCCCCGGCGGAGAGGAGGATCGAGGGCAGCGGGCGCGGCCGGATCGTCGCCAGCGGGAGGCATATCGCAACCACGAACGCGGCCGTCACCGGCGCCGGGCCGTTCCAGTGCTGCGTGCGGACGGCGCCGAAGACCTCGAGCAGGGCGATGCCGAGCACCGTGAGGGCCGCGGCGCGATCGAGCCACTCAAGGCGCGTACCGGGGCGCAGGAAGGCCATGGCCGGACGATAAAGGCGCGCGAGGAGCCTTCGCATCAGACCACGGGATGATTCGCATGCGACCCCGGTCGGAGGCAGGTCCAGACTCCGGTCCGATGACGGGCGAGCCGCCGCTCGGAAGGCTGCGGCCATGATCAACCACCGCAGGGCCTCACTCGCCGCGGCCGTCGTCGCCGCCGCCGCCGGCTCCACCACCGCCGCTCTCTCCGGGCCGGCGAGCGGACGCACCGCCTCGTCCACGATCAGGGTCGCCCAGGTCGAGCGTGCGTTCAAGTTCGAGGACGTCGCGCCCCGCGGCGGTCCGGCCAAGCCGTTCACCCAGGGAGACGCCTTCGTCATCGGCGGGCAGCTCCTCTCCGGCAAGAAGGTGGTCGGGACGTCGAACCTCGTGTGCACGACCACGCAGCCCGGCCGCCGGGGCGGAAACCTGTGCGAGGGCGCGCTCGTCCTGCCGCGCGGGCAGATCACGTTGTCGGGCTTCAACACCGTGCGCGACGTGCCGGCCACGACGTTCGCGGTGACGGGCGGGACGGGCGCCTACGCCCGGGCGCGGGGGACGCTCACGAGCGGGACCGAGCGAGGCGGCCGGATCCCCCTCACAGTGCGCCTCGGCTCCTGACGCCGTCTCGGCGGCCCGGCCGGGCTCTCGCGCGTGGACCCGCGCCGGGGCCCGGCCCCGCTGCGCGTGCACGAGCGCGCAGCGTCACCAGGAACCCCCGCCAAGACGCCTCCCGAAGCTCCGCGTCCCCGGAGGGCGGGCGCGAGCCTGCTCTCAGCGCCCGAGCCGCACCCGCAGCGGCATCGCCAGCGAGCGCACCCCGTCCCGACAGGTGATCTTCTTCCCCTCCCGCGCCGAGCGGCTGTGGTAGGAGACCGGCGCCTCGAAGGGCGGATCCGCGTTTGAGGATGCGCGAGGTGACCTCGGTGGCGAGGCCGTGCCCGAGCGCATGTCGGCCACGAAGCTCGGCGCCGCTCGAGGGGCAGCTCGGTGCTCCTGGCAACCGTCTCGGTGGGGAGGAAGGCCATGCTCGGCTGGGCGCCGCCGCGACCGGCTGACACGCTTACGGTGGCGGCACTGAATGGAGCCTGACCACCGGGAGGGGGACCGGGGGGCAGGGCCCGCGCAGGATCCGCCACGAGCCGTGGACGAGGACCGAGCGCCCGGGGTTCAGCGGCGCGGGCAGGAAGTACCCGTCGATCCGCTGCTGGAGCAGGATCGTGTGGGGGCGGAAGTAGGCGTCGACGTCGCGGATGTGCACGCCGAGGTACCACGCGAGGACCGGTACCGCGAACTGATCGACCGCCGGGCGCCCGCACGCGTGCGTAAGTGCGTTGTGCGTGCGCGCGAGGGCGATCAGACCGGCGAGTTGGCCGTCGGCCCCGGCGAAGAGGCCCGATACCTCGGCCTGATACCGCGTGACGCGAATGCGGTAGGGAGTGTCGTTGGCGCTCGCGGCCCGGGCGGCGACGATGGTCACCGCGAGCGCCGCGCTCCGCCGCCGGTCGGGGCCGGCGGCCGCGATGCGGGCGGCCAGGAGCCCCCATCCCGCGCCGCCCACCACCGCCCCCACTCCGGCTCCGGTCAGCAGGTAGCGGGAGTTCCCGGCCTCGCCGCGCGCGACGCCGATGACGACGACCGCGAGGACGAGGACCCCGGCGAGCAGCAGCCGCCGGAGCCGGCGCCCGCCGAGGACCGCGGCGGCGAGGATGCCCGCGAGGGTGGCCGGGAGGAGGATGTGTCTGATGTCGTCGAGCGCCGCGCCGGTGGGGTCCGAGCGTCGGCTGTAGGTGCCGGGATCCCTGGCCGACGCGCGGTGGACCGCCCGCAGGATGTCGTGGGAGCCGATCCAGTCGGGGACGATCCAGGCGACGAGCGTCAGCCCGCCGAGGAGCGCGACATAGCGGAGGTGGCGGCGATCCTCGCGGATCATCGCCACCCCGAGGATGGCCAGCAGGAGCCAGACCTCCGGCCGCACGAGGCCCGCGAAGCACCCGCAGGCGAGCGCCAGGCGCGGCCGGCCCGCCCACAGCCGGTCGAACATCGCCAGGAGCCCGAGCAGGGCGAGGCCCTCGGATGAGTTGTCGAACACCACGCGGGGGAGGCCTCCCATGAAGAGCAGGCCAAGGACGGCGAGCACCGCGGCCAGGGCGCCGGGCGCGCCCCCGCCGGCCAGCCGGCGCGCGAGCCGGGCCCCGAGCGCGACCGCGCCGAGGAGCCCGGCGCGGGCCACGACGGCCCACAGCACGGGGGCGGCCGCGGGCACGAGGCCGAACAGGGTCGTGAAGGCAACGGGGAGCGGCTTCCACGACGGCCCGTGGCGGGTGTCGAGCCCGAGATGGATGACCTCCCGCCCCCAGACGAGCCACGCCCAGGGGTCGTAGGCCAGCGAGAAGGGGAGCAGCAGCGACAGCGCCGCGACGGCGAGGCACCCGAGCGCGACGGCGACGGCCGCTCGATGGTGCCGGATCACCGCGAGGATGCTAGGCGGGCCGGGCCTGACGGCGGCCTGAACGGCGGGGCGGCGGGTCGCGCTCCCGCGCGCTCGTAAGCTCTGCTCCTCATGTGCGGAATCGTCGGCTACGTCGGTGAGCGGCCCGTCCGGGACGTCCTGCTCGCCGGCCTCGAGAAGCTCGAGTACCGCGGCTATGACTCCGCGGGCGTCGCCGTGCTCGCGCCCGGCGGGGCGATCCGCTCCGTGCGCGCGGTCGGCCGCCTGGACGCGCTGCGCGACCGGCTGCGGGAGCAGGGCGCCGCGACCGGCGTCGCGCTCCTCGAGCGTCCGGCCACGCTCGGGATCGGCCACACGCGCTGGGCCACCCACGGCCAGGTGACCGAGGAGAACGCCCACCCGCACGACGACAACCGCGGGGAGGTCCACATCGTGCTCAACGGCATCGTGGAGAACTACGTCGAGCTCAAGGACCGGCTGCGGGCCGAGGAGGCGCACTTCACGAGCGAGACCGACGCCGAGGTCGTGGCCCACCTGATCGCCCACCACCTCCGCGCGGCCGGCGACCTCGCCGAGGCCACGCGCCGCGCCTTCGGTGAGCTGCGCGGCCACTACGCCTTCGTGGCCATGTCGGCCGCCGACCCGGACACCCTCGTCGGCGCCCGCCGGGAGTGTCCGCTCGTCGTCGGCCGCGGCGAGGGCGAGCAGTGGGTGGCCTCCGCCATCCCCGCCTTCCTGGCCGCCACCCGGGAGGTCCAGCTCGTCGAGAACGACGAGCTCGTCGTCCTCACGCGCCAGGGCGTCGCCTTCCTCGGCGCCGACGGCGAGCCCGTCGAGCGGGAGATCACGCGCGTGGACTGGGACGAGGAGACCGCCGAGAAGGGCGGCTATGAGACCTTCATGCTCAAGGAGATACACGACCAGCCGGAGGCGGTGGCCGAGACGGTCGCCGACCGCACGGCGCGCGCCGACGGCGTCGACTTCGCCGGGGAGCTCGGCGGGATCGGCGACGAGGTCCTCGGCACCTGCCGGCGGATCGTCATCGTCGGCTGCGGGACGGCCTACCACGCCGGCCTCGTCGGGCGCTACGCGATCGAGGAGTGGGCGCGCGTGCCCGTGGAGATGGACATCGCCTCGGAGTACCGCTACCGCAACCCCGTGGTCGGCCCGGGGGATCTCGTCATCGGCATGACGCAGTCGGGGGAGACGGCCGACACGCTGGCCGCCATGCGCCTCGCGCGCGAGCGCGGCGCCGCCGTCCTCGCCGTGACGAACATCCAGGGCTCGCAGGCCACGCGCGACGCCGACGGCGTCCTGCTCACCCGCGCCGGGCTCGAGGTCGGCGTGGCGGCGACGAAGACCTTCGTCGCCCAGGTCGCGGCGATGTACCTGCTCGCGCTCCGCCTGGCCGAGCTCCGCGGGACGCTGTCCGCCGAGCGGCGGACCGAGCTCGTGAGCGCCGTCAAGCGCCTCCCGCACGCGATGGAGCTCGTCATCGCCCGCGACGCCGGGCGCATCGAGGCGCTCGCCGAGCGCCTCCACGAGCATGACTTCTTCCTCTACCTCGGCCGCCACGCCGGTCTGCCGGTGGCGCTCGAGGGCGCGCTGAAGCTCAAGGAGATCTCCTACATCGCCACCGACGCCTACGCGGCGGGGGAGATGAAGCACGGTCCGATCGCGCTGCTCGAGCAGGGAACGCCCGTCGTCGTGGTGGCCACGAACTCGCCGGTGCGGGAGAAGATCGTCTCGAACATGCAGGAGGTCCGCGCGCGCGGCGCGCAGGTGATCGCCGTGGGGACCGAGGGGGACACCGCGCTGGCCGAGCAGTGCGAGGAGCTCCTGACCGTTCCCGCCACCGACCCGATGCTCGAGCCGATCGTCGCCGTGGTACCGCTTCAGCTCCTGGCCTACCACATCGCCCGCCTGCGCGGGCTCGACGTGGACAAGCCGCGGAACCTGGCCAAGACCGTGACGGTGGAGTGAGCGCCGAGCCCAGGTTCGGGATCGGCGTCGACCTGCTCGAGGTCTCCCGCCTCGAGCGCGCGCTCGCGCGGCGTCCGCGGCTGGCCGAGCGGCTCTTCACCGGGGCCGAGCGCGAGCTCGCGGGCGGCGACGGTCAGCGGCTGGCGGCGCGCTTCTGCGCCAAGGAGGCGGTGGCCAAGGCGCTGCGGCTCCGAGCCACCGCCTGGCGGGAGATCGAGATCCTCGGCGGCGCAGGCCCGCCCGAGCTGCGCCTGCACGGCGCCACGGCGAAGCACGCGGCCGCGCTCGGGGTGAGCGTCGAGATCTCCCTGACCCACACGCGGCGAAACGCCGGTGCGGTGGCGCTGGCGGTACCGGCATGAGCGCCTTCGAGTCGCTCTACACCGCGGAGGAGATGCGCGCCACCGACGCCTGGGCAATCGAGGAGGCCGGCATCCCGAGTGCCGAGCTCATGGAGCGTGCGGGGGAGGCCGTGGCCCGCGCGGCGGCGGCCCGCGCGCCGGAGGGCCGGATCGTCGTCGTGGGCGGCAAGGGGAACAACGGCGGCGATGGGTGGGTGGCGGCGCGGCTCCTGCGCGCCGCGGGGCGCGAGGTCGACTGCCTCGCGGTGGGGGATCTCTCCGGTGCCGAGGGGGACGCGAAGGCGAACCTCGACCGCCTGCCGGGCGCGGCGCCGGCCGAGTTCGATCCCGGCCGCCTCGCGGGTGCGGCGCTCGTCATCGACGCCGTGCTCGGCACCGGCTTCGCCGGCGAGGTGCGCGAGCCGCAGCGCAGCGCGATGGAGGCGATGTCGGAGGGCGGCACGCCGGTGCTCGCCGTGGACGTCCCGAGCGGCGTCGACGCCGCCACCGGCGAGGTGGCCGACCTCGGCGTGCGCGCCGCCGCCACGGTCACCTTCCACGCCGCCAAGCCGGGGCTGTGGATCAGCCCCGGCAAGGCCCACGCCGGGGAGGTGGAGGTCGCCGGCATCGGCATTCCGGAGGGCGGGCCCGCCGTTCCCGCGATCTCGCTGGTCGGCGCCGGCGTGCGCCGGAAGATCCCGCGCCGGGGCCCGGACGGCACGAAGTTCGCCTCCGGCGCCGTGCTCGTCTGCGGCGGCTCGGCCGGGCTCACCGGCGCGCCGTGCCTGGCCGCCGAGGCGGCGATGCGCGCCGGCGCGGGGTACGTGAGCGCGCTCGTCCCCGGATCGCTCGGAGCCGTCTTCGAGGCAAAGCTCCTCGAGGTCATGACCGTGAATCTGCCCGACGCGGACGGCGCGCTCGCGCCCGAGGCCGCCGAGGAGATCCTCGAGCGCGCCGAGAAGGCGGACGCGCTCATCCTCGGGCCGGGCCTCGGCCGAGGGGAGGAGACCATCGCCCTCGCCCGGCGTCTCGCGGGCGAGGCGCCCCTGCCGCTCGTGCTCGACGCCGACGGCCTCTACGCCCACGCCGGGCGGCTCGCCGACCTGGCGGGGCGCGAGGCTGCCACCGTCCTCACGCCGCATGCGGGCGAGCTCGGCCGGCTGCTCGGGGAGGACTCCGAGGCGATCGGCGCCCGCCGCCTGCACTTCGCGCGCGCCGCGGCCGCGTCGGCCGGGGCGATCCTCGTGCTGAAGGGGGACGACACGCTCATCGCCCATCCGGACGGCCGCGTCGCCGTCTCGCGCGGCGGTGCGCCGGCGCTGGCCACGGCGGGCACGGGGGACGTCCTCTCCGGGGTCATCGGCGCGCTCCTGGCCAAGGGGATGGAGGCCTTCCTCGCCGCGTGCGCCGGCGTCCGGCTGCATCTCCGGGCCGGGCAGATCGCCGCGGTTGCACAGAGCGGCCCGGACGGCGTCATCGCCAGCGACGTCATCGCGCGCCTCCCCCTGGCGCTGGAGGGCTGAGCGTTGCCGCAACGCGCGGTCGCGCGCGTGAACGTCGCGGCGATCGAGCGGAACGCCGCGCGCCTGGGCCGCACTCTCGCGGGCGGCGCCGCGCTCGGTGCCGTGGTCAAGGCCGACGGCTACGGGCACGGCGCGGCACCCTGCGCCCGGGCCGCGCTGGCGGGCGGCGCGAGCTGGCTGTTCGTGGCCACGGCCCGGGAGGCGGCGGAGCTCCGCGCGGAAGGGGTCGGCGCCCGGCTCGTCGTCATGGGCGCGCTCGCGCCCGCGGAGCTGGCGCTGGCGGCGGGCGCGGGGGCCGACGTCGTCGCCTGGCGGCCGGAGTGGATCGCCTCGCTCCCGCCCGGCCTGCGCGTGCACGTGAAGCTCGACACCGGGATGGGCCGCTTCGGCACCCGCGACCCGGAGGAGGCCGACCGGACGGCGGCGGCGGTGGCCGCCCGCGAGGATCTCGTGCTCGCCGGGGCGATGACCCACTTCGCCACGGCCGACGAGGATCCGGAGTTCATGGCACTCCAGCTCGTGCGCTTCAGCCCGTGGGCCGAGCGGCTGCGCGCACGCCATCCGGGGATCGTCGTCCACGCCGCGAACTCGGCGGCCACGCTGCGAGAGGCCTCCAGCCACTTCGATCTCGTCCGCTGCGGCATCGCGCTCTACGGCATGGATCCCTTCGGGCTCGATCCTGCCGAGCAGGAGCTCGAGCCCGCGCTCGGGCTCGCGACGTGGGTGGCGGCCGTCAAGCCCGCCGCGGCGGGGGAATCCGCCGGCTACGGGCGCTCGTTCATCGCCGTGGCGCCGACCCGGATCGCCACGCTGCCCGTGGGCTACGCGGACGGCGTGCGGCGCGCGTTCTCCAATAACGCGGATGTCGTGATCGGCGGACGCCGCTTCCCCCTCGCCGGGACGGTCTCGATGGACAACATCACGGTAGACGTCGGGCTCGACGCCGACGTCCGGATCGGGCAGGAGGCGCTCTTCATCGGCGGCGGGCAGAGCGCGGAGGAGCTCGCCGAGCGCATCGGCACGATCAACTACGAGATCACCTGCGGGCTCTCGGCCCGCGTACCCCGCGTCCACCACCGGGACGGCGCCGAGCTGTGAGCGCCGCCGCGCGCGACGCGGTGCGCGCCGGGCTCGCCGGGCGGGAGGCCTACCTCGTCGGCGGCACGGTGCGCGACGGGCTGCTCGGCCGGGAGACCGACGACCTCGACCTCGTGGTGGCCGGCGACGTGGGGGAGGCGGCGCGCGCGGTGGCCGCCGCCGGGCGGGGCACGGCCTTCCCGCTCTCCGAGGCCTTCGGCGCCTGGCGGGTGGTCGGCCGCGGACAGTCCTGGCAGACGGATCTCTCCCCCCTGGCGGGAACGCTCGCCGACGATCTGGCGCGGCGGGACTTCACCGTGAACGCCATGGCCGCGCCGCTGGCCGAGCCGGGCGCCGTCGTCGATCCGTTCGGCGGCCGGGAGGACCTGGCCGCGCGGCGCCTGCGCGTGGTCGGCCCGCGGGCGCTGGCCGACGATCCGCTGCGCACGCTGCGCGCCGCGCGCCTGGCCACCGAGCTCGGGCTCACGGTCGAGCCGGACACGGCCGCGCAGGTCCGGGCCCACGCCGGCGAGGTCCTGCGCGCCTCGCCCGAGCGGATCTTCGCCGAGCTGAAGCGGATCATCGCCGCTCCCGACCCGGCGGCGGGGGTGCGGCTGACCGATGCGCTCGGGCTGATCGGCTCGGTGCTGCCCGAGCTCGAGGCGCTCAAGGGCGTCGGCCAGGGCGTCTACCACCACCGCGACGTCTGGGGCCACACGCTCGAGGTGCTCGAGCGGGCGGTGGCGCTCGAGCGCGACCCGGAGGCCGTCCTCGGCGTCGAGGGCGGGCGCGTCGCGCCGCTCCTCGCCGAGCCGCTGGCCGACGGCCTGACGCGGGGTGGCGCGCTCCGCCTCGGCGCGCTGCTGCACGACGCGGCCAAGCCGCTGACGCGCCGGGTCTTCCCGAACGGCAGGGTCGGCTTTCCCGGCCACGACGCCGAGGGAGCGGTGCTGGCCGCCGCGGTGCTGCGGCGGCTGCGCTCGAGCGAGCGTCTGGCGGCCCACGTGGGCGAGCTCGCCCGCCACCACCTCCGCCTCGGCTTCCTCGTCCACGCGCAGCCGCTGCCCCCGCGCGCGGTCCACGAGTACCTGAGCGCGACGGTGCCCGTGACGGCGGACGTGACCCTGCTCACGGTGGCCGACCGCCTGGCCACCCGGGGGCGGAACGCGGAGCCGGCGATCGCGCGACATCTCGCCCTCGCCCGCGGGCTGCTCGCCGCCGCGCGCGCGTTCCAGCCGGGCGCGGCCCCGTTGCTGCGGGGCGACGAGCTCGCGCGGGCGCTGAGGATCCGGCCCGGTCCGGAGCTCGGCCCGCTGCTGGCCGAGCTCGAGGCCGCGCGCTACGCGGGGGAGATCGAGACCCGCGATGAGGCGATCGCCCACGCGCGCAGGTGGCTCGCGCGGTGAGCGGCGCCGAGGCGATCCTCATCCTGTTCCTCGCGCTGCTCCTGACCGGGGCGGTGCTCGCCGGCCTCGCCGCCCGCGCGGCGCGCCGCCGCCTGCGCGCCGGTTGGCGGCTCAACGAGCGCTCGACCCGCTCCGGGGAGATCTCCGTGGGCCTGCGCCGCACCGGCCAGGCGCGGATCGAGATCGCGCGGATCCCGTGCGGGCTGGAGAGCACCGCGTTCTCCGAGCGCCTGGCCGAGGCGCGCGCGGAGGCCGAGGATCGCGCGGTGATGCTGAACGCGGGCCTCCCGCGGGGCCGGTCGCGGCGGCGGCTCGGGCGCTGAGGCGAAGCGAGCCGGGCTTGCCCAGGGCCGTCCGGGTACCGGCGGCGCGGCTCGGGCGGCGGCCGCGTGGTCCCTCCAGGCGGTCGTTTGAAAAGGCGGCCCGAGTAGCCTGCCGGCCATGGCCGACGTGGACTGCATCTTCTGCGCCATCGCCGCCGGCGATGGCCCCGCCGCCAAGGTCGACGAGGACGAGCACACCGTCGCCTTCATGGACATCGCGCCGGCCACGCGCGGCCACGCGCTCGTCATCCCCAAGCGCCACGCGAAGGACCTCCTGGAGATCGATCCCGAGGACCTCGCGCACACGAGCCGGGCCGCCCAGCGGCTCGCTCGCCGCATGCGGGAGACCTTCGGCGCCGACGGTGTCAACCTCCTGAATGCCTGCGGCGCCCCCGCCTGGCAGACCGTCTTCCACTTCCACATCCACGTCATCCCCCGCTACGAGGGCGACCCGCTGCGCCTGCCCTGGGTCCCCGAGAAGGGCGACCCGGACGAGATCGCCGCCGCCGGCAGGGAGCTCGCCGGGTGAGCGACGCCGTCACCCTCATCCGCGAGGACTCCGGCCTCGCCGTCGTCACGTTCGACTCCCCGCCCGTCAACCTGTTCGACGCCCGCCTGGCCGCGGGCCTGAAGGCCGCGGTCGGCGACCTCGCGGGCGAACGCCCCCGCGCCGTCCTCTTTCGCGCCGAGGGAAGGGTCTTCACCGGCGGCGTCGACGTCCACGAGTTCGACTCGATGGGCTCGCCCAAGGAGGCCGAGCGCTACTTCGCCGAGCTCATCGAGGTCGCCGACACGGTCGAGCGCCTGCCCTGCCCGACCGTCCTCGCCGCCCATGCGCTCTGCCTGACGTGGGGCTTCGAGCTGGCCATGGCCTGCGACATCCTGCTCGCCGCCGAGGGCGCTCGGTTCGGCCTCGTCGAGGCCCGCGTGGGGCTCACGCCGGCCATGGGCGGGACCCAGCGGCTGGCCGAGCGCGCGGGTACGGGGCGCGCGCGGGAGTTCGTCATGACCGGCGGCCTGTTCGACGCCGCCACGCTCGAGCGCTGGGACGTCGTCAACCGCGTCTACCCCGACGCCGAGTTCGCCGAGCGCTCCCGCACCTTCGCCGAGCGGCTCGCCGCCGGGCCGACCCGCGCGCACGCCGCCACCAAGGAGATCCTGCGCGCCTACCTCGAGGGCGGGGTCGACGCCGCGAACGCCGTGACCGCGCGATCGGCCGGGTCCCTGTGGGACACCGAGGACCTTCCGCGCGCCGTCAAGTCCTTCCTCGCGGACGGCCCGGACAGCGCTCGTTTCAGCGGCAACTGACCGCGCGCCCCGGCCGCGGCCTATCCTCCCTGAGTCATGCGTCGCTTTCCCCTGCTCACGTCCCTGTTCGTCCTCGCGGCTCTCCTGGTCCCCGGCGCGGCGCTCGCCCGCCTCGATGAGCTGGGCGTCACGCGGGACGATCCGCCGCCGAGCTGCCCGCCCAAGGACACCTGCCGCGTCGTCACCCGCACGACGGCCTACCAGGTCCGCTCGGGCGCGATCAGGAGCCCGTACACGGTCCGCCACAACGGACGGATCGTCGCCTTCACGCTCCGCGTGGGGGACATGACGAAGAAGATCATCCACTACTTCAACGCGAACTACGGCGGGACTCCCCGCGTGCGGCTGACCGTCCTGCGGCCCGTGCGGGCGCGGAAGACCCGCCGCCATCCCCACCCGCCGTCCTCGCTTGTGGTCGTCAACGAGGGCTCGGCCTACCACCTGCAGCCCTACTTCGGCACGACCGTGACCTTTGCGCTGCGCCGGTCGGTGATCGTCCACCGGGGCGACGTCGTCGCGCTGACGGTGCCCACGTGGGCGCCCGTGCTCGCGGTCGGGCTCGGCACGAGCGATCAGTGGCAGGCCAGCCGCCCGTCGGGCTCCTGCAACGACAACGCGCCCCAGACCGCGCTCGGGGCGCTCAAGGCCTCCTCGTTCTTCCGCTGCACCTACACGACCCAGCGCATGACCTACCGCGTGACGATCGTGCCCACGCCCAGGCGCAAGTACGACCCCAAGCAGAACCCGATCAGGTAGCGAGCACGCGCGGGCGCGAGCACGCCGAGCAGCGCCTCGACGATCTCCGGGTCGAACTGCGTGCCGGCGTTCTCGCGCAGCTCGGCGCAGGCGTTCTCGCGGCTCATCGGCCGCCGGTAGGGGCGCTCGGTGATCATCGCGTTGTAGGCGTCGCAGGCGAGGATGATCCGCGCGCCGACGGGGATCGCGCTCCCGGCGATGCCGTCCGGGTAGCCGCCGCCGTCCCAGCGCTCGTGCTCGTGGCGGACGATCGGGGCGATGTCGGTGAGCTCCGGCGTGCGGCGGAGGATCCGCTCGCCGATCACCGGGTGCTCGCGCATTATCTTCCACTCGTGCGCGTCGAGCGGGCCGTCCTTGTGGAGGAGCTCGGCGGGGGTCGCCACCTTGCCGACGTCGTGCAGGAGCGCGGCCCGCTCGACCTGCTCGAGGGCCCGCGCACCAAGCCCGAGGGCGCCGGCGACGGCCGAGGCGAGGAAGACGCGGCGGCCAGGGCCTGGACGGCGGCGCAGCCGGCCGCCCCGCCACAGCGGGATCGCCCCGTAGGCCCCTCGGGGTGCGTCTTGCCCGCCCTCGAGGCCGAGGACGGCGAGCAGCTCCGCGAGCGAGGCGCGCCACAGCGCCCGACGCTCAGGCGCTCGGACCGGCCGGGCGCGACGACATAGCTCGCGGACAGGAAGGTGGGCGGCCCCGGATCTCCTGAAGCCGGGCACGCGTCGTGCGCCGCAGCGTCACCGGCCCGAGCCCGGCGCTGGCCTTGAAGTAGGCGACCTCCTCGAGCTCGAGGCGCCGGCGCAGGAAGGCGGGCAGCGTCCCGAGCGCCTCGCTCGGGACGGACGTCGCCGCGAGCTGGTCCCAGAAGTCGCGGACGAGGGCCGAGGGCGAGCCGGGCTTGACGGGCGCCGGGGGGGTTGCTCAGCAGGCGCCGGGGTTGCTCGCGCAGAACGCCTGCGTGCCGGCCCCGCCGCCGCCGCTGCCCGCGGCGGGCGTCGTCGAGTTGCCGCCGGCCCCCGCGCCGCCGGTCCCGCCGGTACCCCCCGTGGCGCCGGTACCGCCTGTCCCCCCCGTGGCGCCGGTACCGCCTGTCCCCCCGGTCGCGCCCGTGCCGCCGCTGCTCGTGCCGCCCGTGGAGGGCGTCGTCGTCGGCGCGACACCGGCCCCGCCGCCCGTCGCGCTCGGCACGGTGCCGGTGCCGGTGCTCGCGCCCGAGGAGGACGTCGAGGTCGTCGAGGTCGTGGTCGTGCCCGTCGTGTCCGTGCCCGTCCCGCTCGCGGCGGCGCCCCCGATGTTCGGCGGGGGCAGCAGCGGCGGCGCGCCCTTGAGCGGCCCGGAGTGGGCGGAGGGCTGCGAGCCGCCGCAGGCGGCCACGCCGACGGCGAGCGTGAGCCCGGCGAGGAGCGAGGCGAGCGCGGGCAGCGCGCGGCGCACCGGGGCCATCAGCTCCCGACGGCCTCGATCCGCCGCCCGCAGTGCGGGCAGTCGTTCAGGTCCTTCTGCACGAGCTGGTCACACCAGGTGCAGAAGCGCAGGTTCTCGACCGCCCAGGGCAGCTCGGAGGGGGAGGGCGCGAGCGGCAGCAGCTGGCCGACGACCTCGAGCTCCTCGCCGGTCTCGCGGTCGCGGTAGACGCGCCCGGGCTCGGCCTCGAGGACGACCTCGCGCCCCGTGGAGGGAGTGCGCATGCGGTACTTCTGACGCAGTCGCATCGGCCGCGGATGCTACAAGACCCCCCGGCGTGCGTGTGCTCGTGTTCCACGGCTATCTCCTGCGCGGGACCGGCTCGAACGTCTACAACGCCGAGCTCGTCCAGGCGCTCGCCGCGCTCGGCCATGAGGTCCATCTCCTCGCCCAGGAGCGGGAGCCCGAGGCCCTCCCGTGGGTCGACGCGGTCGGTGAGTGGGAGGACGGCGAGCTGCGCGTGCGGGTCCGGCGCGAGCCGCCGCGCGTCACGGTCTACCGGCCGCCGATCGGGCGGATCCTCCCCGTCTACGTCGCCGACGTCTACGAGGGCTTCGACGCCCGGCCGCTGGGGGAGCTCTCCGAGGCCGAGGTCGAGGGCTACGTGGCCCGCAACGTGGCCGCCGTCCGCGACGTCGTCGCACGCGCCCGGCCGGATGTCGCGCTGGCCAATCACCTCGTGCTCGGCCCCGCGATCCTCGCCCGGGCGCTCGGGGGCGAGGAGGGGATCCCGTACGCCGTCAAGGTCCACGGCTCGGCGCTCGAGTACGCGGTCAAGCCCCACCCGCGCTTCCTGCCCTACGCGCGCGAAGGCCTGGCCGGCGCCACCGGCGTCCTGGTTGGCTCCCGGCACACGGCCGAGAGCCTGTGGGCCGCCGTGTCCGAGCCCGGCCTGCGGGAACGGACCCGGCTCGGGCCGCCCGGCGTCGACCTCAGGGCCTTCCGGCCCCGCGCGCCCGCCGAGGCCCGCGGTGACCTGCGCGAACTGGCCGGAGTGGTGGGCGCGGCGCCCGCCGAGGCGGTGACCGGGTCCTCCTTCGACCGCTCGACCTCCGAGGTCGCGGCGGCCCTGA
Source organism: Solirubrobacterales bacterium (assembly GCA_038276395.1). Lineage (GTDB taxonomy): Bacteria > Actinomycetota > Thermoleophilia > Solirubrobacterales > Solirubrobacteraceae > JBBQAA01. The sequence continues at coordinate 142,608 of JBBQAA010000074.1, read as the reverse complement.
CCACGGTGGCGGGGGCGGGGGAGGCTCCGCTCGTCCTCTTCGTGGGCAAGCTCATCGTGGCCAAGGGCGTCGACCTCCTCCTCGCCGCGTGGCCGCTCGTCCTCGCCCGCGTGCCGGAAGCGCGGCTCGTCCTCGTCGGCTTCGGGGCCTACGCGGACGGGCTGCGCCGGCTCGCCGGGGCGCTCGCCACCGGGGACGAGGAGACGCTCGCGGAGCTCGTCGCCGCCGGGCGCGAGCAGGAGGGCGGGCCGCGCGCCCCGCTGGCCCACCTGCGCGCCTTCCTGCCAACGCGGGACGACGCCTACCGCGCCGCCGCCGCCCGCCTGCCCGAGCGGGTCATCTGGGTCGGGCGCCTCGAGCACTCAGAGCTCGCTCGGCTCCTGCCCGCGTGCGACGCGCAGGTCGTCCCGAGCACGTTTCCCGAGGCGTTCGGGATGGTCGCCGCCGAGGCCGCGGCCTGTGGTGTGCTGCCCCTGAGCGCCGCGCACTCGGGTCTCGCCGAGGTCTCGGCCGCGCTGGCCGCCGCGGTGCCCGTGCCCGCGCGGGACTGGCTCTCCTTCCCGCTCGGGGACGGCGCGGTGGGCGCCATCGCCGAGCCCCTCGTGGCCTGGCTCGGGGCCCCGCAGGAGCTCCGCCGCGAGGTCCGCGAGGCGCTCGTGGCGACGGCCGCGGCTCGCTACGGGTGGGCGGAGGTGGCGCGCGGCGTCGTCGCCGCGGCGCGGGACGAGCTCGGCGCTCTCTCGCCCGTCCCATCGGATAACCTCTCGGCCTCATGACGCGGTCCACCCTCCGCGCCGCGGCCCTCACGGGCGCTGCCGGCCTCCTGCTCACGCTGCCGGGCTGCCGGCTCAAGGACTCGCCCGGCGACCTGGCCAACGGCAAGCAGCTCTTCGTCCAGAAGTGCGGCTCCTGCCACATTCTCGCTCGCGCGGGCTCGAAGGGCATCCAGGGCCCGAGCCTCGACGCTGCCTTCCGCCAGGATCGCGCCGACGGGATCCCCAGCGACTCGATCCGCGGTCTCGTCAAGGCGCAGATCATCCACCCCCAGCGAGGCGGGGTCATGCCCGCGAAGCTCGTGACCGGCTCGGACGCCTACGACGTCGCCTCCTACGTCGCGGCGGCGGCGGCCAAGCCGGGGAAGGACGCCGGCGCGCTGGCCTCGATCGGCGGCGCCGTCAAGAAGACGGTGGCCAAGGCCTCCGGCGGGAAGGTCAGCATCCCCGCCGACCCGAACGGCCAGCTCGCCTACACCGTGAGCAGCGCCACGGCCTCCCCGGGGGGGCTGACGATCAACACCCCGAACAAGTCCTCGACGCCGCACGACATCGCCCTGACCGGCCCCGGGATCAGCCAGGCGAAGGGCAAGATCGTCTCGGGCGGCGGGACCTCGACGATCTCCGTCGACCTGAAGGCCGGGACCTACACGTTCTTCTGCACCGTCCCCGGGCACCGCGCCGCCGGGATGGTCGGCAAGCTCGTCGTCAAGTAGCGGCGCTCGCGGGGGCCAGCCGCGCCGGCGCCACCGCCGGAGCTGTCCTGCCCTGATACGCCATGGGCGTACGAAGTCAGGACAGCCGCCGCGTTCTGGGCCTACCGCGGCACCGCCACGACCGCCGCGGCGTTGGCGCGATCCTCGTCGGCCGCTGTCCGCCAGAAGAACAGGCACAGGGCGAAGAACATGATGAGGATGTCGAGCGTCATCATCATCCCGCCCGCGAGCTGCTGGTCGGTCAGGCCGGTGAGGCCGTAGGCGTGGGGGCGCGCCCCGTAGAACGAGCGGTACCAGGCGGTGTGGGAGAAGACGAGCCCGACCCCGAGGAACATGCTCGCCATCCGCGCCGCGAAGATGTGGCCGACCTTCCAGAGCTGGCCGGGCATCCGCGCCTTCCCGGGCTCGAGCACGACCCACCAGACGCTCATGTTGAAGACGAGGAAGGACTCGTGCTGGAGGACGTGGATGACCGGATGGCGAAGCGCCGCCGTGAACGTCGCGGTCAGGTGCCAGCCGTAGAGTGAGATCACGTAGAGGACGAGCGCCACGACCGGGTTCCGCACGGCCCGGGAGACGCGCCGGAGGCCCTTGCTCCGCGCGATCGGCACGAGCGCCGGCCGGGGCAGGAACCACTGGAGCATCGGCGTCCGCAGCCCGGCGACGAGCAGCGGCGCGGCGAGGTCCCCGAGCAGGATGTGCTGGGCCATGTGCGCCGTCAGGAGTTTCCCGGCCATCCGGTCGAGCGGGGAGAGGAGCGCCACGGCGATGAGCGCGAGGCCCGTCCACCACGCCGCCTGCTGTGAGCCCGGCACCGGCCGTCCCCGGCCTTCGAGGCGGCGCGCGCCCCGCCAGTAGAGCCCGCCGAGCACGAGCACGAGGATCGTCGGGCCGGGCTCGAACGACACGGCCCAATCCTAGAGTTCGCCCGATGAGCGAGGCGCAGGACGTGCTCTCCGAGCAGCTCGCCTACTACCGCGCGCGGGCCCCGGAGTACGACGACTGGTGGTTTCGCCGCGGCCGCTACGACGACGGCCCCGAGGCCGGTGCGGCGTGGGCGGAGCAGGTCGCGGCGCTCGAGGCGCGCGTCGAGGCCCTGGCCCTCACCGGCGACGTGCTCGAGCTGGCCTGCGGGACCGGCCTCTGCGACGCCCGGGGGCGCCTTCATCCTCGGCGAGGCGACGCCCGGCTCTACAGCGCCTTGATCGCGAGCACGATCGCCACGATCGCGAACATCACGACGACGACGTAGAGGAAGAAGCGAAACGCCTCACCCTCGCTGCGCAGCGGGTTCAGCATCTACAGCAGGTACACCGTCGTGTAGACGATCACCCACATGACGTCGACGAAGTGCCAGTAGATCCCCGGCACCTCGACGCCGCGGTGCTCCTCGGGCGAGTAGTGGCCGCGGAAGGCGCGGACGTTGACGATCGCCAGCAGGAGGAGGCCGATGCACACGTGGGCGCCGTGCAGCCCGGTGAGGCCGTAGAAGACCGACATCTGCGCGGTGTCGTGCGGCGCCACGCCGAGGTGCCAATACTCGTTGATCTGCACGAACAGGAAGGTCGCGCCGAGGAAGAACGTCGTCAGCATCCCCGCCTTGAACGCGGCGCGGTTGTTGTTCTTCAGCGCGGTCAGCGCCCAGTGGATCGTCAGCGAGGAGGAGAGCAGGACCGCCGTGTTGAAGCCGGCCACGAGCTTCGGCAGCTCGGCGCCGGGCCCCGGCCACGGGTTCGACTGCGCGACCCGGATGAAGAAGTACGCGGTGAAGAAGGCCCCGAAGACCATGATCTCCGAGATGATGAACAGCAGCATTCCGAGGAGCTGGGGCTCGACGCGAGAGGACCGGTTGGCCTCGGGCGGGCCGTGATGGTGGTCATCGGCTCCCAGCGCGGCGATCGAGGCGGCTTCCACGGCCTCTCCTAGCTCTCGGACGCGGTGGCGGCGCGGGACCTGCCGCGCTCCGTGTCGACGACGACGTGCTCGACGGGGCGCGAGGTCGCGCGGCGCACCCGCTCGATCAGGTCCGCCCGCAGCCAGCCCGAGCGGGTGGCCGGATGGGTGGAGATGACGATCTCGTCGACCTTGAAGAACGAGAGCGCGTTCATGACCGCGGTGTAGGGGTCGGGGTCCCCGACCGTGCCGGTGGCGTCCAGGCGCTCGCGGCGGAGCTCGTCGCAGACCGCGTCGACGCGCGCGCGCGCCTCCTCAGGGCCGTCGGCCTGGGGCACGACGACGATGAAGCGGTGCTTCTTCTCCTCGGACTTGCCGCGCAGGAGCCCGAGGAGCGGGGAGCCCTCGGCCGTCTGGTTGGCCACGACGAGCGTGTGGGTCGTCTCCTCGCCCTCGGCGTCGAGGTCGGCGACGACGTGCTCCACCGGGAGCCCGCTCGCGTTCTGCACGCGCTCGAGCAGATCGCGCCGGAGCCAGCCCGAGCGCGTCTCGGGATGGGTCGAGATGATGATCTCATCCGGGCGGAACTCGCCGACCGCGTCCATCGTCGCGCTGAACGGGTCGGGGTCCATGACCTCGCCCTGGGCCGAGAGCCCGAGTTCCCCGAGCTCGGCCACCATGTCGTCGACGCGGTGCTGCGTGGCCTCGCGCGCGACGTCGTCGTAGGAGACGAGGCCCGCGGAGGCCCGCGCGAGCGGCGCCGCCACGACCCAGTCCGTCTCCTCCTCGGCGCGTTCGGCGCGCTCGCGAATCGCGTTCAGCAGCGAGCGCGAGGCCAGCGTCTCGTTGGCGACGACGAGGATCCGCGGCACCGCTCAGTGCCCTCCGGCGGGCTGCGGGCGCGCCTCGGCCGTGGCCGTCTCGGCCGGCTTGAAGATTCCGTGCACCGCCCCAGGCACGCCGTACTCGTAGGGGCCGCCGACGACGGTCGGCACGCGGTCGAAGTTGAAGACGGGCGGGGGGGAGGAGACCTGCCACTCGAGCGTCAGCGCGCGCCAGGGGTTGGCGGCGGCGCGCGGGCCGCCACGCCAGCTCGTGACGATGTTCCACAGGAAGATGAGCGAGGAGAGACCGAGGAAGAACGACGCGATCGAGATCGCCAGGTTCCAGCCCGCGAACTGCTGGGCGTAGTCGGCCACGCGCCGGGGCATCCCCTCGATCCCGATCAGGTGCATGGGCGCGAAGGTGAGGTTGAAGAAGACGAAGGTCGTCCAGAAGTGGATCTTCCCGAGACGCTCGTCGAACATCCGCCCCGTCATCTTCGGGAACCAGTAGTAGACCCCGGCGAAGATCGTGAACAGCGAGCCGCCGAAGAGCACGTAGTGGATGTGGGCGACGATGAAGTAGGTGTCCGAGACGTGGATCGTGAACGGGATCATCGCCAGCATCACCCCCGAGATCCCGCCGAGCGTGAACATCGTCAGGAAGCCGAGGGCGAAGAGCATCGGCGTGTCGAGATGCAGCACGCCCTTCCACAGCGTCGCCAGCCAGGAGAAGATCTTGATCCCCGTCGGTACGGCGATGATCGCCGTCGTGATCATCATCGGCACGCGGATCCAGCCCTGCATGCCCGAGACGAACATGTGGTGCGCCCACACGGTGAAGCCGAGCACGACGATGGCCAGGAGCGAGAAGGCCATCATCCGGTAGCCGAAGATCGGCTTGCGCGCCTTGACGGCGATGATCTCCGAGACGATCCCGAAGCCCGGCAGCATCATGATGTAGACCGCCGGGTGGGAGTAGAACCAGAAGACGTGCTGGTACATGAGCACGTCGCCGTTGGCGTGGGAGGCCACGGCGGAGTCGAAGAAGTGGAAGCCGAGGCCGCGGTCGAGCAGGACGAAGAACTGCGAGGCGGCGATGAAGGGCGTGGCGATGACGACGAGCAGCGAGGTCGAGAAGTTGGCCCAGACGAGCAGCGGCATCCGCCAGAAGCTCATCCCCGGCGCGCGCATCGTGATGATCGTGACGAGGAAGTTGAGCGCCGTGGCGATCGACGACGCGCCCGCGAACTGCACGGCGATCGTGAAGAACATCTGCCCGACGGGCTGGGTCGTGGAGAGCGGCGCATAGGCCGTCCAGCCTGAGGCGAAGGGGCCGCCCGGCGCGAGGAAGGACAGGAGCATCATCACGCCGGCCACGGGCAGCAGCCAGAACGACAGCGCGTTCAGGCGCGGGAAGGCCATGTCCGGCGCGCCGATCATGAGCGGCAGCACGAAGTTCGCGAGGCCGGCGAAGACCGGGATGATGAAGAGGAAGATGAGCAGCGAGGCGTGCACCGAGAAGAGCCCGTTGAACGTGCTCGAATCGACGAACTGCAGCCCGGGCTGGGCCAGCTCCGCCCGCATGAGCATCGCGATCAGCCCGCCGACGAAGAAGAAGAAGAACGACGTGACGACGTACTGGGTCCCGATGACCTTGTGGTCGGTGTTGACGCGGAAGTAGTCCTTCCACGAGTAGGCGCCGTGGGAGGAGTGGTCCTCCGGGCGCGAGGGCCGGCCCGCGGCCCAGTAGAACCAGTAGTCGAAGCAGCCGAGGCCGATGAGGAACCCGAACGGCGCGCCGAGCAGCGAGACCATCCACACGGCGTCGCCGGAGTAGACCGGGTGGTCGCCGTAGGCCAGGCGGACGAGGACGTCGAGCCCGATGCAGAAGGCCACGCCCAGGAACAGGCCGAGCGCGGCGCGGTACCAGCCGGCGACCCGGAAGCGCTGGAGCCCGGAGGCCGGCGGCGGCGTATGCGGCGCCGTCGTCGTGTGCGGGGTGGGGGAGGTGGCGGTTGCGCTCATGGAGGTCAGGCTCCGGTCGTCTTCTGTTTGGCGAGCCAGGTCTTGAACTGCTCGGGCGGAACGACGTGCACGGTAGAGCGCATGAGCGCGTGGCCGAGGCCGCACAGCTCCGCGCACACGACGGCGTAGGTCCCGACCCGGGAGGGCGTGACCTTGATCGCCGTCGTGATCCCGGGTACGGCGTCCGTCTTCAGGCGGAAGGCGGGAACCCAGAAGTCGTGCAGGACGTCCTTGGCGTGCACCTTGAACTCGACCTGCTCACCGGTGGGCACGTAGAGGTCGTTGGTCGAGAAGGGCTTGCCGCCGGGGCCGTCCGGATAGGTGTAGCGAAAGGCGAACTGCTGGGCCATGACCTCGACGGTCATGTGCCGGTGCGTCTTCTCGATCGAGTGCAGCGTGACGAAGGCGTAGGTGCACAGGCCGACCATCATGACGGCTGGGAAGGCGGTCCAGACGACCTCGAGCCGCGTGTTTCCGTGGATCGGCGGCCCGTCGAGCTCCTCCTCGCCGGGCCGCATCCGCCAGCGCCAGACCGAGAAGAGGACGGTCGTCGCCACGAGCCAGAACATCGGCACGGAGAAGATCAGCAGCACGTCGTAGAGCGTGTCGATCTTCCGGGACTCCACCGAGGCCTGGGTGGGGAACCAGTGGATCAGCAGGGCGATCGGGATCGTCACGAGCGAGGCGAGGACGATGACCACCGCCACGCGGAGATAGTCCTGGCGCCCCCCGCTCTCGCGTCTGCTCTCCGCGCTCATGCGGCGCGCATCCTAACGGGCGCGTGCGACGCACGCGCGTCAAGTCCGCTCGCGCGGCTCGGAGCGGCGGCCGGGCCTAGGCCGCGAAGGCGTCCGGCGTCGCGGCCGAGGCGCCGTTCATCCGGCTGCGAAACTCGCGCCAGTCCGACGGCGAGGCGCCCATGATGCGGCGAAACGCCTTGGCGAACTGGGCAGGCTGGCGGTAGCCGACCCGCTGGGCGACCTCGCGGACGGTCAGCCGTCCGTCGGTCAGCATGTCGGCTGCGCGGCGCATGCGCACCGAGGTCAGGTGGGAGCGGAAGGTCGTATCGCCGATCTCCGAGTAGGAGCGCTGGAGCTGGCGCCGGGAGGAGGCGACCCGGCGGGCGATGTCGTCGAGGGAGAGATCCGAGCCGTACTCGGACTCGACGATCTCGACGGCCTCCTCGAACAGGCTCGTGCGGTGGCGGACGGTGGTAGAGCGCTGCACACCCTGGATACGCACCCGCGCGCGCGAGGAGATGACTCCGGCGTCACTTTTTCACCCGGACGTAATGCGGTTGGCGCGCAGGCGCTCGCGGCGACCGGCCCGCCGGACGTTTAGTATGCGTCATAAGTCGCAAGCTATCCGGAGGTCATGGATGCAGGTCCGCAGCGGAATGTCGAGCGAGGTGCTGTCGATCGGCCCGGGGCACACGCTCCGCCAGGCGGCCGAGCAGATGAGCCGGCGGCGGATCGGTTCGGCGGTGGTCGTCGACCCCGAGCTGCCGGGGCCGGGGATCCTGACGGAGCGGGACATCCTCAAGGCGGTGGGCGGAGGGCTGGACGTGGACGCCGAGTGCGTCGGCGATCATCTGACGGGCGACCTGGTCTTCGCCGAGCCCGACTGGTCGCTTGAGCAGGCGGCGGAGACCATGTCCCGTGGCGGCTTTCGCCACCTAGTGGTCATCGAGGCCGGCGAGATCGTCGGGATGCTCTCCGTGCGGGATATCGTCCGCTGCTGGACGCAGGCGGGCGCGACGTCCGACATGCCGGCGTAGCGCACGGCGTCGCCAGGGCGCCCGCGCCGCCGGGCGCCCTCGCCCGGCCGGTTGGACAGGAACGGTCGCCCGGTAGACGTTTTCTGTCCACGCGTGCGCTCGGCCGCCGCTCGTGGACGGGACTGGTCGCCAGGCCGGCATTTCTGTCCATGCGGAGCCCTCGGCCGATGGCGAGCCCGCTCCGGCCCGGCCGCGCCGGCTGCCGAGGAGACGCTAGGAGCCGGCGCGGTGGTCGGCCGGCAGCGCGTCGATGTCGCGGCGCGTGTCGGCGACCCAGCGGATGGTCGTGCCGAGGAAGAGCAGCACCCCGACGACGAGGGCGTAGACGGAGATCGTCGTGCCGATGACGGCCAGCGTGATGCCCGCCGCGCAGAGGATCGGCAGCAGCGTGGGGCCGGGGAGGTGGATCTCCTCGCCGGCCGGCGGCGCGGGGTACTCGCGCTCGATGTCGCTCATGCGTGGTTGTAGACGGCCGCGGCCACGAAGGAGATGGCGAACATGAAGACGATGATCGACGTGACGATCAGCGCCGAGCGGATGTTCTTGCGGGCGAGCTTGCGGTCCACGGAGCCTCCTGCGGGATCCTAGAGCTTGGCGTCGGCGACCATCGCGCCGAAGAGCAGGGCGAGGTAGAGCAGCGAGTAGAGGTAGAGCCGCAGCGCGCTGCGGCGGTCGGCCCGACGGGCGAGCTGCACCGCGGCGCCGATGAAGGTCAGCCCGAGCGCGAGCGAGGCGCCGAGGTAGATCCCGCCCATCCCGCCCGCACAGAACGGGAGCTGGGTGACGGCGTAGAGCAGGACGGCGTAGAGCAGGATCTGGCGCCGCGTCTCGCGCTCGCCGCGGACGACCGGCAGCATCGGGATCCCGACCCGCGCGTACTCGTCCTTCATGAGCAGCGAGAGCGCCCAGAAGTGAGGCGGGGTCCAGAAGAACACGATCGCGAACAGGTAGAGCGCCGTGCCGGAGAGCCCGCCCGTCGTCGCCGCCCAGCCGACGAGCGGCGGAATCGCCCCGGCGGCGCCGCCGATGACGATGTTCTGCGGCGTCGTGCGCTTCAGCCACATCGTGTAGACGAGCGTGTAGCCGAGAAACCCGGCGAAGGCGAGCGAGGCGGCGAGCACGTTCAGGGTCAGCGACATGAGCAGGAAGGACGCCGCCGCGAGGCCGATCCCGAACCACAGCGCGGTCCGCGGCGCGATCCGGCCCGCCGGCACGGGGCGGGAGGCCGTGCGCGGCATCCGGGCGTCGATGTCCCGGTCGTAGTAGTGGTTGACCGCGCCCGCGCCGCCGGCCGACAGGTAGCCGCCCAGGCAGGTCAGTGCCACGCGGCCCGCCGAGGGGCTGCCGGCGATCTCCATCGAGGAGACCGTCGTCAGGAGCAGTAGGGACTGGACCTTCGGCTTGGTCAGCGTCAGCAGGTCGCGGCCGAGCTCCAGCGCGGCGGCGCTCGCCGGGACGGGGCGGACCGCGGTGGAGGCCGAGCCGCTCACGCCCGCCTCATGCCTTGGCGTACTGCTCGGAGGCCGGCGTGTCCTGCTCGTAGCCGGTGGCGCGCTCGACCTGCCGGCGGATGTCCCGCATCGGCTCGAGCGATCGGATCCGCGGGATCTCGTCGAAGTTGTTGACGGGCGGCGGCGAGCTCGTGAACCACTCGAGCGTGTTCGCCTTCCACGGGTCGGGGCCGGCGATCACGCCGTGCTCCTTGGAGCGCAGCAGGTTGACCACGGTGAGCAGGATCCCGATCCCGAGCACGTAGGAGCCGATCGTCGAGATCATGTTGTAGAGCGCGAGGTGGCCGTCGTGCAGCTCGTAGGTGTAGACGCGCCGCGGCATCCCCGAGAGCCCCGCCGCATGCTGGACGAGGAAGGTCAGGTGAAAGCCGATGAAGATGAGCCAGAACGACGCCTTCCCGAGCGTCTCGTTCATCATCCGGCCCGTGATCTTCGGGTACCAGTAGTAGAGCCCGGCGAAGATGGTGAACACCGACCCGCCCATGAGCACGTAGTGCAGGTGGGCAACGACGAAGTAGGTGTCGGTGAGCTGCCAGTCGATCGGGAAGATCGCCAGGAAGATCCCCGTGATGCCGCCGATGACGAACGTGGCGAGGAAGCCCGCGGCGAAGTACAGCGGCGTCTTCAGCTCGATCGTCCCGCGCCACAGGGTCCCGAGCCAGTTGAAGATCTTCACGCCGGTGGGCACGGCGATGAGGAAGGAGGAGAGCATGAAGAAGCCGAGCACGACCTCCGAGACCGGGGTCGAGAACATGTGGTGGGCCCACACGAGCAGGCTGAGGAACGCGATGATGACCGTGGAGGCGGCGATCGCCTTGTAGCCGAAGATCGGCTTGCGCGCGAACACGGGCAGGACCTCGGAGATGATCCCGAAGCCGGGCAGGACCATGATGTAGACCTCGGGGTGGCCGAAGAACCAGAACAGGTGCTGCCAGAGCAGCGGCGAGCCGCCCTGGGCCGGGTCGAACCAGTGGGTGCCGAAGTGGCGGTCGGTGAGCAGCATCGTCACCGCGGCGGCGATCGTCGGGAGCGCGAGGATGAGCAGGATCGCGTAGGTGAGGATCGACCACACGAACAGCGGCAGGCGGCCCCAGGTCATCCCCGGCGCGCGCATGTTGACGATCGTCGCGTAGAAGTTGACGGCGCCGACGAGCGATGAGATGCCCGTGATGTGGATGAGGAAGATCCACGCGTCCTGGCCGCCGCTCGGCGTGAAGGCGGCCGTCGAGAGCGGGGCGTAGGAGGTCCAGCCCGCCTCGGGCGGGGAGAAGAAGAGCGAAGCGTAGAAGACGATCCCGCCGAACAGCAGCAGCCAGTAGGACAGCGCGTTCAGGCGGGGGAAGGCCATGTCCCGCGCGCCGATCATGAGCGGCAGGAAGTAGTTGGCAAAGCCGGCCATCATCGGTACGACGAAGAGGAAGATCATCGTCGTGCCGTGCAGCGTGACGAGCTCGTTGTACTTCTCGGGCACGAGGAACGTGTTGTTCGGCACCGCGAGCTGCGTGCGCATGAGCAGCGCCTCGACCCCCGCGAGCAGGAAGAACACGAAGGTCGTGACCATGTAGAGGATCCCGATCTTCTTGTGGTCGGTCGTCGTGACCCAGTCGACCCAGCCGGCCCGGGTGCGCGCGCGGGGGGCGACCTCATGGGCGACGACCTGCGGGGTCCGGCGGAGCTCGAGCGTTGAGACGGCCATGGTTCTCCTACAGGTCCTTGCCGGAATCGAGGATCTTGCGCTGCTTCTGGACGAGGCGGTTGGCGGCGGCGATCTCCTTCTTCTGCTCGGCGATCCACGCCTCGTACTGCGTCGGGGTCTTGACGAGCACGCGCGCCGTCATGTCGGCGTGGTTCCGCCCGCACAGCTCGGCGCACTGACCCTGGTAGATCTGGCCCGGGTAGCGAGCCTTGAACCAGGTGTAGTTGTCATAGCCCGGGATGGCGTCGAACTTGCCGCCGAGCTTCGGGATCCACCACGAGTGGTCGACGTCGGTCGATTGGATGTCGAGCACGACGGTCGTGTTCGCCGGGACGACCATGTCGTGGTAGGAGTAGACCTTGCCGAGGCCGGCCTGCTGGCACGGCGCGTAGGTGAAGCGCCAGATGTACTGGCGGCCGGTGACGCAGATGCGCAGCGCGCGCCCGTTCGGCGGCTTGGGGATGCCCGTGTTGGACGCGGTGAGCACGGGGACGCCCGTCTGCAGCCCGCTCGCGTCGGAGTTCGGCGGGTTGTTGATCTGGGGGAGGAAGAGGAAGGTGACGATGGCGAGCACGACGAGGATGAGCGCCGCGCCGGCCGTCCAGCCGATCTCGAGCCTCGTGTTGCCGTGAACCTGCGCGGCCTGGGCGCCCTTCCGGGCGCGGAATTTGACGAGGCACCAGGCGAGCACGCCCCAGACCCCGAAGAGGATGATCGCCCCGATGACGAAGACGATCTTGTAGAGGTCGGAGATCGCGTTGGCGTTCGGCGAGCCGCCCGACTCGGGCGTGATGACCCCGGCGAGCGCGACCGGCGCCTGGAGCAGCAGAGCGGTGAGCCCGGCGAGCGGGGCGAGAACGAGGGCGGTCCGGCGCAAGGCGCGCCGATCATACCCGGGCGGGGTGGACCGAAGCGATGCGCGCCCGGGCTCAGGCGCCCTTGAACTCGGGCGCCCGCTTCTGGACGAAGGCGGTGACGCCCTCGACGAAGTCCGTGGTGCCCGCCTGCTCCTGCTGGATCAGGGCCTCGAGCTCGAGCTGCTCCTCCATCCCGCGATAGATCCAGGCGTTGAGCTGGCGCTTGGTGCCCGCGTAGGAGCGGGTCGGCCCGGCGGCCAGGCGGGCGACGAGCGCCTCGGCCTCCCCGCGCAGCTCCTCGTCGGCGTGGACGCGGTTGACGAGCCCCCACTCGAGCGCCCGGGCGGCGGGGATCCGCTCCCCGAGCATGGCCATCTCGGCCGCGCGCGCGTGGCCGATGCGGGCAGGGACGAACAGCGAGGAGCCGCCGTCGGGCACGAGCCCGATGTTGACGAAGGCGAGCAGGAGGTAGGCCGACTCGGCGGCGAGGATGAGGTCTGAGGCGAGCGCCAGGGAGCAGCCGATCCCCACCGCGGGGCCGTTGACGGCCGCCACGACGGGCTTTGGCATGCGCCGGATGCCCGTGATGATCGGGTGGTAGCGCTCGCGCAGGGTGCTCAGCACGTCGGGCGGGCCCGCGGGCGTCGGGTCGAAGCCGGCCTTGAGGTCGGCGCCCGAGGAGAAGCCCCGGCCGGCGCCGGTGATGAGGACGGCGCGGACCTCGGGGTCTGACCCCACCTCGCGGATCGCCGCAAGCAGGTCCGCTCCGAACTGCTTGTTCCAGGCGTTCATCGTCTCCGGCCGGTTCAGCTCGACGACGGCGGCGCCGTCCCGGCGCTCGAGGTTGACGGTCTCATAGGCGCTCATGGGCGGGGAGGCTAGATGGCGCCCTCCACTCCGACCGCCGGGGGCGAACCGAACCTATACTCGCGGCCCCGTGCGGTCGCGTCGAGCCCTGCGCGCGGCCGCGTGGTCGGTGGTGGCCGCGGGGCTCGCCGCCCCGATACTCCGCCGCCGTCTGTCCCTCTCCCCCCCGTTGGTGATCGCCGCGGCGGCGGCGGCGCCCGTCGCGCTCTGCGTCGTCACCCCGCGCTCGCGCACGCGCGACGTGGCGGTCTGCTTCGGGCAGATGATGGCCTATCTGGCCGCCTACGAGATGCCCCACGACGACCCGGCGGCGCTCGAGCGCCGGGTGCGCATCGACTACCCGGTGCGCGCCGACCGGGCGCTCGGGCTCGGGGTGCCGCCCGGCGTGCGCCTGCAGCTCCTGGCCTCGCGCCCCGGCTCCTTCCGCCGCTACGAGAAGGTGCTCGTATGGAGCCACTGGATCTGGTTCATGGTCCCGCACGGCGTCGTCGCCTACACGATCCTGCGCCGCCGCGAGCGCTTCCCCGCCGCCGCGCTGCGGATCTACGGCGTCTTCGACCTCGGCGCCATCGTCTACTGGGCGGTGCCGACCGCGCCGCCGTGGTACGCGGCCGAGCACGGGCGGATCGAGGCCGGGGGCGCGCCCGCCATCCGGCGCATGATGATCGAGTACGGGGAGCAGTTCTGGCGGGACCGCTGGTCGGTTCTTTACGATCTGTTCGGGGGAAATCCGCTGGCCGCCATGCCCTCCATCCATTTCGCCACGACCGTCATGGCCGCGTACGTGCTCGCGGAGATCGGCCCGGTCCACGCCGTCGTCGGCTGGAGCTACGCGGCGGCCCTCGGCACGGCGCTCGTGTACCTCGGCGAGCACTACGTGGTCGACCTGCTCGCCGGGCTCGCGCTGACCGAGGGCGTCCGGCGCTACGGGGCGGCGCTCGCGCCCGCCCTGCGGCGGGTGAACGGGGCGCTCCAGCGGCTCGAGGCGAGGGCGGCATGAGCGCCGCTGCGAGCACCGGGAAGGACGGGCGCCCGCCCGAGCGCGAGGAGATGCCGCGCGTCGCGCTCGGGCGCGACCGGATCATCCTGCTCGCCGTCTTCGTCGCCTCGGCGATCGCCTTCCTCTACTTCGTGCTGCCCAAGATCGCCGGGCTCGGGCACACCTGGCACCGGATCCGGGAGGGCGACCCCGTCTGGCTCTTGGCCGGCGTCGGCTTCGAGCTCCTCTCCTTCCTCGGGTACGTGGCGCTCTTCCGCGTCGTCTTCATCCGGGGCGAGTCGCGGGTCGACTGGCGGGAGAGCTACCAGATCACCATGGCGGGGGTGGCCGCCACGCGGCTCTTCGCCGCCGCGGGCGCGGGCGGGGTCGCACTCACGGCCTGGGCCCTGCGGCGCTCGGGGATGGGGCCGCGCGTCGTCGCCTGCCGGATGGTCGCGTTCATGGCGCTGCTCTACGGCGTCTACGTGCTCGCTGTCGTCCTCGACGGGTTCGGGCTCTCCCTCGGCATCCTCTCGGGCAGGACGGGCTTCGTCATCACGCTGCTGCCCGCGCTGCTCGGCCTCGTCCTGCTCGCCCTCCTCGGCCTGATCTCGCTCGTGCCGGACGGCTTCTCGCGGCGCGTCGGCGGGTGGGCCACCGGCCGCGGGCGCTTCGCGCGGCTCGCCCAGCGGCTGGCCACCGCCCCCGACTCGCTGGGCTCCGGCGTGCGCACGGCGCTCTCCCTCGTTCGCGCGCGCCATCCGCTCCTGCTCGGCGCCGTCGCCTGGTGGGCCTTCGACATCGCCACGCTCTACGCCGCCTTCCGCGCCTTCGGCACCGCGCCCGCGGGCGGCGTCATCGTCATGGCCTACTTCATCGGGATGCTCGGGAACCTGCTGCCGCTGCCGGGCGGGATCGGCGGCGTGGACGGCGGCATGATCGGCGTGTTCGCCGCCTTCGACGTCGACACGGGTCTGGCGATCGTCGCGGTCCTCGCCTACCGGGCCTTCGCCTTCTGGCTTCCCACCGTGCCCGGGATCGTCGCCTACCTCCAGCTCCGCCGGACGGTCAACCGCTGGGACGAGACCGGGACCGCGGCCGCCCAGCACCCCTCCTATACTTAGTGAAGCTATGGAGAACGTGATCATCATCGGCTCGGGCCCCGCGGGGTACACGGCCGCCCTCTACACCGCCCGCGCGAACCTCGAGCCGCTCGTCTTCGAGGGCTTCGCCTGGGGCGGGCTGCTCCAGCAGACGACCGAGGTCGAGAACTTCCCCGGCTACCCCGAGGGCGTCCAGGGGCCGGAGATGATGCAGCAGCTCCGCGACCAGGCCGAGCGCTTCGGCGCGCGCCTGGAGACCGACGACGTGACGAAGCTCGAGCTGACCGACGGCGGGACGCACAGGGTCTGGGTGGGCGACGAGGTCCACGAGACCCGCACGGTCATCCTCGCCATGGGGGCTCAGCACAAGCAGCTCGGCGTCGAGGGGGAGGAGTCCCTCGGCGGCCGCGGCGTCTCCTACTGCGCCACCTGCGACGCCGCCTTCTTCCGCGAGGCGGAGACGATCATCGTCGGCGGCGGCGACTCGGCCATGGAGGAGGCCATCTTCCTCGCCAAGTTCGCCGCCAAGGTGACGATCGTCCATCGCCGCGCGGAGTTCCGCGCCTCGAAGATCATGCTCGACCGCGCCCGGCGGGAGGAGAACATCGAGCTGCTCACGCCCTACACGGTCGATGCCTTCCTGCCCGGGGAGAGCGGCGCGCTCGGGTCCGCCCGTCTGCTGAACACCGAGACGGGCGAGACGCTCGAGCGGCCGATGACCGGCGCGTTCATCGCCATCGGCCACGAGCCGCAGTCCCAGCTCGTGGCGGGACAGGTCGAGACCGACGAGGGCGGCTACGTGCTGACCCGCGGCAAGTCGACGCGCACGAACCTGGCCGGCGTCCTCGCCGCCGGCGATCTCGTCGACGACACCTACCGCCAAGCCATCACCGCCGCGGGCTCGGGCTGCGCGGCGGCGCTCGACGCCGAGTGGTACCTGCGCGACTGCCCGCCGATGCCCGAGGAGCACTGGGCGCCGGCCGAGATCATCGCCGAGGCCGAGCCGAGCCGGTAGGGCCTGCTCGGCGGGCCGGTGTGCCGGGGCGCTCGTGGTTGGCGGGGCGTGGCCGGGGGCCATGAGGAAGGGAGAGCGAGGGTTCGCGGTGCCACGCGCCGGCGTTCCCGCAGTTAAGGGCGTCAGAGGACCACAACTGCGGGCGACGCTCGGGCGTCCGGGTTGGTCTCCGCAGTTTGAGGGCGTCAGGGGACCACAACTGCGGGAAACGCCCGCACCGCCGCGCCCGCGGCGGAAAGCACGGCCGGGCTGGGCGGTCAAGGCGGCAACGAGCGCTCGCGCGGGGTGCGCGGGCGTCGCGGGCACCTCGAAGCGCGCGGCCTCGCGGCTCGCGAGCTCGGCGATCAGCGCGTCGACGACGACCGGGTAAACCGGTCCCCCGCCGCCGCCCGGCGGCGACGTCGGCGCCGTAGCGCTCGGCGTGCTCGGCGAGGCCGCCGACGCGGCCCTCGACGAGGACGTGCGGAGTCCCGGTCGCGGCGGCGGCCGTGATCGCACGCCTGAGGGCACGAGCCGAGGTGGGCGAGCTCCGGTTCTGCCGAGTGAGTTCCATACCCGGCGTTATGGCGCCTCCCGGCGAGAGGCTGAGCGCCGTCCCCCGGCGCCCGCCGCGGTGCCGGGAAGGTCCTCAGGCGTGGAGGTGAAAGCCCTCGCCCACGGCGGCGCCGAGCCGCCCGGAGAGCACGCGGCGGCGCAGCTCGGGCGCGGGGCGGAAGCGCTCCTCGCGGTACTCCTCCCACAGGCCGTCGAGGATCGCCAGCACGTGGTCGAGGCCGATCGCGTCGGCCCAGTGCAGCGGGCCGCGCGGGTAGTTCAACCCGAGCCGCATCCCGAGGTCGATGGCCTCGGCTTCGCCGACCCCCTCGCCGAGCGCGAAGGCGCACTCGTTGACGACCTGGGCGAGGATCCGGCCGAGGACGAGCCCGGGCGCGTCGCCGACCCACGCGGTGTGGAACCCGAGGCTCGTGAACAGCTCCTCGGTGCGCGCGAGCGCCGCCGGGTGGGAGTCCGGGCCGCGGGTCAGCTCGGCCAGGCCGCCCGCTTCGCCGAGCGGGGGGAGGAGATGAAAGCCGGCCGCGCCGCCGCCCGGATCGAGCGTGGCGAGCGAGCCGGCGGCGCACAGGATCGCCTGCGGGCCGCCCTGGAGGGCCTCCCCGCCCGCGTCCTCCCCGCCCGCGCAGTCGAGGATCAGGTGGGGGACCGTCCCCTCGGCCTCCGCGGCGGGCCGGGCATCCCAGCCCGCCGCGGCCGCGCGGGCGAGCAGCTCCGCCGCCACCGGCGGGCCGTCGGTCACGAGCAGCAGGCGGCCCTCGCCGCCGCCGGGCGCCGCCGGGTCGGGGTCCTCGGGCCGGTGCGCCGAGCCGTCCTCGGGGTAGGCGTACCAGCCGCGCCCGGTCTTCCGGCCGTGACGCCCGGCGGCGACGAGCCGGGCGTGGAGCGGCGTCGGGCGCCAGCGTGGCTCGCCGAAGGAGAGCGCGGCGAAGGACTCGGCGACCGCCAGGCCGGTGTCGACGCCGACGAGGTCTGAGAGCTCGAACGGGCCCATGCGAAAGCCGCCGCCCAGGCGGCATATGCGGTCGACCTCCGCCACCGTGGCGATGCGCTCGGTCACGAGGCGCTGGGCCTCGAGCCCGAACGGGCGGTTGCAGCGGTTCACGAGAAAGCCCGGGCCGTCGGCGGCGTCGATGACCTCCTTGCCCATGGCGCGGCCGACGGTGCGGGCGAGCGTGAGCGCCTGCTCGCCCGAGTCCTCCCCCGCCACGACCTCGAGCAGGCGCATGACCGGCGCGGGGTTGAAGAAGTGCATGCCGACGACGCGCTCGGGGCGCGTCGCGGCCGAGGCGATCGCCGTGACGGGCACCGAGGACGTGTTGGTGGCAAGGACGCAGCCGGGCGCGACGATCTCCGCGAGCCGGCCGAACAGCTCGCGCTTGAGCTCTAGGCGCTCCGGTGCGGCTTCGATCACGAGGCCGCACCCCGCGAGCTCCGCGAGTGCGGGCGCCGCCGCGAGCCGCGCCGCCGCCTCCCCCTCGCCCTTGCGCTCGAGCCGAGCGCGCGCGGCGGCGAGGCCCCGGTCGAGCGCCCCGGGGTCGGGGTCGTGCACGAGCGTCCGCGCCCCCGCGAGCGCCGCGAGTTGGGCGATCCCGGCGCCCATCGTCCCCGCCCCGAGGACGCCGATCGTGGCCGGCATCACCGGGTCCGGCTCAGGCGATGGCATTGATGCCGGTCAGCGCCCGGCCGATGATGAGCTTCTGGATCTGCGAGGTCCCCTCGTAGAGCGTCGTCACCCGCACGTCGCGGAAGTAGCGCTCGACCGGGTGGTCGTCGACGTAGCCCGCGCCGCCGTGGACCTGGATCGCCGTGTTGGCGCAGCGGACGGCGGCCTCGCTGGCGAAGAGCTTGGCCATAGAGGTCTCGGTCGTCGAGGGCTCCCCGGCGTCCTTCTTCAGCGCCGCGCGCCACGTGAGCATCCGCGCCGCCTCGGCGTCGACGGCCATCTCGGCGAGCATGGCCTGGACGAGCTGGAAGGAGGCGATCGGCCGCCCGAACTGCTCGCGTTCCTTGGCGTAGGCGACGCTCTCCTCCACGCAGCCCTGACAGACTCCGACGCACCCGGCGGCCACCGAGAAGCGCCCCGAGTCGAGCGCGGACATGGCGATCTTGAAGCCCTGGCCGACCTCGCCGAGCAGGTCCTCCTCGCCGACCTCGACGTCGTCGAGCGCGATCGACGCGGTGTCCGCGCCGCGCAGGCCCATCTTGTGGTGGACCTCCTGGGGCTCGAAGCCGGGGTGGGAGGTGTCGACGAGGAAGCAGGCGAGGCCGCGTTGGCCGGCGTCCGGGTCGGTCTGGGCGAAGATCATCGCCACCTTCGCGTGGTTGCCGAGGGAGATCCACATCTTGGCCCCGGAGAGGACCCAGCCGGTATCGGTGCGCCGGGCCCGCGTGCGCTGGTTGGCCGCGTCGGAGCCCGTGTCGGGCTCGGTCAGCCCGAAGCAGCCGAGCGCCTCCCCGGAGCAGATCCCGGGGAGCCAGCGCCGCTTCTGCTCCTCGGTTCCCCAGCGCAGGATCGAGGAGGCGACGAGCGAGGTGTTGACGGAGATGACCGTCCGCATGGCGGAGTCGACGCGCCCGACCTCCTCGACGATGAGGCCGTAGGTGAGGTAGTCGAGCCCGGCGCCGCCGTACTCAGGCGGCACGATCGCCCCGAGATAGCCGTTCTTGGCGAGCATCGCCACGAGCTCCGTGTCGAAGTGCTCGTCGCGGTCGTTCCGGCGCGCGCGCTCGACGAGCTCGCGGTCGGCGAACTCGCGCGCGGTGCGCCGCGCGAGGTCCTGCTCGTCGGTCAGGTTCAGGTCCATGGGCGGGGATTATCCACGCGAGCCTTTTCCGCGGCTGCTCCCCCGGGCATACTTCATCTTCCGGCCCGTGGATCCCTTCGCGCTCATCATCTTCGGCGGGATCTTCGCGCTCGTCGTGTTCTGCCTGCTGCTCGGGAAGTTCTACCCGGGGACGGGGGCGGACGTGCTCGACTGGAAGCCGACGCTCTCCTACGAGGACCAAGTGGCCAACGAGATCGACGATCTCGACCAGATGCTCGAGGCGGCCAACTCGCGGCGGCGCCGGCGCGGCGAGGCGGAGCTGACCGAGCACGGCCTCCAGCAGCAGGTACTGGCCGACCGCACCGAGGCGCAGAAGCGGCGTGACGCCTACCTCGACGAGCAGGACCTCCAGGAGCTGCTCGAGGCCAAGAACGTCCGGCGGCGGGCAAAGGGCCTGCCCGAGGTCACGCTCGCCGACGTGCAGGCCGACGTCGCGCGCCGCCACTCGTAGGTGGCCCGCGTCCTGATCGTTCCGGGCGGGTGCCGCGGGCGCGCGCTCGCCGCCTCGCTGCGCGCCGAGGGCCACGCGCTCCGCGTGACCTCGCGGCGGGAGGAGGCGCGGGCGGAGATCGAGGCCACGGGCGCGGAGTTCTTCCGCGGGGATCCCGACCGCATCGGCACGCTCACCGCCGCGCTCGACAACACGACGATCCTGTGCTGGCTGCTCGGCTCGGCGACCGGCCCGCCGGAGACGCTCGCGGCGCTCCACGGCTCGCGCCTGTCGATGCTCCTCGAGCGGACGATCGACACGACGGTGCGCGGCGTGGTCTACGAGGGGGCGGGCACGGTGGACGCCGAGGTGCTCGCGCGCGGCGCCGACGCCGTCACGCGGGCGTGCGCGTTCTCCGAGATCCCCTTCCGGATCGTGCGCGCCGACCCGCGCGACCACGGCGCGTGGCTCGCGGCCGCCCGGGGCGCCGTGGATGCGCTGCTCGGGTTCTGACGCCGCTCAGGAGAGCGCCGCCTCGCTCCCGAGCAGCGCCGTGCACTGGCTCGAGAGCACGCCGCCGTTGCCGTGGGCGAGGACGACGTCCCGCCCGGCGCGGACCTGGCGCACCGCCTCGACGAGGAGCGTCAGCCCGTACATCCCCGGGTGCCCGTAGGAGAGACCGCCGCCGTTCGTGTTCACCGGCAGCGCACCCCCGGGGGCGATCCGCCCGCCCGCCACAAACGCGCCGCCCTCGCCCTTCTCGCAGAACCCGAGGTCCTCGAGGAACAGGATCGGGGTGATCGTGAAGGCGTCGTAGAGCTCGGCCGCCTCGACGTCCGCCGGGGACAGTCCCGCCTCCGCGAACGCCCGCGCGCCGGACTGCGCCGCCGCCGTGCGGACGAGGTCCGGCATGGCCGAGATGTGGCGGTGGGAGTGAGCCGTCGCCACGCCGAGCACGTGCACGGGCGGCTGCCGGAGCGTTCGCGCCCGGGCGGCGGAGACGACGACGAGCGCGCCCCCGCCGTCGGTCACGAGGCAGCAGTCGCGCACGGAGAGGGGGTCGCACACGAGCGGGGAGGCGAGGACGTCGGCCACGCTGAGCGGGCCGCGGGACCAGGCGCGCTCGTTCCCCGGCTCGCGCGCCCACGCCCGCGCCGCGACGGCGACCTCGGCGAGCTCCTCCCGGCTCGTGCCGAACTCGTGCATGTGCCGCGCGGCGGCGAGCGCGTAGGCGGCGACGGGGAGCATCGGCCGGTAGGGCGCCTCCCAGTCCGAGACCTCGGCGGGAATGCTCCCCCGGCCCGCCGAACGCTGGGTCGAGCCGTAGGCCACGAGGGCGACCTCGCAGAGCCCGGCGCCGATCGCCGCGCGGGCGTGGTCGAGGTGGGCGAGCGGGGAAGAGCCGCCGATCTGCGTCCCGTCCGTGTAGCGGACGCCGCGGAGGTCGAGCTCCTCGGCCAGGGACAGCGGCGCCATCGGGAGCTGGGAGGTGGCGGCGAAGACGCCGTCGACCTCGGCCGACGCGAGCCCGGCGTCGGCGAGCGCGCGCCGCGCGGCCTGCACCATGAGGTCGGCGGGCCGCACGCCCCCGACCTCGCCGAGCTCGGACTCGGCGGCGCCCGCGATGGCGATCCCGGTCATGGGGCGAGGCGGAAGACCGGCAGCGGCGGGTTGTCTCCCGTCCACGCGAGCCCGACGCGGAGGCCGATCCGCACCTTCGCGGGCGGGGCGCCCTCGACCCTGCTCATCATGCGAAAGCCCTCGTCGAGCTCGATCAGCGAGAGGTCATGCGGCTCCTCGCCGCGGCGGCGCACGGTCGTCGTCGCGTACACGGTCCCGGCCCCCGCGCTGTCGGCCCACGGCCCGCCCCCGAGCACGGGGGGAAACCGCGGGCCGTCCGGGCCCTGCTGGTAGCCGAGTCGGTGCTCACGGCACAGCTCCGCGAAGCGCTCGGCGGGCGGCGTCTCCCCGCGCATTCCTGCGATCCTACGGCGATAGACTCGCCGCAACCGAATCCCGTGAACACCGCCCGGAATTAGAGGGAGAGGAGACCCCCGTGGCCGACTACGCCAACGACGTCCTCGTCGAGCCCGACTGGCTCGAGGAGCATCTCGAAGACCCCTCCATCCGAATCGTCGAGGTCGACGAGGACCCGGCCCTGTACGCCGAGGCGCACATCCCCGGCGCGATCGGCTTCGACTGGAAGCGCGACCTCCAGGACCAGGTCAAGCGCGACTTCCTCGGTCCGGAGGACTTCGGGAAGCTGTTCGGCGAGCACGGCATCGGCAACGAGCACCCGATCATCCTCTACGGCGATCGCAACAACTGGTTCGCCGCCTACACCTACTGGTATCTGAAGTACTACGGGCACGACAACGTGAAGCTCATGAACGGGCCGCGCGAGCGCTGGATCGCCGAGGGGCGCCCGACGAGCACCGACGTTCCGAGCCACGAGGCGACGAGCTTCGAGGCCCAGCCGGGCGACGAGAAGATCCGCGCCATGCGTGACGAGGTCCGCGAGGCGCTCGACGGCGGCAAGCGACTCGTCGACGTGCGCTCCCCCGCCGAGTTCTCCGGGGAGATCATCTCGCCCGCGGGCTACGAGCAGGAGGGCGCCCAGCGCGCCGGCCACATCCCCGGCGCGGCGTCCGTGCCCTGGGCCTCGGCGGTCAAGGAGGACGGCACCTTCAAGTCCAAGGAGGAGCTCGAGGAGCTCTACGAGGGCAAGGGCGTCCTCACGGGCGACCCGATCATCGCCTACTGCCGGATCGGCGAGCGCTCGGCCCACACCTGGTTCGTGCTCCACGAGCTGCTCGGCCGGGAGGACGTCAAGAACTACGACGGCTCCTGGACGGAATGGGGCAACCTCGTCGACGTGCCGATCGAGAAGGGCGCCTGAGAGGTAGGGTCGGCCGCATGCGCCGACCCCTCGCCCGCCTGCTCATCCTCGCCGTCGCGCTCGCGGCGGTGGGGAGCCTCGCCGCCTGCGGCTCGAAGACCGTCACCGACACCGGTGCCAACGGCCAGTCCACCGTCCGCACGGTCGAGAACGTCCACTTCCCGAAGACGAAGTTCCTGCTCCACGCGGGCCTCGCCTTCGGCGCCTTCCACCGCTACATCTACAAGCCCTACCGGAGCAGCGGCTTCTCCTCCGGCGCGCCCAAGCGCAAGCGGACGATCGCCAAGGCCGCGGCCTCGGCGCTGTTCGTCTACCACGAGCTGAAGCAGGCCGACGACGCCGCGCTGTCCTCCGACACGCTGCGCAACAAGGTGCATGACCCGCTGGCCAACGCCCTGGCGAAGCTGAAGGACCTGCCCGGGCTCATCAAGGGCGGTTCCTTCGGCGCGATCGGCACGGTCTCGGGGCTGTTCGACAGGCTCAAGTCGGCCGCCGGCGGGGCCGGGGCGAACATCCAGGGGCGCTAGCCGGGGACCGTGTTCCCCTCCGGGGGGATCGGGTTGGCCTTGAGCATCCGCGCGAGGTGGACGAGGTTGTGGGCCATCCAGCTCGACGTGCGCCGCGTGTAGGCGGAGTCGGCTCCGCCCGCCTCGATGTAGGACGCGCCCGGGCCGGCATCCCCGACCCAGTAGGTGTCGGCGTTGGGCGGGATCGTGAACCCGAGGTGGGAGAGGTTGAAGAGCGTCGTCTCCGCGGCGGCGTGGGCGCCGTCCTCGTTGCCGGTGACGACGACGCCCGCGACCTTGTTGTACATCGGGTACTGGCCGGCGTCGTTGGTCGAGGTGTAGGTGCCGTCCAGCCGCTCGATCACGAGCTGGCAGACGCTCTGCGCACGCCGAACCAGATCGGCGTGCCGATGATGAGGATGTCGGCGGCCTCGATCTTGGCCAGGATCCCCGGCCACTCGTCCCCCTCGCCGAGGTCGCTCTCGACTCCGAAGGGGATGTGGTGGTCCACGGCGCGAACGGTCTCGCAGGAGACTCCGAGGCCCTCGAGGATTCCGGTCACGCGGTCCATCAGGGCCTCGGTGTTCGAGACCTCCGGGGACTTCTTCAGGGTGCAGTTGAGCAGGAGCGCGGAGAGGGCGGGATCGGTCATTCCGCGCGAAGCTACCGGAGGGCGCGTGCCAGGTCCTTACGGCCTCACAGCAGCGGCGCGACCCGCTCGAGCAGGTCAGCGACGATGCGCGCCGTCGCGCCCCAGATCATGTGCTCCCCGACCGTGTAGGTGTCGGTGCGGATCGGCACGCCGCGCCGCACGAGCCGCCGGCGGGCGTAGCCGTCGCGCACGTCGGCCACCCGCAGCTCGAGCACCTCGGCCACCTCGCGCGGGGAGAGCGTCCACGCGCGACCGGCGGCGATCTCGGCCACGAAGGGATAGATCGCGTAGCTCGTGACGATGGTCGGCGTGGGCTGCAGCGCGCCCATGACGCTCGCGTCGCCCCGCGGGAGCCCGATCTCCTCCTCCGCCTCGCGCAGCGCGGTCTCGGAGAGCGATTCGCCCGGGTCCTGGCGGCCGCCGGGGAAGGAGATCTCCCCGGCGTGACGGCGCAGATCCTCCCGGCGGCGGGTGAAGACGGCGTGCAGCTCTCCCTCTCTGTCCGTGTACAGGGGGACGAGGACGGCGGCGTCCGTGCGGCCGTGGACGGCCAGCCGGGCCGCGTCCTCCGCGGCGATCAGCCGCGGGGCGAGGCGGTCGGCGAGCGCGGAGCTCAGACGCGCTCGACGGCCTCGTTGAACATGACCTCGCCGTCGAGCGTCCGGTGCACGGGGCACTTGGCGGCGATGACCTGCAGGCGCTTGACCTGCTCGGCCGAGAGCGACTCGGGGAAGCGCAGCACGAGGTCGAACTTCGTCGGGGCGCCGCGCTCGGCCGGCGCGAACCGCGCCTCGACCTCGATCCCGCCGACGTCCCACCCCTTGCGCTTGGCGTACATCTCCATGGTGATGGCGGTGCAGGAGGCGAGGCTCGCGGCCAGGAGCTCCTGCGGGCTCGGCGCGGTGTCCTCGCCGCCCTGGTCCTCCGGCTCGTCGGCCGTGAGGTGGTGGGTGCGCACGACGATGTCGTGGCGGTAGTTGTCCTGGCGGCGAGCGATGGCCTTCATCGGCGGCATGCTAGACGAGCGGGTTGAAGAGGAGCCCGGTGAGGATCTTGGGGAAGAAATACGTGCTCTTCGGGGGCATCGACTCGCCGGCCGCGGCGACCTCGGCGATGCGCTCGACCGGTGTCGGGCCCATGAACAGCCCGAGGTCGTATTCGCCGCGCCTGACGAGCTCGATCGCCTGTGTCGTGTCGCGCGCGTATCCGAGGCCGTCGAGGTGGTCGATCCGCTCGTCGGTCAGCTCGAGCGGGCCCTTGAGGAGCAGCGCCTCGGTCACCGCCGTGTCGAGCCGGCGGTAGGGCTCGGCGCGATCGGGGAGCGCCGCGGCGGCGGTGGCGGGGTCCCTGAGGGTCAGGCGGTAGGGCGTCTGGAAGTGCGCGTCGACGTAGCCGATCCGAACGCGGCCGTCGGCCGCGGGCGCGGGGACGAGCTCGTCCTCGGCAACCTCCTCGATCTCCCAGTCGCGGCGGAGCGCCGCGGCGAGCGCCTCCTGCTGGGCGGGCGTCGTGTCCCGCACGAGACGGTGGGTGGGAAAGACGGTCAGCCCCGGATCCTCGAGCGCGACGAGGCACATGAGGACCCAGCCCGCCGCCTCGGTCCCCGCCTCCTCGGCGTAGACGCGCGCGGTCTCGTAGCGGTGGTGGCCGTCGGCGATCAGCAGCTCGGCGGGCGCGATCCCCTCGGTGACGCGCGCGACGAGCGCCGGGTCGGCCACGCGCCACAGGCGATGCGCGTTGCCGTCGTCGTCGGTCACCTCGGCCCACGGCTCGCCGGCGCGCCCCCCAGTGAGCGCGTCCGCGACGGTGCCCTCCGCGTCGGCGAACAGCGAGAAGATGGGGGAGAGGTTGGCCTCGGTCGCGCGGGTCAGGCGGAGGCGGTCCTCCTTGGGGCCTGGGTGCGTGCGCTCGTGCGGGCGGATCCGTCCGGCGCCGTAGTTCTCGACGCGCACCCGGCAGAAGAGCCCCCGGCGCACGAGCCCGCGGCCGTCGGGCCCGCGGTAGGCCTGCTCGAGCGCCCAGATGGCGGGCTCGTCGTCCTGGACCACGGCGCCCTCCTCGCGCCAGCGCGCGAGCTCGGCGGCGGCGCTCGCGTAGGGGTCCTCTCCCTCGGGCAGGTCGATCCGCACGGCGTTGTGGGGGGAGCGGGCGGCCAGCTCGGCGCGGTACTCCGCGTCGATCACGTCGTAGGGCGGCGCCCACAGGTCGTGCAGCGGCCCGGCGACCTCCGGGTCGTAGTGCAGCGCTCGGAGCGGGGCGATCTCGGCCACGGCGGCGGCACCCTACCGCGAGTAGGCGGGCGCGGTCTCGGCGTCGGCGATGGGGGAGCGGAGCTGCACCCACGCGACGGCGGCGACGACGAGCGCGCCGCCCGCGATCTGCACGGCGGAGAGCGCCTGGCCGAGGATCGGCCAGGCGAAGGCGGCGGCGAGCACCGGCTCGAGGGTGGCGACGACCGCGGCGCGGGCCGAGGGCACATGGCGCACGGCGCCGACCATGCACAGGAACGGCACGAGCGTCCCCAGCAGCCCGATGTACAGCGCGAGGGCGAGGTGCCCGGGCGTGCTGAGCAGACGGAACGGAAAGCTCCACGCGGGCTCGGCAACGAGCCAGAAGAGCGAGGCGAAGAGGAAGCCGTAGGTGACGGTGGTCGCCGCCTCGTAGGTGTGGCCTGAGCGCTCGCCGAGGAAGATGTAGAAGGCGTAGGCGATCCCGCAGGCGAGCGCGGCGAGGATCCCGCCGCCGTCGAGCGCGCCGGGCGCGTAGGCGCGGACGACGAGCACGCACCCCGCGAGCGAGAGCCCGGCCGCGACCCAGACGCCCGCGGGCATCCGCCGGCCGTAGGCGAGGCGCAGCCAGGCCAGCAGCCACAGGGGCGCCAGGTACTCGATGACGAGCGCCACGCCGACCTCGAGCCGGTGGAGCGCGACGAAGTACAGGGCGTTGTTGAGCGCGAGGCCGGCGATCCCGAGCAGCGCGAAGCGGGGCAGGTCGGCCCGTCGGATCCGCAGAAGCCGCGGCCGGGCGATCCCGAGCACGACGATGAGCACGACCGCTGTCACCGCGGCCCGGAGCTGCGCCAGGCGGAGCGCCGGCATCCCGTCGTCGAGCAGGAGGCGCGAGAGCGCGCCGTTCAGCGCCCACAGCGTCGCCGCCGTCGCGGCGAGGGCGTAGCCGAGCCGGGGGGAGCGGGCGCGCACGGGGTCATGTAGTGCGATCTGCGCTACGGTAGCGGGCGTGGCTCCCGCTCCCCCGCCGGTTTCGCTGCGCCTCGGGTCAGACGGCCTGCGGGCGCTCGACGAGATCGCCAAGCGTCGCGGGATCAGCCGCGCCGAGGCCGCGCGCCGAGCGATCGCCGAGACGGCCGAGCGCGAGCGCCGAAGGGCCGGGCTCGCGGCCGAGGCCCGGCGTCTCATGGGCGATCCCGCCTACGTGCGAGAGGCCGGCGAGGTGGCGGCGCTCATGGAGGATCTGCGTGGTCCGGGGTGATGTCCACGCCCTCGCGCTTCCGCGCGGCCGCGGGAGGGTTCAGCACGGACGCCGCTACGGGGTGATCGTCCAGGCCGATGATCTGCTTGCGCTCTCCTCCCTCATCGCCTGTCCCACCTCCACCTCGGCGCCTCCGGCGAGCTTCCATCCCGAGATCGCGCTCGGCGAGCCGACGCTCGTCCTCTGCGAGATGGCCGGCGCGGTCGACGCCCGCTCCCTCGGCCGGAAGGTCGGGCATCTCTCGGTCGCGGAGATCGGGGCGGTCGACGAGGCGCTGGCGCTCGTGCTCGATCTCGCCTGAGGTCAGTCGGGGTGGCCGGATTTGAACCGGCGGCCACCGAACCCCAAATCCGGTGCTCTACCAGGCTGAGCTACACCCCGATGGGCAGCGAGTCTAAGCGCGGAGGCCCGCCGTTCGCCGCGTTCCCGCTTACCCTTCGCGCGACGCCCTCGTAGCTCAGCTGGATAGAGCGGCTGCCTTCTAAGCAGCGGGTCGCAGGTTCGAGTCCTGCCGAGGGCACTGGTTCCCTCCGACAAGCGCCGACGAGAAAGCGAGGACGATCATAAAGAAGAGCGACTCGAAACAAGCGACCGAAGGAGACTCCCCCTCGGGGCTGATCGACAAGAGGATCGAGGAGCTGGGCGACTGGCGGGGCGAGACGCTCGCCCGGATCCGAGGGCTCGTCAAGCAGGCCGACCCCGACGTGGTCGAGGAGTGGAAGTGGCGGGGCGTTCCGACTTGGTACCACGACGGGATCATCTGCACCGGCGAGAGCTACAAGACCCGCGTGAAGATGACCTTCGCCAAGGGCGCCTCGCTGGACGACCCTTCGCGCCTCTTCAACTCGAGCCTCGAGGGAAGCACCCGGCGGGCCATCGATTTCCACGAGGGCGACGAGATCGACGAGCAGGCGCTCACGGCGCTCATCCGCGCCGCCGTGGAACTCAACACCTCCAAGGCGCGCTAGGGCTAGACTCGCCCGCTCAGCTTGGTGGGCGTAGCTCAGCTGGTAGAGCTCCTGGTTGTGGTCCAGGCGGTCGGGGGTTCGAGTCCCCTCGCTCACCCTCAGGAATTCCTGCAGATCGGCCTGTTCGGTCGCTACCGGAAAGGCCGGGGCATCGATCGGGGCGTCAAACTTTGCGAGATCTGGAGGTTCACGGGGCTCACGCGGCGGCTCGGCCGCCCAGAGCGCGAGCTCTTCAGCGTTCTGGACAAGCTCCGGCGGGCAGGTACGTTCGCCTATCACTCGCACACCGACTCCGCGGTGCAGGAGCTGCGGGGCCGGGACGGGTTCCTCATCGTGCTGCCGCGCCGCGAGCCGGCCCGCGAGAAGGTCAACGAGGACTTCGCCATGGTCCTCCAGCAGTTCGCGCCGCCCGCCGAGGGCGGCCTCGTCGCCTCCTTCCCCCGGGGACCGGAGGCTTCCCGTTCTCGACGATCAACGGCAAGACCGGAGACGCCTCGGGCGGAGCGCTGACCATCCATCGCGGCGACCGTGTCCGGATCCGGCTCTACAACGCCTCGAACCTGTCCCACTCGATGCATCTCCATGGGATGGCGTTCGAGGAGACCGCGAAGAACGGCTACGCGAGCTCCGGCGCCACTTTGCGCCAGCGCCAACCTCGTCCAATTCCCGGGCAGCGTTGCGCCTCGCGTGAGTTGAGCGCACCGGACCCGGCGGCCGCCCCGCGCACGGTCGCCGCGTCGGTGGCGGCTCAGCGGACGCGCGCGTGTCCGTGCTCGCGCTCACTCTCATCCGTCTCGCTGCGACTCCCGCCGCCTGCCCCCACGTTTTCGCCCTCGTGGACAACAGACTCGGACGGCAGGCCGGGGTCGGTCCTGATCGTCTGAATCGACTGCCACGTGATGCGCAGGATCACGAGGGTTATGACCAGCCCGATGATCGGGTCGCCGGGGGTGAGGCCGAGAGCGACGAAACCGGCGCTCGCCACCACGGCAAGGGAAACAAACCCATCCGTACGGGCGTGATAGCCGTCGGCCACGAGCGCGGGGCTGTTCAGCCGCCGTCCCGCCCGGAGGCGGACCTGAGCGGCGATCTCGTTTCCGACGAACCCAATGACGCCGGCCGCCGCGAGCACGCCGAGCTGACCGATGTGCTGGGGATGGATGAGGCGGTTGACCGCTTCGATCGCGGCGACACACGCGCTCACGAAGATCGTCGCCACGACGAAGTAGCCCGCTCGCTTCTCGGCGACGAACGAGCGCAGGAGGAACGCGATCCCCAAGGGGATCGCAGTGAGCGCGTCACCGAAGTTGTGGATGAGATCGGCAAGCAGCGCGACGCTGCCGGTGGCGACGAAGATAAAGCCCTGCGCGATCGAGGTCAGGAGCAGCACCCCGAGGCTGAAGCCCACCGTCTTCAGGCCATCCTTCGACCGGAGGACGGAGCGGTCGACCAACCCGTGGCTGTGGCCGTGCCCGTGACCGTCGTGGTCATGTCCCTCCGACGGGTGCTCGCTGGCGTGAGCGCTCACGAGGTCTCTGCCGGGATCGGGATCAGGTCTCGCGCGCCGAGGGTGAGATGCTGGACGTGGAAGACGGCTTGATCGAGTAGCTCCGCGACATGGGTGTCATGCAACCCGTAGACGACATGCTTGCCGCGACGCTCGCCGATCACCAACCCCAGGTGGCGCAGCGCCCGAAGCTGATGTGAGACGGCGGAGGACTCCATCCCAACAGCCTCGGCGAGCACCCCGACCGAGCACGCTCCTTGCTTCAGACGACCGAGGATCTGCACTCTGGACGGCGCGGCCAGCATCTGCATCCGCTCGGCGACCACACGCGCGAGCTCCGCATCGATCTCGGGAGTGGGCGTGTGGCCTGCAACGCCGTGGCTCATAGGAACACATGATAGACATTTCAGGCGTTCATCTTTCCTTCGGGGATCGCGTCTATGAGATCGTTGTCGCGGCGCTTCGGTCGGGCGATGGCGCTGTCAGGCTCTTGGCGCGGGACGACCGGATCCCGACGCCGCTGTGGTGGCTGCTCGGTCTATCGCCCCTGCCGATCCCGTGACCGTTCGACGGGGCGCTGCTACTCCTCCTCGCGAGCGGCGGTCCGATGGGACAGCACTTGCGGATGACGATCTCGGTCGCCAACAGTCGTGCCACGGAATCCGTGGCTCGGGCAGTGAGCAGAACGTGTAGAGACCGGGCTCCCTGCTGACCGCTCGATCCCCGCGGCGTCCGCTGGTGTCAGGATTGCGCCGTCGCGCCGTCTCCCGCTGGGCGCGGGCGCGCCGCCCACGGCCGGATCGCCGGCGTACCGAGCTGTGCGTCGAGCTCGTCGACGGCTCGTCGATCGCCGGCCGGTCCGTGGTGGGGGCCGACGGCGCGATGAGCCGCGTCGCAGTGTCGCCGGGCGAGAGCCAGGACGACGCCGAGCACCGGAAGCGAACCTGGCGCAGAACGCTCTGCCGGAACATGAACGAGAGCACGCTGCACCGGGGGTCGCGCGGCAACCCGTCCGAGACCCGGCCTACGCCGGGCTCTTCACCCGCTGAGCCGGTCGGCGCGCCTGACTACCGTGGGGTCCGTGCTGCGGCCCGGGGACATGTCGCCCGAGACCTGGGCCGTCGTGGGCGGGCGCCCTGACGGGCCGGGTGAGCCGCTGAACACGCCGCTCGTGCCCGCCTCGACCTTCGTCCTCGGCGCCGAGCGGATGTACAGCCGCAACGAGGCGACCGCGGGCTGGGAGGCCTTCGAGGCGCTGATCGGCGGGCTCGAGGGCGGGAGCGCCGTCGCGTTCGCCTCGGGGATGGCGGCGTGCGCGGCGGTCCTCGGGCAGCTCCGGAGCGGGGCGCACCTCGTGCTCGGTGAGGACTGCTACCAGGGCGTGGCCGGCCTCGCCGCGGCCGGCGCGCGCGATCACGGCTGGAGGGTCGAGCGCCTCCCGGTGGTGGACCCGCACTGGGTCGCCCGAGCTCAGGAAGCCGACCTGCTGTGGGTCGAATCCCCCTCGAACCCGCTCCTCGAGGTCGCGGACGTCGCGGGGATCTGCGCCGCGCCCCGGCGCGCGGGGACGCGCGTGGTCGTTGACAACACCTTCGCCACGCCGCTCGGGCAGCGGCCGCTCGCGTTCGGGGCCGACGTGGTCGTGCACTCGGCGACGAAGTTCATCGGCGGGCACTCGGACCTCCTGCTCGGGGTGGCCGTCGCCGCCGACCCCGCCGAGGTCGAACGCCTGCGCGGCGCGCGCGGGCTGGCGGGGGCGACCCCGGGGACGCTCGAGTGCTTCCTCGCGCTGCGCGGCGCCCGCACGCTGCCGCTGCGCCTGCGCCACGCCTCGGCGAGCGCGGCGGCGCTGGCCGAACGGCTCGCCCACCACGCGGCCGTGACGCGCGTGCGCTACCCGGGCACGGGCGCCGTCGTCTCCTTCGAGCTCGCGGATACCGAAGCCGCCGACCGGGCCTGCGCGGGCGCGCGCGTGATCCGCCACGCCACGAGCCTCGGGGGCGTCGAGACGACGATGGAGCGGCGCGGCGCGCACCCAGGCCAGGACCACATCCCGCCGGGTCTCATCCGCCTGA
This sequence comes from Solirubrobacterales bacterium, assembly GCA_038276395.1. Taxonomy (GTDB): domain Bacteria; phylum Actinomycetota; class Thermoleophilia; order Solirubrobacterales; family Solirubrobacteraceae; genus JBBQAA01. Next base: position 110,666 of record JBBQAA010000074.1, on the reverse strand, counting down.
GCGTGGGCTGCGAGGACGTGGAGGATCTCTGGGCGGATCTCGACGCGGCGCTGATCTCCGCGGGTCAGCCTGAGCGGATCGCCCGCGGCGCGCCTCCTCCGCGATCTCCCGCATGGCCGTAGCCACGCGTCCCCGGGTTCTCCGCCGCCGCCGCACCGGCGCGGACGCCGGCACCCGCCGCCCGCTCGCCCAGCTCCGCTTCGTCGTCTTCGTCGTCGGCGCCTGCAGTCTCGGCACGGAGATCGCCGCGGCGCGGCTCGTGGCGCCCTACTTCGGCGCCTCGACGATCGTGTGGGCCAACACGATCGCCACCGTGCTCCTGGCGCTCTCGATCGGCTACTGGTGGGGAGGGCGGCTGGCCGACCGCCATCCCACCCTGCGCGGGCTCCGGCGCCTCGTCCTCGCCGCCGGGCTGCTCCTCGCCGCGACCCCCTTCGCCTCCCAGCCGGTGCTGGAGGTCGCCGTCGGGGCGCTCAACTCGATCTCGGCCGGGGCGGCGCTCGGGTCGCTGGCCGCGGTCTCGGTGCTGATCGCCGGGCCCGTCCTGCTGCTCGGGGCGGTTTCGCCCTACGCCGTCCGGCTCTCGGTGCAGGACGTCGAGCGCGCCGGCGCCGTATCCGGGCGGCTGTTCGCGATCTCGACGGCCGGCTCGCTCTTCGGCACGTTCCTGGCCGCGCTGCTGCTGGTCCCGTTCGTCGGCACCCACCGCACGTTCCTCATCTTCGCGCTCGTCCTGACGCTGACGGCCGGGCTCGGCCTCGCGCGCGCGGCGCTGCTGGCGCCGGCCGCGGTCCTCGGGCTCCTCGCCCTGCCACTCGGCCCGATCCGGACCAACTCGATCGACGGGAAGGTCATCTACGAGACCGAGACCCCCTACCAGTACGCGCGGGTCGTCAAGGCCCCCGACGGCACGCGCCGGCTCGAGCTGAACGAGGGGCTCGCCGTGCACTCCGTCTACCGGCCCGGGCGCTACCTGACGGGGGACTACTGGGACGACTTCCTGCTCGGCCCGCTCGCGGCGCTCCCTTCCCCGCCGCGCAACGTCGCCATCCTCGGGGACGCCGCGGGCACGACCGCGCGGGCCTACGGGCACTTCTACCCGCGCACGGCGGTCGACGCCGTCGAGATCGACGGTCGCCTGACCGAGATCGGCCGCCGCTACTTCGACCTCCGGGGCCCGCGACTGCGCTTCGTCACCGCCGACGCCCGGCCCTTCCTGCGTGCCTCGAAGACGCGCTACGACGCAATCTTCGTCGATGCCTACCGCCAGCCCTACGTCCCGTTCTACCTGGCGACGCGGGAGTTCTTCGCGCTCGTGCGCTCCCACCTCACCCCGGGCGGGGTGCTCCTCATCAACGTGGGGCACCCCGTCGGATCCGAGACACTCGAGCGGGCGCTGACCCGGACCATCCGGACCGTCTTCGGGGTCGTGCGGCGAGACCCCGTGCGCCGGACCAACACGCTGCTCATCGCCGGGCGGTCGGTGTCCGCCGCCCGTCTGCGACGGGCGGTCCCCGCCCTGGCGCCGCCGCTGCGCCTGCCCGGCGTGATGCTCGCCTCCCGCCTCGCGCCGCCGCTGGCCGGCGGGACCCTGCTCACCGACGACCGCGCGCCGGTGGAGTGGCTGATCGACCGCTCGATCATCCAGTACGCCACGCGGGCCCGGTGAGCGCCATCGCCCACAGGTGATCCGGAGGGACGGTGTCCCGCGAACACCTCGACATGTCCGCACGTCTCACCACGATCGCCGCTGTGCTGGGCCTCGTCCTCCTCGCCGGGTGCGGCTCCTCCTCCTCGAAGTCGAGCCCGTCCTCGTCGGGCTCCTCGGGTTCGAGCTCCTCGGCCAAGACCACGTCCACGCCGGCCAAGACGACTCCCACGTCGAAGAAGGGCTCCTCCACCGCCTCCGGGGGCGGGACCAAGGTGACGATCGCCGACTTCAAGTACAAGCCGAAGACCATCACCGTCAGGGCCGGGCAGTCGGTCACCTGGAAGAACACGGACTCGTCGAACCACACGGCCTCGGCCGGCAAGGGGAGCTTTGACACCGGCAATCTCCAGCAGGGGGACACGAAGACGATCAAGTTCTCGAAGGCCGGCACGTTCAAGTACCACTGCGATTTTCACCCGTTCATGCACGGCACCGTCGTCGTGCGCTGACCAGAGAGAAGGAGAATGACCATGGCCGGATACGACCCCGACGTTCCGACGCTCGAAGAGCTCGATACCGATGGCGCGCTGCGTGAGGCGGCGGAGAGCGTCTCTGATCGCGCCTCCTTCCTCAAGTGGTCCGGCGCCTTCGTCGGCGGCGGCGCCCTGATCGGCGGCCTGCCCCTCGCCTTCGCCGGAGCGGCGACGCCGAAGAGCGACGTCAAGATCCTCAACTACGCGCTGACGCTCGAGTACCTCGAGGCGGCGTTCTACAGCGAGGCGCTCGCCAAGGGCAAGCTCGACGGCTCGCTCAAGGTGTTCGCCACCACGGTCGCCGCGCACGAGACCGCGCACGTCGAGGCGCTGCAGAAGGCGCTCGGGTCGGCCGCGGGCAAGAAGCCGACGTTCGACTTCAAGGGCACGACAGGGGACAGGAAGAAGTTCGCCGCCACCTCGCAGCTCCTTGAGGACACCGGCGTCTCGGCCTACCAGGGCCAGGCCACGGCGATCAAGACGCCGGCCGTGCTCATGGCCGCCGGCTCGATCCTGCCCGTCGAGGCGCGCCACGCCGCCTGGATCCGGGACATCAACGGCGCGGGCTCGAACCCGTCGCCCGCCCCGAACGCCTTCAGCCCCCCGAAGTCGATGTCGGAGGTCCTGGCCGCGGTCAAGCAGACCGGCTTCATCAAGGGCTGAACCCACCTCTACGGACAAGGAACCCGAATCCCATGAACAGCTCAGATCTCATTCCCACGTTCGCCGAGCTCGATCGCGACGGCGCGCTCGAGGAGGCCGCGTCCCGCGTCGACGGTCAGACCCGCTCGTCGTTCCTGCGCCGCGCGGGCGCCTTCGCCGGCGGCGGCCTCGTGTTCGCCACCGCGGGCCCGCTCTCCCAGGCCATGGCCGCGGGCGGTGTCTCGCAGGGGGACATCAACATCCTCAACTTCGCGCTGACGCTCGAGTACCTCGAGTCGACGTTCTACAACGAGGCGGTCTCGAAGAAGGCGCTCTCCGGCGAGACGGCGACGTTCGCCAAGGATGTCGCCGGAGATGAGAACGCCCATGTCGCCGCGCTCAAGAAGACCCTCGGGTCGAAGGCCGTCAAGAAGCCCTCGTTCAACTTCAAGGGCACCACGAGCAACCAGTCGAGCTTCCAGCAGACCTCGCTCGTGCTCGAGAACACCGGCGTCAAGGCCTACCTCGGCCAAGCCGGCAACATCAAGGCCAAGCCGGTGCTGGCGGCGGCGGCGTCGATCCTGCCGGTCGAGGCGCGCCACGCCTCGTGGATGGCGAACATCATCTCCAAGGGCCAGAACGGGACGCCGGCGCCGGACGCGTTCCAGCCCGCGGCCTCGATGTCCGAGGTGCTGCAGGCCGTCCAGGGCACCGGGTTCATCACCTCGGCGGGCGCCGCCTCGGCGGGCGGCTCGACGAGCGGCCAGCCGTCGATGACGGGCTAGAGCCCCGCTCGCGACGTGCGCCTGCCCCGGTCCATTCCCGTCCGGACCGTCGCCGGGATCGGCCTTCTGCTGATCTCGGCGGCGGTGGCGCTCAGCGCTCGCGCCGCGCTCTCCTCCTCGGGCGGGGGCGGCGGCGGCGGCGCGCCCGGCTCGCTGGCGGGCTTCCCGTCCGCTCGCCCGTCGGCGCACCGGTTCGACCGGGCGAAGGTCATCTCGCGCCGGCTCGGGCACGGGCAGTCCCTCGTGGGCCGGGCCCGGACAGGCTCGGTGCACCTGTACGAGAAGCCGGGTCAGCGGGGCGGTGGACGCGTGCTGCAGGGCCTGCCCGTAGCCAACCACCACGCTCCGCTCGTCTTCCTCGTGGCCGGGCAGAAGCGCGGCTGGGTGCAGGTCTTCCTCCCCGTCCGGCCCGATCGCGCCAAGGCGTGGGTCCGCGCCCGGGAGCTGCGGCTCGCGATCACCTCCTACACCCTCGAGGTCCGCCTGCGCTCCCATCGCCTGATCGCCTGGCGCAGCGGGCGCAGGATCCTCGATACGAGCATCGGCACGGGGCGCGCCGTCACGCCGACGCCGCACGGGCGCTACTTCGTCGCTGACCTCCTGCGACCCCCGAACCGCGACGGCTTCTACGGCCCCTACGCCTTCGGGCTCTCCGCCTACTCCAGCGTGCTCACGAGCTTCGCCGGCGGTGACGGCCAGATCGGTATCCACGGCACGAACGCCCCCTCGGCGCTCGGCCAGGACGTCTCCCACGGGTGCATCCGCGTCCGCAACGACGCGATCACCCGCCTCGCGCGCCAGGTCCCGCTCGGCTCGCCCGTGACCATCCGCTCCTAGGGGGGCCCCGAGGCGGCGCGGGGGAATCCCGCCGCGCGCGTCGAACCGGACGAGCATGGCCGAAGAGCAGCGCTCCGACGGCGAGGGCGGGCGCAAGAGCCTGCGGGTGCGCCTGGTCGATGGCCTGCGCGGGTCGCTGCACGGCAACGCCACGGCCTTCGGCTACTCGGTCACGATCACCGCGAGCTTCGGGGCCACCCAGCTCGCGCGCGGCGCGCCGGACTTCGAGGACCTGCTCCTCTTCGGCATGGGCGCGGTCGTCGCCTTCAGCGGTCTCGAGGGCCTCGTCTCGCACGGCTTCCGCGAACCGCTCGACGAGGGCTCAGATCAGGTCATCACGCTCGGCACCGCGCTGGCGTTCATCTCGGTCGGGCTCGCGATCGCCGCCGCGCGCGGGCTCGCGTCGATCCTCGGCGGCGGGATCGCGTGGTTCGCCGCGGCGCTCGGCGCCTCGCTCGTCTTCGCGCTCGTGGAGAGCCTCGAGTTCATGCTCGCCGAGATCGTGCAGGAGCGGCGCGGGGAGCCGACCGAGGCCTCGGAGGAGGGGGGCCGGTGACGCGGAGGACCTACACCGCCCGTGCGAGCGCCGGCGCGAGGTCGCCGGCCGGCTCGACGGCGACGCCCTGAAGCCCGAGCCAGCCCGCCATCAGGAAGAGCTCGGCCGCGAGCTCTGAGGCCGTCGCGGCGGGCGCCTCCGGCTCCGCGTGGGCCGCCCGCACGCGCAGGATCCCGTCCTCGCGATCGGCCTTCAGGTCGACGCGGGCCACGAGCGCGTCGCCCAGCAGGAAGGGCAGGACGTAGTAGCCGTGTACGCGGCGCGCGGCGGGCACGTAGATCTCCAGCCGGTAGCGGAAGCCGAAGAGCGCCTCGGTGCGGGCGCGCTCCCATACCAGCGGGTCGAAGGGCGCGAGCAGCGCGCGGGCCTCGACGCGGCGCGGGTGGCGCGCCGCCGGGTGCATGTAGGCGGGCCGGCGCCAACCTGCGACCGCGACCGGCTCGAGCTCGCCGGCGGCGACGAGCTCGGCCACCGCCGCCCGGGAGCGCGCGGGGCGCAGGCGGAAGTAGTCCCTCAGGGCCGGCTCGGTGGCGACGCCGTGAGCCCGCGCGGCGATCGTGACGAGCGCGCGCGCCGCCTCCTCCGGGGTGGGGTCGGGGGCGGAGTGGACCTCGGGGGGAAGGACGCGCTCGGGGAGGTCGTAGCGCCGGGCGAACTGGCTCGTGCGCCCGGCGGCGGCGACCCGCCCGCTCCAGAAGAGCCACTCGAGCGCGGTCTTGACGAGGCTCCAGTTCCAGCCCCAGTCCCGCGCGGAGGCCGGGGCGACGTGGGCGAGCGCGGCCTCGAGCTCGACGGCGGTGACCGGCCCGCACGCGACGACCTCGGCGAGGACGGCCTGGACGAGCGCGGGGTGCTCGCGCGCCACGCGGCGCATGCCGCCCCAGGCCGCGTCATCGGCCTCGGCCATCCGCCAGCGCAGGAGGCGATGGGTCGCGGGGGCCACGAACGACGCCTCGTGGGCCCAGTACTCGACGAGGCGCCGTGGGCGCCGCTCGGCGGCGCGGGTGAGCAGCGCTGGGTCGTAGGGCCCGAGGCGGCTGAAGAGGGGGAGCAGATGGGCCCGCGCGAGCACGTTGACCGAGTCGATCTGGATGACGCCGATCCGGTCGATCGCCCGCTGGAGCTGGCGCATCGTCACGTGGTCGGGGCGAGGCTCGGCGAATCCCTGCGCGGCCAGCGCGATCCGGCGCGCGGCGGGAAGGGAGAGCGTGCGCACGGCGGGCGACGGTAGTCGGCGCCGACGTTCAGACTCCGATCATCCCGATGGGGCACACTCCGGAGGTGCTGAAGTCCTCGCTCCGTGCGCGGCCCTGGGCGGTCCTGGCCCTCGCCGCCGCCGCGCTCACCGGGTGCGGGGGAGCCGGAAGCGCACACCCCGGCGGCGCGGGGAACGCCGCCGGGGGCGCCCGCTCCCGCCCGCCCGCCTCCGGCACCGCCGGCGCCGGCCGGCCCGCGGCGCCCGCCCGTCTGCGCGCCACGGTCATCGGGCGCCTGCCCGCGCCGGTCCAGCTCCCGGCGGTCGCGGTCCGCGGCGCCTCGGCGCTCCTCGCCGGCGGGCTCGACAGCGCCGACGCCTCGGTCTCCTCCGTCGTCCGCGTCACCGGTCATCGCGCGCGGGTCGACGGCTCGCTCCCCCGCGCGCTGCACGACCTCGGCGCGGCCCCGCTCGGCACCGAGACCTACGTCTTCGGCGGTGGCGACGCGGGCGCGACGAGCGACCAGGTCGTGCGCCTCGTCGCCGGCGGCCAGGCGCAGCCCGCGGGCCGGCTGCCGGTCGGCGCCTCAGACGTGCAGGCCGTCGCCCTCGGGGGCACGGCCTACGTCATCGGGGGCTACACGGGCACGCGGCCCCTGGCCACGATCGTCGCCTTCACCCCCGGCCGGCCCCCGCGCGTCGCCGGCCGCCTGCCGCGGCCGCTCCGCTACGCGGCGGTGAGCGCCGCCGGCGGGAGGATCATCATCGCCGGCGGCACGTCGGGCACGACCGCGCGGCGCGAGATCCTCTCCTTCGACCCCGCGACCGGCAGGGTGTCGAAGCTCGGGCTCCTCCCCGCGCCGCTGACCCACGCGGCGGCGGCGACGCTCGGCGGCCGGGTGTTCATCGTCGGCGGGCGGGGCGCCGACCTCGCCTCGCAGACCTCGAGCATCCTCGCCCTCGACCCGGCCACCGGCTCGCTTGACCGCGCCGGCCGCCTGCCCCAGCCGCTCTCCGACACGGGCGCGGCGACGCTCGGCGGGCGGATCCTCGTCTTCGGCGGCCGCGATCCCGCCGGGCAGGTCCACGACGGGATCCTCGGGCTCACCCCGGAGACGGCCGCGCCCAAGGCGCTCAAGCCGGCCGGCCTCGCTCCCGGCCGCGTGCCGCCGCTCCTCGACCCCGCAAACGTCTACGCCGCCGAGGCACCCGGCCGCTTCTCGCCCGTCACCGCCGATGTCCCCTCCCGCATCTACGTCCCCAACTCGGGCTCGAACACCGTCGATGAGATCTCGCCGCGGACGTTCAAGATCATCCGTCACTTCGCCGTGGGCCAGCTCCCGCAGCACGTCACCCCGTCGTGGGATCTGCGGACCCTGTGGGTGAGCGACGATCAGGGCAACGACCTGACCCCGATCGACCCGGTCACCGGCGCGCCCGGCAAGCCGGTGCCCGTCGCCGATCCCTACAACCTCTACTTCACCCCCGACGGGACGCGCGCGATCGTCGTGGCCGAGGCCCAGCGCGCGCTCGACTTCCGCGACCCGCAGACGATGGCGCTCCGCCATCGCCTGAGCGTGCCGACCTGCGCGGGGGTCGACCACATGGACATGACCGCCGACGGGCGGCTCGCGCTCGTCTCCTGCGAGTTCTCCGGGCGCATGATCGTCGTCGACCTCCGCGAGGAGCGGGTCGTGCGCTCGATCCCGCTCACGCCCGGTTCGATGCCCCAGGACGTGAAGCTCTCCCCCGACGGCCGCACCTTCTACGTCGCCGACATGGCCCGGGGCGGGGTCTGGCTGATCGACGGGCAGGCGCGGCGCCGAGAGGGCTTCGTGCGCACCGGCGCGGGCGCGCACGGCCTCTATCCGAGCCGGGACGCGCGCCGGCTCTTCGTCTCCGACCGCCAGGCGGGGCAGATCACCGTCATCTCCTTCCGCACGCGGCGGCCCGTGGCGCGCTGGCGGCTGCCCGGCCGCACCAGCCCCGACATGGGCGGCGTGTCGGCCGACGGACGCGTGCTGTGGCTCTCGGGCCGCTACGACGGCGAGGTCTACGCGATCTCGACGGTCACCGGCCGGCTGCTGCACCGGATACCCGTAGGCAGTGGTCCTCACGGCCTGTGCGTCTGGCCCCAGCCCGGCCGCTACTCCCTCGGCCACACCGGCATCCTGCGCTGAGGAGCCAGAGGCGCCCCGGCTAGGCCGGGAGGTGCACGGTGAAGAGCGCGCCGGGGTCCGCCTCGCCGGCGACGACGTCGCCCCCGGCGGCGCGGGCCAGGCGGCGGGAGAGGGCGAGGCCGAGGCCGGCGCCGTCTCCCGCCTCCTCGCCGCGCACGCCGGGTTCGAAGATGCGCTCGCGCTCCTCGCGCGGAATGCCGTCGCCGTCGTCGCGGACGGTCACGCAGGCGCCGCCGTTCTCCCGCCGGGCGCCGAGCACCACGCGCTCGCGCGCGTGGCGCCGGGCGTTCTCGAGCAACGGCGCCACGACGCGCTCGAGCACGGCGGCGTCGACGCCGGCGACGAGCGGAAACTCCTCGACCCGCAGCTCGAGCTCGGCGCCGTCCTCGGCGAAGGTGCCGCGCCAGTCCGCGGCCAGCTCGCCGAGCGCGGCGACGAGGTCGGTGCGCCCCCGCGGAGTCGATCTCGACTCGGCGCGCGCCGCGGTCATGAGCGTTTCGAGGATGCGGCTCATCTGCTCCGCCGCGCGGGCGATCGACCCGTAGGCCTCGCGGCGCTCGTCGGCCGGGCGCTCGCGGCGCTGGAGCATGTCCATCTCGGCGATGATGCGCGCCAGCGGCGTGCGCAGCTCGTGGGAGAGCTCGCTGGAGAGCCGTTGCTCGTGCCTGAGGCCCGCGGCCAGTCGGTCGAGCAGCCCGTCGAAGGTCCGGGCCAGACGGGCGAGCTCGTCGGGCCGGGGGGCGGCGCCGAAGCGGCGTTCGGGGTCCCCCTCGCTCCACGCCGCGGCCGAGCGCGTCATCTCCTCGACCGGCGCGAGCGCCCGCCCGAGGGCGAACCAGGTCACGCCGGAGACGAAGGAGAGGAGCGCGAGCGCCAGCGCGGCGCTGCCGACGAGCGCCACGTCGGAGGCGTGGTCGTAGGGGGCCAGCGACTGCGCCACGACCACCGTTCCCAGCTGCCGGCGCCCGCTTCTCACCCCGAGCGCGTAGAGGCGGACCTCGCGCGACTCGACGGTGGCGAACACGTCGCTCTGCCCGGCCAGCGCCGCGGCCCCGGCCTGCACCTCGGGCGAGTCGCGGGGGCGCAGGACATCCCGCCGGCCCGCGAAGACCCACACCTGCGCGTCGATCACGCTCGGCGACTCGCGGACCTCGATGCGCCCGCCCTCGGTCCCGATCGTGGTCGAGGCGGCCTCGGCCTGCGCGCGCAGCCGCGAGTTCAGGTCGCCGCGGAGGTTCGTGTCGAAGAGGAGGTTGAAGGCGACGACGGGGACGGCCACCGCGACGACAGCCCCCGCGAACGCCAGCGCGGCGAGCCGCCCGCGGAGCGTGCGGAGCCGGCTCATCGCAGCGTGTAGCCGACCCCGTGGGAGGTCTCGATCGCGACCTCGGTCCCCAGCTCGCGGAGCTTGCGGCGCAGACGGGCGAGGTACTGGTCGAGGGTGTTCTGATGGACGATCGCTCCGGCGGGCCAGCCCACGCGCACGAGCTCGGCCCGCCGCACGACCGTGCCCGGCTTGGCGGCGAGCGCGGCGAGCAGGCGGAATTCGGTCGGGGTGAGCGGGACCCGCTGCGCGCCGGACTCCGCGCCGTGGGTGATCGGATCGAGGCGGAGATCGCCGACGGTGGTCGCCGGGTCGCTGCCCGAGCGGCGCAGCAGCGCGCCCACGCGGGCGATCAGCTCGTCGACGTGGAAGGGCTTCGTCAGGTAGTCGTCGCCGCCGGCGGCGAACCCGGAGATGCGGTCGGTCAGCGCGTCGCGCGCGGTGAGGAAGAGGACCGGGGCGGTCATCCCCTGCGAGCGGAGCGCCTGGCAGACGTCGCGGCCGTCGGCGTCCGGCAACCCTATGTCGAGGATCAGCAGGTCGGGCGGACTGGTCCGCGCGGCGCGCAGCGCCTCCGTCCCGTCGTGGGCCGCGGCGACATCAAAGTCGGCCTCGCGCAGGGCGCGGCGAAGCACCGAGCGCAGGTCGGCGTCGTCCTCGACGACGAGCACGGAGGAGGCCACGGGACCCAAGCTAGTACCCGTCACCCGTCTCGCGCGACTACGGTACGTGGGAGGAGGAGGGAAGTCCGCGCTCCCGGCATGGCGGGCGCGGCGGACACGGACCGCGTCACCCCGACACATTCACGCGCGCGCGCTGAAACCGCCCTGAACGGGTCCACCGCCCGGGGGGATCACCACTCCACGGGTCGTCCCCGTAGTCGCGCCGCCAGCACCTTGCGGGCGATCCGCAGCCAGTCGATCACGGCGGCCAGGAGATGCCCGAGCGGCCCCGTCAGCAGCCAGGCGAGGGTGCGGGAGAGCACCGGCCCGACGCTATCGTGCCCCGCTCGTGGCCCCCGCCGTGAAGACCTCTGTCACCCCGCTGGAGGATTCCCGCGTCCGCGTCGAGGCTGAGGTGCCCCCCGAGGAGGTCGAGCGCCGCCTCGAGCGCACCGCGCGCGAACTCGGGCGCGACCTGCGCGTACCGGGCTTTCGCAAGGGCAAGGTCCCCGCGCCGGTCGTCATGCGGCGAATCGGCCGCGAGGCGGTGCTCGAGGAGACCGTCCGCTCCTCTCTCGGCGCCTGGTACTCGGACGCGCTCGACGCCGCGGGGATCGTCCCCGTGGGCGAGCCGAAGCTCGATCTCGGCGATTCGCCCGGGGACGGCGGCGCCTACACCTTCTCGATCGAGATCGGCGTGCGCCCGACGGCTAAGCTCGGGCGCTACAAAGGCCTCGAGGTCCCCCGCCGCGCGCCGCGCGCCGACCCCGCCGCCGTCGAGGCCGAGATCGACGCGCTCCGCGAGCGCCTGGCCAAGCTCGATACGGCCGAGCGCGCGGCCGGAGAGGGCGACTTCGTCGTCATGGACTACCTCGGGCGGTTGGACGGCGAGCCCTTTGCCGGCGGCGAGGGGCAGGATCAACTCCTCGAGCTCGGGTCGGGCCGGCTCATCCCCGGCTTCGAGGAGCAGCTCACGGGCGCCCGCGCGGGCGACGCGCGCGAGGTCTCGGCCACCTTCCCCGAGGACTACAACGCCGCGCACCTCGCGGGCCGGGAGGCGGTCTTCGCCGTCACCGTCAAGGAGGTCAAGGAGAAGGTCCTCCCCGAGGTCAACGACGACCTCGCCGTCGATGGCGCCGGCTTCGACACGCTCGAGGAGCTCAAGGAGGACATCGCCTCAAAGCTCTCCGACCGCGACGAGGCGACCGTGGCCGCCGAGTTCCGCGCCTCGGTGCTCGACGCCGTCGTCGAGGAGGCCGAGGTCGAGGTCCCGGAGGAGCTGGCCCACGCGCGCGCCCACGAGATGTGGGAGCAGATGAGCCGCACGATGGCCCGCCAGGGCATCACCCCGGAGACCTACCTGCGGATCTCGGGCAAGGAGTCCGAGGAGGAGCTCGTCCACGAGGCGGTCCCCGACGCCGTGCAGGCGCTCAAGCGCGAGGCCGTGCTCGCCGCCGTCGTCGAGGCGGAGCAGATCGCGCCGACCGAGGAGGAGATCCTCCACGAGCTGGAGCACCCGGCCGAGCACGAGGGTGTCAAGCCCGAGAAGCTCCTCGATCGCCTGCGCTCGGCCCACCAGCTCGACTCCTTCGCCGCCGAGCTGGCCGTCAACCGCGCGGCCGAGCTGCTGGCCGAGGAGGCCGTCCCCGTGGCGATGCCCGAGCCCGAGCCGGCGGCCGGGGAGGACCCCGAGCCCCCGGCGCAGGACGAGCCCGAGGGAGAGGTAGAGTCGGTGCCATGAGCCCCCTCGTCCCCATGGTCGTCGAGCAGACCTCCCGCGGCGAGCGGGCGTTCGACATCTACTCGCGCCTGCTGAACGAGCGGATCGTCTTCCTCGGCACACCGGTGGACGACCAGATCGCCAACCTGATCGTCGCCCAGCTCCTGCACCTCGAATCCGAGGACCCGGACAAGGACATCTCGATCTACATCAACTCTCCGGGAGGCTCGGTCTACGCCGGCCTGGCGATCTACGACACGATGCAGTTCATCAAGCCCGACGTGCAGACGATCTGCGTCGGCATCGCCATGTCGATGGGCGCGCTGCTGCTCTCCGGCGGCGCCGCGGGCAAGCGCATGGCCCTGCCCAACGCGAAGATCCTCATCCACCAGGTCTCCTCGGGCTTCCAGGGCCAGGCGACCGACATCGAGATCCACGCCCGCGAGGTCATCGAGCTGCGCCGCAAGCTCGACGAGATCATCGCGGGGCACGCGGGCAAGGACGTCGCCAAGGTCCGCCAGGACACCGAGCGCGACTACTTCATGTCCTCCGAGGAGGCCAAGGAGTACGGGATCATCGACCGCGTGATCTCGCAGCACTGAGGCTCGCTCCCCGAACCGCTTCGCGCGGCTAGACTCGCACGTCCGGGAGGACCGTCGCCCCCGGAGGCGTATAAAGAGCACCGTGGCCCGCCCGACCGACTCCAACGAGCAGCTCCTCTGCTCCTTCTGCGGGAAGTCCCAGCGGCAGGTCAAGAAGCTGATCGCCGGCCCCGGCGTCTACATCTGTGACGAGTGCATCGATCTCTGCAACGAGATCATCGACGAGGAGCTGACCGCCCCGCCGAGCTTCGACATCGAGAACCTGCCGAAGCCGCGGGAGATCTACGACGTGCTCGGCGAGTACGTGGTCGGGCAGTCGGAGGCCAAGCGCACGCTCTCGGTCGCCGTCTACAACCACTACAAGCGCGTCCGGATGATGCGCGCCGACGACCAGGACATCGAGCTGCAGAAGTCGAACATCCTGCTCCTCGGGCCGACCGGGTGCGGCAAGACGCTGCTCGCCCAGACCCTGGCGCGGATACTCAACGTCCCCTTCGCGATCGCCGACGCCACGGCGCTGACCGAGGCGGGCTACGTGGGGGAGGACGTCGAGAACATCCTGCTGAAGCTGATCCAGGCCGCCGACTACGACGTCAAGAAGGCCGAGACGGGGATCATCTACATCGACGAGGTCGACAAGATCGCCCGCAAGGCGGACAACCCGTCGATAACGCGGGACGTCTCGGGGGAGGGCGTGCAGCAGGCGCTCCTGAAGATCCTCGAGGGGACCACGGCCAGCGTGCCGCCCCAGGGCGGGCGCAAGCACCCCCACCAGGAGTTCCTCTCGATCGACACGACCAACGTCCTCTTCATCTGCGGCGGCGCCTTCGCCGCGCTCGACGACGTGATCGAGCGGCGGATCGGCCACCAGGGCGTCGGCTTCGGCGCCTCGATCCGGCGGCGGGAGGAGAAGGACCCCGGCGAGGTCTTCGAGCAGTGCCTGCCCGAGGACCTTATCTCCTACGGCCTCATCCCCGAGTTCATCGGCCGCCTGCCGGTGATGAGCGCCGTGCACCAGCTCACGCGCGAGGATCTCCTCTCGATCCTCACCGAGCCGCGGAACGCCCTGGTCAAGCAGTTCCAGCGCTTCTTCTCCTTCGACGGGATCGACCTCGTGTTCGCCGACGAGGCCTTGAGCGCGGTGGCCGATAAGGCGCTCGAGCGCGAGACCGGCGCCCGCGGGCTGCGCTCGATCATCGAGGAGGTGCTGCTCGACGTGCAGTTCGAGCTGCCCTCGCGCCGCGACGTGAAGAAGTGCGTCGTGACGAAGGAGGTCGTCGAGCGAGGGATCACCCCGACGCTCGTGACCGTGGCCGTGGCCGACGAGGAGGACGAGGAGCCGGCGGCCGAGGCGGGGTAGGGCGTGCGCGGGCGAGCCGTCCCACTCTTGCTCGAGCCGCGCCCCGGCTCTCCTCGTCTTTGCCCTGAGGGAGGCGCCGCGGCATTTCGTGCTGCGCTTCCAGCGCCGCCGCGGGGCGGTCCGGGCCGAGCTCGCGAGAGAGCTCGGCCGCGAGCCCACCATGAGCGAGATCGCTGACCGGTTGTAGAGGCCGAGCGCTCGGTTCGCTTGCGCCTACGAAAGCCGGCGGATGGCCTCGATCTCCTCGAGGTCGAGCCGGTCCTTCGGGCGGCCGGCGGTCCGCTTCATCGCCTCGAGGTCATCGAGGGAGGCGACGAGCACGGCGACGTCGGCGACGAGGATCCTCAGCGCCCGCCGGCGGAGTTCCTCGTAGCTCGGAGCACCCGGGGGTGCGGCAAGCACATCAAGGCTCCCGGCGTTGGTGGAGAGGGTGAGTATCCACGTACGGCGGAGCGTGGCTGCGTCCGGGACGAACGGCTCTTCCTCCTCGACCCCCCGTGATCGCGCTCCGAGTTCGACCAGCGCGGCGCCGAGCGCGTCGAGGTTCGCGCCGTCGGTGGCGTGGGTGACGTCGAGGTCGAAGGTGTTGCGGCTCGAGCCCTGGGCCACCATGGCGATGCCGCCGATCACCACGAAGTCGACGCCGTGGCGGGCGAGGGCCCGCAGGATCTCGGAAGGACGGAACGTGGGCGCTGGGGTCATCGCCGGGCGGCCCCCCGGAGCCCCGCGACCTCGGCGTGGCCCGCCTCGAAGTCGAGGATCCGCTCCCCCGGCGAGCGCTTCAGACGCTCGGCGACGAGCGTCTCGTCGATCGAGGCGGGGCGAAGCGGAACGGCATCGAGCCGACGACCGCAGACGCGGAGCAGACGGTCCAGCGTCTCGACGCGAGGGTTGGCTGCGGCGGCCTCCAGGCGTGCGACGGTCGGCTGACGAACCCCCGCTCGGCGAGCGAGCTCGGCCTGCGTCAGACCGGCGGACTTACGCGCTACCCGCAGGATCTCCATACCACAAATTGTATACCACTTGGCACGATACGAGAGAACGTATCGTCGTCGCGGGAGGTGTCCTGCCCCGGTACGCCATGGGCGTACGAAGTC
The DNA here is from genome assembly GCA_038276395.1 of Solirubrobacterales bacterium. GTDB lineage: Bacteria > Actinomycetota > Thermoleophilia > Solirubrobacterales > Solirubrobacteraceae > JBBQAA01. Next base: position 95,522 of record JBBQAA010000074.1, on the reverse strand, counting down.
AGGACGGCGCCGCTGCGCGTACCGCCCATAGACTCGCGCGCCCATGCCGGAGCTTCCCAAGCGCTACGACCCCGCGGCGGCCGAGCCGCCCGTCCTCGAGCGCTGGCTGGCGGCGCCCGAGCTCTACCACCCGGCCCCGGAGGGCACCGCGGCGGAGAACTACTCGATCGCCATCCCGCCGCCGAACGTCACGGGCGCGCTGCACATGGGGCATGCGCTGAACGGGTCGATCCAGGACACCCTCATCCGCTTCCAGCGTATGCAGGGCCGGCGCGCGAAGTGGATCCTCGGGACCGACCACGCCGGCATCGCCACCCAGGCCCAGGTGGAGAAGCTCCTCCTGCGCGAGGGCACCGACCGCGAGACGCTCGGGCGCGAGGCCTTCGTCGCGCGGGTGTGGGAGTGGCGGGAGCGCTACGGCGGCACGATCATCGAGCAGCTGAAGCGCCTCGGCGCGAGCTGCGACTTCGCCGAGGAGCGCTTCACGCTCGATCCCGCCTACGCGCAGGCGGTGGCCAAGGTCTTCGTCGAGCTCCACGAGCAGGGCCTCATCTACCGCGACCTGCGCCTCGTCAACTGGGATCCGGGCACGCGCTCGGCCATCTCCGACCTCGAGGTCGAGGAGCGGGAGGTGCAGGACGTCATGTACGCGATCGACTACCCGCTCGCCTCGGGCTCGGGCGCCGTCACCGTGGCCACGGTACGTCCGGAGACGATGCTCGCCGACACCGCGATCGCCGTCCACCCCGACGACGAGCGCTACGCCCGGCTCGTGGGAGAGACGGCGATCCTGCCGCTCGTCGGCCGGCGCCTGCCGATCATCGCCGACCCCTACGTCAAGCCCGAGTTCGGCACGGGCGCGCTCAAGATCACCCCCGGCCACGACCCGAACGACTTCGAGATCGGCCGCCGACACGGCCTGCCCGAGCTGTCGGTCATCGGCGAGGACGGCCGCATGACCGAGGAGGCCGGGGAGTGGGCCGGCCTGCCCGTGCGCGAGGCGCGCGAGCGGATCGTCGCCGCGCTGACCGAGCAGGAGCTCATCGTCTCCCGCACGCCCTACACGCACATGGTCCCGCACTCCCACCGCTCGGGGGAGCGGATCGAGCCGCTGATCTCGCTGCAGTGGTTCATGCGGATGGAGGAGCTGGCCGAGCCCGCGGCCGCGGTCGTGCGCGACGGCACGGTGCGGATCACGCCCGAGAACCACCGCCGCGTCTACCTCGACTGGCTCGAGAACATCCGCCCGTGGTGCATCTCCCGCCAGCTCTGGTGGGGCCACCAGCTCCCGGTCTGGTATCGCGCCGAGGAGACCTACGTCGGCCTCGAGCCGCCCGCGGGGGAGGGCTGGACCCGCGACCCCGACGTGCTCGACACCTGGTTCTCCTCCGCGCTGTGGCCGTTCGCCACCCTCGGCTGGCCGGAGGAGACCGACGAGCTGCGCGCCTTCTATCCCACCGACGCGCTCGTCACCGCGCGGGACATCCTCTTCCTCTGGGTCGCGCGCATGGTGATGATGGGCCTGCGCTTCCGCGGCGAGGTCCCGTTCACAGACGTCTACATCACCTCGGTCATCCAGGCGCCGGACGGCCGGCGCATGTCGAAGTCGCTGGGGACTGGGATCGATCCGCTCGACGAGATCGCCAGGCACGGGGCGGACGGGGTGCGCTTCGGCCTGCTCGCGATGTCCTCCTCCCAGGACGTCCGCTACGCCGAGGACAAGGTCGCGCAGGGCCAGGGCCTCGCCAACAAGCTGTGGAACGCGTCACGCTTCGTCCTCGGGCAGGTGGAGGCGGGCGGCGCGGTCGCGGATGCGACCCCGCGGGCGATCGAGGACGCCTGGATCCTCGCCCGGCTCGAGCGCGCCAAGGCGGAGGCGGCGCGGGCGATCGAGGGCTTCGAGTTCCACCGTGCCGCGCTCGGGCTCTACGACTTCGTCTACGCCGAGCTGTGCGACTGGTACCTCGAGTGGGTCAAGGGACGGGAGGACGCGCTGCCCATCCTGCTCGCCGTGCTCGAGGAGACGCTGCGGATGGCCCACCCGGTCATCCCCTTCGTCACCGAAGCGATGTGGGCGCACCTGCCCGGCGCCGAGGGCCTCATCGCCGCCGCGCCCTGGCCCGCGGCGGCGCCCGAGCGGGAGGACGAGGAGGCCGAGTCCGCCGTCGCCCGCGCGATCGCCGCCGTCCAGGCCGTGCGCTCGTGGCGCGATGAGGTCGGCGTGCGTCCGGGGGCCACCGTGCCCGCGCGGCTGGAGGCGGCGGGCTACGAGGACGTGGCCGGCGGGCTCGCCCGGCTCGCCCGGCTCGAGCTCGCGAGCGGCGAGGACGGCGCCACGGGGCCCGTCGCCTCCCTGGCCATCCCGGGCGGGACGCTCCACATCCTGCCCTCGGACGCGCTCGATCTCGAGGCCGCGAGCCGCCGGGCCGGCGCCGAGCGCGCGCGGCTCGCGGGGGAGATCGGCCGCGCCGAGGGGAAGCTGGCCAATGCCGGGTTCGTGGCCAAGGCCCCTTCGGCGGTGGTCGCGGCCGAGCGGGAGAAGCTCGCTCGCCTGCAGGCGGCGCTCGCGGAGCTCGGATGAGCGCGGCCTGGACACCTGAGCGCGCCGAGGATCACCTCGCCGGGCTCGAGCTCTTCGGGATGCGCTTCGGCCTTGACCGGATGCGGCGCCTCCTCACCGTGCTCGGCTCCCCGCAGGAGTCCTTCCGCTCGATCCACGTCGTCGGGACGAACGGCAAGAGCTCGGTCACGCGCATGACGGCGGCGATCCTCGAGCACCACGGGCACCGGACGGGCGCCTACCTCTCCCCGCACCTCGTGGGCTACGAGGAGCGCGTGCGCGTCGGCGACTCAGACCTCGGGCGGGCGGCGTTCGCGGCGGCCGTGCAGCGCGCGGCGCGGGCGGCGGAGAAGGTCGACCGCACCGCCGCGTCCGGCGACCGCGTGACCCAGTTCGAGCTGCTCACGGCCGGTGCCCTCTCCGAGCTCGCGCGCCGGGAGGTCGAGGTCGCGGTCATCGAGGCCGGGCTCGGCGGGCGCTACGACGCGACGAACGTGCTGCCCTCCTCGGTCCAGGTCCTGACCGGGATCGGGCTCGAGCACACGCGCTGGCTCGGTCCGACGCTCGCCGACATCGCCCGAGAGAAGCTCGCCGTCGTGCGCGAGGACGGGACGCTCGTGCTCGGCGCGCTGCCGCCCGAGGCGCGCGCCGAAGCCGAGGCGACGGCGGCGCGCACCGGCGCGCGGCTCCTCACGGCCGATCTCGCGGCGGCGGACGCGGTGGGCGGGTTGCCGATCCCCGCGGGCTACCCGCGGCGGAACTTCGCGCTGGCGCTGGCGGCCGCCGACGCCTTCCACGGCCCGCTCGAGGCGGCCGCGGTGCGCGCGGCGGCGGGGGACGCCGAGGTCCCGGGGCGCCTGCAGGTGCTCGGCGGCGACCCGCTGACGCTGCTCGACGGCGCCCACAACCCGGCGGGCATGGAGGCGCTCGTCGAGGCGCTCGCGCCGCTCGTGCCGTCCGGCGCGCCGCTCATCGCGGCGGTTTCCATCCTCGAGGACAAGGACGCCGCCGCGATGCTCGCCGCGCTCGCGCCCGCCTGCGCCCGGTTCGTCCTCACCGCGAGCGAGAACCCGCGCGCGCTGGCGCCGGCGACGCTCGGGTCCCTGCTCGCGCAGATCGGCGGGCCGCCGGCCGAGATCGTCCCCGGCCCCGCGGCCGCGCTGGCGCGCGCGCGGGAGCTCGCCGCGGCCGCCGATCCCCCGGGCGTGGCGCTCGCGACGGGCTCCATCTATCTTGTCTCCGACCTCCTCCGGCCGGCCGGAAGGCGGGCCGTCACCCTGTGAGCCCCGAGCGCGAGCAGCCCTCCGTCCTGTCGATGATGGCCCTCGTGGCCGTCGTCGTCATCGTGGTCATCCTCGTCTTCTTCGCGGCCGGCTACCTCTTCGGACGGCTTTTCCTGTAGGACGCCCGGGTAGGATGCCCGCCATCGTGGGACCCATCGCGATCTTCGGGATCAAGACCGGCGTCGTCAACACCGCCGTTCACATCCTCATCCTCGTGCTCGTCGTCCTGTGGCTGGCGTGCCTGTTCTGGACGTTCATGGACGCCCGCCGGCGGATCGCCGACCCCGTGCTCGTCGGCTGCGCCGCGGTCGCCTCGCTGTTCCCGTTCATCGGGACGATCGTCTACATGATCGTGCGGCCGCCCGAGTATCTGGAGGACGTACGCGAGCGCGAGCTCGAGATCCAGGCCGCGGAGGCGCGCCTGGCCCAGGCCGGCGTGCACCTCTGCCCGCACTGCGACCACGAGGTGCGGGAGGACTACCTGCGCTGCCCGTCGTGCATGCGCAAGCTCAGGGACGCCTGCACCAACTGCGCCCGGCCGCTCGAACCGAGCTGGCGGATCTGCCCGTACTGCGAGGCCGAGGTCGTGCAGGTCACGCCCGCCGCCCGCCGCCCGGCCCGGCGCCGTCGCGAGACCGCGGCCGCCGAAGCCGAGCCCACGACCTGACCCTCATCCCAAAGGAGCACCCATGGACCGGACCCTGATCCTGGTCAAGCCCGACGCCTTCGCCCGGGGCCTCACCGGCGAGATCATCGCCCGCTTCGAGCGCAAGGGCCTCGCCATCGCCGCGCTGCGCCACATGACCGCGACGGAGGACTTAGCCAAGCAGCACTACGCCGAGCACGAGGGCAAGCCCTTCTTCGGAGAGCTCGTCGAGTTCATCACGTCGGCGCCGCTCGTGGCGATGATCCTCGAGGGCCACGAGGCCGTCGGGGCGGCGCGCCAGGTCATCGGCGCGACGAACCCGCTCGAGGCCACGACCGGCTCGATCCGCGGCGACTTCGCTCTCGAGGTCGGCCAGAACATGGTCCACGGCTCGGACTCGCCGGAGTCGGCCGAGCGCGAGGCGGCGCTGTTCTTCCCGAAGGGGTAGTACCGCCTCACAAAAGACGGTCCCGCGCCGGCGATCGACCGGGCGGGCGGGCGTTCCCGCCGCCGCGGACAGCTTGCTCGCCCCGGCGGTCATTCCTGTCCACTCGCGCTTCCCGGGAGATCGGTGGACAGCTATGCCGGCCTGGGCGGTCATTCGTATCCCGGGAGCCAAGGCGGCGCCGGCGGCGGCGTGACCGAGGACCGCGAGGGCGCGGCCGCTACGTGTGCGCGAGCGCCCGCACCGCCTCGGCTACCGCGCCCGGCGCCTGCGCGGGCAGTACGTGCCCCGCCCCGGAAATCCGCGTGAGCGTGGCGTCCGGCAAGCGCTCGGCGAGTTCGGCCGAGACAGCCGGGTCGACGATCACGTCCTCCTCGCCGACGAGGATCCGCACCGGGGCGGAGACCGCGCCGATCAGCGCGTCGACGGCTCCGATCTCGCGGACGAGCGCGCGCTGCTCGGCCTCGAACGCGGCCGCGGTCCGGCCCCGCAGGAGGTCCCGGGCCAGCCGGGTGACGGTCGGCTCGGGCAGGCGGCTGACGGTCGGGAGCCGGCCGCGGAGCCGCTCGGAGCGCAGCGCGACCGCCCCGCCCACGAGCGCGCCGCGGGCGAGCACCGGTCCGATTCCCGGCGCGGCCAGGAGGCGGTCGGCGCGGCCGACAGACGAGTGCGTTCCCACCGAGGCCACGAGCACGAGGCCGGCCACGAGCTCGGGCCGGCGCGCGGCGAGCGCGAGCGCGGCGCCGCCGCCCCACGAGTGGCCGACGACCACGGCCGGATCGGTGCCCAGCACCTCGAGGAGCTCGGCGGCGATCTCGGCGTTGGCCAGGAACCCTCGCGCCGCGCCGCCGGTGGCGCCGTAGCCTGGCCGGTCGGGCGCGAGCGTCTCGACCGCGCCGTCGAGCACGTCGGCGACCTGCTCCCAGTCCTCCCCCAGCCCCGGCTGCCCGTGGAGGAGGAGAACGGGCGGCCCGGCGCCCGCGCGCCGCAGGGCCACCGTGAGGCCCGCGCGCGGCAGCGCGATCGAGTCGAGGCTCACGCCCGCGTCGGCTTGGGGAGCTGCCCCTCGGCCCACATCGCCGCGAGGCTCGCGCGCGGCAAGCCCGCGGGGCCCTGGTAGAGCAGGTAGCGGGGCTCCCAGCGCGGCGTGAACTTCGCGTTGAAGCGGTAGAGGCTCTCGATCTGGAAGAAGCGGTTGCCGAGCGCGACGACCCGCCCGAGCAGGCGCTCGAAGCGGCTCTCGGGCGCGCGGAAGTAACGCCCGAAGGCGGCGAAGTTCAGCGACAGCTCGGCCAGGCCGCGCTCCCGCAGGGCTTCGATCGCGCGTACGACGAGGAACTCCGTGAGGCCGTTCGGCGCGTCCTGGCGGCGGCGCATGGCCGAGAGCGAGAAGCACGGGCGGTTGAAGCACGGGGCGAGGTGCAGGAAGCCGTCGATCCGGCCGTCCTCCCGCCGGGCGAGCACGACGAGGGAGTCGCCGAGGCCCTCGCAGTGCAGGGAGTCGAGCGCCATCGAGAACCCGCGCTCGGGCGCGCCGTCGCGCCACTCCTCCGAGACGTCCTCGAGCTCGGCGGTCTCGGCGTCCGAGAGATCGGCCAGCAGCCGGACCTCGGCCGTGTGGCCGACCTTTCCGAGCCGGGAGACGGACTGGCGGATCTTGCGGATCCTGCGGCCCTCGAGCGAGAACCCCGCGACGTCGACGATCGCCTCGTCGCCGATGTAGAACGAGCGCAGGCCGGCCCGGGCCGCTCGCTCGGTGAACGCCTCGCCCGCCCCCACGGCGCCCACGCGCAGCCCGTGCAGCTCCGCCCACGCCAGGAGCTCGGCCACGAGGCCGTCGAGGGCGTCGGACGGCCCGACCGGGTCGCCGGAGACGAGCAGGACCCCGCCCTCGACGCGGTAGGAGACGAAGGCGCGCTCCGCGCGGTCGAAGAAGAGCCCGTTGTCGCTGCGGAGCTTGAACGCGCACAGCGTGTCGTCCCCGTGGCGGTCGAGTAGCGCCCCGGCGCGGCGGCGGAGCGCCGGTCCGGCGGGGCCGCGACCCGCGGCCAGCGGGCGGAAGAACACAGCGACGGCGGTCAGCAGCGCGCCGAGGGAGAGCAGGCCGACCCCCGCCGGCACCCAGCCGAACGGGTGGCCGAAGTGCTCGGGCCCGGGGGAGAGGGCGACGAGCGCGAGGGACTCCCGGGCAAAGCGTGCGGGCGAGAGGCCCGGGGAGGCCCAGTGGGCGGCGGCGAGCAGCGTGAGGACGGGCGCGAGCACCCAGACGGCCGCGGCCAGGCCGAGGCCGCGCGCGCGGCCGGGCGCCCCGACCGGCTCCGCGTGCACGGCGAAGGCGCGGCGGCCCCACACGAGCACGGCGACGAGCCCCCAGCAGGCCAGTGCCTCCTCGACGTCGAGGCCCTTGGCCAGGTTGAGCGCGCCTGCAACGAAGAGGACGGCGACGGCCAGGGCCCACGCCCGCCGGCGCCGGCGGCCGAGGTAGACGGCGAGCACGGCGAGCAACACGCCGACCGGGAGGGCCAGGGCGTGGGCCGCGCGGGGCAGGGCGGCGCCGACGAGATGGCCCTCGAGCCGGGCGCGGTCGGCGAAGTCGGGGGTGAGCGCCGAGCCGAGGTTGACGAGGGCGAGGAGGCCCGTCGCCCACCCGGCCAGGGGCGGCAGCCAGCGGCGGGCGGAGTCGGAGCGGGTCACGGCCATGGCGTCAGAAACATGAACAATGCCAAGCATGACTGGTTACGCGGTCCTCCTCGCGAGTTCGTCGCCCCAGCGCCGAGCCCTGCTCGAAGTGCTCGGCGCCGACTTCGAGGTCATCCCGCCGGGCGTCGAGGAGACGAGCGCGGGACCGCCGCTCGAGGTCGCCCAGGAGAACGCCTACCGCAAGGCCTCGGCGGTGGCCCGAGCCGAGCCCGACCGCATCGTCCTCGGGGTGGACACGCTCGTGGCCGCGGGGCGGGCGATCTTCGGCAAGCCGGCCACCGAGGACGAGGCCCGAACGACCCTCCGGACGCTCTCCGGCCGCTCGCACACGGTGATCTCCGGGGTCTCGGTCATCCGGCCCCGGCGCCGGGCGCAGACCGTCGCCGCCCAGACCACGGTCAGGTTCCGGGCCCTCGAGGCGCCCCTGCTGGCCTGGTACCTGGCCGGCGGAGAGTGGCGCGAGCGGGCCGGGGCCTACGCGATCCAGGGCCGCGGGGCGGCGCTCGTGGAGGGCATCGACGGCGACTGGACCAACGTCGTGGGGCTGCCCGTCCCCACCGTGCTCGAGCTGATTCCCGAGCTGCTCGCGCATTCGCGATGAGCCCGTCTTTGCAGGAAATTTTCAGCCTGCAACCGGGCGCCCGGAATAGGTCGCGGCGGCAATCGCTTCGCTACACTCGATCCCCGGTCAGGTGAGGTCAGAGCGCAGGGCTGCTCCGCCCGGGAACCGAGTCCCGGCGTTCCTCATCCACCGCCTCCTCCCATGGGTTTCTTCTCGTATCTCACCGGCTTCGGTGGCCGCGACATGGCGGTCGATCTCGGCACGGCCAACACGCTCGTCTACGTGCGGGGCCGGGGGATCGTCCTCTCCGAGCCCTCCGTGGTGGCCATGGACCAGCGCAACGGCGAGGTCCACGCCGTGGGCATCGAGGCCAAGCGCATGCTCGGTCGCACGCCCGGCACGATCGCGGCGATCCGCCCGCTCAAGGACGGCGTCATCGCCGACTTCGAGGTCACCGAGGAGATGCTCCGCCACTTCATCCAGAAGGTCCACCAGAACCGCTGGGCCCACCCGCGCGTCGTCGTCTGCGTCCCCTCGGGCGTGACCGGGGTCGAGAAGCGCGCCGTCGAGGAGGCCTGCCTGTCGGCCGGCGCGCGCCAGGCCTACCTGATCGAGGAGCCGATGGCGGCGGCGATCGGCGCCGGGCTGCCGGTCGGCGAGCCCACGGGCTCGATGGTCGTCGACATCGGCGGCGGCACCTCGGAGGTCGCCGTCATCTCGCTCGGCGGCATCGTCGTCTCCCAGTCGATCCGCGTCGGTGGGGACGAGCTCGACGAGGCGATCATCAGCTACGTCAAGCGCGAGTACAAGCTGCTGATCGGCCAGCAGACCGCGGAGGAGGTCAAGCTCGAGATCGGCTCGGCCTTCGTCATGAGCGAGGAGGTCCAGGCCGAGATCCGCGGCCGCGACATGGTCTCCGGCCTGCCGAAGACCGTCGTGCTGACCTCCGAGGAGGTGCGCGGCGCGCTTGAGGAGCCGGTGCAGCAGATCATCGACGCCGTCAAGGAGACGCTCGACCGCACGCCGCCCGAGCTCGCCTCGGACATCATGGACCGCGGCATCATGCTCGCGGGCGGCGGCGCCCTGCTCCAGGGCCTCGACGAGCGCCTGCGCCACGAAACCCAGATGCCCGCCCACCTCGCCGAGTCCCCGCTGACCTGCGTGGCGGTCGGCTCGGGCCGCTCCCTCGAGGAGTTCGAGGCCATCCACCGCTCAAACCGGAAAAGCCGGAACCGCCGGAACAGGCGGTAGCGGCTCACCTCACAGGCCAGTGCCCGACAAGCGAGTCCGCCGGCGCCGCGCCGTCCTCGGGGGGCTCGTCGGCCTCTCCCTGATCCTGCTCACGGCCTACGTAGGCGAGTCGCTCGGCGGCCCGTTCCACTCGCTCCAGCGCGGGGTCGTCGCTGTGCTCACCCCGATCCAGGACGGAGCCTCGCGCGTGCTGAAGCCGGCCCGCGACCTCGTGAGCTGGGTCGGCGACACCCTGCACGCCAAGAGCGAGAACGCGCAGCTGAAGAAGCAGCGGGACCAGCTCCTGCGTCAGACGGTCGGCGCCCGCGCCGCGCAGGCCGAGAACCGCCAGCTCAAGGCGCTCGTCGGCCTCGATGGCGCGAGCGGCCTCGGCCGCTACGGCACCGTCGCCGCGCGGGTCATCGGCCGCTCGCCGACCGTCTGGTACTCGACGCTCGAGATCGACAAGGGCTCGGGGGACGGCATCCACGCCGGCCAGCCCGTCGTCTCGGGGGCGGGGCTCGTGGGGAAGGTGACCCAGACGACGGGCTCCTCGGCCATCGTCACGCTCATCTCCGACCACACGAGCGGCGTCGCCGCCAAGGTGCTCGACCGCGCCGGGGACCCCGGCATCGTCGTCCCCCAGGTGGGCACGCCCGGAAGCCTGCTCATCCAGACGCTGCCGCCGCGGGCGAACGTCCGGGCGGGCGATCCCGTCGTCACGGCCGGAACGCGCAGCGCGCGATATCCCTCGCTCTTCCCGCCCAACATCCCGATCGGGACGATCACCACGGTCTCGGCGGACGAGCTCTCGCTCTCCCAGCAGGCGCACCTCGCGCCGGTCGTCGACCTGCGCCGGCTCGACTTCGTCCAGATCCTGACCCGGCCCGCCGCCGGCGCGACGGCGCAGGCGGCCCGATGACCGAGCCCACCGCCCTCGCGCTCCGCCTCGCGGTCTTCGGGATCGTCTCGGCGCTCGTGCAGATCGCCGGGATCTCGCAGATCCCGGTGCTGGGGGTCAACGCCGACCTCTCGCCGCTCATCGTCGCCTCGATCGGCCTTCTGGCCGGCTCGGGGCCCGGGGCGCTCGCGGGCTTCGGCGTCGGGATGTTCATCGACCTCGCCCTGGCCCAGACGCTCGGCATCTCGGCCCTGCTGCTCGTGCCGATCGGCTACGCGGCCGGCCGGCTGCGCGAGCTGCGCGACCCGAGCCACACGCTTGTCCCGCTCGCCCTCGGCGCGGCGGCGTCCTTCGCGTTCGCGGCCGGGTTCGGGATCCTCCAGCTCATGCTCGGCGTCGGGGCGCCCGTGTCGATCCTCGTCCTGCGGGACATCCTCGCGGTGACGCTCCTCGGCGCGATCCTCGCTCTGCCCGTCCATGCGCTGGCCGCGCGCGTGGCCGGCCGCGGCGGCTCGGCGCGCGGCGCGCCCGCCCGCTCGCGCCGGCCGCGGGCCTACGCGACCGGCGGTCTCTCGCCGCTCTCGACCTCGGGGCGCCGATGATCCAGGTCCCCGAGGAGCGCCGCCCGACCCTGTCCCCACAGCTCGCGGTGCGCGTGGCCGTCCTCGGCGGCGTCGCGCTCGCCCTGTTCGTCATCGTCTTCTTCCGCCTGTGGTTCCTGCAGGTGCTCTCCGGGGACCGCTACCTCGCTCAGGCGCGCAACAACCAGGAGCGCCGGATCGTGCTGCAGGCCCCGCGCGGGACGATCCTCGACCGCAACGGCGCCGTGCTCGTCGACAACCGGGCGGCGATGTCGATCCAGGCCGTGCCCACCCGCCTGCCCGCCGCCCCCGCTCGCCGCGCCGAGCTCTTCCGCCGCCTGGCCCGCCTGCTCGGCGCCTCGCCGCGGCGGCGCCCCTGCCGCGTGGGCACGAGCACCCTCCGCCTCTCAGATCTGCGCTGCACGGTCGAGCGCCAGCACTACCAGGTGCCCTTCGCCAACGTCACCCTCGAGCCCGACGCGAGCCGGGCCCAGTACTCCTACCTGCTCGAGCACCAGACGCAGTTCCCGGGCGTCGCCGCCCAGCCCTCCTACCTGCGCCGCTACCCGTTCCACGGTCTGGCCGCCCAGCTCTTCGGCACGGTCGGGCAGGTCAACACCGCCGAGCTCAAGGACCGCAACTTCGCGGGCGTGGGCCAGGGCACGGTCGTCGGCCAGTCGGGGGCCGAGTACTCCTACGACCGCTACCTCCGCGGGGTCAACGGCTACGAGCGGATCTCGGTCGACTCCCAGGGCAACACGCAGGGCTTTCGCGGGGAGCGCAAGCCCGTGGCCGGCAAGACGCTGCGGCTCTCGCTCGATCTCGGCCTGCAGCGCGAGGGCCAGAAGGCGCTCGACGCCGCCCAGGGGCTCGCCCACCAGAACGGCAACCCCGGCGGCGGGGCGGCGTTCGTGGCCATGGATCCGCGCGATGGCGAGATCCTCGGGATGGGCTCCTCCCCGACGTTCGACCCCAACGTGTTCGCCAAGCCGATCAGCCAGCGCCGCTACGACGCGCTGTTCGGCCAGAGCGCCAACTACCCCCAGGTCAACCGGGCGATCGCCGGCGCCTACCCGACGGGCTCGACGATGAAGATGATCACCGCCACGGCGGCGCTAGAGAGCGGCACCATCACCCCCGCCACGGTGCAGGACGACTCGGGCTCGGTCGTGATCGGGCGGATCCGCTTTCAGAACGCCGGCGGCGCCGCCAACGGCCCGGTCGACCTGCGCAACGCGCTGCGGGTCTCCTCCGACGTCTACTTCTACCAGCTCGGGGCGTGGATGAACTCCGCCCGGCCCGCGGGCGGGCCGTTGCAGCAGTGGGCGCGCCGGTACGGCCTCGGGCAGGACACGGGGATCGACATCCAGGGCGAGCAGCCCGGCAACTTCCCCTCACCGGCGTGGCGCGCACGGCGCAACGAGCAGGAGCTGCGCTGCGAGAAGCGCCACCGCGGCCGTCCCTGCGGGATCTCCGACCTGCGCAGCTGGTCGATCGGCGACAACGTCAACGCCGCCGTCGGCCAGGGGGACGTGCTCGCCTCCCCGCTGCAGATGGCCGACGCCTACTCGGCGCTGGCCAACGGCGGCAAGCTCGTCCGCCCGCACGTGGGGCTCCAGGTGGAGGACGGCCTCGGCAAGGTCATCCAGCCCATCGATCCCCCGGCCCGGCGCCGGCTGAAGATCGCCGCCGCCAACCGCCAGGCGATCCTCGACGGCCTGCATCTGGCCGCCTCGGCCCCGGGCGGCACCTCGGCCGATGTCTTCAAGGGCTTCCCGAAGCCGGTCTACGGGAAGACCGGCACCGCCCAGCGCCCGAACCAGGCCGACCAGTCCTGGTATGTCTGCTACGTGCCCGATCCCGTCCGCCCGATCGTCGTCGCCGTGACCGTGGAGAAGGGCGGCTTCGGCGCCCAGGCCGCCGCGCCCGCCGCGCGTCTCATCCTCTCCCAGTGGTTCCATCTGAAGAAGCAGCTCGTGGCCGGCAGCTCGAAGACCCTGTGATCCGCATCCGATGAGCGCCACCGCCCGCCCCGTCACCCGCTCCCTGGAGGACGTCACCCGCGCGCCGGCGCTGCCGCGGCTGGGGATCGACTGGCTGCTCACGCTCGGCGCCCTCGGGCTCGTGGCCTGCTCGCTCGTGACGATCCGCGGCGCGACGCTGCACGACGTCCCCGGCGTGCCGAACTTCTACGTCGAGCGCCAGGCGATCTACGCCGTCGTGGGGCTGATCGTGGCGATCGTCCTCTCCCGGATCGACTACTCGCGCCTGCGGGAGATGAAGTTCCTGATCTACGGCCTGCTCGTCGGCTCGAACTCGCTCGTGCTCGGGATCGCCGGCGCCACGCGCGGCTCGCGGCGGTGGATCGACCTGCCCTTCTTCCGCGTCCAGCCCTCCGAGCTCGGCAAGGCGCTGCTCGTCCTCGCCCTGGCCGCCTTCATCACCGACGGCAGCCGCCACCTGTCCGAGCGGCGCTTCACGGCGCGGGCCATGCTCCTCGCCCTCGGGCCGGCGCTGCTCGTCATCGCCCAGCCCGACCTCGGCACGGGCATGGTCTACGTGTTCGTCGCCCTGACCCTCCTCTTCGTGGCCGGGACCTCGTGGAAGCACCTGACCGCGCTCGTGGCGCTCTTCGCCGTGGCGATCTCGCTCGTGCTCGTCGTCGCCCCGGCCGCCGGCGTCCATGCGCTGAAGCCCTACCAGGTCGAGCGGCTCACCGGCTTCGTCAAGCCGAGCCACGACCCGGCCAACCAGACCTACCAGATCACCCAGTCGCTGATCGCCATCGGCGCGGGCGGCAAGACGGGCCGCGGGGACAGCGCCACGCAGACCCGGTTCAACTTCGTGCCGGAGAACCAGACGGACTTCATCTTCTCGGTCGTCGGCGAGACCTACGGGTTCGCCGGCGCCGCCGTCGTGCTCTCCCTCTACGCTCTACTCATCTGGCGCGGCCTGCGCATCCTCACCACCGCGAAGAACCTGTTCGGGGCCCTCGTGGCCGGCGGGATCCTCGCGATGCTCATCTTCCAGGTCTTCGTCAACGTCGGGATGACCATCGGCATCATGCCGATCACCGGCGTGCCCCTGCCCCTCATGAGCTTCGGCGGCTCGTCGATGCTCGTCACGTTCATCGCCCTCGGGCTCTTGCAGTCGATCCACGTCCAAGCGCGGATCGCCACGTCAGCCAAGACCCGCGGGCCCCTCATCTGATGGCCCTCGCCATCTTCCCCAAAGGAATGACTCATCTTGAGAAAGCAAGTGCTGGTCAGCGTCGAGAGCGGCGAGACCCGCGTGGCGCAGCTGGAGACGACGGGCGAGCCCGCCGCCACCCACTCCGCCTCCGGCCGCCGGCGGCGTAAGACGAAGAACCCGGCCGCCGGCTTCGAGGTCGCCGAGCTCTACGTCGAGCGCCGCGGCACGCGGTCGATCGTCGGCAACGTGTACCTCGGCCGCGTGGACAACGTCCTCGCCGGCCTCGAGGCCGCCTTCGTGGACATCGGCCTGGAGAAGAACGGCTTCCTGCACGTCGACGACCTCGTCTTCCCGGGCGTCGAGGTCGCGCGCCGCGGCCGCGGCGGCGGCGGTGGGGGCGCGCGGATCAACGAGCTCCTGAAGTCAGGCCAGGAGATCGTCGTCCAGGTCAAGAAGGACCCGCTGAAGACCAAGGGCGCCCGGCTGACGATGGAGCTCGCGATTCCCGGCCGCTACCTCGTCTACGCCCCGCAGGGCGAGGGCGTCGGCGTCTCGCGCCGGCTTGACGACAAGGAGCGAGACCGCCTGCGCAAGGAGACCAAGGGGCTTGACCTGAAGGGCGGCGGGGTCATCGTGCGCACCGCCGCGGCGGGGGCCAAGCGCGCGGACTTCGTGCGCGAGATCGAGTATCTCTTCCGCCTGAACGAGGTGCTGACGGGGCGGGCCGAGGCCGAGACGGCGCCCGCCCTCGTCTTCCAGGAGGCCGACCTGTCCGTGCGGGTCGTGCGCGACATCTTCTCCGCCCACTTCGAGCGGGCGATCGTCGACGACGAGCAGCAGCACCACCGCCTGACCTCGTTCTTCGCGCGCACCGCGCCCGAGCTCGTCGAGCGCGTCGAGCTGTGGGAGGAGCCCGAGCCGCTGTTCGAGAGGTTCGGGATCGAGCAGGAGTTCGAGAAGGTGCTCTCCCGCCGGGTCGACCTGCCGAGCGGCGGCTACCTCGTCATCGACTACGCCGAGGCGCTGACGGTCATCGACATCAACTCCGGCTCGTTCATCGGGCGCGGCAAGGGCGCCCGGCTCGAGGACACGATCACGAAGACGAACCTCGAGGCCGCCGACCAGGTCGTGCGCCAGCTCCGCCTGCGCGACATCGGCGGGATCATCGTCATCGACTTCATCGACATGGCCCGGGCGCGCAACCGCGACGCGGTCCTGAAGACCCTCCGCCAGGCGCTCGACGAGGATCGCACGAAGACCTTCGTCGTCGAGATCTCCCCGCTCGGCCTCGTCGAGATGACCCGCCAGAACGTGACCGACGGCGTGCGGGAGATCATGACCCGGCCCTGCCCGGCCTGCGACGGCGAGGGCGTCATCCGCTCGGAGGAGACGATCTCCATCGAGCTGCAGCGGCGGATGCGCGAGCTCGCGGCGAGCGCGCCCGCGGAGGACGAGGCCTTCCTCGTGCGGATGAACCCGCGCGTCAGCGCCGAGTTCACCCGCGACCGCGCGCGCGTCCTGCGCGCGCTCGAGGCCGAGACCGGTCGCTCGTTCTACTTCGAGGGCTCCGAGGGGCTGCCGCTCGACTTCTTCGCCGTGACCCGGGCGGGTGCGTGCGCGGAGATCGAGGAGCTCTCGCTTCCCTTCCGCGAGGGGGACGAGGTGCTCGTGCACATCGTCGAGCCGCACATGTACGAGGTGAACGACGCCGTGGCCAAGATCGACGGCTACATCGTCTCGGTCTCCGGCGGCGGGCGCTTCGTGGGCGAGAAGCGGCTCGTGCGCGTGCAGGAGGCGGGGCGGACGGCGGCCACGGCCGTGCTCGTGGACCCCGACGCCCAGCCGGTCGACGACGCCGGGAGCGACGGCGGGGACTCGGTAGAATCGGGCCCTCGGCGCCGCGGCCGCAGAGGCGGACGGCGCCGTTCGCGCGCCGGGGCCGACGCCCCCACGCCGAGCACCGAGACCACCTCATGAGCTACGCGATCATCAAGACCGGCGGTAAGCAGTACCGCGTGCAGGAGGGACAGTCCCTCCTCGTCGAGCGCCTGCCCGACGATGTGGGCGCGTCGGTCGAGCTCGCCACGCTCCTGACCGTCGGGGACGAGCTCGAGGACGGCGGCACCGTCAAGGCCGAGATCGTCGGCCACGAGCGCGGGCCGAAGCTCCGCATCGTCAAGTTCAAGCCCAAGCGCGGCTATAAGCGCCGCACCGGCCACCGCCAGGACCTGACGCGCATCCGCGTCACGTCGATCGCCGATCCGGACAAGGAGAGCTAGATGGCGCACAAGAAGGGCCTCGGCTCCTCCCGCAACGGCCGCGACTCGAACGCCCAGCGCCTCGGCGTGAAGATGTTCGCGGGCCAGGTCGTGACCGGCGGCGAGATCATCGTCCGCCAGCGCGGCACCCGCTTCAAACCCGGCGACGGCGTCGGGATCGGCAAGGACGACACGCTCTACGCGCGCTCGGCCGGGACGCTCGTGTTCGCCGAGGGGCGGCGCGGGCGCGTCGTGTCGGTGGCGCCGGCCGCCGCCGCCGAGTAGCGCGCCACCCGCTCCGGCGTTCCCCCGGCCGGGTGAGGCTGGGGAGGGAGCCCACGCTGCCGGCCGGCGCGTTCTGCCGTGGGCGCCCGGGCGGCCGGGCGAGCCCGCCGGAGCGTCGCTTCGTCGTCCGCGCCCGCCCCATCCGCGTGGTGTCGACGAACCGGTCGTGGGGCGATGGCTTCGTCCTACCGGCACGACTCGGCCGGGGGCGATCGACAAAGCGACCGTCCCCGGCGCCCCGGCGGACCTCCCGCGCCCTCCGCGCTCTCCTTCCTCCCTGCCCACCCCCTCCGGGCAGGACCGCGGGCGTCGGGAGCGAGTTGACCGGCTACCCCTCCTGCGCCACCGGCCGGACCAGGATCTCGTTGACGTCCACGTGCGCCGGTTGGGAGACCGCGTACATGACCGCTCGCGCGATGTCGTCGGCCTCGAGGGCGCCCTCGGGCTTGTCGTCGAAGAACGGCGTATCGACCATCCCCGGCTCGATCAGCGTGACCCGCACGCCGGTGCCGTTCAAGTCCTGCCGCGCCGCCTCGCCCATCGCCGTGACCGCCCACTTCGTGCAGGAGTAGAGGGACCCGGGGAGAACCCGGCGCCCGGCGACCGAGCCGGTCAGCAGGAGATGGCCGCGGCTCTCCTTGAGCGCCGGCACGGTGGCGCGCACGGTCAGGGCCGCGCCGAGGACGTTCGTGAGGACCATCGCGCGCCACTCGTCGACCTCGCCCTTGAGGAAGCCGCGCGCCCCGCCGAAGCCGGCGTTGGCCCAGGCCACGTCGATCCGGCCGAAGGCCTCGAGCGCGCGCTCGACGAGCCGCTGCTGATCCTCCCACTCCGTCACGTCGCAGGCCACGGCCAGCGCGCGCTCGGGCCCGCCGAGCTCCTCGGCGAGCGCCTCGAGCTTGTCCTTGGAGCGCGCCGCGAGCACGAGGCGGTGGCCGGCCTGGGCCGCGTGGCGGGCGCCGGCGGCGCCGATGCCGGTCGAGGCGCCGGTGATGAGGAAGACGGGGTCGTCGGGCATGAGCTGGAGTATCCCCGTCGCCGCGCGCGGGCAGAGCGGCGGCGCGCCAAAAGCTCGCGCGGCGTTACCCGGCCGCCGGCGCAGGTAGGACGGGTGGTGCAGACCCATCGACACGAAACGGAGAGAGACATGCCGAAGCTGAGCGTTTCCGAGGACGTCACGCTGCGCTACGAGGATGTGGGCGAGGGCCGCCCCGTCGTCCTCATCCACGGCTGGCCGCTCAGCGGCCGCTCCTGGGAGGCCCAGGTGCCGGCGCTCGTCGACGAGGGCTATCGCGTCGTCACCTACGACCGCCGCGGCTTCGGCGCCTCCTCGCAGCCCTGGGACGGCTACGAGTACGACACGCTCGCCGCCGACCTGGGGGCGCTGCTCGACCACCTCGACCTGCGCGACGCGACGCTCGTCGGCTTCTCCATGGGCGGCGGCGAGGTCGTGCGCTACATCGCCGCCCACGGGACCGATCGGGTCGCGGCGACCGTGCTCGCCGCCGCCGTCCCGCCCTACCTGCTGAAGACCGAGGACAACCCCGACGGCGGCCTCGACGAGGAGCTGATCGCCGAGTTCGAGAACGGCGTGGCCGGCGACCGCGCGGCGTTCCTCGAGGAGTTCACGACGACCTTCTTCAGCGCGGGTGACGAGCTGCTCGTCTCCGAGCCCCAGCGCGAGTACGCGAAGCAGATCGCGAACTTCGCCTCGCCCAAGGGCACGCTCGACTGCATCGCCGCGTTCGCCCGCACGGACTTCCGTCCCGACCTCGAGCGCATCGACGTGCCGACGCTCGTGATCCACGGCGACTCGGACGGCATAGTTCCCTTCGAGGTGAGCGGGAAGCGCTCCCACGAGGCGATCGCCGACTCCTCGCTCGTGGTCGTCGAGGGCGCGCCGCACGGCCTGAACGTGACGCACGCCGACGAGTTCAACGGGGCGCTCATCCAGTTCCTCGGCGGCTGAGACGCAGGCGCGCCCGGTGTGCGCGCGAGACGGCCGCTTAAGGTTCAGGCGGCAACCATGGTCGATCGCGCGCGCATCCACGTCCAGGCCGGCGGCGGCGGGGACGGCTGCCTGTCCTTCCGCCGGGAGGCCCACGTGCCCAAGGGCGGGCCCGACGGCGGGGACGGCGGCCACGGCGGCGGCGTCGTCCTCGAGGCCGACGACGGCCTGCGGGACCTGGCCTCGTTTCGCCGTCGCGTGCACTACCGCGCCGGGCGGGGCGGGCACGGGGAGGGGTCCCTCCGCCACGGCGCCGACGGCGACGAGCTCGTCATCCCCGTCCCGCCCGGCACCGTCGCGGTGCTCGACGGCGGCACGACCTACGACCTCCGCGCGCCGGGCCAGCGCGCGCCGCTCGCGCGCGGGGGCAGCGGCGGGAAGGGCAACAAGCGCTTCGCCACGGCCACCCGGCAGGCCCCGCGCTTTCGCGAGCGCGGTCTTCCGGGGGAGGAGGGCTGGGTCGAGCTGCGCCTGAAGCTCCTGGCCGACGTCGGACTCGTCGGTCTCCCCAACGCCGGCAAGTCCTCGCTGCTCGCGCGGCTGACGCGCGCCGCCCCGAAGGTCGGGAGCTACCCGTTCACGACGCTCGAGCCGGTGCTCGGGACGCTCGAGGGCGACGCCCGCCAGCTCGTCGTGGCCGACATCCCGGGGCTCATCGAGGGCGCCTCGGAGGGGGCCGGGCTCGGGCACGAGTTCCTCGCCCACGTCGAGCGCACGCGGGTGCTCGTCCACGTCCTCGACCTCGCGCCGCTCGACGGCTCGGACCCGGGGGCCAACCACGCGACGGTCGAGCGCGAGCTGGCGCTCCACGATCCGCGCCTGGCCGCGCTCCCGCGCGTGCTCGCGCTCTCCAAGGCCGATCTCGTCCCGGAGTCGGAGCAGGCGCCGGTCCGCGCGGCGTGGGCGGAGCGCCTGGGCGGCGAGGTGCCGGTCCTCCTCACCTCCGCGGCGACGCGCCGGGGCCTCCCGGAGCTGGCCGCGCTCCTCCTGCGGACGGTCCCCGCCCTACCGGCCGCCACCGAGGACGTGGCGACCGGCGCCGGGGACGAGGCGCTCGCCGAGCACCGCGTCTTCCGTCCCGCCGCGGGGCGGGGCTTTGCGATCGAGGCGGGCGGGGAGGGATCCTTCCGCGTCGTGGGAGCGGCCACGGATCGGCTCGTGCAGCGCTTCGACCTCGACAACGAGGAGGCGCTGGCCCAGCTCGAGCGGCGCCTCGCGCGCCTCGGCGTCGTACGCGAGCTGGCGGCCGCCGGGTGGGAGCCCGGGGACGACGTGGAGATCGGCGGCGTCGCCTTCGACCTCGACCCGGCTCAGGCCGGCTGATGGGCGCCGTCGTCGTCAAGCTCGGCTCGAGCGTCGTGGCCGAGCCCGACGGGCGGGTGCGCGAGGAGGTCCTGGCCGGGATCTGCGACGAGCTCGCGGCCCTGCACGGCCGCGGGACGGAGGTCCTCGTCGTCACCTCGGGCGCCGTGGCCTGCGGCGTGCGCGCGCTCGGGCTCGAGGTGCGGCCGCGCTCGGTGGACGAGCTGCAGGCGGCGAGCGCCATCGGGCAGGGCCGGCTCTACGGGATCTACGACGATCTCCTCGCCGCGCGCGGCGTGGCCACGGCGCAGATCCTCCTCACGTTCTTCGACGTCTCCGCCCGCACGCACTACCTGAACGCGCGGCGCACGCTCGAGCGCCTGCTCGCCTGGCACGTCGTCCCCGTCATCAACGAGAACGACACGACGACGACCGACGAGATCTCCTTCGGGGACAACGACTTCCTCGCCGCCCAGGTGGCGATCCTCGTCGGCGCCGAGCGGCTCGTCCTGCTCACCTCGACCGACGGCCTGCACACGGCCGACCCGCTGCGCGAGCCGGGCGCCGCGCTCGTCGAGGAGGTCGAGTCCTTCGACGCGCTGCAGGCCCTCGACATCGGCCACCGCACCTCGGCGCTGGGCTCGGGCGGCATGCGCTCCAAGGTGCTGGCCGCCGAGATGGCTACGGCGGCGGGAATCCCGGCTGTCGTCTGCTCTGGCTTTCTGCGCGGGGCCCTGACCGCCGCCGTGGCAGGAGAGCGGGTCGGGACCCGCTTCGCCGCGCGCGCCGGGGGCTATTCCTCCTTCAAGCTCTGGCTGAAGTACGCCAAGCCGGCACGCGGGCGGGTGCGCGTGGACGCGGGCGCCGCGCGGGCGCTGCGCGAGGCGGGCACGAGCCTTCTGCCGGTCGGCGTCGTCGCCGTCGAGGGCGGCTGGAACGCCGGCGACGCCGTCGAGATCGTCGAGGACGGCGGCGCCATCGGCAAGGGGATCTGCAACTACTCGGCCGCCGAGCTGCGCCGCGTGGCCGGGCTCAAGTCGGCCGCCGTCCGGGAGGTCCTCCCGCGCGCGAGCGACGAGGCCGTGCACCGTGATTTCTTCGTGCTCGCGTAGGTAGCCTTCCGTGGCCGTGGCCGTCACCGCCGCCTCCGTCGCCGAGCTCTGCCGCACCGCCCGTGCCGCCGCGCGGCGGCTCGCGCTGCTCGATGCGCGCACGAAGAACGCCGCCCTCGCGGCCATCGCCGCGGCGCTCCTCGCTCGCACCGAGGAGATCCTCGAGGCCAACGCGCGGGATCTCGAGGCCGGGCGCGAGGCCGGGCTCTCCGCCTCGCTCATGGATCGCCTCGCGCTCGACGCGGGCCGCGTGGCCGCGATGGCCGCGGGCGTGCACGCCGTCGCGGCGCTGCCCGACCCGGTGGGAGAGGAGCTCGACGGCCGTCGCCTGGCGAACGGGCTCTCGCTGCGCAAGGTCCGAGTACCGCTCGGCGTCGTCGCCGTCGTCTACGAGGCGCGGCCGAACGTGACGATCGACGCCGCCGCGCTCGCGCTGAAGTCCGGGAACGCCATCGTCCTGCGCGGCTCCTCGAGCGCCGCGCACTCGAACGCGGTGCTCGCCGGCGTGGCCGCGGAGGCGGCCGAGGCGGCGGGGCTCCCGGCGGGCGCGCTCGCGCTGCTGACCGGCGGCCGGCGGGAGGAGCTGGCCGAGCTCGCCACCCAGGACGGCGTCGTCGACCTCATCATCCCCCGCGGCGGCGAGGGCCTCAAGGCCGCGCTCTCCGCGGTGGCGACGGTCCCCGTGATGTACGCGGCCTCGGGCAACTGCCACGTCTACGTCGACGCGAGCGCCGACCTCGTCGCCGCCGAGCGGATCATCCTGAACGCCAAGACCCAGCGCCCGAGCGTCTGCAACGCGGCCGAGACGCTGCTCGTCCATGCCGACGTCGCCGCTGACTTCCTGCCGGGGGCGCTCGGCGCGCTCAGCGCCGCCGGGGTCGAGCTGCGCGGTGACGAACGGGTGCTGGCGGCGGCCGGGGACGCGCCGGTGGCCGCCGCCGCGGAGACCGACTGGGGGACCGAGTACCACGCGCTGACGCTGGCCGTCGGGGTCGTCGACTCCGTCGCGGCGGCGATCGAGCACGTGAACGCACACGGCTCCGGGCACTCCGACGCGATCCTCACGCGCAACCTCGACGCCGCGCGCTCCTTCCAGCTCCAGGTCGACTCCGCCTGCGTCTACGTCAACGCCTCGACGCGGTTCACCGACGGCGCGGAGTTCGGCATGGGCGCGGAGATCGGCAACTCGACGCAGAAGCTCCACGCCCGCGGGCCGATCGGGCTGCGCGAGCTGTGCACGGAGAAGTACCTGATCGAGGGCGACGGCCACGTCCGGCCCTGAGCGGGCCGTGCGCGTCGGCGTCCTCGGCGGCACCTTCAACCCGCCGCACATCGGCCATCTCGTCTGCGCGCAGGAGGCGCGGGCCACGCTCGGGCTCGAGCGGGTCCTGCTCCTGCCGACCGGCGTCCCGCCGCACAAGGAGCTGGCGGAGGACCCGGGGCCGGCGGTGCGCCGCGCGCTCTGCGAGCGCGCCTGCGCGGGCGATTCCGCGCTCTCGGTGTGTCCGCTCGAGCTCGAGCGGCGCGGGCCGTCCTACACGGTGGATACGCTGCGAGAGCTGCATGCGCGCGAGCCGGAGCACGAGCTGACCTTCATCCTCGGTGGGGACATGGCCCTGACCTTCGGGGGCTGGCGGGAGCCCGGCGAGATCGTCCGGCTCGCCCGCCTGGCGGTGGCCGAGCGCGAGGCCGCGCGGGAGGAGATCGCCCGGGCGCTGCGCGACGTGCCGGGCGCGCTCGAGCGGACGGACGTCTTTCCCATGCCCCGGCTCGAGGTCTCCTCCTCGGAGGTGCGCGGGCGGGTGCGCGCGGGCGGGCCGATCCGGCACCTCGTGCCGGACGCCGTCGGCGAGCTGATCGCGGCCGCGGGGCTGTACCGGTGATGGCCTCCGCGCGCGGTGCCGGCGCCGCGACCCAGGCGCTCGGCGGCGCCGAGCTCGCGCGCCTCGCCGCGGCCTACGCGGACGACAAGAAGGCCGGGTCGATCGTCGAGCTCGACCTGCGCGAGGTGATCGGCTACACGGACTACTTCGTGCTCGCCACCGGCAACACGGAGCGGCAGACGAAGGCGATCCACGACGGGATCCACGAGGCGTTCAAGCGGGAGCACGGGCTGCTGCCGCGCCGGGTCGAGGGCCTGCCCGAGGCCCGCTGGATCCTCATGGACTACCTGGACGTGGTGGTCCACATCTTCACGCCCGAGGCGCGTGAGTTCTACCGGCTCGAGCAGCTCTGGGGCGAGGTGCCGGCGCGCGCGCTGGGCTGACCCGGCGGCCATTCTCCGTCCGACGGGCGAACTAGCGTTCGCCTCATGTCCCGGGCCCTGACGTCGAACGGCGCGATCGCCCAGGCGGATCGCCGCCGAGGCGATCCGCCTGGGCGTCGGCGTGCTGCGCCCGGCGGTCCAGGGTTCACGGTATGACCTCGGTTGGACGTAGGCGACCAAGTGCTCTGCGTGCAGTGCAAGTGGGGCGTGCTCGAGAACGACGTCGTCAAGGTGCACGTCGGCACGTGCTACCACTCGCCGACACGCGGCTCGTTCGCCGGACCTACCGGCGCGGCGAGATCGACGCGATCGGCGCGTACTGCGAAGAGCTTGACCTCTGCCTGCTCGTGCCGGTCGCGGAGGCGGTCGGCAAAACCGATCTGCACTTGCGGGGTCGGGCCGACTCGAAACAATCAGCGGGCGGGTGTAAAGTGGGCGTCGGATTTCGGTCTTGGGGCTGTAGCTCAGCTGGGAGAGCGCCGCCATGGCATGGCGGAGGCCAGGGGTTCGAGCCCCCTCAGCTCCACTCCCGCCGGCGAGCTCGTCGCCGGCGCCCACGAGTTCCGTGAGCGCTTCGGGTGGTACCTGGAGCGCGCCGCGGCCGGTCAGCGGTCCGGGTGACCCGGCACGGCAAGCCGTGCGTGGAGCTCAGCCGCCCGGGATGAACTCCGGTACCTCGAGGTCGCCACCGCCGGCCCCGGCGCCACCGCCGGCGCGCCGTGGTTGAGCACGGTCGCGGCGATGCGCGGGACCCGGCGCCGGCGGACCGAGGTCCACGGCGTCGAGGCTCGCCGCGATCGCCTCGTGAGCGCGGCGGATGTCGCGGGTCAGCCGTTCGGCGTTCGTGCGCAGGGATGAGCTCAGCTCCTGGAGGTGCCCGGTGAGGGTCTCCCCCTCGGTGCGCGCGGCGTCCGCCACCGCGCGAGCCTCGAGCAGCATCTCGCGCGCCTGGGCCCGCGCCTGCTCCCGCAGCTCCTGGGTGGCCGCGTCGGCCTCGGCGCGCACGCGGCTCGCGTCCTCCTCCGCGGCGCCGATCGTCGTCAGGGCGTCGTTCGCGGCCTGGGAGCGCTCGGCCTCCGCCTCGCCGCGCGCCGCCGCGAGCAGCTCATCGGCCTCGGCCCCCGCGGCGGCGACGCGGGCTCCCGCCGCGCGCGCGCCCTCGGCGATGCGGTCCTGCAGACGCGCCTCCGCCTCGTCACGGATCCGCGCGGCGGCCTCTTCGGCCGCCTGGAGGATCGCGGATACCCGGAGCGCCGAGCGATCGGACTCCGCGCGGCGCGCGCCGGTGGACGTCCCGGTCGTGTCCGGCATGGTGGCGATGGTAGAGAGCGGGGGAGGGGCCGGCGCGCAAGGAGCCGGTCAGCCCGGCCCCGCCCGCCGGCGCGGGGATCGGCGGCGGGCCGCTCACTAATCTCCGCCGTCCATGGCCGAGGCTCGCTACGACCCGACGAGGATCGAGCCGAAGTGGCAGGCGGTCTGGGCCAAAGAGCGCACCTGGGAGGTCCGCAACGAGGACGTCGAACCGGACCGCAAGTCCTACGTCCTCGAGATGCTGCCTTACCCGAGCGGCGAGCCGCACATCGGGCATCTCAAGGTCTACTCGGTGGGCGACGCGAACGCCCACTTCCTGCGCCGGCGCGGACGCCAGGTGCTCCATCCCATGGGCTACGACGCCTTCGGCCTGCCCGCCGAGAACCACGCGATCCGGACGGGCGTCCACCCGCGGGAGTCGACCGACTCCTCCATCGCCGCCTTCCAGCGGCAGATGCGCTCGTGGGGCATCTCGATCGACTGGACGCGCGAGTTCGGCACCCACGAGCCCCGGTACTACCGCTGGACCCAGTGGATCTTCCTCGAGCTCTACGAGCGGGGGCTCGCCTACCGCAAGGAGGCGGCGGTCAAGTGGTGCCCGAACGACCAGACCGTGCTCGCCAACGAGCAGGTGATCGACGGGCACTGCGAGCGCTGCGGGCACGGGGTCGAGGTGCGCCAGCTCGAGCAGTGGTTCTTCCGCATCACCGACTACGCCGACCGCCTGCTCGACGACCTCGACGCGATCGCCTGGCCCGAGCACGTGAAGACGATGCAGCGCAACTGGATCGGCCGCTCGGAGGGGGCCGAGGTCACGTTCTCGTGCGGCTCGCTCGGAGTCGACTACCCGGTCTTCACCACTCGCCCGGACACGCTCTTCGGGGCGACGTTCTTCGTCATTGCCCCGGAGCACCCCGACGTCATGCGCCTGGCGGCGGGCACCGGGCAGGAGGACGAGGTCCTCTCCTACGTCAACCACGCGCTCACGGAATCCGCAGAGGAACGCGGCTCGGCCGAGGCGCCGAAGACGGGCGTCTTCCTCGGCCGCACCGTGACGAACCCCGTGAACGGCGAGGAGATCCCCATGTACGTCGCCGACTACGTGCTCATGGAGTACGGGACCGGCGCGATCATGGCCGTCCCGGGGCACGACGCACGCGACTTCGCCTTCGCCGAGGCCCACGACCTGCCCATCCGGCGCGTCGTCTCCTCGCCGCAGGGCGAGGAGCTGCCCTACCCCGGGGACGGGCCGCTCGTCGGCTCCCACCCCGACTTCGACGGGCTGCACAACCGCGAGGCGCTCGACCGGATCGTCGAATGGCTCGACCGCGAGGGGCGGGGCCACGCCACGGTCTCCTACCGCCTGCGCGACTGGCTGCTCTCGCGCCAGCGCTACTGGGGCTGCCCGATCCCGGTCGTCCACTGCGAGCGCTGCGGCGTCGTGCCCGTGCCGCGGGCGGAGCTTCCGGTCGAGCTGCCCGACGTCTCGGACTATGCCCCGCGCGGACGCTCGCCGCTGGCGGCGGCGGAGGACTGGGTCAACACCACCTGCCCGGAGTGCGCGGGGCCGGCCCGGCGCGAGACCGACACGATGGACACCTTCGTCGACTCCTCCTGGTACTTCCTGCGCTACTGCGACGCCCAGAACGACGAGGCGGCCTGGGACCCCGCCGTGCTCGACCGCTGGATGAACGTCGACCAGTACATCGGCGGCGTGGAGCACGCGATCCTCCACCTGATGTACGCGCGCTTCTTCTGCAAGGCGCTCGCGGACAGCGGGCTGCAGGGCGCCGAGGAGCCCTTCGCGGCCCTCTTCACCCAGGGCATGGTGCTCGGGCCCGACAGCCAGAAGATGTCGAAGTCGCGCGGGAACGTGGTCTCGCCCGCGCCCTACGTCGAGCGCTTCGGCGCCGATACCGCGCGCACCTACATCTGCTTCATGGGCCCTCCCGACCAGGACGCGGCGTGGTCGGACGAGAGCGTGGAGGGCGTCCACCGGTTCCTCGCTCGCCTGCATCGCCTCGCGCTCGACGTCGCCGAGCTGAGCGACGACGCCGCACCCGCCGCGCCTGAGGGCGCCGATCTCGCGCTGCTCCGCAAGGCCCACTGGGCGATCGAGAAGGTCACGCAGGACCTTGACGGCCGCTTCGCCTTCAACACGGCGATCGCGGCGATCATGGAGCTCGTAAACGACTCCTACCGGCTGCGCGAGGACGCGGGCCCCGGCGCTCGCCGCTTCGCCGCGGCCACGGCGGCCTCGCTCGTCTTCCCCTTCGCGCCGCATCTCGGGTCCGAGGCCTACGAGCGCCTCACGGGAGCGCGCGTGTGGGAGGAGCCGTGGCCCGAGGCCGACCCGGCGCTGCTCGAGGCCGACTCCTATGAGCTCGTCTGCCAGGTCAACGGCAAGGTCCGCGACCGCGTGCAGGTGCCGAGCGACGCGCCGCGCGAGGAGCTCGAGGAGCTGGCCCGGGCGGCGCCCCGGATCGCCGCGCTGCTCGCGGGCGCGAGCGTGCGCAAGGCGATCGTCGTGCCCGGGCGCCTCGTCAACTTCGTGGTGTGAGGCGTGTACGTCGCGGTCGTCGGCGCCTCGGCCGCCACCGAGGCCGAGCTCGGCCGGGCCGAGGAGTGCGGGCGCCTGCTCGCCGAAGCCGGCTGCATCGTGGTGACCGGGGGTCTCGGCGGCGTGATGGAGGCCGCGTCCAGGGGCGCGGCGGAGGCGGGCGGGCGCACGGTCGGGCTGCTGCCCGGCGAGGACCGGGAGGCGGCCAACCCGTGGGTGGAGATCGCGCTTCCGACCGGGCTCGGCGAGCTGCGCAACGGCCTCGTCGTGCGCGCCGCGGACGCCGTCTTGGCGATCGGCGGCGCGTGGGGAACGCTCTCGGAGATCGCGCTCGCGTGCGCCGCCGGGAGGCGGGTCGTCGGGCTCGGGACCTGGCGGCCCGCACCGGCTGGGGAGGAGCTTGCGGGGATGCGTCACGTGGAGGATCCTGCCCTCGCCGTGGCCGCGATCCTGGCGTCCTGACGAACTCTTGACAGAGGCGCCGCAGACTTGTGACCGTGCGTCGCTGACACGTCACACGACGCCGCGTACGGTCGCCTCATGGCCGATCTTCCGCGCTCCCAGCTCGCCGGCTACGCCATCGCCGCGGTGCTCGTCGTGGTCCTCGGGATCCGCTATCTCCCCGCCAGCGGCGGAGGGATGGCGAGCGGTGCCGGCGGGTCTCGGAGCGCCCCGCCGGGAGCTCACCCGTCTGCCGCGGGCAGCCTGAGCGCGAGCCCGGCCCCGGCGGGTGAGGCCGTCGTCGACGTGACGGGCGCCGTCCGTCGTCCGGGCGTCTACCACCTCGGCGGAGGGGACCGGGTGCAGGACGCCGTCCGCCGCGCCGGCGGGCCGCGCGGCAACGCAGACCTCGCGGCGGTCAACCTCGCGGCGAAGCTCACCGACGGCGCGCAGATCCTGGTCCCCGCTCGCGGGGCGGCGGGGGCGGCCGGGGCGGGTGGTGGGCCGGCCTCCGCTCCCGGCGCGACGAGCCCCGCGCCGCCCGTCAACCTGAACACGGCGACAGCGGAGCAGCTCGACGCGCTCGACGGCATCGGCCCGACGACAGCGCAGAAGATCGTCGCCTACCGCCAGGCGCACGGCGGCTTCGGCTCCCTGCAGGATCTGGACCGGATACCGGGGATCGGGCCGAAGCGGATCGCCGCGCTGCGCGGAAAGGTCACGACGTGAGGGCGCGCGCGGCGAGCGCCCTCGGCGAGGTGCGGGCGCGCCCGCGGCACGTGCTGCTCTACGCCCTGCTCACAGGTCTGCTGCTCGGACCGCTCGGAGGCCCGGTGGCCCTCGGCGGTGCCGCGGGCGCCGCGGCGCTCGGCGGCCGGCCGGCGCTCGCGCTGGCCGCGAGCGGCGCCGAGGCCCTCGGCGTGCTCGTCGCGCGGGCGCGCGCGTCGGCGCTGGCGCGCACCGACCTGCGCCCACTCATCGGCCGTCCCGTGAACCGGCGCGCCACGCTGCTCGAGCCGCCCCGGGCCCACACCTTCACGCGGACCGCGCTGGCCCGTCTCGGGCCCGGTCCCGGCCAGGGGGAGAAGGTGGTGCTCGAGGCGCCGCTCCGCCTCGGGTGGAGTGCCCGCGAGGAGGGCGCGGAGGTCCGTGCGAGCGGGACGCTGCGGGCGCTCGAGCCCTGGGAGGACTACCTGCGCCGGCGCGGCGCCCACGCGGCGCTGCTCGCCCGCGACCTTCGAGCGACCGGCCGCCGGCGGGGCGGGCTCGCCGGCGCGATCGACGCCGTGCGCCGCCGGGCCGAGCGTGCGCTCACCCTCCGGCTGGCCGCGCGCGAGGGCGCGCTCCTACGCGGGATGGTCCTGGGGGAGGACGACGCGCTGCCCGACGGGACGCGCGCGGACTTCCGCGCCGCGGGCCTCACCCACATCGTCGCGGCGAGCGGTCAGAACGTCCTGCTCCTCTCCGCGCTCGCCCTGCCGCTCATGGCCTGGCTGGGCGTGGCGCTCCGCGCCCGGCTGCTGGTGCTGCTCGCGCTGACCGTGCTCTACGTGCCGCTCGCGGGGAGCGGGCCGTCGATCCAGCGCGCCGGCGTCATGGGCGCCTGTGGCGTGCTCGCCACGCTCGCCGGCCGCCCGGGCTCGCGTGCCTACGCCCTGGGACTGGCGGCGACGGTGACGCTCGTGCTCTCGCCGGCGGTGGCGGGCGACGCGGGCTGGCAGCTCTCCTTCGCCGCCGTGATCTCGATCGTCGCACTCGCCCCGCGGTTTCACCGAGCGCTCATCGCCCGGCGGCTCCCGCGGCCGTTCGCCGAGGGCGCCGCGCTCACCCTCGCGGCCACGCTCGGCACGGCGCCGCTCATCGCCTTCCACTTCGGCCGGCTCTCGCTCGTCTCGCTGCCCGTGAACGTGCTGGCCGCGCCCGTCGTGGCCGTGGTGATGTGGATCGGCATGGCCGCGGCTCTCGCCGGTCAGGCCCTGCCCGCGCTCGGCGGGGTGCTCGCCCTGCCCGCGGCGCCGGGGCTCGGGTTTCTCGAATGGCTGGCGCACACGGGAACGGGCCTGCCGCACGCGACGACCTCGGTCCATCTCGGCTCCCCGCTCGCGCTGGCGGGGCTGTATGCCCTGCTCGCGGCGCTCGTCCTCGCGCGCCGCGGGATCCGCCGCGGCCTCACCGCCGCCGCGGCCGCGGCCGCCGCCCTGGCGGCGGCCTGGCCCGCCGTGGCTCCGGCCGCCGGGCTCCCGCCGGGCGCGCTGCGGATCTCCTTCCTCGACATCGGCCAGGGCGACGCGACGCTCGTCCAGCAGGACGGCCACGCGGTGCTCGTCGACGCCGGCCCGCCGGACGGCCCCGTGCTCGCCCGGCTCAAGGCCGCCCATGTGGGCGCCCTCGACCTCGCCGTCGTCACCCACGACCAGGCCGACCACGAGGGCGGGATGCCCGCGGTGCTCGCCCACCATCGCGTCGGGCTGCTGCTCGACGGCGCCGACGGCTCCCCCACGGCCGAGCACCGCGTGCTCCTGGCCGCGGCCGGCGCCGCCGGGGTCCGCCGCGCCGCGCCCACCGCGGGCCAGGAGATCCGGGCGGGCCCGCTGCGCCTCCGCGTGCGCTGGCCGCCCGCGGAGCCCTACGCGCTGCACAGGGAGGAGGACCCGAACGCCCGGGCGATCGTCTCCGAGCTCGACGACGGCCCGTTTCGGCTGCTCCTGACCGCCGATGCCGAATCGGACGTCACCGGCGGACTACCCCTCGCGCCGGTCACCGTGCTGAAGGTCGCCCACCACGGCAGCGCCGACCCCGGCCTGCCCGACCTGCTGCGCCGCCTGCGCCCGGCGGTCGCCGTGATCGAGGTCGGGCGCCACAACCCCTACGGGCACCCGACCGCGCAGGCCCTGCGCGCGCTCCGCGTCGTCCCCCACGTGCTCAGGACCGACCGCGACGGGACGGTCACGCTGACCGTCCTCGGCGGCCGCATGACCCTCGCCACCACGCGATGACCGCCGTCCCGTCGCCCGCCTACACTCGCCGCCCGTGCCCGCGTTCAAGCGCGCCTACCTCATCCACGGCGACGATCACGGGCGGATCGCCGAGCGCCGCGCGCGGCTCCGGGCGATGGCGGAGGCCGAGTCCGGCCCGCAGGGGCTCGAGGTCCTCGAGGGTGAGGCGGCGACCGGCGAGGCGGTCGCGGGCGCGCTCGCCGCCATGACCTTCGCCCTCGGCCGCCGGTTCATCGTTGTCGACGGTGTCGAGCGCTGGAAGGACGCCGACGCCGAGCGCGTCGCCGCCGCGCTCGCCGGTGCCGGCGAGGACGTCACGGTCGCCTTCTTCGGGCGCGAGGAGGGCCGGGCCGCGGTCCCGGCCGGGCTCGTCGCCGCCGTCGGGGCGGTGGACGGCGACATCCGCGCCGAGCGGACCGTGAAGCCGTGGGAGCTACCGAAGTGGACCGAGGACCGAGCGCGGGAGCTCGGCCTCGAGCTGCCGCCCGGCGCGGCGAAGGCGCTCGTGCGCCTCGTCGGCGAGCGCCAGCAGCGCCTGCTCCGCGAGCTCGAGAAGCTCGCCCTCGCGCTGCCCGACGGGGCGCGGGTCGAGCTCGAGGACGTCGAGGAGCTGGCGGCGGGCTCGGCGGAGCGCAAGGCGTGGACGCTCGCCGACGCGCTCGTGGCGCGCGACCCGGCGGCGGCGGCCCGCGCCTACCTCGAGCTGCGTGCCCAGGGAGAGCGGCTCGGCGGCCTGCTCTACCTGATCCTGCGCCGCGTCCGCGACGCGCGGGGGGTCGTGCTCCGGCTCGAGGCCGGCGAGGCCCCGAGCGCGATCAGGCGCTCGCTGCGCATGCCCCCGCGTGCCGCCGAGCGCTTCGTCGCCGACGCCGGCAACACGGACTCGGACCGGCTCGGCCACGCGATCACCACGCTGGCCGACGTCGAGCTCGCCTCCCGGGGCGGCGGGGAGGGAATCCTCGCCGAGGACACGCGCGCGCTCGCGCTGATCGGCGACCTCGCCGCCTGAGCGCGAGCCGCGCTGCCTACGCCGCGGAGGCGACGAGCCGGGCCGCGCGGGACTTCTTGCGCGCGCCCGTGTTCCGGTGCAGCGCGCCCTTGCCGACGGCCTTGTCGATCGTGCGGACGAGCTCGCGGTGCTCGCTCGCGGCGAGCTCGCCGTCGGAGGCCTCGACGGCGGCCTCGAGGCGACGGACGCACGTCTTCACCTTGGAGGTGTAGCGGCGGTTCTCGTCGCGCTCGCGCTCGGTGCGCAGGATGCGCTTCTTCTGTGACGCGATGTTGGCCATGACAGGAAAAGACCGCGGAAAAATCCCGCGGCACAGCGGCTTACTATAGCTCGTCGCGTGCGCCCCGAGGCCCTCCCCGAGCCGACGGCGCCGCCCGAGACGGCGGCGGCGACGGCGTTTCCGGACGGTGCCACGGGCGCCCCGGGCGCGGCCGGCTCCCCCGCCCGGCCCCCCCGCCGCCGGGTCGCGGTCAACACCCTCATCTTCTCCGTCGCGACCGGCCTCTCGCGCATCGCGGGCCTCATCCGCGAGGTCGTCGCCTCGAGCTACTTCGGCACGAGCGGCTCGTTCTCCGCCTTCACGCTCGCCTTCCAGGTCCCGAACCTCGTCCGCTCGCTGTTCGCCGACGCGGCGATCTCCGCCGCCTTCGTCCCGGTCTTCACCGAGCTGCTGGAGCAGGACCGCCGCAAGGACGCCTTCCGCCTCGCCTCGACCCTCTTCGCCGTGATCCTCGCCGTCCTCGGCGCGATCACCGCGCTGTTCATCCTCGCCGCCGGCGTCGTCATGCCGCTCTTCACCGGGGACCAGTTCACGCCCCACCTGACCCACCTGACGGTCGGCCTCTCGCGCGTGCTCTTCCCGATCGTCGTCCTGCTCGGCCTGAACGGGCTCACGGTCGGGGTCCTCAACGCGTATGACCACTTCACGATCCCCGCGCTCGCGCCGCTCGGGTGGAACGCGATCATCATCGCCCTGCTCGTCCTCCTGCGGCCTCACTTCCACGGGGACAGCCAGCTCTACGCCTACGCGATCGGCGTCCTCGTGGGCACGGTCGTGCAGTTCGCGATCTCCCTGCCCGTGCTCGCCCGGCTCGGCTTCCGCCTCGTGCCGAGCGTCGACTGGCGCGACCCCCGGATCCGTCAGGTCCTGCGGCTCATGCTGCCGGTCACCGTCGGGCTCGGGGTCATCAACTTCGACCTGCTCATCAACTCCTCGCTCGGCTCGCTCGTCTCCGCGCAGGCGCCACGGGCGATCGACGCCGCCTTCCGCATCTACATGCTCCCCCAGGGAATGTTCTCGGTCGCGCTGGCCACCGTCCTCTTTCCCGCGCTCTCGCGCTACGCCGCCCGCCGGGACATGGACGGGTTGGGCCGGACGATGGCCAACGGCGTGCGCCAGATCTTCCTGCTGCTCATCCCCGCGGCGGCGATCACGCTCGCCCTCGCCACCCCGATCGTGCGGCTCGTCTACGAGCGCGGGGCGTTCAACGAGCACTCGGTCGAGCAGGTGCGCCTCGCGCTCTTCTGGTTCTCCTTCTCGCTGCCCTTCGCGGGCGTCAACCTGCTCATGACCCGGACGTTCTTCTCCGTGCAGCGCCCGTGGGCGCCGACGGCGCTCGCGGCCGGGAACCTCGTGCTGAACGCCGCCGTATCGCTTGCGCTCTACCGGCCCTTCGGGATCGCCGGGCTCGTCATCGGCACCGCCGTCGCCTCGATCGGGATGACCCTCGGGCAGGGGTTCGTCCTGCGGCGCGACGTCGGCCCGATCGAGGCGGGGGCGACGGCGCGGGCGGCGGCGCTCATGACCGGCGCGGCCGCGCTCCTCGGCGGCGTGGCCTACGGGACCTGGCGCAGCCTCGATGAGCTCCTCGGGCGCTCGCTACCCGCCGAGATCGTCTCCGTGGGCCTGGGGATCGTCGCGGGCTCGCTCGTCTACATCGGCACCGTGCTCCTGCTCCGGATCCGCGAGGCCGAGCAGATCCGCGAGCTCGTCGCCGCGCGCCTGCGCCGCCCGTAGCCTGAAACGGACCCTATGGCCGCGCAGTCCTCCATCCGCAACTTCTCCATCATCGCCCACATCGACCACGGGAAGTCGACGCTGGCCGATCGCATCCTCGAGGTCACCCACACCGTCGAGCGGCGGGACATGCGCGCCCAGCTCCTCGACTCGATGGACCTCGAGCGCGAGCGCGGGATCACGATCAAGGCCCAGGCCGTGCGCGTGCTCTACACCGCGCGCGACGGGGAGACCTACCAGCTCCAGCTCATCGACACCCCGGGCCACGTCGACTTCACCTACGAGGTCTCGCGCTCGCTGGCGGCGTGCGAGGGCGCGCTGCTCGTCGTCGACGCCTCCCAGGGCGTCGAGGCCCAGACGCTGGCCAACACGTACCTGGCGATCGAGTCGGGGCTCGAGCTCATCCCCTGCCTGAACAAGATCGACCTCCCGGGCGCCGAGCCCGAGCGCGTGGGCGGGGAGGTGGCGGAGCTGCTGGGAGAGCCGGCGGAGTCCGTGCGCCGCATATCGGCCAAGACCGGGGAGGGGGTCGAGGACGTACTCGAGGAGCTGATCGCCAAGGTCCCGCCGCCCGCCGGGGATCCGGACGCGCCCCCCCGCGCGCTCATCTTCGACTCGGAGTTCGATCAGTACCGCGGCGTCATCGCCTACGTCCGCGTCGTCGACGGCACGTTCACGAAGGGCGAGGCGATCCGCGCCATGCAGGCGGGGACCGAGGCGGAGATCGACGACATCGGCTTCTTCACCCCGCGGATGACCTCGGCCGACTCGCTCTCGGCGGGCGAGGTCGGCTTCCTCATCACCGGGATCAAGGACGTCACGCGGCTGCGCGTCGGCGACACGCTGACCGCCCGCCACCACGGCGCGAGCGAGCCGCTGCCCGGGTACCGCGAGGTCAAGCCGATGGTCTTCTGCGGGCTCTTCCCGATCGACTCCGACCGCTACCCGGACCTCCGCGACGCGCTCGAGAAGCTCTCGCTGAACGACGCCGCGCTCTCGTGGGAGCCCGAGACCTCCGACGCGCTCGGCTTCGGCTTTCGCTGCGGCTTCCTCGGCCTGCTCCACATGGACATCGTCCGCGAGCGCCTGGAGCGCGAGTACGACCTCGAGCTGCTGACGACGATGCCCTCGGTGGAGTTCGAGGTGACGCTCACCGACGGCACGATCCTGCCTGTGCACAACCCGACGGACTTCCCCGACCCGGCCCGGATCGGGGAGATCCGCGAGCCGATGATCGACGCCTCGATCCTCACGCCCAAGGAGTACATCGGCGCGATCATGGAGCTCTGCCAGGAGCGCCGCGGCCAGCACACGGGGATGCACTTCCTCTCCGCCGAGCGCGTGCAGCTCACCTACAAGCTGCCGCTGGCCGAGATCGTGCTCGACTTCTTCGACCAGCTCAAGTCGCGGACGCGCGGCTACGCCTCGCTCGACTACGAGATCGCCGGGCGTCAGCCGTCGGATCTGGTGAAGCTCGACGTCCTGCTCGCCGGCGACGTCGTCGACGCGCTGTCGATGATCGTCCACCGCGAGAAGGCGTACGAGTCCGGGCGCTCGCTGGTGGAGAAGCTGCGGGCGAAGATCCCCCGCCAGCAGTACGACGTGCCCGTCCAGGCGGCGATCGGCTCCCACATCATCGCCCGCGAGACGATCAAGGCCTACCGCAAGGACGTCATCGCCAAGTGCTACGGCGGCGACATCTCGCGCAAGCGCAAGCTGCTCGAGAAGCAGAAGGAGGGCAAGCGGCGGATGAAGCAGGTCGGCCGGGTCGAGGTGCCCCAGGAGGCGTTCCTCGCCGTGCTCGAGCTCGGGGACTCGCGGTAGCCGAGACGTCCGCGCCGGCGTCTAGGTTCCTGCTCGTGCCCTACGAATATGTGATCGTCGAACGGGCTCTGACCTCGTCCGAGGAGGTCTCCGGAGCGACGTACGAGATTCCGCTCGCCTCCACCGAGCTCGAGTGGCGCGCGCGTGTCACCGAGCTCGTCCGCTCGCGCGCCCGTGACGCGGAGCTCCACGACTTCGCGCCCGGCTTCGGTCGCTTCTCCTCGGCGGGAGTCGGTCTCTCCGTGCGCCGGATCGAAGCCACGCGGGCGCTCGCGGCCGAGCAGGACCGGCTGTTCGCCGCCTGAGGATCGGCTCGAGCTGTCCATCCCGTCGTACGTCGATCGGCTACGGGCGCGGGAGGCGGCACGTACGCATGAGTCTCCGGAGGCGCTGCTCGCCGATCTGATCCCTGCGCTCGTGACCGAGGTCGCCGAGGCGCTGGGCCGTCCCCGGATCGATCTGCTCGGGCAGCCGTACGAGGGTCCGCGCGGTCGACCGGACTTGAGCGTCAAGTCGGGCTCGCTGCTCATCGCCGCGGAGCTGCCCGCGTCGGCGCCGGAGGAGCGCGATCCACCTGTTCCCCCGCCGCCGAGGTTGCGCTGATGGACCTCGGCCTGACCGGTCGGGTCGCCGTCGTCACGGGGGGCTCGCGAGGGATCGGCCTCGCCGTCGTGCGCGGGCTCGCGGCCGAGGGTGCACGGGTGCTGGTCGTCTCGCGCTCCGGCGAGGCCGAGGCGGGGGAGCCGCTCGCCCTCGACATCACGCGGGAGGGGGCGGGGGAGCGCGTGCTCGCGGCGGCGGGCGGCGCCGTCGACATCCTCGTCAACGGCGCGGGCACCAGCGAGGTCAAGGCGCTCGAGGCGCTGACCCGGGCCGACTACGACGCCCAGTGGGCGCTCTCGGTGCTCGGCCCCGCCGGGCTCGTGCGCGCGCTGGCGCCCGGGATGCGGGAGCGGGGGTGGGGGCGGATCGTCACCATCGCCTCCTCCTCGGGCAAGCGCCCGTCCTCGACCAACGTCGCCTACTCCGTGGGCAAGGCGGCCCAGCTCTCGCTCTCGCGCGCCTGGGCCGACGCCTACGCGGCGGACGGGATCCGGGTCAACGCCGTGACGCCCGGCCCGGTGGGCACGGGGCTGTGGCTTGACCCCGGCGGCCTCGCCGATCAGGCCGCCAAGGCGCAGGGGGTCACGCGGGAGGAGGCGCTCAGGAGCGCGCGGGAGAAGGTCCCGATCGGCCGCTTCGGGACGCCGGAGGAGATCGCCGCCGTCGTCGTCTTCCTGTGCTCGGAGCGCGCGGCGAACGTCGCCGGGGCGGCGTGGTCGGTCGATGGCGCCGTCGTACCCGTCATCATCTAGCCCCATGGAAGGACTCGAGGGCTCTCCGCCGGCCGAGCCTGAACCCGGGCGCGAGGTGGCGGCGCCGCCGGTACGGCTCCTGCTCGCTCCCGACGACCTCGAGCGCTCGCGGCTGACGGTCTTCTTCCGCGCGCTGCTCGCCATCCCGCACTTCATCGCGCTCGCCCTGTACGGGTTGGCGGTCATCTTCGCGGTCGTCCTCGCCTGGTTCGCGGCGCTCATCATCGGGCGCGTGCCGGAGGGCCTGCACCACTTCATCGCCCGCTTCATCCGCTACGTGACCCAGGTCAACGGCTACCTCTACCTCGTCGCCGAGCCGTGGCCGCCGTTCTTCGCCGACCGGCCCTACGCGGTGGACTTGGAGCTGCCCGAGCGGGTCCGGCAGAGCCGCTGGACGGTGCTCGGCCGCCTGATCCTCGCGCTGCCCGCGCTCGCCCTCTCCGCCGCGCTGGCCGGCGGCGGCGCGAGCTTCAGCGGCGGATCGATCTCGGGCTCCTCCTCGAGTTTCTCCTCCTCGTCCTTCTCGGGCGATTTCTCCTCGGGCGACCTCGTCACCGCGTGCGCGTTCCTCGCCTGGTGGGTCGGCGTCCTCCGCGCCCGCGCCCCGCGTGGGCTCCGCGACGCCGCCGCCTACGCGATCGGCTACGCGGCGCAGGTCTACGCCTACTTCCTGCTCGTCACGCCGCGCTATCCCGACTCCGACCCGCTGAAGAGCCCGGCCGCCGAGCACGCCGAGCCGCACCCGGTGGCCGTGGCCAATGCCGACGATCTCCGCCGCTCCCGGATCACCGTGTTCTTCCGCGGCCTGCTGGCGCTGCCCCATCTCGTCTGGCTCGCGCTGTGGTCTCTGGTCGCGCTCCTGGCGCTCATCCCGCACTCGCTGGGGACGCTCTTCGGTGGCCGCGCGCCGGAGCGGATCCACGCCTTCCTCAGCCGCTTCGTGGCCTACGGGACCCACGTCAACGCCTTCCTGTGGCTCGCCGCCAACCCCTTTCCCGGCTTCACCGGCGAGCCGGGGACCTATCCGGTGGAGGCGCAGCTGCCGATGGCGGTGAGGCAGAACCGCTGGATCACGTTCTTTCGCTGGCTGCTCATCTTGCCTGCCTTCCTCGTGACCTCCGCGCTCGGCGCGGTCCAGTTCATCGCCGGCTTTCTCGGCTGGTGGGCGGCGCTCGTGACGGGCCGGATGCCCGAGGGCCTGCGGAACCTCTCGGTCTGGGCGCTGCGCTACAACGCGCAGGTCCAGGCCTACGGACTGCTGCTCACCGACCGCTACCCCTACGCGGGGCCGGTCGTCACCTGGGCGCCGCCGGGCGCTCCCCCCGCCCCGGCGCCGCTGCCCGAGGGGTGAGCGCGCGCCGGGTCCTGCTCGGCGTGCTCGGCGTCGCGCTGGCGGCCGGCTGGGTCCTCCTGCTCCTCTGGATCTTGCGCACGACGGTGCCGGGGGATCTGGGCCTGCCGCACCTGAGCGCGGCCGGTCAGTTCGATCCCGCAGATCTCCGCCGGGCGCGCGAGTTCTCCCGGGTCGAGCGGCTGATCGCCCTCGGCGGGATCCTCGCGCTGCTCGGCGCGCTGTGGCTCTACGCGCGGCGTGGGGCGGTCCTCGCGCGCGAGTCGGCGGCGGGGCGGATCGGGACGGGGATGCTCCTCGGCATGCTCGGGCTCGGGCTCACGTGGTTCGCCCAGATCCCCTTCGGCGTGGCGGAGCTGTGGTGGGAGCGCCGGCACCACCTGGCCCGGGCCGGCTACCTGGCCTACGTGATCCAGGACTTCCTCTCGCTCGGTGGCCAGTTCCTGTTCGCCTGCTTCGCGCTGCTCATCGTCATGGCGCTGGCCGGGCGGCTCGGCTCGGCCTGGCCGTTCGTGGGCGCGCCCGCGCTCGTCGGGGTGAGCGCGCTGTTCGCGCTCGCCTCGCCCTGGCTCATTCCCGACCAGCACCCCCTGCGCGACCCGTCGCTCGCGGCGACCGCCCGGCGCTTCGCCGCGCAGGAGGGGGTCGGCGACGCCGAGGTCCGCGTGCAGTACGTCAAGCGGCAGACGACGGCGCCTAACGCCGAGGCCGTCGGGCTCGGTCCGGGCCGCCGGGTCATCCTGTGGGACACGCTCGTCGACGGCTTCCCGCGGCGCCAGGTGCGGGTCGTCATCGGCCACGAGCTCGGGCACCTCGCGCACAGGCACCTGCTGAAGGGGATCG
Organism: Solirubrobacterales bacterium; assembly: GCA_038276395.1. Taxonomy (GTDB): domain Bacteria; phylum Actinomycetota; class Thermoleophilia; order Solirubrobacterales; family Solirubrobacteraceae; genus JBBQAA01. The sequence goes on along the minus strand of JBBQAA010000074.1, from coordinate 56,484 downwards.
GGCTCTCCGCGCTCTTCCTCATCCCGGCCGCCTTCCTGATCGAGCTCCTGACCCGGCGCCGCGGCGGGCTGCGCGAGCCCGCCGCGGTGCCGCTCGCCCTGCTCGTGCTCGCCCTCGCCCAGACGCTCGCGCTGCCGCTGACGACGACGGTCTCCCGGCGCTTCGAGACCGAGGCGGACTGGTCGGCGCTGCGCACGACCCGCGACCCCGCCGCCGACCGCGCGCTCTTCCGCGGCTTCACGCACCGGGCCTACTCCGATCCGACCTCGCCGTGGTGGGCGCACGCGCTCTTCGACGACCACCCGACCGGCCTGACCCGCATCGAGCTCGCCGACGCGTGGGAGGCGCGCCGACCCTGAGAGGGGTCGGACCCCCTCAGGAAACCGACCGGTAGATTGCCGCCCGCATGAGCGCCGAGGGCAAGACCTTCCCCCCCGTCGTCTACGCCGTCGGGCGCGAGAAGATCCGCGAGTACGCCCACGCGGTAGGGGAGACGAACGCGCTGCATCTCGATCTGGAGGCGGCGCGCGCCGCCGGCCACGCCGACCTCGTGGCGCCGCCGATGTTCGCCGTCGTCTACTCCGCGCCCGCCGTCGCGCCCGCGCTCTTCGACCCCGAGGTGGGGATCGACTTCGCCCGCATGGTCCACGGTGGCCAGGAGCTCGTGTGGGGAGAGCTCGTCGTCGCGGGCGACGAGATCGAGACCGCCGCGAGCGTCAAATCGATCTCCGAGCGCGGCGACATGCACTTCTTCGTCTTCGAGACGACATCGAAGAACCAGCGCGGGGCGACTGTCTGCACGGCGACGTGGACGAACATCGTGCGGGGAGGCTGAGATGCGGGAGGGGGAGCAGATCGAGCTGAGGGTCACGCCGGACAAGTACGTGACCCTCCGCTACGCCGGCGCCTCGGGCGACTTCAACCCGATCCACGTCGACGAGGAGTTCGCCCGCGCGGTCGGCCTGCCCGGCCGGATCCTCCACGGGCTGTGGACGATGGCCCAGGTCGCGCGGGCCCATACGGAGGCGGCGGGAGGGGTGGGCGGGCCCGCATCCCTCCGCCGGCTGTCCGTGCAGTTCCGGGGGATGGGCGCGCTCGAGCAGGAGGTGGTGGTGACGGGGAAGGTCGTCGAGGCGCAGGATGGCATCGCCCGGGTCGAGTCCGAGGCCGTGCAGGACGGCAACCGGATCGTGCGTAACGCCGAGGCCGAGCTGCGGGTGTAGGGGCGGGGCGGCCGTGAGCCTTCTCGGGCGCACGCTGCATCTGCTTGCCGTCCCGGCCGTCGCGGCGTCCGTTCTGGCGCTCGCTGCGTGCGGAGGCGACACGGCCGGGGCGCCCCACCGCGCGCCGGGCCGACGCGCGGGAGCCGAGCTCCGCTGAGGATGACCGAGACCCCGGCCAGGGCGCTCGCGACCTGTCGGGCGCTCGTCGTGATGCGTCCCGCCTGCCCTCGCCGCGTGCCGTTCCTGATTCGGCGTGGCGGGCCCGCCGCCTCGTTCGCCGGATGCGACAACCGGGGCACGCCCATCCCGCTCGGCAGCCGACGCTGTCGCGGCGGCGAGTGGAGCCTGATGGCGCCGTCCCCGCCGCCATTGAACATCGGCCACCTGGACATCGTGGCTCGCGGGAGCGGGACGTGTGCCGGTGGCCGCATGAGCGGACGGCACGCCGCGTGAGCGACTCCCTGCTCGACAGCGGCCGACGGAAGGCGGTCGCCCTCGGACCAGCGCCGTGGTCAGGCCACCACGGCCGGCTGGTGCTCGCTCCCCCGAACGCGGCGGGCGGCGGAGAGGTCGGGGATCACATCGAGTTCTGCTTCCGCGCTCACGGCACGAGCTTTGCCCTCACCCTGCACGCGTGGTCGCCCCTGGCCCAGGACGATCGCGACGCTGGGAAGGGTGGTCGCCTCCGCACCGGGATAGCCCCACCCTCATACCCTGCATCCCGTGCTGACCCCCCGCCAGGAGCTGCTGCTCGAGCGCGTCGTCGAGTCCCACCTCGACACCGGTCTGCCCGTGGGCTCGAAGGCGCTGGCCGCGGCCGCGGAATGGGGACCCTCGACGATCCGCAACGAGCTGGCGCTGCTCGAGGAGCACGGTCTGCTCGACCATCCCCACACCTCGGCCGGGCGGGTGCCGACCGACGCGGGGTATCGCTTCTTCGTCGACCGGCTGATGCCGCGGCTGCGGGAGGAGCGCCGCGCCGACGTGCCCTCGCTGGCGCTCGTCCGGCGCGAGCTCGACGAGGCGATGCGGGTGACCTCCGAGGCGCTCTCCCAGGTCACGTGCCTGCTGGCGATCGTCACCGCGCCGCCGCTCGACACCGCGCGGATCCGCCACGTCGAGGTGCTCGTCCTGCAGCCCCAGGTCCTCATGGTCGTCGTCATCACCTCGACGGGCGGCGTGACCAAACGCCTCTTCACCTTCGAGGGGGCGATCGACGCCGGCCTCGCGGGCTGGGCCGCCGCCTACCTGAACGAGCGCCTGGCCGGGCTCGGCCTCGGCGCCCGGATGCTCCACTCGCGGCTGGCCGATCCCGAGCTCTCCGACACCGAGCGCGGCTTCCTGCTCGAGCTCGCGCCCGTCTTCACCGAGCTCGAGGACTCCGCGGGGCAGACCCTCTACATGGACGGCGCCGCCCGCCTCTTCGCCGAGCACCGCGTGGCCGACGTGAGCCAGCTCAACGAGCTGATGGACCTGCTCGAGCGGCGGGTCACGCTGCTGACGGTCCTCCGCGACGCGCTCGCGGGCTCCGGCACGTTCGTCCGCATCGGAACGGAGAACACGACCCCGGCGATGCAGAACCTCGCCGTCATCTCCGAGCCCTACGGCCTCGCCTCGCGCGCGCTTGGGACGGTCTCCGTCATCGGCCCGGTGCGGATGGATTACGGCGGCGCGATCAGCGCCGTGCGCGCCGCCGCCGGCGAGCTCTCCCGCTTCGTCTCCGACGTCTACGAGGACTGACGGGACCGCCGATGGCCGCCACCACCGATCTCTACGAGCGCCTCGGCGTGCCGCGGGACGCCACCGACGCGCAGATCAAGAAGCGCTGGCGCACGCTGGCGCGCGAGCTGCATCCCGACGTCAACCAGGACAATCCGGACGCTGAGCGCCAGTTCAAGGAGGTGGCGGAGGCGTACGACGTGCTCTCCGACGCCGAGCGCCGCGCGACCTATGACCGCTACGGGCTCGAAGGGCTCAGGGCCGGCGGCTACGCGCCCTCCTTCGACACCTTCGGCTCCTTCGCCGACATCTTCGACGCCTTCTTCGGCGGGGGCGGCGGCGGCGGGATCTTCGGCGGCGGCGGTGGCGCGCGCGGCGCCGTCCAGGGCGGCGACGTCGCCGTGCAGGCCGGCGTGTCCCTGGCCGAGGCGGCGCTCGGGCGACGGGCCGAGGTCGCCTTCGACGCCGTCGGCGTGTGCGAGACCTGTCGGGGCAACGGAGCCAAGCCGGGCACGCCGATCGAGACCTGCGGGCGCTGCGGCGGCTCGGGCCAGCTCCGCACGACGGCGCGCACGCCGTTCGGCCAGGTCGTCCGCGCCGCGGCGTGCGACGCCTGCGGGGGGGACGGCAGGATCGCCCGCGAGCCGTGCGCGACGTGCCGGGGGCGGGGCAGGACCGTCGACCGGCGGACGGTCGAGGTCGACGTCCCCGCCGGCATCGCCGACGGGCAGCGCATCCGCGTCTCCGGCCGGGGTCACGCGGGGGAGCGCGGCGGGCCGCCCGGCGACCTCTACGTGCTCATCCGCGTGGCCGAGGATCCCCGCTTCGTCCGCGACGGCGACGATCTCGTCACCGTGCTCGACGTGCCCGCGCCCCTGGCGGCGCTCGGCGGCTCACTCGAGGTCCCGACGCTCGACGGCCCGCACACGGTCGAGCTCGGCGCCGGCACGCAGCCCAACGAGACGATCCTCTTGCGGGGAGCGGGGATGCCGGCGCTCCGCTCGGGGCGGCGGGGGCATCTGCGCGTCGTCGTCAACGTCGTCATCCCGCGGCGGCTCTCGCGGCGCCAGCGCGAGCTGCTCGAGGAGCTCTCGGGCTCCCTGACCGCGGAGAACCTCGAGGCGCGGGACGAGGGCGTCCTCGGCAAGCTGAAGCGCGCCTTCGGCGCGTGATCCGCCTCTCCCTGCGGGTGCGGAGGGAGGACGCGGAGGTCGTCCTCGCCGAGCTGCTCGAGCTCGTGCCCGCGGGGTTCGAGGAGGTCGATGCGGGTGCGCACGTGGAGTACGCGCTCTACGGCGCGCCCGGGGAGCTGCCGGCGCTGCCCGAGCTGCGCGCGGTCATCGGCGGCGCGCTCGTCGACGTGCGCAGCGAGGAGGTGGCGGAGGACTGGGCCGAGCGCTGGCGCGCCTTCCACCGCCCGCTCGTGCTCGGCGACGCGCTGGCCGTCCGGCCGCCGTGGGAGGCACCGGCCGGGGCGGCGCTCGATGTCGTGATCGACCCGGGTCAGGCCTTCGGGACGGGCGGACACGCGACGACGCGGCTGTGCCTGGAGCTGCTGCTGGAGCTCCCGCCCGGGGGAGCGCTGCTCGACCTCGGCTGCGGCTCGGGGGTGCTGCGATCGCCGCGGCGAAGCGGGGCTGGGGGCCGGTGAGAGCGGTCGACTTCGATCCCCTGGCCGTGGCGGCCGCGCGCGCGAACGCGGCGGTCAACGGCGTCGAGGTCGTGGTGGCGCGGGAGGACCTGCGCGACGGGCCGCCCGCGCCGTCGCCCATGGTGCTCGCCAACCTGCTGCGGCCGCTGCTGCTGCTGTATGCGTCCCAGCTCGCCGCGGCGCCGCGGGCGGCGCCCGAGGTCCTCGTCGCCAGCGGGCTGCTGCGCGGCGAGGCGGACGAGGTCGCGGCGGCGTTCGCGCGGGCCGGGTTCGCCGAGCGCGAGCGCCGTGCGCACGGGGAGTGGGCGGGGCTCGTGCTCTCCGCGCTGAGGGACGGGTCTCGCGCCGTTCCGACTTCTTCCTGGAATCCGTCGGCTGGCGATGTCGCTCCGCCGCCCGGCACCGCCCGCGGGTCCGTCCGCACGTGGGAAGAGGATGCGCGGCATGAGCGAACGTCTGGTCAACCTCCATCTGATCGAACGCGGAGTACGAGGGGGTGACGCGCTCTTCGAGGTCTCGCTGCTCGTCGACGACGCCGCCCGGAACGGCCTGCGTGACGGCGACCACGCCACCTGGCGCGGCATGGTCGCGCGGGCCCAGCGGCTGATCGGCGAGCACGTCGCCGAGCGCCGCCAGACCGAGGGCTCGCGGTAGCTCCCGCGCCGCTCGACGCCGTCGTCCTCGGGGCGGGCCACAACGGGCTCGTGGCCGCCGCCGTGCTCGCCCGCGCGGGTCTGTCGGTGACGGTGCTCGAGCGCCGCGAGCTCGTCGGCGGCGCCTGCGTGACCGAGGAGCTGTGGCCCGGCGTGCGCGCCTCGCCGGGCGCCTACACGCTCTCGCTGCTACGGAGGGAGATCGTCGAGGAGCTCGGACTCCTCGACCACGGCCTCACCGTCGACGTCCACGAGCCCTACCTGTTCGCGCCCTTTCCCGACGGGCGGAAGGTCGTCACGTGGTCAGAGCGCGCGCGGACCGCCCGCCAGCTCGCCGAGGACTGGTCGCCAGCCGACGCCGAGGGCTACGCCGCATGGGCGACCCGCTGGGAGGAGGCCGCGGCCCGCGCGCGGCCGCTCCTGCTCGAGCCGCCCGACCGCGAGCGCTGGCTCCGGGCGATCGGCCCGGAGATCCTCGACGGCTCAATCGCCGACGACCTCGCGGGCATCCCGTCGGAGGAGGTCCGCGTGCCCTTCGCGATCCAGGGCCTGATCGGGACGCTCGCCGCGCCGGAGGATCCCGGCACCGCGTTCGTCGGCTTCTTCCACGACCTCGGCGGGATCCCGGCCGCCGGCCTGCCCGACGGGGCCTGGGGCTTTGCCCGCGGCGGCATGGGCGCGGTCACACGCGCGCTGCGCGCCGCGGCCGAGGCGGCGGGCGCGACCGTCCGCACCGAGGCGAGCGTCGAGCGCGTGCTCCTCGACGGAGAGGGCCGCGCGACCGGCGTCGCGCTTGCGGGCGGGGAGGAGCTCGCCGCGCGGGTCGTCGTCTCCGGCGCCGACCCGGTCACGACGGCTCGGCTCGCCGGGCGCCCGGACCCTCCCGGCTGGCGGCAGTCCGGGCCCACGGTCAAGGTCATGCTGCTGCTCGACGGCCTGCCCGACTTCCCCTCCTGGCCGGGCCCCGAGCCCTGGGCGGGGACGATCGACATCGGCTACACGCTGGCCGACCTGCGCGCGGCGGCGCAGGACGCCCGCGCCGGCCACCTGGCTGGGCAGCCGTGGATCGAGGCCGCGTGCCAGACCGCGGCCGACCCGACGCTCGCGCCGCCCGGCCGCCACGTCCTCTCGCTCTTCTGCCAGTGCTTCCCCCCGGACGTCGACGCGCACGCCGCGGCCAAGCTCGCGATCGCGCGCTTCGCCGAGGCCTGCCCCGGACTCCCCGACCGCATCCTCGAGGTCCTCCCGCTCGGCCCGCGCGAGCTCGAGGCGCGCTTCGGCATCGCGGGCGGTCACATCTTCCACGGCGAGATGCTCCCGGGCCAGCTCCTGGAGGACCGCTTCGGCCCGCGCGCCCACGCGGGCGTCGAGGGCCTCTACCTCGCGGGCTCGGGCGCCCACCCGGGCGGCGCCGTCACCGGCGCGCCCGGCCGCCTCGCGGCGCGCGCGGTGCTGGAGGACCTCACGGCGTAGGGAGGCCCGGTCCGACCGGGACGGCCGGGGTATGTTCCGCCGCACATGAGCTGGAACATCGTCATCGCGGGTGGAGGGTTCGGCGGGTTCTACGCCGCCAAGACGCTCGAGCGGGTCCTGCCGCCCCATGCCGCCCGGGTCACGCTCGTCTCCGACGTCAACTTCATGCTGTTCTCCCCGCTCCTGCCGGGAGCGGCGGCGGGGACCCTCGAGCCCCGCCACGTCGTCGTCCCGCTCCGCGAGGAGCTCCGGCGCACCGATCTGCGGATCGGCGCCGTGCTCGGGGCCGACCCGGCGCAGCGGACGCTGCGCCTGCGCACGCTCGAGGGCCACGAGGAGGATCTGCGCTACGACGAGCTGATCGTCGCTCTCGGGTCGGTCTCCCGCACCCTGCCGATCCCCGGTCTCGCCGAGCACGGAGTCGGCTTCAAGACGCTGCCGGAGGCGATCGCGCTGCGCAACCGCCTGATCGCCAACCTGGAGATGGCCGAGACGCTCGAGGACCCACAGGCGCGCGCCGCCTTTCTCACCTACGTCTTCGTCGGCGCGGGCTACGCGGGCGTCGAGGCGCTGGCCGAGCTCCAGGACTTCATGGCCGCGGCCATCGACCGCTACCCGCGCTGCCGCACGGAGAGCATGCGCTTCGTGCTCGTCGAGGCCAAGGAGCGGATCATGACCGAGATCGACGAGCGGCTCGCGACCTTCGCCGCGCGGGAGCTCCGCGGCCGCGGGATCGAGATCCGCACGGGCACGACGCTCGAGTCCGTGAGCGAGGACACCGTCACGCTCGCGGGCGGCGAGGAGATCCCCTGCCGGACCCTCGTGTGGACGGCGGGCGTCAAGCCCCACCCAACCGTGGGGGATCTGGGGCTGCCGCTCGATGACGGCGGCCGGATCGAGGTCGACCGCGAGATGCGCGTCAAGGGAGTTCCGGGCGTCTGGGCGATCGGCGACGCCGCCGCCGTGCCGGACGCCGCGCGGCCCGGGCAGCCCTGCCCGCCGACCGCTCAGCACGCCCTGCGCCAGGGCCGGCTCGTGGCGCGGAACGTCGCCGCGCGCCTCGGCGCGGGCGGGAACGTCAAGCCCTTCACCTTCAAGACCCTCGGGGCCTTCGTCGACATGGGCCGCTACCAGGCCGTGGCCATGACCATGGGCATCCGCTGGCGGGGCTTCCCCGCCTGGCTCGTGGCCCGCACCTATCACCTCGTCCTGATGCCGGGCGTCAAGCGCCGCTATCGCCTGCTCATCGACTGGAACGTCGATCTGCTGTTCGCGCGCGACACCTCAGACCTCGGCGAGCTCGGCCATCCCGGCTCGCTCGCGGGCCTGACGTCGAGCTCGGCGGGCGGGACGACGGAGGAGGCGTAGAGCTACAGCACCCGCCGCGCCCAGACGAACTCGGCGCGGCGCCAGGGATCGTCGAGCGAGGAGACGTAGACCCCCTGATCGGAGGAGTGGATCATGAAGTGGCGGGAGAGCGCGATGCCCGTGTGACCCACGTAGCGCCGGGTGCCGAAGAAGAGGATGTCGCCGGCGCGCATGCCGGAGAAGGGCACGCGGGCGCGGCGCGGGATCTCCTTGGCCATGGCGTCGGCGGTGCGCCCGCCGAGCTGCTGCCCCGCGGGCAGACCCGAGAGCTTGAAGACCCGCCACACGAAGCCCGAGCAGTCGTAGTGCCCTGGAGGGCGCCGAGGCGCGCGAGCGCGTGGCGGAGCCCGGGCTCCGAGAGAGCGCGCGCGCCGTGGCCGCCGACCAGGAGCCCGGCCCGGGCGGCGACCTTCTGCGCGTCCGGGTCCCAGTTGCCGAGCGTGACCGTCCGCGCCCCCGCCGTCGCGGGCAGCGCGAGGGCCGCGAGCAGCACGAGCAGCGGCAGACGGCGCACGAGGGTCAGGATCGACCGGGAGCGCAGATAGCTTGAGCCGATGATCCCGCTCGACGCCGACTGCCTCGCCCGTCTCGTCGGAGTCGCCGCCGCCCAGGTCCCGCCGCCCGTCGAGCGCCGTTCGTGGCTCTCCGAGCGCGGGCTGGGTCTGGTGGAGGTCGCCGGCGCTCCCGGCTTCGCCTGGCCCGGTCCCTTCGCGGCCCGGATCGCCGAGGAGGGGGAGGAGCGCGACGTCGTCATGTTCGGCGTGCCGCCCGGCGTCCTCTTCGACCCCCGAAACCGGTTACCGACCGGCGCGACGGCCAGCGTGCGTGCGGCCTGGCTCCTCGCGGCGCTCGATCCCGCCGAGCCACCGCTCGCCGTCGCCGTCGCCGACTTCGACGCCGGGGAGGGGATCGTCGAGGCCATCCTCATCGCCCCCGCAGCAGAGGCGCTCATGCGACCGGCCGCAAGGGTCGCGGCGATCGCCGACCGGGGCCTTCGCGGTGATCGCTACGCCGGCGGGCTCGGGACGTTCTCGGATCCCGGCGTCCCGGGGCACGACCTCACGCTCGTCGAGGGCGAGGTCCTCGAAGAGCTGGGTCTCAGCGCCGGCGACGCGCGGCGGAACCTGGTCACCCGCGGCGTCCGGCTCGACGCCCTGATCGGACGCGCGTTCAGCGTCGGCGAGGTCGTGTGCGCGGGCCGTCGCCGCTGCGAGCCGTGTGCTCATCTGCAGCGGGTGACCGGACGCGCCGGGATCCTTCGCGAGCTCGTCCATCGGGGCGGTCTGCGCGCCGACATCCTCAAGGGGGGCGCGATCGCCCTCGGGGATCGGGTCTCCGGTTCGTCACACGCGACGCCTCCCGCCCGCCTATCCTCCTAGGCGTATTGGTCGCCGTCACCGAGCAGATCCGCGCCGACGCCACCGCGGCCCTCAAGGCCGGGGAGCGGGAGCGCGCCGGGGCGCTCCGGCTCGTGCTCTCCGAGCTGCAGAAGGCTGAGAAGGAGGGCGGGGACGACCCCCAGGCCGTCCTGCGCCGCGAGCGCAAGCGCCGTCTCGACGCCGCCGGGCAGTTCCGCGACGCCGGGCGGGCCGAGCTCGCCGCCCAGGAGGAGGGCGAGGCCGAGCTCATCGCCGCCTATCTGCCGGACGAGCTCTCCGACGCCGAGCTCACATCCCTCGTCGACGGCGCCGTCTCCGAGACCGGCGCCTCCTCCCCCCAGGACATGGGCCGGGTCATGGGCGCCGTCATGAAGCAGACCGGGGGCCGTGCCGACGGCAAGCGCGTCCAGGCCCTCGTGCGCACGAGGCTCGATGCGTAGGACGCTCGAGCTGGACAACGCCGTCGCCTCCGAGCTGGCGGGCGCCCAGGATCAGGTGCTGCGCGCGCTCGAGTCCCGCCTCGACGCGGACGTGTTCCTGCGCGGGAACGTCCTGACGCTCGAGGGGGAGGAGGACGCGGTGGCCGCCGGCGCCACCGTCGTCGAGGAGCTCGCCGGCCTGATCGCCTCCGGCCATCAGATCGCCCCCGGGACGATTGCCGTTGTCGACGAGGCGCTCGGGCGCCACGAGTCCCCGGCGCGGGTGCTCGAGGACGTCGTCTGGCAGCACCGGGGCCGCAAGGTCTCGCCGAAGTCGGTCAACCAGAAGCGCTACGTCGACTCCATCCGCCGCAACACCGTGACGTTCGGCATCGGCCCGGCGGGCACGGGCAAGACGTTCCTCGCCGTGGCCCAGGCCGCGGCCGCGCTCGCCTCCCGCGAGGTCAACCGGATCATCCTCACCCGCCCCGCCGTCGAGGCCGGTGAGCGCCTCGGCTTCCTGCCCGGCGACCTCATGGCCAAGGTCGATCCCTACCTGCGCCCGCTCTTCGATGCGCTCAACGACATGCTCGAGCCCGAGCGCGTCTCCCAGTTCCTCGAGCGCGGCTCGATCGAGATCGCGCCGCTGGCCTTCATGCGGGGACGCACGCTGAACGACTCCTTCATCATCCTCGACGAGGCCCAGAACACCTCGCCCGAGCAGATGAAGATGTTCCTCACTCGGCTCGGCTTCGGCTCGCGGATGGTCGTCACCGGCGACGTCACCCAGATCGACCTCCCCGCCGCCCAGCGCTCGGGGCTCGTCGTCATCGAGGAGATCCTCGACGGGGTCGAGGGGATCGACTTCGTCCGCTTCGGCGGCGGCGACGTCGTGCGCCACCAGCTCGTGCAGCGCATCGTCGCCGCCTACGACGCCCACGGCCAGCGCCAGGCGCCCGAGCTGCGCCGGGCGTGAGTCTCGAGCTCGAGGTGGTGGGGGGGCCGGCGCCGCCGGACGCCCGCAAGCTGTGCGCGCGGGCGCTCGCCGCGACGGGGGTCGCCGACGGCCACCTCGCGCTCGAGTGGGTGGGGGAGGAGCGGATCCGCGCCCTGAACCGCGAGTTCCGCGGGCGGGACGAGCCGACCGACGTCCTCTCCTTCCCCGTCGACGAGACGGGCGCGAGCGCCGGGCCTCGCGAGCTCGGCGACGTCGTCATCTGCCCGGCGCGCACGCGCGACGTGCGCGAGGCGATCGTCCACGGCGTCCTGCACCTCGCGGGGATGGACCACGAGACCGACGGCGGGGAGATGCTCGCGCTCCAGGCCGAGATCCTCGCGGGCGCGGGCGCGCCGTGAGGAGCGGCATCGTCGCCGTCGCCGGGCGCCCGAACGTGGGAAAGTCGACGCTCGTCAACGCGATCGTCGGCGCCAAGGTGGCGATCGTCTCCGACAAGCCCCAGACGACCCGGCGGGCGATCCGCGGCGTCGCCACCACGCCGGACTCACAGCTCGTGCTCACCGACCTCCCGGGGGTCCAGCGCCCGCGCGACGAGCTGACCGAGCGGATGCAGCGCCGGGTCGAGCGCGAGCTCGAGGACGCCGACGCCGCCCTGCTCGTCCTGAACGCGGTCCAGGGCCTCGGGCCCGGCGACCGCTTCCTCGCCGGCCTGCTCGCCCGGGCCGGCCGCGACCGCGTGCCCGTCGTCGTCGCCGTCAACAAGATCGACCGGGCCGAGCCCCCCCGGGTGCTCGAGACCCTCGCCGCGGTCGGCGCGCTCGGGGTGGGGGAGGAGGTCTTCCCGCTCTCGGCGCGGACCGGGAAGGGCGTGGCCGCCCTCGTCCGAGACCTCGTCGCGCGGCTGCCCGAGGGCCCGATGCTCTTCCCGGCCGGCGAGCGCTCCGATCTGGCCGAGAGCGTCGTGTGGGCCGAGCTCATCCGCGAGCAGGTCCTCCGGCGCACGCGTCAGGAGGTGCCCCACGCCGTCGAGGTGGAGATCGAGGAGGCCGAGCTCGACCGCGAGCCCGCCTGGATCCGCGCCTACGCGTGGGTCGAGACCGAGTCCCAGAAGGGCATCCTCATCGGCGCGGGCGGCCAGATGATCCGCGCCGTGGGCACGGCGGCGCGCAAGGAGCTCGAGCGCCATCTCGGGTGCGCCGTGCACCTCGACCTCTCCGTCCGCGTACGCCGGCGCTGGCGGACGGACGAGCGGCTGCTCGACCGGCTGGGGATCGACTGACCGCGCACCCCGCGCAGCGCGCCGGGGGCTCAGCGGAAGCTCCTTCGAAAGGCACATGACGCGGCGGCCTGTTCCGCGCTCAGGGCGACACATCTGTCCACGCGGGCTTGCCGCCGCGCTCCGTGGACAGGAATCCCTGTTGGGCAATCAAGTCTGTCCACGGCGGCTCGCCGCCCCGCCCCGTGGACAGGAACGTCTCCCGAGCAGCCAAATCTGTCCCCGCCGCCGGCTCGGGGCCGGGCGCCCGGTCAGGCCGGCGCGCGTGCCCGAAAGCCACAAATGGCTCGGCCGACGCGCCGCGCCGGCGCGCCAGGACATGACTCTCAGGCGAACTTCAGCCGCGCGGGCGAAACTTTGTCCGACCAATCAGGTAGGTTATGCGGACGCGGTGCTCCCGCCCCGGGTCAGGAAGGCCAAGTATAGGCCCTCCGCTCGCCTCGCGTCTTCGCAATTTCCTGATTCTGCCCGCTGGGCCAGGGCACGCGTGCCCTAGACAGACGGAACATCCTTAGATATAATAGGCTACGCAATGACTTCGACGCTCTCCCTGACACCCGCCGAGCCCGACACGATCGACTCGCTCCAGCTCTTCCTTAACCAGGCGAGCCGCTACCCGCTGCTCACCGCCGCCGAGGAGATCGAGCTCGCGAAGCGGATCGAGCGCGGCGACATGGCCGCGAAGGACCGGATGATCAACTCGAACCTCCGGCTCGTCGTCTCCATCGCCAAGCGCTACCAGGGCCACGGCCTGCCGCTCTCCGACCTCATCCAGGAGGCGATGTTCGGGCTGATCCGCGCTGCGGAGAAGTTCGACTGGCGCCGCGGGTACAAGTTCTCCACCTACGCCACGCTGTGGATCCGCCAGGCGATCCAGCGCGGCCTCGACAACACGGCGCGGCCGATCCGACTGCCCGCCAACGTCGCCGGCCGCGAGCGGAAGATCGCCCGCGTCGAGCGTGAGTTGACCGGTGAGCTGGACCGCGAGCCGACGCCCGAGGAGGTCGCCAAGCGCTCCGACCTGCCGGTCGAGGAGATCCTCGCGATGCGCGACATCACGCGCATCTCGGCCTCGCTCGACCAGCCGATCGGCGACGGGACGACCACCCTCGGCGAGCTGCACGCCGAAGAGACCCCGCTCGTCACCGACGAGGTCGCCGAGCGCGAGCTGCGCTCCGTGGTCCACCAGGCCCTCGACCTCCTGCCCGAGGACGAGCGCACGGTCGTCCGCCTGCGCTTCGGCACGGACGGCGGCGAGCCGACCACGCTGACGGAGGCCGGGCGCCAGCTCGGCGTTTCCGCCGAGCGCGCGCGGCAGCTCGAGGACTCGGCGCTCGCCCGCCTGGCCCAGAGCAACTCGCTCGAAGCCCTGCGCGCCGCGTAGGCCGCGCCAGTCGCACAGATATCCGGACGCATGGCGCGCGGGGGGCACCCCGCGCGCCACGTTCGTCCACTCCTGACACATCGCGACACCCCGAGCGGTCAGGATGGGGAGGACGTGGTCACCCTCGACGCCGATGCCGCCCCGCCGCTGCGGGACGCCTACGCTCACTGCCGGCGCGTCCACCGGCGCGCCGACCCGACCTACTACTGGGCCGCGCGGCGCCTGCCCGCGCCCGTCCGCCCCGCCGTCCACGCGCTCTACGCCTACGTCCGCCATGCCGACGATCTGGTCGACGGCGCGGGCCGCGCGAACGTTCCCGCCGAGCGGCGGCGAGCGCTCGACGCCTGGGAGGAGGCGCTCACCGCCGGCTGGGCGGGGGAGCGCTCTCCTCACCCCGAGGTGACGGCGCTCGTCGACGCCTCCGCGCGCCACTCGCTCGATCTCGGCCCCCTGGAGGGCTACATGCGCTCGATGCGCGTCGACTGCGACGCGGTGCGGATCGCCACGTGGCCCGAGCTCGAGGCCTACATGGAGGGCTCGGCGGGCTCGGTCGGGCGCATCCTCGCGCCGCTCCTCGGCGCCCCCGCCGAGGCGGGGGAGGCCTTCGCTCGGCTCGGGCGGGGCTTTCAGCTCGCGAACTTCCTGCGCGACGTGCGCGAGGATCGCGCGCTGGACCGTGTCTACCTGCCGGCCGAGGATCTCGCGCGCTGCGGGGCCTGCGAGGCCGATCTCGGCCGCGCCGCCGCCACGCCCGGGGTGCGGGAGGCGGTGGCGCTGCAGGTCGCGCGCGCCCGCTGGCTGCTCGGCGCGGGGGACGAGGCGGCGGCCGCGGCCTCTGCCGGCGTGCGCTCGGGGATGCGCCTGGCCCGCTCGGTCTACGAGGCGGTCCTCGACGCCATCGAGCGCGCGGGCTACGACGTGCTCGGCGCCTCGACGCGGCCGCCCGCGTGGCGGGTCGGGCGCGCGGTGGCGCTGACCCTCCTCCCGGTGCCATGACCCGCCGGGCCACCGCGCGCGGCGCCGAGCGCGCCCCGTTCGCCGCGGGGGCGAGCGCGGACGTCCTCGTCTGCGGTGCCTCCTTCGCCGGCCTGGCCGTGGCGCGGGAGCTGGCGGGCGCGGGCGCCGAGGTCCTCGTGCTCGACCGCTACGAGATCGGCGAGCGCGCCACCTCGGCCTGCGCCGTACCCACACCGTGGCTGCGGGCCATGGGCGTCGAGGCCTCGGCGCGGCAGGAGATCCCCTGCATGCGCTTCGGCACCCCGTACGGCGGCGCGCGCCTGCGCCTGCCCTGGAGCTGGACCGCGTTCGACTACCCGGAGCTCTGCCGTGGCCTGTGGGAGCAGTGCGGCGCGGCGCGCTTCGCCACCGCCAAGGTCGACGCCCGCACGGCGGGCGGCGTCATGACCGACCGTGGCGAGGTCCGCGCGCCGCTCGTCGTCGACGCGCTCGGCTGGCGGCGGGTGCTCGGCGCCCGCGGCGTCCAGCCGCCCGAGGCGCCCATCTCCCGGGGCCTCGAGGTCCACCCGGACGTAGCCGGCGGCCACTCTCCCGACCTCGACGTGTGGATCGACCGTTCGCTCGTCCCGCGCGGCTACGGCTGGAGCGTCCCCGCCGCCGGTCACGCCCGGATCGGCGTCGGCTCCTACGCGCCCCGCGACCACGTCAAGGAGCCGACGCGCGAGCTCGCCGGGCGCTACGGCGCGCCCCCCGTGCGCTTCCAGGGCAACTGGTTCCCCCATCGGCTGCGCCCGGCGACGGAGTCGGAGACCTTCTTCGCCGGCGACTCGGCCGGGCACTGTCTGCCGCTCTCGGGGGAGGGCATCCGCACCGCCTTTCACTTCGGGCGCGCCTGCGGCGCCGAGCTGCGCGCGGTCCTCGAGGGGCGCCGCTCCCGGGCCGAGGCGCTCGCGCGCTACGGCGCGTTCTCACAGGACCACGCCCCCGCCTACGCGCTCCTGCTCGCCGCCCAGCGGGTGATCCCACGCCTGCCGCCGCGCGGCCTGACGGCGCTCATCCGGCTCTCGGCCCGCCCGCGGCTCGTGCGCGCCGCCTTCACGCGCTATCTGGAGATCGCCCCGCCGCCGGCGCCGCCGAGCTTCCGGCCGAGCGCGCCGGCCAGCGTCTCGATCTCGGGTACCCCGATCTCCGTCGCGTAGAGGAAGGGCAGGCTCGCCACCTCGGCCTCGGCGCCCTCCCGCAGGCGGCGGAGGTGGGCCTGCTGGGCGCGGACCCGCGCCGCCTGGGAGCGCACGGCGAGCCCGATCGCCGCACCCCCGGCGGCGGCGCCGTCGAGCTGGGCCACCTCGGCGAGCTCGGCCGGAGAGAAGCGCCGGGAGAGGACCCCGTTGGCCACCACCAGCTCGAGCGGGCGGCCGATGGCGCGGCGGAGCCGGCCCTGCAGCTCGAGCGTCTCGTTGACGGGCATGTCGCCGAGCGTGGAGACGGCGGCGTAGGCCGTGCGGTTGGGATCGGCGAGCAGGCCGCGGATCCGCTCGGCGTGGTTCTTGATCGGCCCGACCCGGGCGATCTCCGCGAAGGTCTCGGGCGTGCGCAGCATGCCCACCGCGTGCCCGGTGGCGGGCGCGTCGACGATCACCAGGTCGTAGGGCTCCTGGCGGTCGCGCAGCTTTCCCTCCACGAGGTCCCACACGCCGCCGACGGTGACGAGCTCGCGCGCTCCGGGGGCGGCGGCGTAGAGGTACTGGAAGGTCCGGGAGTCGGCCAGCAGCCGGACGAAGGGGCCGGGGATCTGGGAGGCGAGGTAGTCCTTGAGCGCGAGCTGAGGGTCGATCGAGGTCGCCCACAGGCGCTCGTCGAGCTCGAGCTCCTGCTCGTGGCCGCCCTCCTCGCCCCAGATCAGCGGGATCCGGTGCTGGTCGCCGACCTCGCAGACGACGGTCCGGCGCCCGGCACGGGCGGCGAGCACGGCGAGCGCGGCGCAGACCGTCGTGCGGCCGACGCCGCCCTTGCCCGTGACGATGATGAGGTTGCGCTCGAGCAGGGGCGGGGGCACGGTGGCGGACGAGGATGCCACGCCCGCCCGGCGCCCGCGCGCCCGCTCGGGCGCGGATCAGTAGGGCTTCACGCGGGCGAGGGTCTCCTCGCCGCGCTCGAGCGCCTCCTCGTCCACCGGCGGGTTGCCGCGCGGGGTCGTGTCGGTCGGGTCCTGCGGGTCCTTGGCGGCGCCAGCGGCCCCAGGGTCCTCTGTGGTCTCTTCGTTTCGCTCCATTCCCCGGGCCTCCCCGGCCGTGCCCGGGCCAAACGTAAGATCGGCTACGTGCTCGATCCCGCCCTCATCGCCTACGACGACCGCGGCCTCGTCCCCTGTGTGGTCCAGGACGCCGCCACCGGGGAGGTCCTGACCCTGGCCTACGCCAACGCCGAGGCCGTCGCGCGCACACAGGCCACGGGCGAGCTGCACCTATGGAGCCGCTCGCGGCGGGAGCTGTGGCACAAGGGCGCGACGAGCGGGAACGTGCAGCGCGTCCGCGCGCTGCGGGTCGACTGCGACGGCGACGCCCTGCTCGCGCTCGTCGACCCCGCCGGCCCGGCCTGCCACACGGGGGAGCGCACGTGCTTTCACCGCGGCGAGCTCGACGCCCCGCAGGCGGCCGAGGTCCTCCCGGGGCTCGAGCGCACCCTGGCCGCCCGCGCCGCCGACCCCCCCGCGGGCTCCTACACCGCCGCGCTCCTCGCCGACCCGCCGTGGATCGGCGAGAAGGTGCAGGAGGAGGCCGAGGAGGTCGTGCGCGCCGCGCGCGAGGAGTCGGACGAGCGCGTGGGCGAGGAGGCCGCCGACGTGCTCTACCACCTGCTCGTGCTCCTGCGCTCCCGCGGCCTCGGCCTCGGCGCCCCGCTCGCGGTGCTGCGTGACCGCCGCCGCTGAGTCCGCCGCCCCGGCGGTCGCCCCCGGCCTCGAGGAGGTCCGCGCGCTGGCGTCAGAGCACGCGCTCGTCCCGCTCATCCATTCCTTCATCGACGACGTCGAGACGCCGGTCTCGGCGTTCCTGAAGCTCCGGGGGAGCGAGCCCGCCTTCCTGCTCGAGTCGGCCGAGCGCGGCCAGGCCGTCGGGCGCTGGTCGTTCATCGGCTTTCGCCCACGGCGGGTGCTGCGCTGGTCGCTCGGCGACCCCGGCGACCCCTACGCCCTGGCCGCCGAGGCCGTGGCCGGACTCGAGCCCGCGCCCGTCCCCGGCCTCCCGCCGTTCGCGGGCGGCGCCGTCGGCTTCTTCGGCTACGACCTCGTGCGCACGGTCGAGCCGCTCGGCGACCCGAACCCCGATGTCCTCGGCCTCCCGGACATGGCGCTCATGCTCACCGACGTCCTCGTCGCCTTCGACCACCTGAAGCACACGCTCACGGTGCTGGCGATGATCGACACGAGGAAGGGAGATCTCGGCGCCGCCTACGCGCGCGCCGCCGAGGCGATCGCCGACGTCCGCCGGCGGCTGGCGGGGCCGGTGCCGACGGCTGCGCCGCCGCCGCCCGCCCGCGCGATGCCGGACTTCCGGCCGAACATGCCGCGCGAGGCCTTCGAGGCGATGGTCGCGCGCATCGTCCGCTACGTCCACGCCGGGGATGCCTTCCAGGTCGTGCCCTCCCAGCGCTGGTCGGCCGCGCTGCCCTGCGAGGCGTTCTCGGTCTACCGGGGCCTCCGCGCTGTCAACCCGAGCCCGTACATGTACTTCCTCGACTTCGGGGACTTCGAGATCGCCGGCGCCTCGCCCGAGCCGCTGCTCACCGTCACCGGGGACCACGTCGCCACCCGCCCGATCGCCGGCACGCGGCCTCGCGGCGCCACCGCGGCGGAGGATCTCCGCATCGCCGAGGAGCTCCTCGCCGACCCCAAGGAGCGCGCCGAGCACGTGATGCTCGTCGACCTCGGGCGCAACGACCTCGGGCGGGTCTCGGAGTACGGGACGGTCTCCGTCGACTCGCTGATGGCCGTCGAGACCTACTCCCACGTCATGCACATCGTCTCGAACGTCTCGGGGCGCCTCCGGCCCGAGGTCGGCGCGATGGACGCGCTGCGCTCCGTACTGCCCGCGGGCACGCTCTCCGGCGCGCCCAAGGTCCGGGCGATGGAGATCATCGACGAGCTCGAGCCCGTCAAGCGCGGCGGCTACGGCGGCGCGATCGGCTACCTCTCCTACACCGGGGACCTCGACACCTGCATCCACATCCGCACGGTCGTCGTCAAGGACGGCGTGGCCCACATCCAGGCGGGCGGGGGGACGGTGGCCGACGCCCGGCCGGACTACGAGTACGAGGAGTCGCGGGCCAAGAGCCGCGCCGTGCTCTCGGCGATCGAGCTCGCGCTCGCCCAGCCCGACTGGCCGTGAGGGAGCGCTTCGAGGCGCTGCTGCGCGCGCTCGACGACGGCGCCGCCGACGAGGTCGAGCACCTCGGCTGGGCAACGGTCGTGAGCACCCCGTCTCTTCCGGACGTCTGGGACCTCAACCACCTGCGGGTGCAGGACCGCGGCGTGCCGGCGGCGGTGGCACTGGCCGAGGCCGAGCGGCGCGGCCTCCCCAAGGTCCTGTGGGAGACGGCGCCCGAGGGCCGGGTGCCGCGGGGACGGGTCGAGCGCGAGGTGGCCATGGTCCATGACCAATCGCGCGAGGCCGCGGACGGGGCGGAGCCGGAGGTCGTCCAGCTCCGTCCGCGCGAGCGGGACGCGCTGATCCTCGCCGTCCTGCGCGACGACCCCGAGCGTGCCCACCTGGCCGAGCCGATGCTCGCGGCCAACCGCCGCTGGCATCGCGCCGTCGAGACCGTCGCGCTCGGCGCGCGCGCGCCCGACGGCTCCCTCGCCGGCCACGCCTGGGTCTTCCGCCACGAGGGGGCGGCGCAGATCGAGGACGTGAACGTCCTCTCCGCCCACCGCGGCCGCGGCCTCGGCACGGCGCTCGTCCGCGCGGCGATCGCCCACTCCCGGCCGGGCGAGCCGCTGCTCATCCTCGCCGACGCCGACGACCGCCCGCAGCGCCTCTACGCCCGGCTCGGCTTCCGCCCGGCCTGGGAGCGGGCCGCCGCCTACCTCGCGCCCGCCCGGTCGGGTGATGAACGCGGCTCCCGGCCGTAGTACCGGCATGGAGAGCCTCGGCGCAGTTCCGCTCCTGGCGCGCCGGATACTGCTGCTCGCCACGGCATCGGCCGTCGCCGGCTGCGGCGCCGACGCGAAGCGCGAGCAGCCGACCCGCACCGTCATCGCCTGCGACCCGGTGTCCACCGGTCCGAGCCTCGCGTCCCTGCGCCGCCGCGCCTCCGGGGTGATCCTGCTCCGCGCGAGCGGCTCGCGGGCGGTCCGGAGGATCGGCGGGGTGCCGGTGACGATCTCCCCTGCCGAGGTTCTCCGTCAGCTCGCCGGTCAGCGCGTGCCGGCGCACCTCGCGCTGCGGGAGACGGGCGCCGCCGGGGCGACCGGCTGCGAGACGCCGATCGCGCGCGGGAGCGTCTACATCGCTTACGTGACGGCGTTCTGGCTGCGGTCCGGCGGGCCGCCGGTGGGCGACCAGTACGTGGCGCTCGCGCTCTTTCGTCACCGTGGTCGGGCCGCCCCCGCCGACTCCGAGGCGTCGTTCCGAAGGATCGCCTCCGGTCTGCCCGCTCCGCCCGGCCGGATCTCGATCGCCCAGGCGCGCCGGCGCTGAGGCTCTAGGGTCGCCGCGATCCGGCGTGCGCGTCCTCGTCCTCGACAACTACGACTCCTTCACCTACAACCTCGTCCAGTACCTGGGGGAGCTCGGCGCCGAGGTCGAGGTCGTGCGCAACGACCACGCCGCGGTGGACGACCTCCTGCTCCGCGGGTATGACCGCGTCGTCGTCTCGCCCGGGCCGTGCACACCGGACGACGCCGGGGTCTCCGTCGAGGTCGTGCGCCGCTTTCCCCAGGCCGGGATCCCCACGCTCGGCGTCTGCCTCGGCCACCAGTCCCTGGCGCAGGCGTGGGGCGGGCGGGTCGTGCAGGGCGAGCCCGTGCACGGCAAGACGGCGAGCGTCGAGCACGACGGCAGAACGATCTACGCGGGCCTCGAATCCCCGCTCACGGTGGGCCGCTACCACTCGCTCGTCGTCGAGGACCTGCCCGCGTGCCTGGAGGAGACGGCACGCGGCGGCGGCGTCCTCATGGGCCTGCGCCACCGGGAGCTGCCGGCCGAGGGCGTGCAGTTCCATCCCGAGTCCGTCCTCACGCCGCACGGCAGGCGGCTGCTCGAGAACTTCCTCGCCGGTGCCTAACCCGATCCTCACCCGCGCGATCGACGCGGCCGCCTCGGGCACGGACCTCGCCGCCGAGGAGGCGGCGGCGGTGCTGGCCGAGATCATGGCCGGGGAGGCCACGGAGCCCGAGATCGCGGGCTTTCTCATCGCGCTCCGCACCAAGGGGGAGACGGTGGCGGAGCTGGCCGGGCTTGCGCGCACGATGCGCTCCTTCGCCGCCGCGGTCGAGACCGGCGAGCCCGACCTGCTCGACACGGCGGGCACCGGGGGCGGGCGGCCGACGTTCAACGTCTCGACGACCGCAGCGTTCATCGCCGCGGGCGCGGGCTGCCGCGTGGCCAAGCATGGCAACCGCTCGGCCACCGGGCTCTCGGGCTCGGCCGACGTGCTCGAGGCGCTCGGCGCGAGGATCGACCTCGGCCCGGCGGCGGTGCAGAGATGCCTCAGGGACACCGGCTTCGGCTTCATGTTCGCCCCCAACCACCACGCGGCCACGCGCTTCGTCGTCCCCGTGCGCAAGGAGCTCGCGGTACGGACGATCTTCAACTTCCTCGGCCCGCTGACCAACCCGGCGGGCGCGACGCGCCAGCTCGTCGGCGTCTCGGCCCCCGACATGCAGGAGCGAATGGCCGGGGCGCTCGCGCTGCTCGGCGCCGAGCGGGCGCTGGTAGTGTGCTCGGAGGATGGGCTCGACGAGGTGAGCACCTCCGCCCCGACCCGGGTCGTCGAGGTCTCGGGAGACGGCGGGGCGCCCCGCTCCTACACCGTGTCCCCGGAGGACTTCGGGCTGGCGCGCGCGGCCGGCGGCGCCGTGCCCGCGGGGTCGCCGGCGGCCAACGCCGAGACGGTCCGGCGGGTGTTCGGCGGCGAGGAGGGCCCCGCCCGGGACATCGCGCTGCTGAACGCGGGCGCGGCGATCTACGCCGGGGGGCGGGCCGAGGACCTGGCCGCCGGTGTGCGCGCCGCCGCCGCCGCCGTGGACTCCGGCGCGGCCGCCGACGTGCTCGCGCGCTTCGTCGCCCGCACCCGGGAGCTGGCCGCGGGGTGAACGTGCTCGAGCGGATCGTCGCCGCCACGCGCGAGGAGGTCGAGCGCCGCCGGGCCGCGGTGCCGCTGGCTGAGCTCGAGGCCCGGGTCGGCGCCCACGCGGAGGACCGCCCGTTCTCCGAGGCGCTCGTGCAGCCCGGGGTCTCGCTCATCGCCGAGTACAAGCGGCGCTCCCCGTCGGCCGGACCGATCCGGGAGGACCTCGACGTCACCGAGGTCGTCTGCGCCTACGAGCGGGGCGGCGCGGCGGCGCTGTCCGTCCTCACCGAGGGCCCGCACTTCGGCGGCTCGCTCGAGGATCTGCGCACCGCGGTCGGCGTCACGCGGCTGCCGATCCTGCGCAAGGACTTCGTCGTCGATCCCTACCAGGTCGTGGAGAGCGCGGTGGCGGGCGCCGACGCGATCCTCCTGATCGTCGCGGCGCTCGAGCCCGCGGAGCTCGGGCGGCTCTACGACCGCGCGCGGGAGCTCGACCTCGACGTGCTCGTCGAGGTCCACGACGAGCCGGAGCTCGAGACCGCGCTCGAGCTCGACGCCGAGGTCATCGGGATCAACAACCGCGACCTGACCGATCTGAGCGTGGACGTCGAGCGGACCTACGAGCTGCTCTCCGACGTCCCGGCGGGGAAGACCGTCGTCTCCGAGTCGGGCTTCCGCTCCCGCGAGGAGCTCGACGACCTCGAGCGGATCGGGGTCGACGCCGTGCTCGTGGGGGAGTCGCTCATGCGCGCCCCGGAGATCGAGGACGCCGTGCGCGAGCTGACGAGGGAACCCTTAACCTGAGGGCATGCCCGAGGTCAAGTTCTGCGGCATCACCCGCCTCGAGGATGCGGCGCTCGCCGCCGAGCTCGGCGCCTGGGCGGTCGGGCTCATCTTCTGGCCGGGCTCGCCGCGGGCCTGCGACCCCGCCGTGGCGGCCGGCATCTCCCGCGCGCTGCGGCGCCGGGTCGAGCTCGCGGGCGTGTTCGTCAACGCCACGCTCGACCACATCGCCGCCACGGCCGACGCCGTGGGCCTCTCCCTCGTCCAGCTCCACGGGGACGAGGGCCCGCGCTACGTCGAGGAGATCCGCCGCCGCACCGGCGCGCGCGTCATCCGCGCCACGCGCGTCGGCGGCCGCGCCGACCTGCAGGCGCTCCGGGCCTGGCACCCCGACTTCCACCTGCTCGACACCCGCATCCCGGGCGCCTGGGGAGGCACCGGGGAGACCTGGGACTGGACGCTCGCCACCGAGGCCACGCGCACCGAGGTCCCGATCGTCCTCTCCGGCGGCCTCACGCCCGAGAACGTCGCCGGCGGCATCGCCGCGGCGCGCCCCTGGGGCGTCGACGTCTCGAGCGGCGTCGAGTCCGCGCCCGGCATCAAGGACCCGGCCCGGATGGAGGCCTTCGCCGTGGCGGCGGCCGGTGCTCCGGCCCTCACGTGATCACCTCCGTCGAGCATCGCTTCGGCCCCTACGGCGGCCGCTATGTCCCCGAGACGCTCATGCCCGCGCTGGCCGAGCTCGAGAAGGCGTGGATCGACGCTCGCTCAGACCCGGCCTTCGGCGCCGATCTCGACCGCCTCCTGCGGGACTTCGCCGGCCGCCCGACACCGCTCTACCTCGCCGAGCGGCTCTCGGAGGCCGCCGGGCGGCTCGTCTACCTCAAGCGCGAGGACCTGCTGCACACCGGCGCGCACAAGATCAACAACGCCCTCGGCCAGGCGCTGCTCACCCGGCGGATGGGCAAGCCCCGCGTGATCGCCGAGACCGGCGCCGGCCAGCACGGCGTGGCCACGGCCACCGCCTGCGCGCTGCTCGGCCTCGAGTGCGTCGTCTACATGGGCGTCGAGGACATGCGCCGCCAGCGCCCGAACGTCGAGCGCATGGAGCTCCTGGGCACGACGGTCGCGCCCGTCGAGATGGGCGCGCGCACGCTCAAGGAGGCGGTCTCGGCGGCGATCCGCGACTGGGTGACGAACGTCGGCACGACGCACTACATCATCGGCTCGTGCGTCGGGCCCGCGCCCTATCCGGCGCTCGTGCGCGACCTCCAGCGCGTCATCGGCGACGAGGCGCGGGCGCAGATCCTCGAGGCCGAGGGAAGGCTGCCCGACCGCGTCGTCGCCTGCGTCGGCGGCGGCTCGAACGCCATCGGCACCTTCACCCCCTTCGTCGGCGACCGCGACGTCCGGCTCGTCGGCGTCGAGGCGGCGGGCGAGGGGATCGCCACCGGCCGCCATGGCGCGCCGCTGACCGCGTGCGGTCGCGGCGGGATCCTCCACGGCTCCTACTCGGCGATCATGCAGGACGACGAGGGCCAGATCGCCGAGGCCCACTCCGTCTCCGCCGGGCTCGACTACCCGGGCGCCGGCCCCGAGCACGCCTGGCTGCGCGACACCGGCCGCGCGCGCTACGAGGCGGTGACGGACGCCGACGCGCTCGCCGCCTTCCGCCGGATCGCCCGCCTCGAGGGGATCATCCCCGCGCTCGAGTCCTCCCACGCGCTGGCGTGGATCCTCGCCAACCCGGAGGGCGAACTCGACCTCGTCTGCCTCTCCGGGCGCGGGGACAAGGACCTCGCCGAGGTCACCGCGCTCGCGTGAGCGGCATCGAGCGCATCGCCGCCGCCTTCCGGGAGACGGACAAGCGCGCGGCCCTCATGCCCTACCTCATGGGGGGCTTTCCCGACGGCCCGGCCTCGCGGGAGATCGGCCTGGCCTACGCGGCGGCGGGCGCCGACGTCGTCGAGCTGGGTGTGCCCTACTCCGATCCGCTGGCCGACGGGCCCGTCATCCACGCCGCGGGCACGCGCGCGCTCGCCGCGGGGGCAACGCTCGACGGCGTGCTCGCCGTCGGGGAGATCCTCGCGGCGCGCCTCCCCGTCGTGCTCATGTGCTACGCGAACCTCGTCTGGCGCCGCGAGCCCGAGCCGTTCGCCGCCGCACTGGCCGAGCGCGGCATCGCCGGCCTGATCGTCCCCGACCTGCCCGAGGAGGAGGGGGAGGAGGTGCGCGGCGCCTGCGCCCGCCACGGCGTCGCCCTCGTGCCCCTCGTGGCGCCCACGACGCCCGCCGATCGCCTGGCGCGGATCGGCGCGCGCGCCGAGGGCTTCCTCTACACGGTCTCGGTCACGGGCACCACGGGCGAGCGCGGCGCCGTGGCCGACGACCTCGGCGCGGTCATCGCGCGCGCCGCCGCGGCCACGGAGGTCCCCGTCGCCGTCGGCTTCGGCATCGCCACCCCCGAGCAGGCCGCCGCGGCGGCGGACGCCGGGGCGGGCGGAGTCATCGTCGGCTCCCGGCTCGTGCGGGCGGCGGGGGAGGCCGAGGATCCCGCGGCGGCCGTGCGCGAGCTCGTGGCCGGGCTCGCCGCCGCGCTGCGGCGGCCGGCCGGCGAGTAATATCGCCGCCCGATGGGCGTCCTCGTGACCACCACCTTCGGCCTCATCGTGTGGATCATCCTCTGGGCCGAAGGGATCAAGGCCTTCGACGCCTTCCTCGTCACGACCCTGCTCGTCCTGCTCGCCGTGGTCGGTCGCGTGGCGGCCGGGCTGCTGCCCGGCACGCGCGACGAGTAGCGCGGTTCTCTCCGGGCCTCGAGGTGCCGCCGGCTGGGCGCGCGCCTCCCGCGCCGAGCTTCTGGGCCGCGCCCTAGCCGAAGAACGTCCGCGCGATCTCGAGGTAGTCGAGGTCGACCGTCTTTATCCCCTCCACCTCGCTCAGCGGCACCGAGGTCATCTCCGTGCCGTGGAGCGCGGCCATGCGCCCGAAGGCGCCCTGCATCGCCAGCTCGGCCGCGGCGATCCCGTAGCGCGTGGCGAGAACGCGATCGGTGGCCGTCGGGGTGCCGCCGCGCTGCACGTGGCCGAGGGAGGTCACCCGGGTCTCGTAGCCGGTCCGCGCCTCGAGCTCGTGGGCGAGTGCGAGGCCGATGCCGCCGAGCCGGGGATAGCCGTAGGAGTCGGTCTCCTCCGTCGTGCGCACGAGGCGGGACTCGCCGGAGGCGAAGGCGAGCTCCGCGCCCTCGGCCACGACGATGATCGAGAAGTCCTTGCCGCGGTGGTGGCGGCGCGCGATCGCCCCGGAGATGTCCTCGACGGTCAGGGCCAGCTCCGGGATGACAATGCCGTCGGCGCCGCCGGCGATCCCGGCGAACATGGCGATCCAGCCCGAGTTGCGGCCCATGACCTCGACGACCATCACGCGGTCGTGGGACTGGGCCGTCGTGTGCAGGCGGTCGATTGCGTCGGTGGCCACCTGCACGGCGGTGTCGAAGCCGAACGTGTAGTCGGTCCCGACGACGTCATTGTCGATCGTCTTCGGGACGCCGACGACCGGCACGCCGGCCTCCTCGTGCAGCCGGCGGGTGATCATCATCGTGTGCTCGCCGCCGATGGCGATGACGGCGTCCAGGCGCGCTTCGGAATCCTGCGCGCGCGCAACCTTCGCCAGCCCGTCCTCCTCGCGGAACGGGTTGTGGTTCGAGGTCGAGATGATCGTCCCGCCGAGCTGCAGGATCCCGGAGAGGCGCACCTGGTCGAGCGCCACGTGCTCGGCCTCGGCCAGGCCGCGATAGCCGCGCCGGAGCCCCACCGGCTCGTGGCCGTGCTGCAGCAGGCGGCGCGCGGCGGCACGAATCACCGCGTTCAGGCCGGGGCAGTCGCCGCCCGCGGTGAGGATGCCGACCCGCACGGGGCCACCCTACGCGGCACGCGCTGGACCACCCGGCCGGAAAAAGGTAGACCGGGAGCCGGGTTGTTTCGGTCGCAGCATCCGTTACTGTCTCGTCATCATCCCCGTCCCAAACCCAGGAGGAGGGTTCGTGAGGGCACGTCTCATACTCGCAATGTGCGCCGCTGTGGCGCTCGTCGTCTCACTCGCCGCATGCGGGAGCTCGTCCAAGAGCTCGAACAGCAGCAGCGGCTCCGGCGGTGGCAAGACCGTCGATATCTATTCGAGCCTCCCGTTGCAGGGAGCCTCGAAGGACCAGACCAACGCCATGGTGCAGGGCATCAAGCTCGCGCTGGACCAGGCCAAGAACAAGGCCGGCAAGTTCACGGTCAAGTACACCTCGCTCGACGATTCCACGGCCGCGACCGGCAACTGGGATCCCGGACAGACGCAGCAGGTCGCACGCCAGGCCGCCACGGACAAGAACGCCGTGTACTACATCGGTGAGTTCAACTCCGGCGCGAGCCAGGTGTCGATGCCGATCCTGAACCAGGCGGGTCTCCCGCAGGTCTCGCCGGCCAACACCTACGTGGGGCTCACGACCGCCATCAAGGGCGCGAGCGCCGCGGGCGAGCCGCAGAAGTACTTCCCGACGGGCAAGCGCACGTACCTGCGCATCGTCCCGAAGGACACGATCCAGGCCGCCGCCCTGCTTCAGACGATGAAGTCGGACGGCTGCAAGAAGGTCGCCGTGGCCAACGACAAGGACACCTACGGGGTGGGCCTGGCCACGCTGCTCGTCAACGAGGCGCCGAAGGCCGGCGTATCGATCGTGGGCAACGTCGGGATCGACAAGACCGCCCCGAACTTCCGCGCCTACGCGTCGAAGATCAAGGGCCAGGGCGCCGACTGCTTCGTCTTCAGCGGCGTCACGGCGAACGGAGCCGTCCAGATCAACAAGGACGTCGCCGCCGCCATCCCGAACGTGAAGCTCTACGGGCCGGACGGCACGTGTGAGTCGGGCTTCACGAACCCGTCCAAGAAGGGCATCCCGGCCAAGCTCGACAAGCAGTTCCAGTGCACGGTCGCCACGCAGGACCTCAAGGCCTACCCGGGCGGCAAGGCCTTCCTGAAGGCGTTCAAGGCCAAGTACGGGAACGCCAGCCCGGATCCCTACGCGATCTACGGGTTCGAGGCCATGAAGCTCGGCCTCGACACGATCGCCAAGCTGGGCGCCAAGGGCAACGACAAGGCGGAGGTCCTCAAGGCGCTGTTCGCCACCAAGGACCGTCAGTCCGCGCTCGGCACCTACTCGTTCGATCAGAACGGGGACACGACGCTGACCGACTACGGCCTGTTCAAGGTCGGGCCGGACGGCAACCCGGTGTTCGAGAAGACGATCAAGGGCGCAGCCGCCGGCTGAGCCCCGGGGCATCGCGGGGGCGGGCTCCGGCTCGCCCCCGCACCGCCTCCCGCCAAGTTCCATGGAAGCCCACACCGAAGCTGCTCCCGGCGCTCCCGCCCCCGCCTCCCGCGCCCGCACGGGCCGCGAGACCGCCGAGGCGGTCCGTGACTTCCTCAGCAAGTGGGGCCTCATCGCCGTGCTCCTGGCCCTGCCGGTCGCCTACGGCATCGTGGATCTGACCGGCCCGCAGCACAACCTCGTCCGCCTCGGCAACAACCTCGTCAACGGCGTCTCCAACGGCGCGATCTGGGCGCTCATCGCCGTCGGCTACACGCTCGTCTACGGGATCGTCGAGCTCATCAACTTCGCCCACGGCGACCTGTTCATGATCGGCTCGTTCTCGAGCGCCGCGATCTGGGGCACGCTCGGCGTGACCCTGGCCACCGGCGCGCTGGGGATCGTCTTCGGGTTGCTCGTCACGCTCGTCGCGGTCATGATCATCTGCGGCCTGCTCAACGTGTGCATCGAGCGCGTGGCCTACCGCCCGTTGCGCAACGCGCCGAAGCTCGCGCCGCTCATCACCGCGGTCGGGTTCTCGTTCATCCTCCAGAACGTCGGGCTCCTGTGGCGCGGCGGCTCGCCCGGCTCCGTCGACGACCTGATACACGCCCAGCAGAACCTCTTCACGGTGTTCGGCGTGCAGGTCCAGCGCTCGGACGTGCTCGCCGTCGCGGTCACGATCCCGCTCGTGATCGCGATGACCGCCTTCATCTCCCGCAGCCGGCTGGGCAAGGCGATGCGCGCCACCGCGCAGGACCCCGAGGCCTCGCGCCTCATGGGGATCAACGTCGACTCGACGATCTCGCTGACCTTCCTCATCGGCGGCATGCTCGCCGGTGCGGCCGGCCTCGTCTACGCGCTCTACCAGACGACGGTGTGGTTCTTCCAGGGCTTCCAGGGCGGGCTCATCGCCTTCACCGCCGCGGTCATGGGCGGCATCGGCAACATCCGCGGGGCGGTGCTCGGCGGCTTCATCATCGGGATCATCCAGGCCATCTCCGACAACCGGATCGCCGGCGGCACCTGGACCGCGGCGGTCGTCTTCGGCTACCTCATCATCGTCATGGTCTTCCGCCCGCAGGGCCTGCTCGGCGAGGAGACGAGGGAGGCGGGATGAGCGCGCTCGCGGCCCGCACGAACGCGCTCGTCGTCCGGGCCAACACGCTCACCCGCGGCCGGGCCGCGCTCATCCCCGCGATCATCGCGATCGTCTTCGCGCTCGTGTTCCCCCTGCTCATCGACGACACGGGCAAGCTCATCGGGGTCACGACGCGCGGCCTGGCGCTCGTCGTCATGGCGCTCGGCCTGAACATCGTCGTCGGCTACGCCGGCCTGCTCGACCTCGGCTACGTCGCCTTCTACGCCTTCGGCTCCTACGCGGTCGGCTGGTTCGGCTCCTCGTTCTTCTCGAAGCTCAACATCCACGTCCTGTCGGCCGGCTCGGTGTCCTCCCAGCCGGGGCTGCACCTGAACTTC
Organism: Solirubrobacterales bacterium; assembly: GCA_038276395.1. Classification (GTDB taxonomy): domain Bacteria; phylum Actinomycetota; class Thermoleophilia; order Solirubrobacterales; family Solirubrobacteraceae; genus JBBQAA01. Next base: position 27,119 of record JBBQAA010000074.1, on the reverse strand, counting down.
CTGCTCATCCTCGTGGCCATCGTCGCCATCTGCGCCCTCGTCGGGGTGCTCATCGGGTTGCCCACCCTGCGCCTGCGCGGCGACTACATCGCGATCGTCACCCTCGGGTTCGGGGAGATCATCCGCGTCTTCGCGGTCAACGGCGACTCGCTGAAGTTCTTCGGCCAGTCGATCACCGCCGGCAACCTCGGGATCACGCCGATCGACCCGGTGAAGCTGCCGCTCGTAGCTCCGTTCTCCGCGCTCAACCTGAACCTGACGCCGTGGTACTACACCGGGCTCGCGCTCGTCTTCCTCGCGCTGTTCATAAACGTGCGCGTGCGCGACTCGCGCCTGGGCCGCGCGTGGATCGCCGTGCGCGAGGACGAGGTGGCGGCGGCCTCGATGGGCGTGCCGCTCGTCAAGACGAAGCTCCAGGCCTACGCGACGGGCGGCGCGTTCGGCGGCGTGGCCGGCGTCTTCCTCGGGGCCTTCCTCGGGACGATCACCGCCAGCCAGTTCGAGTTCTCCTTCTCGATCTTCATCCTCGCCATGATCATCCTCGGCGGGCTCGGCTCGGTGTGGGGGGTCGTCGTCGGGTCGCTCGCGCTGACCTACATCAACTACTACCTGATCCCCGGCACCTTCCGCACGCTGCCGAGCGTGTTCGGGCTGAACTTCGACCTCACCGATCTCTCCTTCGGCATCTTCGGCTTCCTGCTCGTGCTGATGATGCTCCTGCGCCCCGAGGGCCTCATCCCCGAGCGGCGGCGGAAGATCGAGCTGACCGAGGGGGTCGGCACCGACGAGACCGTCTACGAGGTGCAGGCGTGAGCGCGACCGCCGAGCGCGAGGACACGCAGGAGGGGCGCGACGACATCCTCGTCGCGCGGGACGTCTCGAAGATCTTCGGCGGCCTCGTGGCCGTCAACGACGTCTCCTTCGCCGTTCCCCGGCGGGCGATCGTCTCGATCATCGGGCCCAACGGCGCGGGCAAGACGACGTTCTTCAACATGCTCACGGGGCTCTACAAGCCCTCGACGGGCCGGATCGCCTTCGACGGCACGGACATGACCCGCCAGCGCCCCGACCTCATCATGAAGGCCGGGGTCGCGCGCACCTTCCAGAACATCCGGCTCTTCGGGACGATGAGCGCGCTTGAGAACGTCCTCGTCGGCCAGCACGCGCGCATGGGGGCGGGCCTCTTCGGCTCGATCATCCGCACCCCGAAGGTGCGCCGCGAGGAGGAGGAGGTGCGGGAGAAGGGCCGCGAGATGCTGAAGTTCGTCGGCCTCGAGGAGCGCACGTTCGACGCTCTCGCGATCAACCTCTCCTACGGCGACCAGCGCCGCGTGGAGATCGCGCGCGCGCTCGCCTCCGAGCCGAGGCTCCTGCTGCTCGACGAGCCGACGGCGGGCATGAACGCGAGCGAGTCGGCCGTGCTCACCGACTTCATGAACCGGCTGCGCGACGAGCGCGGGCTCTCGATCCTCCTGATCGAGCACGACATGAAGGTCGTCATGGGCGTCTCGGAGCACATCACGGTGCTCGACCACGGGGAGAAGATCGCCGAGGGGGAGCCCGAGGAGGTCCGGGAGGACCCGAAGGTGATCGAGGCCTACCTGGGCAAGGCGGGGTGAGCGGCTGATGGCGCTGCTCGAGGTGGAGGACATCCACACCTTCTACGGCAACATCGAGGCGCTCAAGGGCATCTCGCTGACCGTCGAGGAGGGCGAGTGCGTGACGCTCATCGGCTCAAACGGTGCCGGCAAGTCGACGACGCTGCGCTCGATCTCCGGCCTCAGCCAGCCGCGCGAGGGCGTCATCCGCTTCCGCGACAAGGAGATCGGCTTCACCCCGCCTCAGGAGGTCGTCCGGCTCGGGATCGCGCAGTCCCCCGAGGGGCGCCACTGCTTCCCGCGCATGTCCGTGCGCGAGAACCTCGACCTCGGCGCCTACCTGCGCAAGGACAAGGAGATCTCCGCGGACGTCGAACGGGTCTTCGAGCTCTTCCCCCGCCTGGAGGAGCGCCAGAAGCAGAAGGCGGGCACGATGTCCGGCGGCGAGCAGCAGATGCTCGCGATGGGCCGCGCCCTCATGGCCCGCCCCCAGCTTCTGCTCCTCGACGAGCCGTCGATGGGGATCGCGCCGATCCTCGTCGAGCGGATCTACGAGACGATCGCCGAGATCAACAAGCAGGGCACGACGATCCTGCTCGTCGAGCAGAACGCCAACTTCGCGCTCGGCGTGTCCACCCGCGGCTACGTGCTCGAGACGGGCCGGGTCGCGCTCGAGGGCTCCTCCGAGCAGCTCCGCGACGACCCCGAAGTGCAGAAGGCCTACCTCGGGACATGACACCGCTCCTCGGCCTCATCGGCATGCTCGGCCTGTGGCTGCTCTTCGGGTGGCTGCTCTCGGGGATCGCCGCCTCCTGGCTCTCGAGCCGCAAGGGCTACGGCGAGAAGCCGGGCGTGGCGGCCGGCCTGCTTCTGCTGCCCCTCGGCGTGCTCATCTGGCTCGTCATCCCGGCGCGCGAGGGCTCGGAGTGGAAGGAGGACGGTCCGCTGCCGAAGCGCCGCGGCCGCGGCGCGATCGACATCGAGGCCGGCGGGCCCGGCCTGGAGGCCGCGAGCTCGGGCGACGAGGCCTCAGCCGAGGGCTGAGGCGAGCGCCTCGTCGAGGTCCGGGTGCGCGAAGGCGAACCCGAGCTGCTCGGCGCGCTCGGGCACCGCGCGCTGGCCCTCGGTGACCATCTCGGCCATGTCCCCGTAGAGCAGTTTGAGGGCGAGGGCGGGGACGGGCAACAAGGCGGGGCGGTGCAGCGCGCGGCCGAGCGCCTTGGAGAAGTCGTGGTTGGTCACCGGAGTGGGCGCCGTGGCGTTGACGGGGCCCGACCAGTCGGATCCGTCGAGCGCGGCGAGGTAGATCCCCACGAGGTCGTCGGCGTGGATCCAGGGCATGTACTGATCCCCGCCGGCCACCGGGCCGCCGACGCCGAGCCTGAAGGGCGGGAGCATGGTGTGCAGGGCGCCGCCGTCCTTGTCGAGGACGACGCCCGTGCGCACGAGCGCGACGCGCAGGCCGAGCTCCTCGGCGCGCCGGGCCTCCCGCTCCCAGGCCACGCAGACCCCGGCCAGGAAGTCCCGCCCGGCGGGCGTGTCCTCGGTGATCTTCTCGTCGCCGCGCGGGCCGTAGTAGCCCACGGCGGAGGAGCACACGAGCACGGCCGGGCGCGGGTCGGCCTGCTCGAGCCCCTCGACGAGGCGCGCCGTGCCCTCCTCGCGGGACTTCATGATCCGCTCCTTGACGTCGTCGTTCCAGCGCTGGGCAACGGGCTCGCCGGCGAGGTGGACGACGGCGTCGCGGCCCGCGAGCGCGGCGGTCGGCGCCGGGCCGGTCCCCGGGTCCCAGCCCGCGGCCTCGACGCCGAGGGCGCGGTGCGCCTTCGTCGCATCGCGGGAGAGGACGGTCACCTCGTCGCCGCGGGCGACGAGCTCGCGGACGAGGCGGCGGCCGATGAGGCCCGTGGCTCCGGTGAGGGTGACGCGCATGCACCGAAGGTACGGGCCGCGCGGGCGCCGCGGCTCAAAAGGGAGCCGTTCGGTATGAATGGACGTTGCACCGCTTCCGGGAGCGCATTCGCGGTCTAACCTCACGGTGGCGCTCCCGGGAGAGAGAACCGGCGCCGCGCCGTATCCCCCTCGTCCCCAGGAGCTCGCATGCGCCACCGCCGTTCGCTCGTCGTTCGCGGGCTTCTGCTCGCCGTCCTCGCCGGCGCCTTCGCCGTAGCCGCGAGCTCGGCGCTGGCCGCCGCGCCGGTCGTTGGGAGCATCCGGGGGACCGCGGCCTCCGAGCCGGGCGTCCAGCACCTGCACCTGAAGTACGGGCCGCTCCTCATCACGCCGGGGCAGAACTTCATCAACACCGAGATCAAGGGCATCGAGCAGCCGAAGGTCAACGGCTACATCGTCGGCTTCGATCCGAACCTCCACTACGCCACCGGCCGCGGCGGGCGCAAGCTCGGCGCCGTGCCGCGTGTCGACGTGATCCATCTCCACCACGGCGTGTGGCTGAGCACCGCCGGGCACGACGCCACCTCCGGCTTCCCCGTCGAGCGCTTCGCCGCCGCCGGCGAGGAGAAGACCCACCTGCGCTTCCCCAAGGGCTACGGCTACCCCTACCGGACGAGGGATCACTGGATCCTCAACTACATGATCCACAACCTCACCGACGCGCCGACCAAGGTGTGGATCACCTACAACGTCGACATCATCCCGGCCACGGCGCCGGCGGCGAAGACGATGCAGAGCGCCCGGCCGATCTGGATGGACGTCCAGAACGGCTCGATCTACCCGGTGTTCGACGCGCTGCGCGGCTCGGGGCGAGCCGGCGGCTACACCTACCCGAGCCAGGCCAAGGACCCGTACGCGGGCGGCCCCGCGAAGAACCGCTGGACGGTCGACCGAGACGGCACGCTCGTGGCGACGGCCGGGCACCTGCACCCGGGCGGGCTGCACACCGACCTCTACAACTCCCGGGCCGGGAGGACGGCGCACCTCTTCCGCTCCTCCGCCCACTACTTCGAGCCGGCGGGCGCCGTCTCGTGGGACGTCTCGATGACCGCGACCCGCCCGAGCTGGAAGATCCATGTGAAGAAGGGCGACGTGCTCTCCACGACGGCGACCTACGACACCTCGAAGGCCTCGTGGTATGAGGTCATGGGGATCATGGTCGTGTTCATGGCCGACGGGGAGAAGGGCATGGATCCCTTCAAGACAAAGGTCGATCAGCCCGGCACGCTGACCCACGGCCACCTGCCCGAGAACCGCCACCACGGTGGGGACCGCATCGGCGGCATGCCGAGCCCGCTCTCCCTGCCCGCCGGCGGGATCGGCGGCACGGTCGACATCGCCCACTTCATCTACCAGCGGGGCTCGCTGAACGCGGGCTACCGAGTCCCCCGCGTGCGCGAGGGCCAGTCGCTCACGTTCAAGAACCTCGACAACACCCTCCCGCCGATCAACGGCTCGCCGACGCAGGCCTGGCACACGATCACGATGTGCAAGAACCCCTGCAACCGCGGGACGGGCATCGCCTACCCGATCGCCAACGGGAGCCCGCGGGTCCAGTTCGACTCGGGCGAGCTCGGCACCTACAACGGCGGCGCGAGCCCGCCGGTCAGCGGCTCGATCACGTGGAAGACGCCGGCCAACCTGCCGGTCGGCACCTACTCGTACTTCTGCCGGATCCACCCGTTCATGCGCGGGGCGTTCAGGGTCATCCAGTAGCCGCGGGAACGGGCGGGCCGCGCGGCCCGCCCGTTCGGTGAGCAGCCTGGGCGCGGGGCGGCTGTCGCCTGGCTTAGTAGGCGGGAGGCCCGGCGAAACCGGGTCCTGGGCCCGCCGCAAACGGCGCGCGAGGGCCAGGGCCGCCCCGCCCTTCTCCTCGTAGCCCCCGTCCCTCGGCGCGGGCCGTCTGCCTAAGCCCGGAACCCCAGACTGGCCGGCGGCGCGCCGCCGGCGAGCAGCCCCTCCGTGGCGCGCGCGAGCGCCGCGAGCGCGATGCCCATGCCGCCGGGGCCGATGGAGATACGGGCGACGCCCGCGCGCGCGAGCTCGGCCAGGGGAGGGGAGCCCGCGCCCGCGAGCACGCTGACCGGCGCGCCCATCCCGTCCACGAGCGCGCGGATCGTCTCGACGTCGCGGACGCCCGGCACAAACACGCAGTCCCCGCCCGCGGCGGCATACGTGCGCCCGCGCTCGAGCGCACGCTCCAGCCTGTCCTCCTCCCGGCCCTCGGAGTGCAGGAAGACGTCGGTGCGCGCATTGATGATGAACGGGACACCGGCCGCGTCTCCCGCCGCGCGCGCCGCGGCGACCCGTGCCGCCGCCTCCGCCACCGGCCGTAGCTCCCCCGATCCCAGCGAATCCTCGAGGTTCGCGCCGACCGCGCCGACCTCGATCGTCGCCGCGACCGTCGCGCCGACGCCGGCGGCATCCTCGCCGTAGCCGCGCTCGAGGTCGGCGCTCACCGGCAGGTCGGTGGCCGCGCACACGCGCGCGACGGCGCTGAGCATGTCATCGCGGGAGAGCGCCTCGCCGTCCGCCACGCCGAGCGCCGCAGCGATCGCGTGGCTCGCCGTCGCGAGCGCCCGGCAGCCCGGCACGCCGGCCACGGCGCGCGCGCTCGCGGCATCCCATACGTTGACGAGCACGACCGGATCGCCGGGCGCGTGCAGCGCGCGCAGGGCCTCGGCGCGCGCCGCCGCGCTCAATTGGCCGGCGCGTTCGAGGCGAGCTTGTGCGTGTCGGTCGCCGCGAAGCCCATCTCGTCCCCCGCCGAGGCGTCCCCCGACGCGCGCGCGGAGCGCTCGACCGCCGCGGCCACGGCGGGCGCGACGTCGCGGTTGAACACGGAGGGGATGACGTACTCCTCCCGCAGTTCGGCCTCGGGGATGACGCCCGCGATCGCCTCGGCCGCGGCGACCTTCATCTCCTCGGTGATCTGACCGGAGCGGGAGTCGAGCGCGCCGCGGAAGATGCCCGGGAACGCGAGCACGTTGTTGATCTGGTTCGGGTAGTCCGAGCGCCCGGTGGCGAGGATCCGCGCGTAGGCCGCGGCGTCCTCCGGCGCGACCTCGGGGTTCGGGTTGGCCATGGCGAAGACCATCCCGTCGGGCGCCATCCGCTCGAGCGCGCTCGCCTCCATGATCCGCGCGCCCGACAGGCCGAGGAAGAGGTCGGCGCCCTCCAGCACCGTGGCGGGCGGGCCCGCTCGGCGCTCGGGGTTCGTGTGCTCGGCATACCAGCGCTTGGCCGTGTTCATCGAGCCGTCGGCGTAGTCCGCGCGCTCGGTCGACACCGCGCCCTTGGAGTCGCAGCCGACGATCTTCCTCACGCCGGCCTCCATGAGGATCTTCGAGACGGCGATCCCGGCGGCGCCGAGGCCGACGACGACGGCGCTCACGTCCTCGATCCGCCGGCCGGTGACCTTGGCCGCGTTCAGCAGCGCGGCGAGGACGACGACCGCCGTGCCGTGCTGGTCGTCGTGGAAGACCGGGATGTCGAGCGAGGCCTTCAACCGCTCCTCGATCTCGAAGCAGCGCGGCGCCGAGATGTCCTCGAGGTTGATCCCGCCGAAGCCGGGGGCGATGGCTTCGACGGCGGCGACGATCGCGTCCGTATCCTTGGTGTCGAGGCAGATGGGGAAGGCGTCGACGTGGCCGAACTCCTTGAAGAGCATGCACTTGCCCTCCATGACCGGCATGGCCGCGCGCGGGCCGATGTCGCCGAGCCCGAGCACTGCGGTGCCGTCGGAGACGACGGCCACCGTGTTGCGCTTGATCGTGTACTGGAAGGCGCGGTCCGGGTCCTCGGCGATCGCGCGGCAGACGCGCGCGACGCCCGGCGTGTAGGCCATCGAGAGATCGTCGCGGGTGCGCAGCGGCTGCTTGTTGTGCTGCTCGATCTTCCCCCCGATGTGGATGAGCAGCGTGCGGTCGGTCTGGTCGATCAGCCGCACGCCCTCGATCGCCTCGATCGCGGCGGTGATCGCCGGCCAGTCGGACTCGTCGGCGGCGTCGACGGTGATGTCGCGGATCGTGTGCGCGTCGTCGACGTCGACGAGGTCGACCGAGCCGATCGTGCCGCCGGCCTCGCCGATCGCGCTGGCCACGCGCCCGAGCATTCCCGGCCGGTGCAGGATCTCGACGCGGATCGTCAGGGACCACTGGGCGCTCGGCGTCGCGGGCATCGCCGCGATCATAGAGTGGACCGTCTGTCCGGCGAGCTCCTCCTCATCGACGGCAACTCGCTCGCCTACCGGGCCTTCTTCGCGCTGCCCGAGTCGATCGCCACCTCGACCGGCGAGCCCACGAACGCGATCTTCGGCTTCGCCTCGATGCTCGTGAAGATGCTGACCGACCACGGGGTGCGCCCGACCATCGTCGTGTGGGACCGCGGCACCTCCGGGCGCACCAAGGTCTACGGGGAGTACAAGGCCGGGCGGCTCTCGCGCCCCGATCTCCTGAAGGAGCAGTGGCCGGAGCTCGCCCCGCTCGTCGAGGCCTTCGGCTACTCCAACCTCTCCCTCGAGGGCTACGAGGCCGACGACGTCATCGCCTCCCTCGCCGAGCGCGCGCGCGAGCAGGGCCTCAGGGTGACGATCCTCACCGGTGACCGCGACATGTTCCAGCTCGTCGACGACGGGCAGGTCACGGTCATGGCCACCGGCCGTGGCGTCACCGACACCAAGGTCTACGACCGCCAGGCGGTGATCGACCGCTACGGGATCGGGCCTGAGCTCATCCCCGACTTCTACGGCCTGAAGGGCGACACGTCGGACAACATCCCCGGGGTCCCGGGGATCGGGGACAAGACGGCGGCGGCGCTGCTGCAGGAGTGGGGCTCGCTCGAGGAGGTCCTCGCCCACGTGGACGACATCTCGGGCAAGAAGCGCCAGGAGAACCTGCGCGCGCACGCGGAGGACGCGCGCGTCTCGAAGGTCCTCGCCACCGCCCAACGTGCGCTCGAGGTTCCCATCGACCTCGCCGCCGTGGCGGCCTCCCCGGCCGACCGCTCGCGCCTGCGGGACACCTTCCGACGATGGGAGCTGCGCGACCCGCTGCGGCGCCTGGAGGAGGCGCTCGGCGACCCCGACGAGGCGGCGCCCGCGCCGGTGGCCTCGACGGCGCTCCGCGCCAAGGTGCGCGAGGGTGAGCTCGCCGACGTGGGTTCGCTGCGGAGGGATGTGGCGGTCGCGCTCGCCGGTGTCGAGGTCCCGGAGGACGCCCTGTTCGCCGACGGCCCGGGCTTCCGCTTCGGCGCCTACGGCGGGCCGCCCGGGCCCGTGCTCGCGGGTCCCTGCGCCGTGCCCGCCGAGCTCTCCGCCGCGCTGGGCGATCGCGCGGTGACCATCCACGACGCCAAGGCGCTCGGCGCCGTGCCGCCCGGCCTCGTCCACGACACCGAGGTCGCCGCCTACCTGCTCGAGCCCGCCCGCCGCGGCTATCCCTTCCGCGAGCTGTGCGAGGAGCGCGGCTTCGCGGCGGAGATCGAGGACCCGGCCGCGCGCGACGCCGTGCTCGCCCGCGCGCTGGCGGAGTGGCAGGGTGAGCAGCTCTTCGAGCGCGGGCTGGCCGAGCTCTTCCGCGAGGTCGAGCTGCCGCTCGTCCACGTCCTGCGCGAGATGGAGCTGGCCGGGCTCGCGCTCGACACCGACCGCCTCGAGCGCGTGGCCGGCGGCGTGCGCCAGGAGGTGCTGGAACTCGAGCGGGAGATCTGGGAGCTGGCCGAGGAGGAGTTCGTCATCGGCTCGCCCAAGCAGCTCGAGGAGATCCTCTTCGGTAAGCTCGGGCTGACGCGCAAGCGCCGCGGCAAGACGGGCTTCTCGACCGACGCGCGCGTGCTGCAAGCCATCCGGGGGGAGCACCCGATCATCCCCAGGATCGAGCGCTTCCGGGAGCTGACGAAGCTCGCCCAGACCTACCTCGACGCGTTGCCCGAACTCGTCGACGCCGGCGGGCGCCTGCACACGACGTTCAACCAGACGAGCGCGGCCACCGGACGGCTGTCCTCCGTCGATCCCAACCTGCAGAACATTCCCATCCGCACGCCGCTCGGGCGCGAGATCCGGGCGTGCTTCGTGGCCGCGCCGGGGAACGTGCTCGTCTCCGCCGACTACTCCCAGGTCGAGCTGCGCCTGCTCGCGCACATCGCGGGCGAGGACGTGCTCAAGGACATCTTCCGCCGGGGGGAGGACGTCCACACCGAGACCGCCGCCACCGTCTTCGGTGTCGCGCCGGAGACCGTCGACGTCGGCATGCGCTCGCGCGCGAAGATGGTGAACTTCGGGATCGCCTACGGGCTCTCGGCCTACGGGATGGCCGACCGCCTCGACATCCCGCAGGAGGAGGCGCAGGAGTTCATCGACCGCTACTTCGAGCGCTTCCCGGCCGTGGCCGCGTGGATCGCTCGGACGATCGAGCAGGGGACCGAGCAGGGCTACGTGGCCACGCTGTTCGGCCGCCGTCGCCAGGTCCCTGAGCTGCGCGCGCGGCGCTGGGAGCTGCGCAAGCAGGGTGAGCGCTTCGCCGTCAACATGGTCGTGCAGGGCACGGCGGCGGACATCATGAAGGTGGCGATGGTGAGGACCGCGCGGGCGCTCGCGGACGAGGGGCTCGCTACGCGGCTCGTCCTGCAGATCCACGACGAGCTGCTCTTCGAGGGCCCGGAGGCGGAGGCCGAGGCGGTGGCGGCGCTTGCGGTGCGGGAGATGGAGGAGGCGTTCGAGCTGGATCCGCCGCTGGCGGTCGACGCCGGCACCGGGCCGAACTGGCTGGCGGCCAAGTGACGCGCTCCCTCGCCGTCGCGCTGACCGCCGCGGCGGGTGCGCTGATCGCCCTTCAGGCGCCGATCAACTCCCGGCTCGGGCGGGCGGTTGGCACGCTGCCGGCAGCGGCGATCTCCTTCGGCATCGGCACGGTCGTCCTCGTCCTGCTCGCGACGCTCCTCGGCGGGGGATGGGGTCGCGTGGGTCATGTCCGGCACCTCGGGGTCGTCTACCTCACCGGCGGGCTGCTAGGCGCGGTCTACGTCTCGACCGTGCTCGTCAGTGTGCGCACGCTCGGCGCAGGGGGCGTCACCGCGGCGACGGTCGCGGGGCAGCTCACGGCGGCCGTCGTCGTGGATCAGCTCGGCCTGCTCGGCGTGGCCAAGCAGCCGGTCAGCGCGCTGCGGATCGCCGGGATCGTCCTCCTCACCGCGGGCACGTTCCTCGTCGTGCGCGAGTAGTCCAGGGCTTCCCTCGCGGCGGGTTCCCGGCTAGCCTCAAGCACGTTGTGCGCCGGATGCTCCCGGTCCTCGCTCTTGCCGCGGCGGTGATGGTGTCGGTGCTGCTACGGCTCCACCGAGCCGGCGACGAACGTCACGATCGACGAGGCGACCCTCAACGGTCGCGGCACGACGACGCCGGACCGGCGAACGTCTACTTCGAGTTCTGGCCGACCGCCCACCCGAACGGAAAGCGGCGGACGCTCGGGAAGGACCTGCCGGGCGGATTGACTGGGCCGTACTCCGAGGAGAACTCTCCCTTCCCGTCCGGCCTCGCGGCGGCCACGACTACGCGTTCCGGCTCTGTGGGAAGGATCAGGGCGCCGCCCAGGCCACGTGCGCGAACACGCGCACGACCACGACCACGACCCCGAGCGGAGACGCCGTGAGCGGCAGCAACCCCCCGGTCGTTTCGTCACCCGCCCGCCGTCCCCGCCGCCGCGGGGAACGGAACGATCGTCCGGCAACCGTTTCGTCGCCCGGACGGGCGCTGGCCGGATCCGGTCAACGAACCGACGCGTTGGCGAGAGCGGTGGCGATCCGCGCGATCAGGAGCTCGGGACCCTCCGTGAGGTGGCGCCAGGTGATGCGGATCGTCCGGTAGCCCGCGGCGGCGTGGACCGTCATGCGCTCGCGGTCCTGCTCAAACGCCTTCCGCGTGCCGTGAGCCGCCCACCCGTCGAGCTCGAGGATCAGCTTCTGAGGGGCGAACAGGACATCGACGCGATGGCCGAGCACGCCGACGTTGAACCCGGTCGGGCACAGGCCGGCGCGGCGCAGGAGCGCCCGCAGCCGCCGCTCCCCTTCCTCCTGGGTGAAGCCGGGCTCGAGCGCGGCGACGCGGAGCCGCGGACCGCCGGCGGCCAGCTCGGCGCGCGTGACGAGGCGCAGCACCTGCGCCTCGTTCGCGGCGTGGGCAAACGCCGCCTCGTCGAGCGTCAGCGCGATGTCGGACAGGGTGCGGAGGGGGCTCGTGATCCGCAGGCCGTCGCTGCGGCGCACATCCGGTCCCGGTAGGGGCGAACGGTGAAGCCTGAGGCCGGGACGAGAGCGGCGCGCGCGCGGACCGGTCACGCAGACCTCGGGCGGACGCCCCCGCAGGAGACGCCAGTACCAGGCGGCGGTGAGATCGGAGAGGGCGAAATCGGGACCGCAGACGAGGAGCGCCGCGTGCTCCCGGGACCACGGGATCGGTGCGCGGTGCGCCACGCGGTGGACGCCGCGGAAGACCGGGTGCAGGAGGCCCGTCCGCCGCCGGTGCGCGATTCCCCCCGAGCTCAGCCCGAGGCAGAGGAGCTGCGCCGTCGTGATGTTCCCGCGCTGGCCCCGCGCGATCTCGGCGATTCGGGCGTCGGTTCGTTCCCCGCGCGCAGCGCCACGGGTCTCGGGCGACGAACCGATCGCCCCACGACCGTCTCGTTGACCTCTGCCATCGGCGGCGGGCGCGAGCGACGAACCGACCGCCCCTCGGCTTTCTCGTTCTTTGGAGGGCGAGGCGAGCCGGGGCACGCCCACGATGCTCGCGCGGGTCGCGCGCGCCGCCGCTCGACGCGCGTCTTCCCTGACAGAGTCGTCGCGGAATTGGCGCAGGAGCGGCCGGCGTCTCGCCCGCGCAGGAGCGGCGGCGTCACGCCGCGAGCGCACGCCGGCGCTCGCGGCGCGGGCCGGTACGCATGCGGATCCGCCGCGCCGGGCCGGCGAAGTCCGGGTGGGCGATCCGAAGATAGTGCTCGAAGAGGACGTCCATCGTCTCCTTGTGCTCGAGGCCGCGGAGCAGCAGCGCGAGCGCGCGCGGGGGCATGCGCGGGATGAGGCGCTGCCAGCCGAGCATGGCCTCGAACTTCCAGCGGTGGGCAGCGGAGAAGGCCGCGTAGTCGGCCAGCGCCCGCGGGCGCGGCTTGCCCCCAGAGAACGCCGAGCGGATCTCCTGCCCGGCGGCGATCCCGAAGTAGAGCGCGGTGCGGATGCCCTCGGCGGTCAGCGGGATGCAGTGCCCGGCGGAGTCCCCGGCGAAGTACACGCCGTCCTCGGCGGCGGGCCTGATGCGGTGCGGGATCCAGTTGCCCTGGTAGCGAAGGCGGTCGCGGCCGAGGTCCTCGGCGAGCCGGTTCGTCCCGTCCTTCACGTGGTCGCGCGGTTCGAAGGAGCCGATCCCCACCCGGACCTCCTCACCCGCCGGGAAGCTCCAGCCGTACCCGTCGCGGACGTAGCCGCGGTCGATCCAGATCTCGAGCTCCTCACCGCCCCCGCCGGGGTGCACCTCGAGCCCGCGCGAGAGGAACGCCTCGGGGGGCTGGACGTTCTCCCCGGGCGCGAGGATGCGCCGCCAGCCGAGAGCGTCGAGGATGAACGGTGCGGTGACGTCGCCGCGATCGGTGTGCACTGTGCGGCCGGTGCGGCCCTCGACCTTCGCCGTCTCGAACTCGGCCGACGACCCCTGGTCGCGCAGCCCGCCGCACACGGTCCGGTAGTCGAAGGTCGAGAACGAGTAGGGGAGGGAGTGGCGCGAGGTGCGCGCCGGCGTGTGGACGACGAGCTCGGAGAAGGTCTGCTGCCAGGGCAGGCCGAGGTTTCGCAGCCAGTCCGTGGGGATGCCGCAGGCCGAGGTCTGGCGCTCGCCGATCTCGTAGCGGTCGAGCAGCAGCACCCGCGCGCCCGCCCCTTCGAGCTCGCGCGCCACCGCCAGGCCGGCGAAGCTCGCGCCGCACACGATGACGTCGGCGTCGGGGGAGAGCGGCGTGCGCTCGGCGCCTCGTTTCGTCGCGCGCGTGGGCATGGGAACGGCCCATGCTAGGAGGGCTAGAGTTGATGGTCCATGTCCGCAACCGCCACTCCCACAAGCCCCGACCTCGCCGAGGCGAAGGTCGTCGAGGGCTCCGGCGGCCTCCTGCTCGAGGTCGACGGCCAGCAGATCCCCAACTACGACGCCACGTTTATCCTCTTCGAGGAGGGCGATGTCGTGACCGGCCACGTCGTGCGCATCGACAACGACGAGGTCCTCGTCGACATCGGCTACAAGTCCGAGGGGGTCATCCCCTCCCACGAGCTGTCGATCCGCAAGAGCGTCGACCCCGCCGACGAGGTCGAGATGGGGGAGGAGGTCGACGCCCTCGTCCTCATCAAGGAGGACCAGGACGGCCGCCTCATCCTCTCCAAGAAGAAGGCCCGCTTCGAGAAGGCGTGGCGCACGATCGAGGCGGCGGCCGACTCCGGCGAGCCGGTCATCGGCGGCGTCATCGAGGTCGTCAAGGGCGGGCTCATCATCGACCTCGGGGTGCGCGGCTTCCTGCCCGCCTCGCTCGTCGACATCCGCCGCGTGGCCAACCTCGACGAGTTCATGGGCCAGAAGATCGAGTGCAAGGTAATCGAGCTGAACCGCGCGCGCAACAACGTCGTGCTCTCGCGCCGCGCCGTGCTCGAGGAGGAGCGCAAGGAGCAGCGCCAGCAGATCCTCGACCGCCTGCAGCCGGGCGATGTCGTCGAGGGGCAGATCTCGAACATCGTCGATTTCGGCGCCTTCGTCGACCTCGATGGGATCGACGGCCTCATCCACATCTCCGAGCTGTCGTGGTCCCACGTCAACCATCCCTCCGAGCTGCTCTCGATCGGCCAGACGGTAAACATCAAGGTGCTCGACATCGACCGCGAGCGCCAGCGGATCTCCCTCGGCCTCAAGCAGACGCAGGAGGACCCGTGGCAGCGCGTCGTCGACACCTACCAGGTGGGGGACGAGCTGGCGGGCGCGGTGACCAAGGTCGTCACCTTCGGTTCCTTCGTCGAGATCCTCGACGGTGTCGAGGGCCTCGTGCACATCTCCGAGCTGGCCGCTCACCACGTGGAGAACCCGCGCGAGCTCGTCGCGGCCGGCGACGAGGTGCGCGTGCGCATCCTCGAGATCGACGACGAGCGCCGCCGGCTCTCGCTCTCGATCAAGCGCGTGGAGGACCAGGTCCTGCCCGTGCCCGGCTCGAGCGCCGGCACCGACGCCGCGCCGGACTACGACAACGTGCCCGAGCTCGGGCTCTCCGAGGACGTCTTCCCCGGGGATGACGCCGCGATGGCCGACGCCGCGGCCGAAGCGCCGACGGCCGAGGAGGCGCCCGTGGCCGAGGCCGAGGAGGCCCCTGCGACCAAGGCCGAGGGCGGCACCGAACCGGAGGACGCCCCCGCCGAGCAGCCCGACCCGGACGCCCAGCCCGAGCCCGCCGAGCCCGCCGGCACCGACGCCGAGGGCGGCACGGGCGACGAGGGCGAGGCCGCGGGCTCCTGAGCGTCGGCGCCCGGATCCCGTTCGTCGGCCTGACGGGCGGGATCGGGGCCGGGAAGTCCACGGCGCTGGCCGCGCTCGAGCGCCTCGGCGCCGCAACCCTCTCGACCGACGCCGTGGTGCACGAGCTCTACGCGAGCGACGAGGTGCGCGAGCTCGTCGTCGCGCGCTGGGGCCCCGAGGTAGCGCCCGGCGGCACGATCGACCGCGGCGCCGTCGCCGCTCGCGCCTTCGCCTCCGAGGAGGAGCGCGGCTGGCTCGAGGGACTGCTGTGGCCGCGCGTGGGCGCGCGGGTGGCGGCCTGGCGCGAGGAGCAGCTCGCCGCCGAGCCGCCCCCGCGGGCGCTCGTGGTCGAGACGCCGCTGCTCTTCGAGGCGGGCATGGACGGGCTCTACGACGCGACGATCGCCGTCAGCGCGCCCGAGGAGCTGCGCGCCGAGCGCGCCGGCGCCCGCGGGCACTCCGCCGTCGAGGAGCGAAACGCCCGCCAGCTCCCCCAGGAGGAGAAGGCCCGCCGCGCGAGCTTCGCGGTCGAGAACGACGGCACCGAGCGGGATCTCGAGCAGAAGCTGTCGGCCGTTCTTGCCAAGCTCCGGTGATGAGTACGTCCCGGGCCGCCTCCGCGCGCCGCGCCGCCCCGCGCCGCGTGTCGGCGCGGCAGCGGGTCGAGCAGCGTCGCCGCCGGCTGCGCGTGCTCATCGGCGCGCCGCTCCTGCTGCTCGCGCTGGTCCTGCTCCTCGCGCCGTTCTTCCGCCACGCCGTCGAGGAGATCCGGCTGCCGCTCCGCCACGAGGACATCATCCGCCAGCAGGCGCGCGAGAAGGGGCTCGACCCGGCGCTCGTGGCGGGAGTCATCTACGTCGAGTCGAAGTTCGTCCCGCGGACCTCCTCGGCCGGTGCCGAGGGGCTCATGCAGCTCCTGCCCTCGACGGCGGAGTTCCTCGCCCGCCGCTCGGGCGCCACCAACTTCCATGTCGCCGACCTCGCCACGCCGCAGGTCAACATCGCCTACGGCAGCTACTACCTGAGCTACCTCATCCGTCGCTACGGCGGCAACGAGACTCTCGCGGTGGCCGCCTACAACGGCGGGGAGACGAACGTCGATCGCTGGCTCGTGCGCGGCGCGCGCTCGGGGCGGCCGTTCGGGCCCGCCGACATCCCCTTCCCGGAGACGCGGGCCTACGTGGCGCGCGTGTTCGACGCGCGCGACCGCTACCGGCGGACCTACGCGAAGGAGCTCGGGCTGTAGGGGGACGCGGTTCGGCGAATTCCCGGCACTTGTGGTCCCCTGGCGCCCCTAGGTGCGAGACGCCGCCGGGCTACATGGAGGGCGCGATAAGCGCCGGTGAGGGGGTCGCCGGAGCGGTCCTCGCGCGCCTCTAATCTGAGGGCGTGCCGCCGTTCAAGCTCGACTCGACCTACTCGGCGACGGCCGACCAGCCCGCGGCGATCGCTTCGCTGAAGCAGGGCATCGAGGCCGGCGAGCGCTTCTCCACGCTGCTCGGAGCCACGGGCACGGGCAAGACGATGACGATGGCCTCGACGATCGAGGCCGTCCAGCGGCCCTCGCTCGTCGTCGCCCACAACAAGACGCTCGCCGCGCAGCTCTGCAACGAGTTCCGCACGTACTTCCCCGAGAACGCCGTCGAGTACTTCGTCTCCTACTACGACTACTACCAGCCTGAGGCCTACGTCCCCTCCAAGGACCTCTACATCGAGAAGGACTCGGCGATCAACCAGGAGATCGATCGCCTGCGCCACGCCGCCACCGCCGCGCTGTTCGCCCGGCGCGACGTGATCATCGTCGCCTCGGTCTCCTGCATCTACGGCCTCGGCTCGCCCGAGGTCTACGAGTTGAACCTGATCACGCTGAACCGCGGGCAGTTCGTCGAGCGCGACGAGCTGCTGCGAAAGCTCGTCTCGATCCAGTACTCGCGCAACGACACGGCGCTCTCGCGCGGGACCTTCCGCGTGCGCGGCGACACGCTCGAGGTCTTTCCCGCCTACGCCGAGACCGCCTTTCGCGTCTCGCTCTTCGGCGACGAGATCGAGCGCCTGCAGCACTTCGACCCGATCACCGGCGAGCTGATCCAGGACGACCTCGAGCACGTGGCGATCTGGCCCGCGACCCACTACAACGTGCGCGAGGGCTACATCGAGTCCGCCGTCCAGCAGATCGGGCTCGAGCTGAACACGCGCTGCGCCGAGCTCGAGGCCGAGGGCAAGCTGCTCGAGTCCCACCGCCTGCGCCAGCGCACGCAGTACGACATGGAGATGCTGCGCGAGATGGGCTTCTGCTCGGGGATCGAGAACTACTCGCGGATCCTCGACGGGCGCAAGCCGGGCGAGCGCCCGTACTGCCTGATCGACTACTTCCCCAAGGACTTCGTCTGCTTCCTCGACGAGTCCCACCAGACGGTCCCGCAGATCGGCGGGATGTACGAGGGGGACCGCTCGCGCAAGACGACGCTCGTGGACTACGGCTTCCGCCTGCCGAGCGCGCTGGACAACCGCCCCCAGACCTTTGCCGAGTTCCTCTCGATCACCCGGCAGATGGTCTTCGTCTCCGCCACCCCCGGCGAGTACGAGCGCTCCCACTCGCCGCGGATCGTCGAGCAGATCGTCCGGCCCACGGGGATCGTCGACCCCGCGGTCGAGGTCCGCGAGACGAAGAACCAGATCGACGACCTGATGAACGAGATCAAGGCCCGCGTCGAGCGCGACGAGCGCGCGCTCGTGACGACGCTGACCAAGAAGATGTCCGAGGACCTGACGGATTACCTGCTCGAGATGGGCTTCAAGGTCCGCTATCTGCACTCCGAGGTCGACACGCTCGAGCGGATCCAGATCATCCGCGACCTGCGGCTCGGCGAATTTGACGTGCTCGTCGGGGTCAACCTGCTGCGCGAGGGCCTCGACCTCCCCGAGGTGACGCTCGTGGGGATCCTCGACGCCGACAAGGAGGGCTTCCTGCGCGGGGAGACCTCGCTCGTGCAGACGATCGGCCGCGCGGCGCGGAACATCAACGGGACCGTCCTCATGTACGCCGACCGGGAGACCGCGGCCATGCGGGCGGCGATCGGCGAGACGGAGCGGCGCCGCGCGATCCAGGAGGCCTACAACGAGGAGCACGGCATCACCCCCGCGTCGATCGTCAAGGGGATCTCCGACATCGCCGAGTTCCTCCAGGCCGACTCCAAGGTCCCGAAGAAGAACCGCCGGGGCCGCCGCCGCGAGACGGCCGGGATGTCCCAGCGCGAGATCTCCGAGGCGATCGTCGAGCTCGAGGAGGAGATGCTCGCCGCCGCCGAGGAGCTGCGCTTCGAGTACGCGGCGAAGCTCCGCGACGAGATCAAGGCGCTGCAGCGGGACTACGCCGAGGCGCCCGACACGCCCGTGACCTGACGCCGGGATGCGGATCGGCCATCAGCGCTTCCCGGCGCGGTTCGTCGCGCGACATCCCCGCGCCCTGGTCGAGGCGCTCCTCAAGTGCGACTCCCGGTTCGCCCACGACCGGCTCGACGGCCTGCGGGGGATCGAGATCGGCGCCGCCGCGCCCCAGTGCTTCAACCTCGACACGCTGAACGTCGACCGCGCCGAGACCGCGTTCTACCGGCGCGCCCAGGAGCGGGTGACGGGCTGGGCGGCGCCGGTGGACGTGGTGGCCGACGGCCTCGAGCTGCCCTTCGCCGAGAACGCTGCCGACTTCGTGCTCGCCTCCCACGTCATCGAGCACATGCCGGATCCGATCCGCGCTCTCCGGGAGTGGTCACGCGTGGCCGCGCGCTACGTCTTCCTCATCGTCCCGCACCGCGACCGGACCTTCGACCGCGACCGGCCGCTCACGCCCGTCGCCGAGCTGGCCGAACGGCACGCGCGCGGGTTCAGCTCGGCGGAGGACCGCCACTGGAACGTGTGGACGTGCGAGAGCTTCCTCGAGCTCTGCGCCCATGCGGGGCTGACGGTGCTCGAGTACCAGGACCCTGACGACGTCGGGCGCAACGGGTTCGCGGTCCTGCTCGACGCCTCGGGGGCGGTGCCGGCGCCCGGGCCGCGGCGGCGCCGAGGCTCGCCGCGGCCCTGGCAGCGACCGCTGATCTTCTAGGCGACGCCCGCCGTCTCGGCTGACTCGCTCTCGGGCCGAGCGCACGTGCGGCCCCCGGAGAATCCTCCTGGCTCGATGCCGAGGCCGATGTTCAGGCGTGCGCGGGTGTTCTCCCACGCGCAGATGTAGGCAAGCTCGACGAGCTGCTTGTCGGTGAACGCGCGCTTGGCCCGGGCTAGGAGCTCATTGCCGAGCACGGCCGGGGTCCGCGCGAGCGCCTCGGCGTAGGCGATGACGACGAGCTCGGGCTCGGAGAAGAGCCCGGAAGCCTCCGCGCGGGAGAGGGCGAGGAGCTGCTCGTCGGTGAGGCCCGAGCGCCGCGCGTGCTCCGAGCCGATGTCGATGCAGAACTCGCACTCGACGACGGTGGCGGCGCGCAGCGACGCGAGGTCCTTCAGTCGGCGCCCGAGCGCACCCGGACGCTCGGCGGCGCCGTTGAAGAGCGCGAAGGCGAGCAGCAGCCGCGGGTGGCGGGCGTAAACCGCGGTCGAGGCCTCGATCGGCGGCCCGTACTGACGGCGGGCGCCGAGACGGAGGAGACGGGAGAGGGGGCCGGTGGCGGGGGCGACGACGCTCATGGTCCTCAGCCTAACCGCGAACGGCCCCCTGTTAGGGTCCATCCTCGTGATGGGATCGGGGGACAATCCCGAGGTGCTCGTCGACCTGCGCCGGGGCGCGGGGCCGCTTCGCGCGCGGCTCGAGGCCGAGCTGCGGGATGCCGTGCGGGGCGCTCGGCTCAGACCCGGAGCGCGGCTGCCGCCCTCGCGCGCGCTGGCCGCCGACCTCGGGGTCTCGCGCCGGCTCGTGGCCGACGCCTACGCGCAGCTCCTGGCCGAGGGATACCTCGCGGCGCGGCCGGGGGCGGGAACGTGGGTCGCGCCCGCCGCGGCGCCCGTCGCCTCGCCCGCGCGCGCCGCTGAGGCTCGCGCGCGCCTGCCGCGCTTCGATTTCTTCCCCGGCCATCCGGACCTCGCGGGCTTCCCGCGTGCGGCGTGGGGGAGGGCGGCGCGCGAGGCCCTCGCCGCCGCGCCGGACGCCGCGCTCGGCTACCCGGACGCCCGCGGCACGCGCGGGCTCCGTACCGAGATCGCCGCCTACCTCGCCCGCACCCGGGCCGTGGCGGCCGCGCCCGGCGCGGTCATCGTCCTGCCCGGCGCGGCGGCGGCGCTCGCCGTCCTCACCCGCGCGCTCGTCGCGGCCGGCCGGGGCCGGATCGCCGTCGAGGACCCGAGCCTCCCACCCTTCCGCGCGGGCCTCGAGGCGGCCGGGGCGGAGCTCGTCCCGATCCCGGTCGACGGGGACGGCCTCGACGACGCCGCGGCTCGCGCGCAGCGGGGCCGACGTCGTGCTCGCCACCCCTGCCCACCAGTTCCCCACCGGGGTGCCGCTGGCGCCCGCGCGCCGCGCCGCGCTGCTCGAGTGGGCCGCCGCCGGAGGGCTGCTCATCGAGGATGACTTCAACGGCGAGTTCCGCTATGACGGCCGCGCCGTCGCCGCGCTGCACGGGCTCGCGCCCGAGCGAGTTGCCTACCTCGGCTCGGCGAGCAAGCTCCTGGCGCCGGGCCTCCGGCTCGGCTGGCTCGTCGTTCCCGAGGCGCTGCGCGGCGCGCTCATCGAAGCGAAGCTGCTCGCCGGCGCCACCGCGCCGGTGCTCGAGGAGCTGACCCTCGCGCGGCTGATCGCGCGCGGCGACCTCGACCGCCACCTCCGCGCCGCGCGCCGGCGCTACCGGAACCGCCGCGAGGCGCTCGTCGCCGCCCTCGCACGCCACCTGCCCGAGGCGCGGGTGGCGGGCCAGGACGCCGGGCTCTACGCGGTCGTGGACCTGTCCGCTCCGGTCGATCCCGTCGCGCTCGACGCCGCCGCCCGGGCCCGCGATGTCGGCGTCTATCCGCTGTCGTGGTTCGCCCACGCTCCGGCGGCGGAGACCGACGCGCTTGTCATCGGCTACGCCAACCATCCCGAGCCGGCGATCGGTGAGGGGATCCGGCGTCTCGCCGCGGCGCTCGACACGCTCTCCTGACGCGCCGCTGGGAGCGAGTTCGTCCCGGATACCCTCGGTTTCCTAGCCGATCGGGGACAGATCGCCGCGGGGGTCTCGGGGCAAGTCCGGAGTACGTGCGCCCTCGTGGCGCTCAGCCGCTAATGTGCCGCAAACCCCCCGCGCCCCTAACCAGAGGACTTGACACCGTGGCCCTCGACCGCCAGAGCATCGAGAAAAAGGACTTTCCCATCGGCCGCCGCGGCTACGAGCCGGAGGCCGTCGACGCGCACCTGGCCGCGCTCTCGCGCGAGGTGGAGCAGCTCAGCTCGCCCTCGAAGAAGCGCGGCGGCAACCTCGCTACGGTCGCGAGCGAGCAGATCCGCTCGATCATCGAGGCCGCGGAGCAGACCGCCGCCGAGATCGAGCGCCAGGCCGAGGAGGACGCGCGCGAGGTCCGCCACGACGCCGACGAGGAGGCGCGGAAGATCCGCGGCGACGCGAGCGCTCAGGCCAAGGAGCACGTCGAGAACGTCTCCGGCGCCTCCTCCGGTCTCCAGACCCGGATCGACGCGATGGAGAAGGAGCTCAGCGAGCTGCTCTCCACCCTGCGCACCGGTGCCAACCGCGTGACCGCCGACCTCAGCGTGCTGCAGGAGAACCTCGGCGTGCTGCGCGCCGCCGCCGGCAGCGACGCCGCCGCGCGCCCCGTCGACACGCGCGGGGACCTCCCCTCGTCCGCCGCCGAGTCGGTCGCCCCGCCGGTCGACCTCGAGCCGGAGGAGCCGGCCGTCGGTGTTCCCCTCGACGATCCCGCGGTCGCCGGGGCCGAGCCGGCGCTCGAGCCCGAGCCGGCGCTCGAGCCCGAGCCGGCGCTCGAGCCCGACCCGGCCGCCGGCCCGGAGAGCGACGACGTCGAGGGCGCCCGCCTCGTGGCGCTGAACATGGCCCTGAACGGATCCCCCCGTGAGGAGACGGAGGCCTACCTCGCCGAGCACTACTCGCTGCCCGACCGCTCGGGCCTGCTCGAAGAGGTCTACTCGACGGTCGAGGGGTAGGGAAGCCGCCTCGCGGGCGAACGCGGCGCCGCGCGCCGGTCGCGGCTCAGCGCGCGACCGAGGCCAGCGCCGCCGCCACCGCGGCGTCGCGCACGCGCCGCGCATCGACGGCGAAGACATCGGGGAGGCCGTCCGCGTCGCGGACGCCGACGCCGATCCGGGCCAGATGCATGATCCCGAGCGTCTGGGTGTAGAGGCGGTTCGACTCGAAGTCCGGGTCCTCGATCGCGAACGCGCCCGACTCCATGCCCGCGCGCAGGATCTCGGCGGAGACCGAGAGGCAGCTCGCCATCGAGCGCCCGAGACGGAGCCACACGCTCTCCGAGACGCGCTCGCGCAGCGCGGGCGCGGGGCGGCGCAGGAGCGAGAGCGCGCAGTCGATGAAGGCCGGGTGCTCGCCGCAGTAGTCGGCGAAGACCTCCGAGAGCGCGCGCAGGAGCTCGGGCGGGCCGGCGCCGGCGCTCCCGGCGGCTTCGCGGAGCAGCGGCGCGAGCTCGTCCAGGTACTGCGTGACGGTGAGGACGAACAGCTCCTCCTTGGAGGCGAAGTGGCGGTAGATCAGCGCCTTGTTGATCCCGACGGCGCGGGCGATCTGGTCGATCGGGGCGTCCTGTACGCCGCGCTCGTCGAACAGCGCGCGGGTGGCGGCGAGGATGCGGTCCTCGCGGGCCTGCCGCCGGCGGACGCGTGTGACGGACATCGCGCTACGCACTGTACCCGATGGTGTAACCTTCGTTTACAGAACTCCCCGAAGCCCCCGACCGACGAGGACTGAAAACCGACATGGAAGCCAGCACCGCCGCCGAGGCCGCGGCCGCCGCCGCGGGCGGCGAGCCCGAGGACAAGCCGCCGTTCTCCCTCGAGCTCTCCCAGGACCAGAAGGACATCCGCGAGTGGGTCCACGGCTTCGCCGAGGGCGTCATGCGCCCCGCGGCGAGTGAGTGGGACGAGCGCGAGGAGACGCCCTGGCCCATCATCCAGGAGGCGGCCAAGATCGGCCTCTACGGCTTCGAGGGACTCGCCCAGTTCTTCGCCGACCCCTCCGGCCTCACGCTCTCCATCGTCAACGAGGAGCTGTTCTGGGGCGACGCCGGGATCGGGATGGCGCTCATGGGCTCGACCCTCGCCGTGGCCGGGATCTTCGCCTCCGGCACGCCCGAGCAGATGATGGAGTGGGTCCCCCAGTGCTTCGGCACGGCCGATGATCCCAAGGTCGGCGCCTTCTGCGTCTCCGAGCCCGACGCCGGCTCGGACGTCTCCTCGCTGCGCACGCGCGCCAAGTACGACGAGAAGACCGACGAGTGGGTGCTCAACGGCCAGAAGGCGTGGGCCACGAACGGCGGGATCGCCAACGTCCACGTCGTCGTCGCCTCCGTCGAGCCCGAGCTCAAGGCGCGCGGCCAGGCGGCCTTCGTCATTCCGCCGGGCACGAAGGGCATGGAGATGGGCACGAAGGTCAAGAAGCACGGCCTGCGCGCCTCGCACACGGCCGACGTCTTCTTCGACGACTGCCGGATCCCCGGCGCCTGCCTGCTCGGCGGCAAGGAGAAGCTCGACGAGCGCCTGGCCCGCGCCCGGGAGGGAGGGTCCTCCAAGAAGCAGGCGGCTATGCAGACCTTCGAGGTCTCGCGCCCGACGGTCGGCGCCCAGGCCCTCGGCATCGCCCGCGCTGCCTACGAGTACGCGCTCGACTACGCCAAGGAGCGCTCGCAGTTCGGGCGGGCGATCATCGAGAACCAGGCGATCGCCTTCACCCTCGCCGACATGAAGATGGAGATCGACTGCGCGCGGCTCCTCGTCTGGCGCGCGTCGTGGATGGGCAAGGCCGGCGTGCGCTTCGCGAATGCGGAGGGCTCGATGTCGAAGCTCAAGGCCGGCGAGGTCGCCGTGTGGACGACCGAGCGCGCGATCCAGATCCTCGGCGGCAACGGCTACACCCGCGAGTACCCGGTGGAGCGGATGCACCGCGACGCCAAGATCTACACGATCTTCGAGGGCACCTCGGAGATCCAGCGGCTCGTCATCGCCCGGGCCATCTCCGGCGTGCACATCCGATGAGGAACGCGGAGCTCAGCCTGCACGGCCACCGCGTCGCCTACCTGACCGCGGGGGAGGGGCCGCCGCTCGTGCTCATCCACGGGATCACATCCTCCTCGCGGACCTGGCGCAGCGTCGTCCCGCTGCTGGCCGAGCACTACACCGTGATCGCGCCGGATCTGCTCGGCCACGGCGAGTCGGCCAAGCCCCGCGGGGACTACTCGCTCGGCGCCTACGCCAGCGGCGTACGCGACCTCGTCGTCGCGCTCGGCCACGATCGCGCGACGATCGTCGGCCACTCCCTGGGCGGCGGGATCGCCATGCAGTTCGCCTACCAGTTCCCCGAGCGGACCGAGCGCCTCGGGCTTGTCGCCAGCGGCGGTCTCGGCCGCGCGGTGCATCTCGCGCTGCGGGCCGCGACGCTGCCGGGCGCGGAGCTCGTCCTGCCCGTCCTCGGCGCCGCGCAGCTCCACCGCGCGGGCGGCGCGATCGCCCGGCTCGCGGGGGCCTTCGGCTTCCAGAGCGGCCCAGATCTCGAGGAGATCGCCGCGGGACTCGCGTCCTTCTCCGACTGGCAGGCGCGCCAGGCCTTCGTCCACACCGCGCGCGGGGTCATCGAGCCCGGCGGCCAGCGCGTGAACGCGACCGACCGCCTCTACCTCGCCGCCGAGGTGCCCACCCTGCTCGTGTGGGGGGAGGAGGACCCGATCATCCCCGCGCGCCACGGGCGCCGGGCGCACGAGCTCATCCCCGGCAGCCGGCTCGAGCTCTTCCCCGAGGCGGGGCACTTCCCCCACGGCTCGGATCCGTATAGGTTCGCGCGCGTGGTGCGGGAGTGGATCGATACGACGGAGCCGGCCGAGCTGGACATGGAGAGCGCGCGCGAGCGTCTGCTGGCCGGCGCGGGCGCGTGATGCCGGGGGGTCGGACCCCGTGAGGTGGCGCTGCTGCTCCGCGAGTCCCGCCGCGGCGCTTCCGTGAGCAGGGTGTCGCGCGGCTCGCGCGCTCCGGTGGCGCTGTTTGCCGCCTTCCTGCTCCTGACCGGACTCGCTTGGGCGTTCTCGACGCCGCCCGGTGGCGGCTATGACGAGATCGCCCATTACGTCAAGGCGGTCGGGGTTGCGGGCGGGGATCTCGCCGGCTCGCCCGTCCGCGTTCACGCTGAGGACCGCGCACTGGGGCGATTGGCGAAAGCGCTCGGGCGCGCTCGCCCTGCCCCTGGTCCGCTCCCGCCGCGTCTGGCCTGGATCACGCGGACGAAGCGCGAGTTCACCATGCCCGCGCGGCTCACGGTCGCGGAGACCTGTGTCTTTGCGTCAGATCATCGCTGCATCGGCCCGCTGCGCAGGACCCCGTTCACCTACGCGCGCTCCTACGTCGGCACCTATCAGCCGTTCTCCTACCTCCTGCCCGGCCTGGCCGCCCGTGCGGCCTCGAGCCCGGCGGCGGCGATCCGGCTCGGACGGCTCGCCAACCTCGCGGTCTCGCTGGCCCTGCTCGTGTTCGCTGCGCTGATGCTCTGGACCGAGGAGGGAGGAGCCTTTCCGCTCCTGGGGCTCCTCGCGGCGGTGACGCCCACGGTCATCTACTGCGCGTCGATCCTGAACCCGAGCGGCCCGGAGATCGCCGCCGGGGCGTGTCTCGCGGCGGCCCTCGTTCGCCTGGGGCGGGGGGAGGGGGCGCGCGTCGATCGCCCAGCGTGGGCGGCCGCGGCGCTCGCCGGGTCCGTCCTCGCCCTCGGTCGCTCGCTCGGCCCGTTGCTCGTCGTGCTCGTGGGGCTGACCGTCGGTCTGCTGCTCGGAGGCCGCCGCCTGCGGTCCGCCGCGGCGCGCTCGCGCGGCGCCGCGACCACAGTGGGCGTGGTCGTCATGCTCGCCGCGGTCGCCTGCTGGGTCTGGGAGGCGACCCAGCAGCCTCATCCGGCGCCCGGCATCAACGATCTCGGGCCGGGTCTGCGCGAGGTCGCCGCCGCCGCGCCGTTCCTCCTCCGCCAACTCGTAGGGCTGTTCGGTGCCTTCGACATCTCACTGCCGGCGCTGGCGTACCTGGCCTGGGCGCTGCTGGTCGGGCTCGTCGCCTGGCTGGCGATGCGGGCCGGCCCCGGGCGTGCGCGACTGGGACTCGCGGTCTTCGCCCTCGCGGTCGCAGGGCTGTTCCTCGGGCTGAACGTCGTTCTCCATCCCACCGGCTTCGAGGTCCAGTCGAGGTATCTGCTGCCCGTGATCGCGGCGGGCCCGATCGCCGCCGGGGAGATGGCACGGCGCGGGCACGGCGGCGTTCCGGACGCCCTCACGCGGCGGATCGTGCCGGCCGCCTTCGCGCTCGCGGCGGCGGTTCACGCCACCGCCTGGTACGTCAACGTCCGCGGATGGAACGGTGTCCGGGTGACCCCGCCGGCCGGCTGGGCCGCGTGGGGCGCGGTCCTCGCCGCCGGGCTGCTCGCCCTCCTCGCCACCGGCGCGCTGCTCGCGCGATCGGGCTCGCTCCCGGCCAGCGCGGGGCAGAGCGCCCGATGAGCGCCCCAGGGGCCGCAGGTGGCGAGATCGACCCGTCGGCGCTGCGCGCGGCGAGTCGCAGACGACGAGCTCGCCGTAGGTCAACGTCGTCGAAGACATCGGCGTCGGGTAGCTTTCGCTCCGTGCTCCGTCGGGCGCTCCTCCCCGTGCTCCTCGTCGGCGCCGTGATCGGCGCGGCTGCTCCCGCCTGCGCCGCGGTCACCGGGCCCTTCTCCCACCGCGGCCGCTGGATCACCGACTCCGCGGGCCGCGTGGTCATCCTCCACGGCATCAACATGGTGAACAAGTTCCGGCCCTACCGGCCGGACGCGCTCGGCTTCGGCGCCGACGACGCGCGCTTTCTCGCG
>JBBQAA010000073.1:0-53001 GCA_038276395.1 Solirubrobacterales bacterium | reverse complement strand
TTCAAGGTGATCCTCCCGAGTCGATCCTTCAGGCCTCAGCAACCCGAAGAATCCCTACTCAGGCGGACGGTTCCGCGGCCCCGACCACCGGGGCCGCGGCCATTTCATGCACGATCCGGGTTAAGAAGGCCTTGCAGAATACCGGTCACGCCGGCTGCGGCCGTCTCGCGGCGCCGGATCGCCACCCGGAATCCTCGAGCCGACCACCCCGACGCCCCGGCTCATTTCGCAAGACCTTCTAAGCCCGCGCCGCGGTCGCCGGGCGCGCAGGATCACAGCCGCGAGATACCGTCGCCGGCCACCCCGCGGGTCACGCCGCGAAGGTCGAGCACCGCCGCGGCCCGGCCCGCGAGATCCGCGTGGTCGAGCGTCGGGTGAGCCGTCACGATGATCGCCAGGTCGGCCTCCTCGATCCACTCGTCGAGATCGACCGAGGCCAGGCCGAGGCCGGGGAGCTCCGGGACGTGCGGATCGTGATAGGCCAGGTCCGCGCCGCGGAGGCGCAGGAGCTCGAGGATCTTCAGTGCCGGGGACTCGCGGACGTCGCCCACGCCCGCCTTGTAGGAGACGCCGAGGATGAGCACCCGCGAGCCCCGGACGGGCTTTCCCGCGTCGTTGAGCGCCCGCTCGGCCCGCTCGACGCAGAAGTACGGCATGTGCTGGTTGACCTTGCCCGCCAGCTCGATGAACTCGGTGGGGAAGTCGAACTCGCGCGCGCGCCATGACAGGTAGAACGGGTCCACCGGCAGGCAGTGACCGCCCATGCCCGGCCCGGGCTCGAAGGGCATGAACCCGTACGGCTTCGTGGCGGCGGCGTCCACCACCTCCCAGATGTCGATGCCCATGCGATCGGTGAGCATGGCCAGCTCGTTGACCAGCGCGATGTTGACGGAGCGGAAGATGTTCTCCAAGAGCTTCGAGAGCTCGGCGCTCTCCGGTGAGGAGACGGTCACGAGCGAATCGCACACGCGCTCGTAGAGCGCGACCGCGCGCTCGAGGCACGCCGGCGTCATACCGCCGACGACCTTGGGGGTGCTCCGCAGCGTGAAGTCGGTGCGGCCCGGATCGACGCGTTCGGGCGAGAAGGCGACATGGAGGTCCTCGCCGACGACCAGGCCCGAGCGCTCGAGCAGCGGGACCAGGCACTCCCGCGTGGTCCCCGGGTACGTCGTCGACTCGAGCACCACGAGCTGCCCGGCCTGGAGGTGGGTCGACACCTCCTGCGCGGAGGCCATGAGGGGGCCGAGGTCGGGCTCGCGATTCGCGGTCAGCGGCGTGGGCACACACAGGATGACGGCGTCGACGTGGGCGAGATCGGCGAACCGGCGCGTCGGCCGGAAGCGCTCGCTGACGGCTCGCAGGCGCTCGGAGGGAACATCCTCGACGTAGGACTCCCCGGCCTTGAGCGAAGCGACCTTCGCGGCGTCGATGTCCACGCCGACGACATCGAGGCCGGCCTCGGCGAAGCCGACCGCGAGGGGCACGCCCACGTATCCGAGACCGACGACTCCGACGCGCATGAACGCGGCAGTGTAGGAGGCGCGGCTGCTTAGGCCGATAATCGGAGCGTTGCGGCCGAGGATGCGGGCGCAGTTCTCGGGGGTTTGACGCGACCCGCTGCCGCGGGCCGTACTCTTGCCCGCCGTGCCCAGCAGGCTGCGGATCATGTCGGTCGTGGGAACGCGGCCGAACTTCATGAAGATGGCGCCCGTCGCGGCCGAGCTCGGGCGTCGCCGCGCGCGCTTCGAGCACGCGCTCGTCCACACGGGCCAGCACTACGACGAGGTCATGTCCGAGCTGTTCCTCACGCAGCTCGGACTCGGCGCGCCCGACTTCATGCTCTCCGTGGGGTCGGGATCGCACGCCGCGCAGACCGCGCGGATCATGGAGCGCCTCGAGCCGGTCCTCCTCGAGTACGCGCCCGACATGCTGCTCGTGTCGGGAGACGTGAACTCGACCCTCGCCGCCACGCTCGTGGCGGCGAAGCTCGGTGTCCCGGTCGGACACGTCGAGGCGGGGCTCAGGTCCTTCGACCGCACGATGCCGGAGGAGATCAACCGGGTCGTGACCGATCAGCTCTCGGATCTCCTCTTCACCCACTCGCCCGAGGCGCGGGATCACCTGAAGCGGGAGGGCGTCGACCTCGGGCGGGTCCACGCCGTCGGGAACACCATGATCGACACGCTCGTCGCGATGGGTCCGCGCGTCGAGGAGGCGACCGAACGTGTGCTCGGCGACGCGCTCGCGCCCGGCGGGTTCCTCGTGGTCACGCTGCACCGGCCGGCGCTGGTCGACGGTGAGCTCCTGCGCGAGGCGATCGCCGCCCTGCGGGACGTCGCGCAGGATCTCCCGGTCGTGTTCCCGGTCCACCCGCGCACTCAGGCCGCCATCGAGCGCGCCGGCCTCGACACGGGCGGCATCGATCTCCGGCCGCCGCTCGGCTACCTCGAGTTCTCCGCGCTCGTGCGCGCGGCGGCCGGCGTCCTCACCGACTCGGGCGGGATCCAGGAGGAGACCACGTTCCTGGGCATCCCCTGCTTCACCCTGCGCGCGAACACCGAGCGGCCCGTGACCGTGTCGCTGGGAACGAACACCCTGCTCGGGCTCGAGCCCGCGCGGATACGGGAGGTTCCGGGCCTTCTGCGGGCCTCGAGGTCCGGCGCCGCGGCGAGTCCGCCCGGCTGGGACGGGCGGGCGGCGGAGCGCCTCGTCGATGTGCTCGCCGGCGAGCCGCGCCCGTAGCGGGCGCCGGTCCCGCGCGGTCCCCGCCCCGGGTGGGCACTATGGTCCCGCCGTGCTGGGGGCCTCCGAAGATCGCGCCGGTGAGGTGAGCGAGCTGCCCCGGCGCATGGCGGCCGCGGCCCTGCACCTCCTGCGCACGGCGCGCGCGGCCGGCTGGCGCGGCTCAGACCCCTACGATGGGCTCTGGTGGCGCTGGCCGGCGCCGCTCGTCGGTGGGCCCCGCCGGCGCCAGGCGATCGCGCAGCTCCACGCCCGGAGCCCCGTGGACATCCGGCGGCTCTACCGCCGCTCGCACCCGCTGATCCCCAAGGCGCTCGGCGTCTTCGCCTCCACCGGCCTGCGCCTCGGCGGGACGCCGGAGGGCGGCGCGGCCGCCGCCTTGGCCACGCACGCGCTCGAGGCGCTGGCGGCCGACTTCACCTCGGGGGAGGCGGCGTGGGGCTACCACTGGGACGTCCAGACCCGGTGGAGCTTCTACTCGGCCGGCAGCCCGAACGTCGTGGCGACCGCGTTCGCGGCCGCCGCGCTGCTCGAGTCGGGGATCCCCGAGTTCGTCGCGCGGGCCCGGGCCGCCGCCCGCTGGGTGCTCGATGCCCTGTGGGTCGAGCCCGAGGGCTTCTTTGCCTACCACACCGGCACCAGGGTCAACATCCACAACGCGAGCCTCCTGGGGGCGCGCCTCGTCCATCTCGCGCTCGCCGACGACGCCCGCGCGGGGGAGCGCGTCCGCCGCGCCGTCGAGCGCAGCCTCGCCGATCAGCGCCCGGACGGCTCGTGGCCCTACGGCGAGGCGGCCAATCTCCGCTGGAGCGACTCGTTCCACACCGGCTACGTCCTCACCTGCCTGGACGGCCTCGGCGACATCGCTCCGGCGCGCGTGGCGTCGGCTATCGCCCGGACGGTCCCTCACTACCGCTCGTTCTTCGACGCCCGGGGCCGCGCGTCGCTGTGGGCGAACCGGCGCTACCCCGAGGACGCCCACTCGGCGGGAACCGGCCTGACCACGTGGGCGATGCTGCTCGCGCGCGGCCTGGCCGAGCGCGGGGACGTGGAGCGGCTGGCCGGCCGGCTCCTGGCCGCCAACATCCGGAAGGGCCACGCCGTGCACCGTCGCTACCGGTGGGGCGCCACCACCGTCACCTACCCTCGCTGGTGTGACGCGCACGTCGCGCTGGGCCTGGCCGACGCCTCGCTCGCCCTCGCGCCTCGCGGTTAGCGGACTCGAGCTATGGCCCGGCGCCGTCCGAACATCCCGAAGCTGGCGCGAAAGGGCGACCTGGCCGGTCTCTGCGAGGCGCTCCGGTTCCGCGACGGGGTCATCGATCGCCAGGGGGTCGTGCTCGACGTCGGGATCCCCGTGCGCGTGGCGGCCGTCGAGGCGATCGCGGACATGGACGAGCCCGGAGCCCTCGACGCGCTCCTCGTCGCCCTCGAGGATCCCGCGGTGCCCGTGCGGATCGCCGCGGTACGGGCGCTCGGCGCCCGGAGCGGACCGGAGGCCGCCGCCGCTCTCACCCGCCTGCTCCTGCGGGAGCCTCGCGATCCGGCGGCGGCCGAGGCGGAGGCGGAGTTCGCGTCGCATCCTTCCGCGGGCGCCGATCTGACCGCCCGGGTCTACCTCGAGCACGGCGGCTCGGACGCGGCGCTCGGGGCCCTCCTCGACGGCGGGCTCGTCGGAGAGCAGGTGCTGACCGACGCCGTCACCGCACTCGGCGCGGACGATCCGGAGATCGGGCGCCGCGCCCGCGTCCTCGTGAGCTGCCAGGGCCCCCACGCTCTCCTGCCGCTGCTGCGAACCGCCTACGCCGGCGGCGCCGACGAGACCATCTGCGAGCTGCTCGGGGCGCTGCGGGATCCGCGCGCGCTCGACACCCTCATCGGCGCGATGGGCTCGCCCGACCCGGCGGTGCGGCGCAGCGCCGCGAGCGCTCTGGGCGAGATCCGGGACCCGCGCGCTCACGGCGCGCTGCTGCCGCTGCTCGCCGACCCCGACTACGAGGTCCGCGTCGCCGCGCAGACGGCGGCGCGAGCGATGGGTTCGCCCCCCGAGGTCCCGGCCTTCTCGCTCCCCGCCCTGACCGCCTCGGCGGTGGCGGCGAGGCGCGGCTCACCGGCCTGGGCGATGAGCCTGCGCCACCTCGCCGAGCCGTGGGCCGATGGCCTCCGCCGCTCGCTGCTCGCTGCTCGGGAACTCGGGCTCCGCGCGCGCCGGTTCTGGGAGGAGCGCTAGCCGGACGACCTCCACTCGCTGCGTCATGACTTGTTCGAGGCCGGTCCGCCACCGGCCGTGGAACGATCCGGCTAGGACGGCTCGAACGAGCGGTACGCCCGGCGGGCCTCCTCGCTGGCCCGTAGCGTGGCCAGGCCGAAGCCGAGGATCAACCCGGCGATGACCGCGATGATCACGTAGATCTCGAGCTTGGAGACGCGGTCGCTCGTGGCGAACCGGGCGTTGGTCAGGGGGAGCAGCAACGACGTGATGGCATCGCCGCTCGTCGTTCCCCGGAAGTTCGACTCCGCCGTCTGGAGCCGGAGCTGGGCGACCTCCGCCGCCGCCGTAGCCTGGCGGACGTCGGCCCGGGTGATCCCGCTCGTCGGCGAAGCGCTCGCGCGCTCGAGCCGCCGCTGGCGGTCGAGCCTCGCCTGGTAGGCGACGGAGGCCCGCCGCACCTGCCGGAGCAGACGCGGCGCGTCAGGGTTGGAGCGGTTCGTCTGCGTGATGTAGTTGATGAGCGAGCCGCTCGTCGCGTTGGCGAGCCGTACCGCGCCCCCGGACGTGGCCGCCGTGGCGATGACGCTCATCACCTGGCTGTCCGGGATCGGCGTGGCCAGGACGCGGTTGCGCACCTGCCTGGGTGTTATCCCGAGCTGCTGCGCCACCGGCTCGATGACGCCGTCGCCGCTCACGGCGCGGCTGTAGCCGGCGGTCAGCGTGGCCGTCGCCTGGGTGAAGCCGGCCAGCGCCCCGGGCGCGTTCACGTCGATGCGACCCACGCTCAGCTGGGCGGAGGCGGTGTAGGTCGGACTACGCAGAAGCCCGTAACCCACGGCCAGGCCCACGAGCAGTACGAGCGGACCGAAGGCGAGCACCGGATGGCGGCGCACGGCCTCGAAGACGCTGACGTAGGGGCCCCGGCCCGCCGGCAGCTGGGGCGAGAAGCGGACCCCCTCCTCGTCGCGCTCGGCGGTCTCCATGGCGTGAGCGGCCATCAGATCGCCCGCCCGTCGACGGCGAGCATGCTCTGCCCGCCGGGTCCGGAGACGGCCGGCAGAGCCGCCGCGGAGGAGGCCAGCCGGCCCGCCCATGCGACGGCGGCGAGCACCCAGAGCATGAGGATGGGGAAGACCTGGGGATACACGAAGTTGGCGATGATGGCGAAGAAGACCGCGTAGGACAGGAGGGCCACGCGCCAGGGGGCGAACTCCGGCGGTGCGCGCCCGGTGACGCCACCGCCGACCGCCAGGACGGCGCCCAGCAACCACAGCGACAACCCTACGAGCCCTAGCTCGGCCCCAAAGCTAACAAAAGCGTTGTGCAGGATGTACTTGCCGCCGGCCGTGAGCGGGTAGGTGGCGCTCTGCCGGGCGTAGCTGCCCTTCTCGTTCACGAAGCGATCCCAGCCGACCCCGGCGATCGGATGGGCCTCGATCATCCCGAAGCCCTCCCGCAGGAGGTTCTTGCGGTCCCATACGGTGCTCTTGTCCTGCGAGCGCTTCGAGGCGTGGGCGCTGAGACCGGGGACGACGAGGAACGCCAGGCCGATGGACACCACGACGGCGAGGACGAGCGGGACCGCGAACCGCCGCGTCGCGCGGTCGGCCACGATCGCGACGAGGGCTCCGGCCGAGGCGGCGATCCACACCGAGCGCTCGAGCGTGAGCAGGCAGCCGACAAGATCGAGGACGACGACTCCGTAGGAGAATCGGCGCCAGGCCCGCGAGGCGGCGCCGCGCGCGCCGATGAAGGCGACGAGCCCGCAGGCGAAGAGCGCCGCGCCGTTGCTCACCGCATCGAGGAACGGGCCGCCCGCCCGCGCGCCGCCGCCGTTGCTGGCGAACTGCCCGATGTACCGCGGCCAGACGGCGCCGTTGGCCCCCACCCCCTGCAGCAGGGCGATCACCCCCAGGTAGAAGCCGGTCACGGTCATGACCCGGACGAGCGAGCGCCGCTGCCGCTCGGCCTGGAAGATCGTCGGCACGAGCAGGAAGATCAGATACGGGAGCGCGCCGAAGCGCTGGAGGAGCAGGAACAGCGCGTCCCGCTGGTGGAGGGTGCCGGCGACGAGCGCCGAGCAGAACGCCCAGGCGAGCGCGATGACGAGCACCCAGTGGACGAACTCCACGCGGAACGGCGGCCGGTCCCTGATCTGCGGGGCCCGGGCGATGATCATGCCGATCGTCGCGACGAGGAGGAGGCGGTCCGGCGACAGGGGTCCCGGAAGCCCGATGAGCTGCCAGTTCGAGCTGAAGATCGAGAGTCCCACGGCGAGGGAGAGCGTCAGCGCCGCGTCCGCGTGCCACACGAGCGCGGCCGAGGCCCCGAGCACGAGCAGCACCACGCCGAGCGCGAGCACCGGCTGCCCGTAGACGGGGAACTGCCGCGCGAGCCCGACGGCGAGCAGGGCCAGCAGGGCCAGCCCGAGGAGGCGCAGCGCGTTGAGGCGAGCGAGCCGCATCCGCATGAGCCTAGGGCTCCACGGGCGCCGCGGGGCGGCTTCTGAAGGATCGGCGAAGCCGGTCGAGAGCGCCCCGGAGGCGGGTCAGATCGTCGTCGCTGAGCTCCCTCGTCACGCGCAGAACGGCGGCGCAGACCGCCGTGAAGGCCACGCCCTGCAGGAGGAGGCGGGGCAGCGCGGTGAGCGAGAGCGCGCCGATCGGCAGGATGACGAGCGCGGCCCCGGTGGCGGCGGCCGAGATCCCCGCCAGGCGCCGTACCGGCACGAGGTCGCGGGGCCGCACGTCGAGCAGCGGCGCCACGCGCACCAGGTAGTAGGCGACCGTCAGCGCCGAGGCGATCGGCAGGGCGAGGGCGGGCCCGGTCAGACCCAGCGGGCCCACGAGGGCGAGGACGATGACCGCGTTCAGACCAAGGATGAGCAGGCCCGCGACGAACACGATCCGCGTGCGGCCGATGGCCTGCGGGATGAGTCCGAACGTCGCGATCCGGATCGGGAGCAGCGCGAGGTAGATGCGGAACAGCTCGACGCTCCGCCCGTAGCCCGGCCCGTAGAGCACGCGCACGACGTCGGGAGCGGTGACGAGCAGGAACGCGAACATCGGCAGCAGGAGGAGGCTCGTCTTGCGCATCGACTCACGCCACAGGACGAGCATCCCCGCGATGTTCCCGTCGCGCCAGAGCGCCGAGAGCGCGGGCACCATGACGTTGGTCACCGCCTGCTGCAGGAGCAGCGCGATCGGCACCTCGAGCGTCCCGAGGGCGTAGATGGCGAAGTCCGAGGGGGAGAAGCGCGCGCCGACGACGAGGCGGTCGAACTGGTAGCCGAAGCGCCCCGCGAGCCCCGTCAGCGCCAGGGGCAGCCCGTAGGCCAGGAGGGCGCGCCAGTGCGCCCAGGCGGGACGCCGGCGCAGCACGATCCCCACCGACCGGTGCACGATGAGCAGCGAGATGGCCGCCCACGCGGCCGCCGAGGCCGAGAGGCCGATGGCCAGCGCGCGGGCGTCCGGGCTGATCAGGGCGGCGGTGATGACCCCGACCAGCATGAGCGCCCCGCCGATCGCGTTGACGAGGGCCCCGGCGGCGGGCCGACCACCGGCGACGAGGGCGCTGGGCGTGGAGAAGGCGATGAAGGCGAACAGCAGGTAGGGGGAGTAGAGCGCGAGATCGGGCCCGAGGCGGGGATTGCCGAGCCCGGCGGCGATCGGGTCCCGCAGCGCGAGCACGAGGACCATCGCGAGGATCCCGAAGAGCGTGAGCAGCGCGAACGTGTCGCCGACCCACTCCGCGCGTCGCGCGGGCGACGCCGCGCGGGGAAGGAAGTAGAGGAGCCCGGCCGGGATGCCGGCGAGCAGGAGCGGCGAGATGATCCCGTAGAGCAGGGAGAGCTGCTGGTAGGTGCCGATCTCCGCCCGGGAGACGAGCCGGGCCAGGAGCCCGAGGGCGACGATCGATGCGACCTGCGTGAAGATCGATCCGGCCGTCAGCATCGCCGCCGCCCCGCTCAGCGTGCCGCGCGAGGGCTCCGTCGCCTCGCGCTCGGCCGACTCGTCTACGGGCGCCGCGTGCGGGTTCATCGCCAGGGGAGAGGACGCGAACGGGCCGCAGGGCCCGGTTTCCGCCCCGACTAGAGTAGGCGCCGTGGCGAGCCGGCCGCGCATGGGCGTCGTCTCCTACTTCGCCCACAGCCCGTTCGAGCCGCGCGGGCTGCGCACGCGCGCGATCGTCGATGCCCTGACCGGGTCGTGGTCGATCGAGCTGGTCGCCGGGCCGGAGCCCGGCCCGAACGAGCCGGGCGTCTCGCTCCGGGAGCGGATCCGGCGCCACGCGGCCTACCGCCTCGGGCAGTCCGTGGCCCTTGATTCCGTGGAGGGGTGGAGCCGGTGGCACCTCGGGCGCTGGAGCCCGGCGCTCGACGCCGCTGTGCTCATCGGCTATCCGTACTCCCCCGTCGCCGTGGCCGCCGGCCGGCTGGAGGCGCTCGAGGTCCCCTACGTGGTCGACAGCTCCGATCCGTGGGCGCTGACCACGACCGACGCGGGCGGCGGCCGGCTGAGCGCGCGCCGGGCGCGCGCCGCCGAGGGGCGCCTGTGGCGCGGTGCGGCCGGCGCGATCGTCACCACCGAGGCCCAGGCGGAGGCGCTCCGCCGGCTGTTCCCGGATCTGCCGACACTCGTACGCCCCAACGGCTACACGCCGGTGCCGCGCGTCGTCGACCCTCCCGCCCGGCGGGAGGACGGCTCCACGCTGCGGATCGCCCACTTCGGGAACCTCTACAGCCCGCGCGTCGACGTGGCGCCGTTCTTCCGCGGGCTCGTCGCGAGCGGGCGCTGGTCCCGGATCGAGCTCGAGCAGTTCGGCGGCGACTGGAACCAGACGCTCCAGCGCCTGCCCGAGGAGGTCGCGGTGAGCGTCCATCCGAGGCTGCCGTGGGCGCAGGTCGTCGTCGAATCGACGCGGTGCGATCTGGCGCTCGTGGTCGGGAACGTGGGTGCGCTGCAGCTCCCGAGCAAGGTGATCGAGTACCTGACCCTGCCGATCCCCCGCCTGGCGCTCCTCGACGATCCGGCCCGCGACCCGATCACGGACTACGTCGCCGGCAAGCCGGGCTGGCTCCTGCTCGCGGCCTCCGAGACCCGCGCGGCCGATCGCGTCTTCGCGCACGTCGGCCGAGGCTGGGCGGCGGACGAGCTGCGGGCCCCGCCCGGGGAGAGCTGGCCCGTCGTCGGCGCCGAGCTCGCGGCGTTCGTCGAGGAGCAAGTCGGCGCCCCGAAACGCGCCGGCGACCGGCCGGCGCGCGCCGGCACGCCGGCGTAGCCTGCCCGCTCCGTGAGCCGCATCGCCTACCTGATGAGCCACTATCCGGCAGTCTCGCACGCGTTCGTCCTGCGCGAGATCGAGGCGCTGAGGCGGGAGGGCGTGGACGTCGCGACGATCTCCATCCGCCGCGCGCGCCCCGAGGACCTCCTGGCACCGGCGGACCGCCGGGAGGCGTCCACCACCCACAACATCCTCCCGACCTCGGCGCGGCGCCTGCTGCGCGCGCACGCGAGAGCCCTCCTGCGGGCCCCCGGCCCCTACCTGTCGGCGCTTGGCCTCGCGCTGCGGACCGGGAGCCCGGGGCTGCGCGAGCGCCTCTGGCATCTCTTCTACTTCGCGGAGGGGATCCTGCTCGCGGAGCACTGCCGCGCCGCCGGGATCGACCACGTGCACGCGCAGTTCGCCGACAGCGCCACCGACGCGGCGATGCTCGCCTCGCACTACCTGGCGGCTGCCCGCCCGGAGGAGCGGACGACCTGGAGCCTCGCGGTCCACGGCTCGGTCGAGTTCTACAACGTGATCGCCTACGGGCTGCGCGTGAAGCTCGCGCGAGCGTCGTTCGCGGTGGCGATCAGCGACTTTGGCCGCAGCCAGCTGATGACGTTGTCCGAGCCGGAGCGCTGGGAGCACATCCACGTCGTCCGCTGCGCGGTCGACACCGCCGCCTTCCGCCCGCCTGCCGGGCGCTCCGCCTCCGCGACCGGCGCCGAGGTCCTGTGTGTGGGCCGGCTGCTGCCCGGCAAGGGGCTGACGCTGCTCCTGGCGGCGGTCGCCGCGCTGCGGAGGGCGGGGCTCGACGTCCGCCTCACCCTCGTCGGCGACGGCCCGGCCCGGGCGGCGCTCGAGGAGACCGCCCGGCGGGAAGGCGTCGCGGAGCACGTGCGGTTCCTGGGCGCGCTCGGCCAGGACGACGTGCGCGAGCACTACGCCCACGCCGACGTCTTCTGCCTGCCCAGCTTCGCCGAGGGGATCCCGGTCGTCGCCATGGAGGCGATGGCCATGGAGCTCCCGGTGGTGAGCACCCGCATCATGGGGCTGCCCGAGCTGATCGAGGAGGGCGTCGACGGCATCCTCATCCGCCCGGGCCGCACCGACGAGCTGACCGCCGCGCTCGAGGGGCTCATCCGGGACCCGGCCACCCGCGCCCGGCTGGGGCGAGCGGGCCGGGCGAAGATCGAGCGCGAGTACGAGAGCGCGCGCTCGGCCCGGGCGCTGCGCGCCGCGCTGGCGAGCGAGGGCATCCTCGACGCTCCTCCGGGCGGCTCACGCCCGCGGGTCGATGAACTCCCGGTGCCAGAGCTCTGAGACCATCATCGTCCAGATCGCCTGGGAGTTGTCCGCTCGGCGCGAGGCGTGGGCGTCGAGCAGGGCACCGACCCGCGCCGGCTCGAAGATCCCGCGGGTGCGGGCGCGCTCGTCGAGCAGCAGGTCGCGCGAGAGCTCCCGGAGATCCGCGCGTAGCCAGTCCGCGAGCGGGGGCTGGAAGCCCCGCTTGGGCGCGTCGAGGATCTCGTCCGGCACGCGCCCGCGCATTGCCTCGCGGAGCACGAGCTTCTTCTGCCCGCCCCGGACCTTCAGGCGCCCGGGGAGGGAGGCGGCGAACTCCATGAGGGTGTGGTCGAGCAGCGGGGAGCGGCCCTCCAGCGACGCCGCCATTGTGGCGATGTCCACCTTGGGCAGCAGGTCGTCGGCCAAGTAGGTCAGGCGATCGACGTCGAGCATTCGGTCGATCAGCGAGCGCGCGCTCGACTCACGCCACGGGCGGGCGATCACCTCGTCGCTGAAGGACGGATCGACGGCGTCGCGGTACTCGGCGGTGTAGAGGCGCCGGCGCTCGAAGCCCTGCAGATCGGTCATGTAGAGCCGGTAGCGCTCGGCGGCGGGCAGCGGCAGGGTCTCACCGATCCGCCGGATCCGGCTGAGCGGCGAGTTGATGCGGCCGCTCTCCGGGAGCCGCCGGACCGCCTCCCGGACGATCCGGCGGACCCCGGCCGGGACCCGGTCGGCCGCGCCCGCGGCTTGGTTGGCGACGTAGCGCGTGTAGCCCCCGAAGAGCTCGTCGCCGCCGTCGCCGTTGAGCGCCACCGTCACGTGCTCCCGGGCGAGCCGGGCCAGGTAGAACGTCGGCACCGAGGTGGCGTCGGCGAACGGCTCGGCATGGTGGCTGACGATCTGCGGCAGCACGTCGACCGCCCGCGGCTCGACGATGAGCTCCTCGTGGTCGGTGCCGTAGCGCCTCGCGACCCGGCGCGCCAGCTCGAGCTCGTCGAGCTCCGCGCTGCCGAACCCGATCGAGAAGGTGCGCACCGCCCCCGAGCTCCGGGCCATCGAGGCCACGACCGACGCCGAGTCCACGCCGCCGGAGAGGAATGCGCCGAGCGGCACGTCGGCGACGAGACGCTTGCGCACCGCGCCGTCGACCCGGTCACGGAGCTCCTCGAGCACCTCCTGCGGGCGGCGGACCTTCCGCTGGCGTGAGTAGTCGAGCGTCCAGTAGCGGGTGAGCGTCGAGACGCCCTGCTCGTGCACGAGCATCGTCGCGGAGGGCAGCTTCCGCACCCCGCGGAACGCCGTCCGCGGCGCGGGCACGTAGCGGTAGGCGAAATAGGCGTCGAGCGCCTCGTGATCGACCTCGCGGGGCACGCCGGGGTCGGCGAGCAGGGCCCCGAGCTCGGAGGCGAAGGCGAGCACGCCGTCGGCCTCGTGGTAGTACAGCGGCTTCTTGCCCGCCCGGTCGCGCGCGAGCACGAGCCGGCGACGCGCACGATCCCACAGCGCCAGCCCGAACATGCCCTCGAGGTGCGCGAGGAAGCCGAGCCCGTGGTCCTCGTAGAGATGGACGATGACCTCCGTGTCGCTGCGCGTGCGGAAGGCGTGGCCGCGCTTCTCGAGCCCGGCGCGCAGCTCCCGGAAGTTGTAGATCTCGCCGTTGAGCACGACGACGACCGACCCGTCCTCGTTGCCGATGGGCTGATCCCCCGTGGCCAGGTCGATGACGCGCAGGCGCTGGATGCCGAGGCCGGCCCCCGGCTCCTCGTGCAGGCCCCGCGAATCGGGGCCGCGATGCTCGAGGGCCGCGCACATCCGCACGAGCAGCTCCCGATCCACCGGACAGCGGTCGCTTCTGACTTGTCCGACGATGCCGCACATGCTCGCTCACCGGGCGCGCCGCGCCGGAGCGCGGAGTCTAGGAGGCCCGGCGCCCAAGTCGCTACCGTAGATGTGGAGCTTGAACACCATCTTCCGGTCGATAGACGCCCGCCAGGTTCCCCGGTCGCTTGCGAGAGCACGGACGGTTGGATGACACGACGTCGCCGCATCGCCTTCATCGACTACTTCCCGACGCACTACCGGCGGCGGATGTACGAGGAG
Organism: Solirubrobacterales bacterium; assembly: GCA_038276395.1. GTDB lineage: Bacteria > Actinomycetota > Thermoleophilia > Solirubrobacterales > Solirubrobacteraceae > JBBQAA01. Next base: position 39,392 of record JBBQAA010000073.1, on the reverse strand, counting down.
CTCGCCGACCGGCTCGAGGTGGACTTCTACTTCTTCGCGGACGAGCGCGAGCGCTACTGGAATCGCAAGCTGACGCTCGCGACCGACGCGCGGATCCGCCGGGTCGAGCTGCGGCGCTGGCGGATCGGCGGCCAGGCGGTGATGCCGGGGATGGCGCTCGCGCTCAGCCACCGCCGCTACGACGCCGTCGTCAAGAGCCTGAACGGCAAGCTCATGCTCCCGCTCACCTTCGCCACCGCCAAGGCGCGGAGGGTGCCGTTCGTGCTCTGGACGGGGATGTGGATGCATCCGCAGACGACGGCCCACCGCGTGAGCCGGCCCTTGACCGACGCCATCTATCGCCGGGCCGAGGCGATCGTGCCCTACGGGGACCATGTCCGCGACTTCGTCCTGCGGACCCCGGGCGTCCGGCCCGAGAAGGTCTTCGTGGCCGGCCAGGCGGTCGAGGGGGAGCGCTTCGAGGCGGTCCCGCGGGCGGAGGACGATGGCTCGCCGCCCGAGTTCGTCTACGTCGGCCAGTTCGAGGAGCGCAAGGGGCTCTCCTACCTGCTCGGCGCCGTCGAGCTGCTCGGCGACACCCCGCTGAGGCTGAGCCTCGTCGGCAACGGCAGCCAGGAGGCCGAGCTGCGCGCGCGGGCCGACGGCGGGAAGAGGGTCAGCCTCCGGGGCTTCGTGCCGCAGGCCGAGCTCCCCCGCGTGCTCTGCGAGGCCCGCGCCCTCGTCCTGCCCTCGGTCACCACCGCGCTCGACAAGGAGCCGTGGGGCCTCGTCGTCAACGAGGCGATGCATGCCGGTCTTCCGGTCGTCACGACCGACTCCGTCGGCGCCGCCGCGGGGGGCCTCGTGCGCGACGGGGCGAACGGGTTCGTCGTTCCCGAGCGCAGCGCGGAGGCCCTCGCCGGCGCGATCCGCCGGCTGGCCGAGGATCCGGCGCTGGCCGAGCGCCTCGGTCGCCGCGCGCGCGAGGACGTCCAGCGCTACACCCACGCGCGCATGGCCGAGGCGTTCGCCTCCGCCGTCGAGTACGCGATCGAGCACGGCGGGCGCTGATGTGCGGGGTCTGCGGGATCGTCGCCTCCTCCGATGCCTTCCGCTGCGACGAGGCGACGGTCGTGGCGATGCGCGACACGATGACCCACCGCGGCCCCGACGACGCCGGGGCGATCGTCAGGCCCGAGGAGCGCGTCGCCCTCGGGCACCGGCGCCTGTCGATCGTCGACCTGAGCAGCGCCGGTCGCCAGCCGCTGGCCAACGCGGACGGCTCGATGTGGATCACCTACAACGGCGAGGTCTACAACCACGAGGCGCTGCGCGCCGAGCTCGAGGCCCGCGGCCATCGGTTCCGCTCGCGCACCGACACCGAGGTTGTGCTCCACCTCTACGAGGAGCACGGCCCGGCGGCGCTGGAGCGGCTGGAGGGGATGTTCGCCTTCGCGATCTGGGACGCGCGGCGGCGGGAGCTGTTCCTCGCCCGGGATCGCATCGGGGTCAAGCCCCTCTACTTCTCCGCGCCGCCGGGCGGGTTCGTCTTCGCCTCGGAGATCAAGGCGCTCCTCGCCCATCCCGCCGTGCGCGCGGAGCTCGACGAGGAGGCGCTGCACGACTACCTGACCTTCGGCTTCACGCCCCCGCCGGCGACGATGTTCAAGGGCATCGCCAAGCTCGCGCCCGCGGAGTGGGCGAGGCTCCCGGCCTCGGGCCCGCTCGAGCGCGGCACGTACTGGCAGCCCTTCGACGACTCGGTCGCGGCCGAGGTGCGGACGATGTCCGAGACGGACATGGAGGTCCGCCTGCGCGAGCTGCTGCGGGCCTCGATCGGCAAGCGCATGATGTCCGACGTACCCTTCGGCGTGTTCCTGTCGGGCGGCCTGGACTCCTCGACGAACGTCGCCCTCATGGCCGAGCTCACCGACCGGCCGATCCGCACGTTCTCCACCGCTCCGGCCGGCCACCCGCGCTACGACGAGCTCTCCCACGCGCGGACCGTCGCCGAGCGGTTCTCCACCGACCATCACGAGGTCGCGATCGACGAGGAGGACATGCTGGAGTTTCTTCCGCGCATGGTCTTCCACGAGGACGAGCCGCTGGCCGACTGGACCGCGATCCCCCAGCACTTCGTTTCGCAGCTGGCCCGCGACTCGGGCACGGTCGTGGTCCAGTGCGGCGAGGGCGCCGACGAGATCCTCCACGGCTACAAGGGGTACGTCGATCACCGGCGCTACGTCCTGCCCTTCCAGCGGATCCCGCGGCCGCTGCGCCGGCCGATCGGCGTCGCGGCGGCGCGAGCCACGCGCCGCGCCGGCCGGGGCGTGCGCCACGGCGAGGCGCTCTACGACGCCGGCCACAGCCGCCTGCCCTTCTGGGGCGGCGCCATCTGCTTCCGCGGCGAGGTCAAGGACCGCATCCTCGCCGGCGGCAACGGGGCGAATTCCTACGGCGTGGTCGAGACGCACTGGGACGCGGCGTCCCGCTCCGGCGCCGATCTGTTCCAGCACATGACCTACGTCGAGCTCAAGCAGCGGCTGCCGGAGCTCCTGCTCATGCGCCTCGACAAGATCGCGATGGCGAGCTCGGTGGAGGCCCGGGAGCCCTTCCTCGACCACCATCTGGTCGAGTTCGCCATGGCGCTCCCGCCGCGGGCCAAGTTCCGCCACGGGCAGGGGAAGCACGTGCTGCGCCGGGCGATGCGCGGCCTCCTGCCCGACGAGATCATCGACCGGCCCAAGCAGGGCTTCGGCACGCCGATGGAGGAGTGGCTGTGCGGTGACTTCGGGCGCGAGGCCGCCGCCCGCATCCGGTCCTCCGGGCTGGCGGAGCGGGGCCTGCTCGACTACGAGACCATGGACGCGATCATCGCCGCGCACCGGGAGGGTCGCGGTGACTGGAGCAAGCACATCTGGAACGTGTACGGCCTGAGCACGTGGTACGACCGCTGGATCGAGGGGGCGAGCCCGGCGTGAGCCCGCCCGCTGCGGCGACGCCCGGTCGCGACCGCGTGGAGGTCCTCGGCTGCGAGATCGACCGCGTCGACATGCGTGCCGCGCTCGAGCGCTGCGCATGGCACATCGAGAACGACGTGCTCGGCCAGCACATGGCGGTCAACGCCGCCAAGCTCGTCTCCGTGCAGTCGGACGCCCGGCTGCGGGCCGTCGTCAACGGGTGCGAGCTCGTGACCGCCGACGGCCAGGCGGTGGTCTGGGCCTCGCGCCTGCTGGGGGATCCGCTGCCCACCCGCGTGGCGGGCATCGACCTGATGCACGAGCTGTTGGCCCTGGCGGCGGCGCGCGGATACCGCGTCTACATCCTCGGTGCTCGCCCGGAGGTCCTCGAGCGCGCGGTCGCCCGCCTGCGGGACGCCCACCCCGGGCTGGTGCTGGCGGGCCGGCGCGACGGGTACTTCTCCCCGGAGGAGGACGCCGCCGTGGCCGCCGAGATCCGCTCCTCGCGGCCGGACATCCTGTTCGTCGCGATCAGCTCGCCGCGCAAGGAGTTCTTCCTCGGCGAGCACGGGCGCGCGATCGGGGCCTCGTTCATCATGGGCGTCGGGGGCGCCATCGACGTCGCCGCCGGGGTCACGCGGCGCGCACCCCGCTGGATGCAGCGCACGGGCCTTGAGTGGCTCTACCGGCTGGGGCAGGAGCCGCGCAGGCTGTTCCGGCGCTACGCGGTGACCAACGGGCAGTTCATCGCCTACGTCCTGGCGGCCCGTGCGCGGCGTCCGTGACCGGGCCGGGCGATCCCGACCCCTCCGAGTCCGCGCGACCCGGCGCCGGCCGGCTCGCGCGCCTACGGGAGGTGAGGGCGGAGGGAGTGGGCAGCCTGACGATCCGCGGTGGTCTCGCCGGGGCGGGCGCGTCCGCCCTCGCGCTCGCCGGCGGGGCCCGGTTCCGGCCGGCCATCGCCGCCGGCGCCGCGGTGGCGGCGGCGAGCCGCGGCGCGCTCCGCGGCGCGGCCGGGATCGGGCGGGAGATCCAGAACAGCGCCGACGCGGCGGTGATCGCCGGCGTGCTCGGCGAGCACACCCCGCCGCTCGGCGGGTGGGCCATCGAGCCGGACTTCGGCGTGCTCGTGCTCGAGGCCTCGCGCCGGCGCCCCGACGTCGTCGTCGAGTGCGGGTCGGGGATCACGACGCTGCTCGTCGCCGCCACGCTGCGGGCCAACGGCGCCGGGCACCTCTACAGCCTCGAGCACGACGCGATCTTCGCCGAGGAGACGGAGCGGCGCCTCGCGGCCGCGGAGCTCGAGGAGTGGGTGACGGTCCTCCTCGCCCCCCTCCGGGCGCAGCCGGTCGCGCACCGGCAGCTCCCGTGGTACGCGGCGGAGACCGTGGCCACGCTCCCACCGCGCGTCGACGTGCTCGTCGTGGACGGCCCTCCGGACCTGGTCCCGCTCGCCCGCTGGCCGGCGCTCGAGCTCCTCGAGCCCCGCCTTCCCGCCGGCTCGGTGGTCCTCCTCGACGACGGCCGGCGCCCGCACGAACGGCGCACCGCGATGGCGTGGCGACGGAGCCACCCCGACTTCGACCTGTACTGGCTCGACACGGTGAAGGGCACATGGCGACTCGAGCGCCGGGGTCCTCGCCCGGGCGGTGCGGGGACCGAGCGCCTCCGGCATCTGCGGCGCACGCTGAACCCGCGCCCGGCCGGCCGCGGACGCTGGCCGGTCGGGCGCTGAGCGGCCCCACCCCGCCGGTCGGTTTTCGTAAGATTTCCGGATGATCTCCAGCCCCGAGGACGAGCAGCGGGTGCGGATCCCCCGCTTCCCGAGGCGTCGATGACCGAGGTCGCCTCCCGCTGGGCCGAGATCGCCGATCGCCGGGTGCGGGTCCCGGAGCACGTGGCCCACCGGTCCTTCGCGCACCAGACGGTGATGCTGAACCTGCGCACCTCGCAGTACCACGGCCTCGACGCGGTCGGCGCCCGGTTCCTCGAGGCGCTGAGCGCGCAGCCCGATGCGCGCGCCGCCGTGGCCGAGCTCGCCGTCCATTACGGACAGCCGCCGGCCCGGATCGAATCGGACCTGACCGAGTTCGTGCTCGCGCTCGCCGATCGAGGCCTGCTCGAGCTCGGCGATGGCGCGACCTGAGCTTCGCTGGACGCCGGCCGAGCTGCCCCTGCGGCTCGCCGCCATCCACTCCCCCCGCGCGAGGAACATCGACCTCACCCTGCTCGAGCTCACCTCGAGCGTGCGCCTGAGGCCCGCCCGGCTGGCAAGCTCTGCCCGAGCCCGGCGCACGTCGAGCCGGCGCGCCTACGGCTGGGCGTCGGCGCGGTCGCTCAAGGCGATCTCGGGGCGGATCGCCCGCCGGCGGCTCTGCCGCACCACCGGCCAGAACGTCTGCGTGGTGTTGCGCCGTCGGCCGCCGAGCCGGCGCTGCGCCGACGCCGCGGGGGCCGCCCTCATGCTCAGCTCGCGCGGTCGGCGGTATCTGGCCGGCCTCGGTGCGCGGGCCCGCAGCGGCTGTGGGCATCGGTCCCGGGCGGCGTTCCTCGACCTCACGCGCCCGGGCCCGCAGCGGCTGTGGGCATCGGTCCCGGGCGGCGGACCTCGACCTCACGCGCCCGAGCGTCGCGCGCTTCATCGCGACCACCCTGGCGCCGCCGCGCGTCACGCTCGCGAGCTTCGCCGGACATCCAGCAGGACGATCTCGGGTCGAGCCGGGTGTACGCCACACGATCACGCTCGCCCTCAGCCTCACGCACCTGAAGGGCCAGCGCGGGATCCTCTACGGATGGCACCACCCCGGCGTCGCCGGGACGACCAGCGGCGTGCTCGAGCCCGCGCGCTAGACCCGGTACAGGTCCGCATAGCCGAGGTCGGGGATCACCGGGCGCCCCGCGTACTCGACCCAGGCGTGCGCCTTGAAGCCGGCCTCCACGTCGACCCCGATCACGAGATCGGCGGCGATGCCCCGCCGGGCGAGCATGTGGACGAGGATCAGGGAGCGGATGAGGCAGCGATCATCGGCCGGCAGCACCCTCAGCACCCGCCGCACGACGTGGCCGAGACGCCAGGCCACCCGGCGTGCGTCCGGTTCGGCGAGCCCCGAGGGGGGGGCCGACCGCGCGCGTGCGGCCGTGGCCATGGCGGCCAGGTCGCTCCGGCGCAGCCGCGGGAAGATGCGGGCGTAGGCCGCGCACACCTCGGCGATGAGCCGCACGCGCTCGGCCGGCGAGTGCGGCCTGTCGGTGGACCTGACCGGGGCTCGGCTGACCATCGCCTCGGTCAGTATCCGCCTCCCGCTCAGCGCCCCGCCTCGCGCTCGCGCAGCTCCACTCGCCGGATCTTCCCGGTCAGCGTCTTGGGCAGGTCGTCCACGAACTCCACGAGCCGCGGGTACGCGTAGGCGGAGTGCCGCTCGCGGACGAACCGGGAGATCTCCTTCCCCAGCTCCTCGCTCGGCTCGCGACCGGCGGCGAGACGGATGAACGCCTTGACGACGTGGCCGCGCTGCTCGTCCGGTGAGGCGACGGCCGCCGCCTCGGCCACCGCGGGGTGCTCGATGCAGGCCGACTCGACCTCGAAGGGGCCGATGCGGTAGCCGGCGGAGATGATCACGTCGTCGGCGCGGCCGGCGTACCAGAAGTAGCCGTCCTCGTCTTCTTGGGCGGCGTCCTTGGAGTGGAACCAGTCGCCGCCGAAAGTCTCCTCCGACTCCTGCTCGTGGCCCCAGAAGCCAAGCGGGTAGTGGGGGTTCGAGCGGGCGCGCAGGCAGATCTCTCCGCGCTCGCCCTGCTTCACCGGGCGCTCGTCCTCGTCGAGGATCTGGACGTCCCACCCGGGCATCGGCCGCCCCATCGAGCCCTCGCGGACCTCCATGAACGGGAAGTTCGCGCACAGCGGATAGGACTCCGTCAGCCCGTAGTAGTCGAGCACGGTGACGCCGTACTGCTCGCGAAACCAGCGGATCGCCTCGGGGTTCAGCGGCTCGCCGGCCGAGCACACGATGCGGAACTTCTGCGGATACTTCTCGCCGGCGTTCTCGATCCCCATCATCGCCCGCATCGCGGTGGGGGTCGTGAAGACGTTCGTCACGCCATGCTTGGAGAGCACCGCGAGCTGCTGCTCGGGATCGAAGCCGCCCTGGCGCTGGAAGACGAACTGCACGGCGCCGTAGCGCCAGGGACCGAGGAGCGGCGCGATCCCCGCCGCCCAGGCCCACTCGCCCATCCCATGGAACAGCTCACCGTCCTGCACGTCGTGGCAGTAGACGAACTCTTCGTGGGCGAGGATGTAGCGGTGGGCGTGCAGGATGCCCTTGGCCAGGCCGGTCGTCCCCGACGTGTAGTAGAGCTGGGCGGGGTCGTCGGCCGCGGTCTCCTCGCACTCGAACTCCGTCTCGCCGTCGGCGAGGAGGTCCTCATCGAGGATCAGCAGGTGCTCGACGAGCGAGGAGTCGAAGCGCTCGGCGTTCTCCGCGTTGGTCACGAGCACCTTGGCGCGGGAGTCGGTCAGCCGGTGCCTGATCCCCTCGTCGCCGTAGAGGACCGACATCGAGAGCAGGATGGCGCCGCACTTCCACGTGCCGAAGAACGCCGCCGCCGTCTCCGCCGAGGCGGGCAGGACGACGGCCACGCGATCGCCCTTCTCCACCCCGTGCGCGCGCAGCACGTTCGCGAACCGATTCGAGAGGTCCTGCAGCTCGCCCCAGTCGACGCGCCGCTCGCGGCCCTGCCAGTCCTCCCACACCATCGCGAGCTTCTCGCGCGGATGCCTGTCGCACACGTCGGCGGCGATGTTGTACCGCTCAGGCACCTCCCAGGCGTGCTCGGAGCACGCCTCCTCGTAGGTGATCTGGTCGAGCGCGCCGAGGGTCATGGGCATGTTGTATCCAACCCCCGGCGCGCTCGCCCCTATCTGTGGCGGCGAGGGAACCGGCGCGAGAGGGCCGGGTGGGCCTTTCGCAGGCGGCTCTCCTGCGCGCTCGCCGCGCGGGCCGCTGAGGCGGGCTGGCCCGCGGCTCGGGAGAGGTCGAGCATGGCGTAGTCGAAGTACAGCGACTGGGAGAGGAACTGGTCGCCGTACTCCTTGAACGGCACGTGCCCTGCGCCCTCGAGCGACTCGTAGACGACCGGTACGCCCGCGTTGTAGAACGCGCCGGCGTTGGCCAGGGCCCAAAACTGGCTCACCACCGGGTCGGCGGTTCCCTGGAAGAAGATCGTCGGGGCGTCGCCCGCGTCGAACAGGTCGGCGGGCGCGTCGGGAATGCCGCCGGAGATCACGTTGGCGGCGCGAACCGTGGACGGGTAGCCCGGGTTGCCGCTGTCGCCGACGTCCCCGGAGTTGGCCCCCACGAGGATGGAGGTGACAGCGCCGGCGGAGGTACCGCCGACGGCGATCCGTGTCGGGTCGATCCCGTAGGTCGGCGCGTTGGCGCGCAGCCAGCGAATCGCGGCCTGCGCGTCATGCTGGGCGGCGAGCGCGGCGTCGTAGCAGGCGGCCACCGGGTTCGGGTCGGTCGAGCACCTCGTGGTGGCCAGGAGCCGGTAGTTGATGGAGATGGCCACGTAGCCCGTCTGCGCGAAGCCACGCGACAGGGTCGCGACGTTGTTGTTCGCCTTGTCGCCGCCGCGGAAGCCGCCGCCGTGGATCCACACGACCGCCGGCCGCCGGGTCTGCGCGTCGCCGGTCGGGCGGTACATGTCGAGCTTCAGCGCCTGCGGTGTCCCGTCCGCCCCCGGCGCGCTGCCGTACTGGATGTCCTTCGTCGCCGTGACGTTCGGGAAGATCGCGTCGCGATACCGGAGCGGCGCGTTCCCGGCCGGCGGCGGGAGGGTGCACCCGCCGAGCAGGACCAGGGCCCCGAGCGCGGCGAGCAGCGCTCCGAGGTGACGGGCGGGACGGCGGGCAGCGGGCACGGCGGCTCCTTCGGGTCGGGGCAGGACGCCTGATAAGGCGCGCTAACCCCTCACCCGAGGAGAAGTTGCGCGCGCCGACCCCTACTCCGCCCCCTCGGCCTGCCGCTCCTTGATCTTCTCGTCGAGCTGGCTCACGACGTCGGGATCCTTGAGCGTCGTCACGTCCCCGAGCTCGCGGCCCTCGGCGATGTCGCGCAGCAGCCGCCGCATGATCTTGCCCGAGCGCGTCTTCGGCAGGTCGCCGGCCCAGATGATGCGCTTGGGCCGGGCGAACTTGCCGATGCGGTCGGCGACCTTGCCGCGGATCTCCTGGATGAGCTCGTCCGAGCCCTCGTCCTCCTCGCCCTCGATCGTCACGAAGGCGCAGATGGCCTGGCCCGAGTCCTCGTCGGACTGACCGATGACCGCGGCCTCGGCGACCTTGGGGTGGGAGACGATGGCCGACTCCACCTCGGCGGTCGAGAGCCGGTGGCCCGAGACGTTGACCACGTCGTCGATCCGGCCGATGACCCAGTAGTAGCCGTCCTTGTCCCTGCGGGCGGCGTCGCCCACGAGGTAGGTGTCCCTGCCGAACCTCTCGAAGTACGTCTCGATGAAGCGGTCGTCCTCCTTGTAGAGAGTCCGGAGCATGCCCGGCCACGGCTTGCGCAGGACGAGCAGGCCCTGGCCCTCCTCCACGGGCTCTCCCTCCTTCTCGGACACGACCTCGGCCTCTACGCCGGGGAAGGGCTGCGTGGCCGAGCCCGGCTTCGTCTTGGTGATGCCCGGCAGCGGCGTGATCATGATGTGCCCGGTCTCGGTCTGCCACCAGGTGTCGACGATCGGGCAGCGCTCGCCGCCGATCACGAGGTGGTACCAGAGCCACGCCTTGGGGTTGATCGGCTCGCCGACCGAGCCGAGCAGCTTCAGCTTCGAGAGGTCGTGCTTGGCGGGATGCTGGGCGCCCCACTTCATGCACGCGCGGATCGCTGTGGGCGCGGTATAGAACTTCGTCACGCCGTACTTCTCGCACAGCTCCCACCAGATGTCCTTGGCCGGGTAGTCGGGCGCGCCCTCGTACATGACCGAGGTCGCGGCGTTCAGCATCGGACCGTAGACGATGTAGGAGTGGCCGGTGACCCAGCCGACGTCGGCCGAGCACCAGAAGACGTCCTCCTCCGGATGGAGGTCGAAGACGTACTTGGTCGTCGCCGCCACGCCCGTGAGGTAGCCGCCGGTCGTGTGCTGGATGCCCTTGGGCTTGGCCGTCGAGCCGCTCGTGTAGAGGATGTAGAGCGGGTGCTCGGCGTCGAGCTCCGCGGCCGGGCACTCGGCCTCCGCCGCCTCGAGGACCTCGTGGTACCAGTGGTCGCGGCCCTCCTGCATCTCGCACTCGGCTTTCGTGTGCTGCACGACGACGATGGTCTTCAGGGAGTCGAGCCCCTCCATCGCCTTGTCGACCTGCTGCTTGATCGGTGCGGTCTTGCCCTTGCGCCGGGCGCCGTCGGCGGTGATGAGCGCCTTGGCCGACGAGAACTCCATGCGCTCCCTGACCGAGTCGGCGGAGAAGCCGCCGAAGACGACGTTGTGCGGGGCGCCGATGCGCGCGCAGGCGAGCATGGCCACGACGACCTCCGGGATCATCGGCAGGAAGATCCCGACGATGTCGCCCTTCTCCACGCCCAGGTCCTTGAGGGCGTTGGCGAATCTCTGCGTTTCCGCGTGCAGCTCGCCGTAGGTCAGGTCTCGCTCCTCGCCCTCCTCGCCCCGCCAGTGGAAGGCGACCCGGTCACCCAGGTCGTTCTCCACGTGGCGGTCGAGGCAGTTGTAGGACGCGTTCAGCTTCCCGTCGGCGAACCACTTGTAGAACGGCGGCTCGGAGTCGTCGAGCCCCTTCGTGGGCTCCGTGAACCAGTGGAGCTCCTTGGCCTGCTCCGTCCACCACGCGACCGGGTCCTTCGCGGCCTTCTCGTACACCTCGGGGTCGCTCAGCAGGGCTCCCTGCACGAACTCCTCGGGCGGGTCGAAGGTCTCCTGGTCGAGGAGCTCCTCGAGCTTCTGCTCGAGCTCCTCGCCGGTCGGGGTCTCGTTGGTGGCGGCCATGTGGGCTCCCTTTCGATCTAGCGCTGCTGGAGGGGGACGACGGGGAGGACGACCCGCCCGAACGTCGAGTTGGTGACGCCGGCGAACGAGGCGTACCAGGCGGCGAGCGCGGTCAGCAGCCCGACGTAGCCGCCGGCCTTGACGATGCTCTCGGTGCCGCCGGCATTGCCGATGCCGAGCAGGATGAACGTCACCGCCAGGAGCGCGAACACGGCGGCGATGGCGCCCGTCGTGCGCAGCGAGGCGACGAACATGTAGGTGGTGAAGATGCCCCAGCCGATCAGGTAGAGGCCGACGGCCTTGCCCACGTAGGTCGGATCGACCTTGGGGGCGAAGAACGTCACGAACGCCCAGAAGGAGAGCCAGAACCCGCCGTAGGAGCAGAACGCCGTGGCGCCGAACGTGTTGCCGGTGCGGAACTCCCAGATACCGGCGATGAGCTGCACGATCCCGCCGTAGGCGAGGGCCAGGCCGAGCACGACGGGCTCGCCCTTCTTCCCGTTCATCAGGCCGGAGTTGAACATGGAGAGCACGAACGTGGTGAGCGCGAACGCGGCGAGCCCGAGCGGGCCCGGGTCCGCCGGGGTCCAGCTCGCCTTCGGGGCTCCGGCGACCTCCGTCGATGCCCGGGGGGCGTTCTCGGCTTCAGCTGACATCTGGGTGTCCCTCCTGCTTCGGGGTTCCCGGCCCCACTCGATCCTTACCCGGGACAGCCGAGCCGAATCGTGGGGTGCGCCTCAGCCGCGCTTCTTGCGCTTGCGCCGCGCGGCGCCCGGGTTCACCGGGCGGGGCGGGGGCGTCGCCGCGGGTGCGGGGGCCGGGCGGCGCCCGGCCGGGGCGGCGGGCGCGCCGCCGGTCTCCCGCTCCTCGCGCTGCTGCTGGAGGCTCGGCCAGGGAAGGGCCTCTCCGGCGACCCACGCGGGCGGAGTCCCGCCCGGGAAGCGCCCGGCGATCAACAGCGCCACGGCGATGAGCCAGAACGAGAGCACGACGGGTATCGGCTGGCCGAAGGGGATGATCACGAAGACCCCCGAGGCGATGCCGATGTAGCCGAACGCGCGGGGCAGGAGGCCGACGCGCATCGCGTTCAGCGCGAGCACGATGAGCCCGCCGGCCAGTGCGAAGGAGGACAGCTCACCGAGGATCTGGCTGACGCCGAGCGCCGAGGAGGAGAAGAGATCGACGGCCTGCTGGTAGGTCTGGCCGCCGCTCGCGGCGAAGTCCCCCGCCTTGATGCTGAACAGGACCTGGGAGACGACGCCGAACGGCACCTGGGCCTGGGAGCCGAAGAGGCCGGCGCCGAGCGCGCCGACGAGCCCGATCCACAGGAACGCGCGCGGCATCGCCGGGCGCCGGGCGCGCACCGCGCGGAAGAGGTAGAGGTAGGCGGCGGCGAGGCCGAGGAAGCCGACGGTCTTGACCGCGGCGGTCGCGATGATCGCGTTCGTGTGGTCGCGCAGGAAGAGCAGGCCGCCGGGCTGGTTGCGCGGGGAGTCCTTGGCGATGACGAGATATACGACGCCCGCGATCAGCGGCAGCGCGCCCGCGATGGCCGCGGCGGGTACGGCCCAGCGGCTGTCCTGCCGCTCCTGGGCGACGATCTCGGCGGGCGTCACGAGGCGGGGCGGTAGGCCGCGGGGGAGGAGCCCGGGCGGCGTACGTGGGAGTCGGCGGCGGGCGGGCGGGGCGGGTCGTAGTCGGGGTCGTCGCGCTCGAGAAGGCGCGAGAGCCGCTCGCCGGCCCACAGGACCGCGTCGAGCGACGGCGCGGCCAGGCGGATGCCGCGCTCGATCACGTCGCGGTTCCGGCGCTGGGCGGAGGTCAGGGGCGGCACGAGGAGAGGCAGGTTATGGGATCAGACCCGTGTCGAGGGCGGCGGCGACGAGATCCGGCGCGCGGCGGGCGTCCGGCAGGGCGCGCTCGAGGGCCGCCATCGCCAGGCGGACGTGGCCGGGCGCCGCGGCGGTCTCGACGAGCGTGACCGGCCGCCGCGCGGCGCGCAGCTCGCGCCGGGTGACGACGGTCGTGGCCAGACCGCCGAAGTCGGCGAAGAACGCGCGCGGCTCGGCCTCGGAGGGCTGGCCGAGCCACGCCTCCATTGCCGAGCGCGGCCCGCCATCGCGGATCCGCTCCTCGAGTGCGATGCGCTCGGCGCCGAGGATGTCGGTGGCCTCGGGCACGAGCCAGAGCGCGGGCGGGTCCTCGAGCGCCGCCGCGCGCACGAGCTTCGGGTGGCGCAGGAGGGCGTCAAGGCAGGCGAGCGCGCCGAAGTCCCGCCCGGCCAGGAGCGCGGGCCCGCGATCGAGGTCGCGGATGAGGCGGGCGAGATCCTCCCCCTGCTCGGGCACCGAGGTGGCCTCGTAGGCCTCGGGCACGGCGCTCTCGCCGTAGCCCCGGCGGTCGGGGACGACGACGCGGGCGCCCGCCTCGGCCAGCGCCGCGGCCTCGGGCGCGAGGCTCTGACCGGTGCGCCCCATGCCGTGCACGAGGACGACGGGCGGCCCGTCGGGCGGGCCGGAGGTGGTGGCGGCGAGCGGCTCGGCGCTCAGCGCAGGCCCTCGCGCGCCTCGCGCACGAGGGTGACGGCCTCGGGGAAGACCGTGGCCATGACCGCGCGGAGCTGGGCCGCCTGCTCCTCGGTCGTCCCCTGGATGTTCGCGCGGTTCATCGCCGCCACGGTCAGGTCGACCGCGAGCTTGATCGCGTTGTCGGCCCAGGCCAGGCGCTGGTTGCCCTGCATCTGCTCGGCGAACTCGGCCATGCGGCGCTGGAGCTCGTCCGAGTCGCCGAACAGACCGCCGAAGCCGCTCTCGTCCATGCACTCAGTCTAGGACGCGTGGCGCGAGTGCTCGCCGTCGGCGAGCACGGCGGCGAGGGCGCGCACGACGGCGGGGTCGAAGTCCTCCCCGGCGGCGGCGTGGAGCGTGGCGAGCGCCGCCGCGGGCGGGCGCGCAGGCCGGTGCGGGCGCGCGTCCGTCATCGCCGCGTAGGCGACGGTCACGGAGAGGATCCGCGCCGCGAGTGGCGCGCGGCGCCACGGCGCGTGCAGGGCGCCGACGATGGGGGCGGCGGGCGCGAGGGCCGCATCCGCGCGCAGCAGCGCCTCGCCCGCGCGCGGGTAGAGCGCGAGGAGGTCGCGCTCAGTGTCAGAGAGCGCCGCCGACTTCTCGAGGACGTCGTCGGGGATCGCCGCCTTGCCCGCGGCGTACACCACGGCGGCCACGGCCAGCAGCCCGATCTCCCGGCCACCGAGCATCAGTCGCTCGGCGAGCGCCCGGGTCAGCTCCTCGAGGGGGAGCGGCAGCGCGCCGGCGGCGGCGCGGAGATCGGGCGTGGCCGGTGCGCGGGGCACCTCACCCCACGGTGCGGGTGTGGCGCGGCGCTGGGCGGAGCGCAGAATGCGCTCGGGGCGGTCGCGGTCGGCCTCGCCCGGCAGCTCGACGGCGCCGATGCTCGCGGCGAGCGCGAACCCGGCGCCCCGCGGGGCGAGCGCCGGCCCGACCGTGTCGGTCCAGCGCTCGAGCTCGCACGCGCCGGCGGCGAGCAGGACGATCCAGCCGTCCCCCGGTGAGCGGAAGACCTGCCCGGCCGCGCGGATCGCGTCGCTCACGCGCGCGTCGAGGAGCGCCCGCAGGGCCCGGGCCGGCTCCGGGCCGAAGCGCTCCGTGTAGGGCTCGACACCGCTCACCTCGGCGTGCAGGAGGAGCGCGGGCTGCTCCGAGTCGAGCGCCCACCGCACGGCGCGAAGCGCGGGTGCGGTGGCCGCCGGGCCCCTCCGCCGGCGGGTGAAGCGGCGGCGCTCTTGCTTGAGCAGGGACGTCATCACCCTCGTCATCGGCAGCCCGTGGCGGGGGGGTGAGCCCGGTGGGCTATGGCGCCGCCGCGCGGCCGAGGAGTAGGTCTCGCTCCCGCGCGTTCTGCGTGAGCGACGCGGCGCGGGCGAACTCGGCGCGGGCCTCCTCGGTGCGCCCGAGCCGGGCGAGCAGGTCCCCGCGCACGCTGGAGAGCAGGTGGTAGTCCCTGAGCCGCGGCTCGGCGCGCAGCGTGTCGGCCAGCTCGAGGCCGACCGCGGGCCCGAAGGCCATGCCCAGGGCCACGGCGCGGTTCAGCTCGACCACCGGCGAGGGCGCAAGCTGCGCCAGAGCGTCGTAGAGGGCGGCGATCCGGACCCAGTCGGTGTGCTCGGCGCGGTGCGCCCGGGCGTGGCAGGCGGCGATGGCGGCCTGCAGGGCGTAGGGGCCGAGCGCCGCGTCCGCGCGCTCGGCCCGGGCGAGCGCGGCGAGGCCGCGGCCGATGAGCACGCGATCCCAGTGCCGGCGATCCTGATCGGGCAGCAGGACGGGCTCGCCGCGCGGACCTGTGCGCGCCCGCGCACGCGAGGCCTGGATCTCCATGAGCGCGACGAGCCCGTGGACCTCGGCCTCCTCCGGGGCGAGGGCGGCGAGGGTGCGCCCGAGGCGCAGGGCGTCATCGCACAGATCCAGGCGCATCCAGTCCTCGCCCGCCGTCGCCGCGTAGCCCTCGTTGAAGATCAGGTAGACGACCTCGAGCACGGAGGCGAGGCGCTCGGCGCGCTCGGGCTCGGGCTCGGCGGGCGGCCCAAAAGGCACGTTCGCGGCCGACAGCGTCCGCTTGGCGCGGACGATCCGCTGGGCCACCGTGGCCTCGGGCACGAGGAAGGCGCGGGCGATCTCCGGCGTCGAGAGCCCGCCGAGCACGCGCAGCGTGAGCGCGACGCGGGCCTCGGTCGACAGGACGAGGTGGCAGGTCATAAAGACGAGGCGCAGGAGATCGTCGCCGATGTCGTCCTCGAGGGCGGCATCAGGATCGGGCGCCGGCTCGCGCGCGAGCTCGCGCGCGAGCTCCTCCTCCTTGCGCGCGAGCGTCGCGCGGCGACGCAGGGCGTCGATCGCGCGGTGCCGGGCGGTGGCCATGAGCCAGGCGCCCGGGTTCACCGGGACGCCCGACTCCGGCCAGCGCTCGAGGGCGACGACGAGCGCGTCCTGCGCGAGATCCTCGGCCAGCGAGACGTCCCTGACGATCCGCGCCAGGCGGGCGACGAGGCGGCCGGACTCGATCCGCCAGACCGCCTCGACCGTGCGTCGCGCCTCGGCCGCACCCACCGGGCCCTACCGCCCGGCCGCCGCCTGGACGTCCTCCGGGAAGTCCTCGAGCTCGAAGACGCGGCGGACCTCGATGACGTCGCCCTCGGCCGCCGGGCAGCGCGTGGCCCACTCGACGGCCTCCTCCTTGGACTTCGCCTGGATGAGCCAGTAGCCGCCGACCACCTCCTTGGCCTCGGCGAAGGGTCCGTCGGTGACGCTGCTCCGGCCGCCGGCGAAGCGGACGCGCGCGCCCTCGACCGGCGGATGCAGGCCGTCGGCCGAGAGAAGCACCCCGGCCCGCTCCAGCTCCTCGTTGTACTTCGACATCGCGGCCACGGCCTCGGCGGACGGCGTCCACGTGTCCGGGTCGGTGGGGATGTCGGGGATCATGAACATCATGTACCGCATGGTGACCTCCTGGTCGCTCGGGCGCTCTGGGGGCGCCTCTGGCCGGTACGACGAACGAGGGGGACGGGAATCGACATGATGATCCGCGAGGAGGTCGAGGCCTACGCCGAGGCTGCCACCACGCCGTTCGGGGCGGGGATGGCCGCGCTCGACGAGGCGGCCCGCGCCGAGCTGCCGTTCGCCGCCATGCTCTCCGGCCCGGTCGTCGGGCGGTTGCTCGAGGCGCTCGTCTGGATTTCGGGCGCGCGGCGCGTGCTCGAACTCGGCACCTACGCCGGCTACTCCGCGGCGGCCATGGCCGCGGCGCTGCCCGAGGACGGCGAGGTCGTCTCCTGCGAGCTCGACGCCGAGCGCGCGGAGTGGGCGCGGGCGCACATCGCGGGGCTGCCGGGCGCCGAGCGCGTGCGGATCGAGGCCGGCCCGGCGCTCGAGACGATCGCGCGGGAGCCCGGCCCGTGGGATCTCGTGTTCATCGACGCCGACAAGGAGGGCTACCCGGGCTACGTCGACGCCGTCCTGCCCGTGCTCGCGCCGCGCGGCGTGATCGTGCTCGACAACATGCTGCGGGGTGGTCGCGTGCTCGATCCGGCGGACGAGGACGGGAGGGCGATGGCCGCGCTGAACGGGCGCCTGGCCTCCGACCCCGCGCTCGTGGCGACGCTCCTGACCGTGCGCGACGGAGTGACGCTCGTGCGCCGGGCCTGAGCGCGGTCAGGCCGCCGCCGAGATCGCCTCCAGCGCCGCGAGCACCTCGGCGGCGTGGGTCTTCGGCCGCGTCCTTCGGGATGACGTGGGCGATCGTGCCCGCGGGTCGATCACGAACGTGGCGCGTGCCACCCCCATGTACGGCCGTCCGTACATCGACTTCGGGACCCACGCGCCGTAGGCATCGGTCACCGCGTGCTCGGCGTCGGAGAGCAGGTCGAAGCCGAGGCCGAGCTCCGCCCGCCAGCGCGCGAGCGTCGCGGGAGACGCCGAGCACGCGCGCCCCGGCGCGCCAGGTAAGCAGGCGGTGGGCCGCTCGCGGCCGATCCGCGAGACCGCGTGCGCGAATCGGAACGAGCTACTTGAGAAGTCGTGACAGACGGCGGTCCTTGAGGAGCTTTCCGCCCGTCTGCTCGGTCGGGCAGTAGGTCATCACGTAGTCCTCGTAGAAGACCGCCTCGAGCGCGTCGCCGCAGCGCGGGCACGGCTCCCCCTGCTTGCGGTGGACCCGCAGCGGCAGCGGCAGCTTGTCCGGGATCGGCAGGTGGACCTCCTCCTCGTAGGCCGCGAGCGCGCGGCCGAGCGTCGCCAGCGTGGCCGCGCGGACCCGCTCCGCCTCGTCGGCCTCGAGGTCGAGGCCGCGCTTGAACGGCGAGAGCCGCGCCTCCCACAGGATCTCGTCGACCCAGGAGCGCCCGATCCCGGCGATCACCCGCTGATCGCGCAGGAGCGTGTGCAGCGGGCGCGGCTCGGCGAGCAGAGCGGTGAAGTCGGCGGGCGGCTCGGGCCACGCTTCCGGACCGAGCGTGGCCACCGCCTCGTCGGTCCCGACCTCCCCCGCGCGCAGGAGCTTCACCCACGCCCGCTGGCGGGTGCCGAACTCGCGCAGGCGCAGCTCGCGGTCGCCGGGCAGGCGCAGGAGCACGCGCGAGGTTCGGTCGCGCGGCCCCGCGCGCTTATCCCAGAGCTGCAGCCGCCCCGCCGACATGAGGTGGACGAGCAGGACCAGCTCCCCCGCGAACCCGATGGTGAATAGCTTCCCGCGCCGCCCGACGCCGGCGATCTCCCGGCCCGCCGACGCCGAGAGCGGCGGGTCGAAGGTCTTCAGCGCGTTGATCCCCGGGGCGACCGCGGACTCCACGGTGACCCCCGCGAGCGCGGCGTCGAGCCGACGCGCGGTGATCTCGACCTCGGGCAGCTCGGGCACGGCGCGGAGTATGGCCCGCGCGCGCTTACACTCCCGCGCCCATGAGCGGCCATACGATCGCGCCGGACGACATCGTCCCCACCCGGGCGCAGGCGGCGGAGAACGACCGCGAGCCGCTCGTGATCCTCGAGCCGCTCGTGGCCTTTCTCGACAAGCACGGCCTCGGGCGCGGCGAGCCCGAGATCGCGCCCGTGGGCGACGGCCACTCGAACGTGACCTACCAGGTCAAGCGCGGCGAGGTGGAGTTCGTCCTGCGCCGCCCGCCGCGCGGCCCGCTCCCCCCGAGCGCACACGACGTGCTGCGCGAGGCCCGGCTCCTGCGCGCGCTGGAGGGCACCTCCGCGCGGGTCCCGCGGGTGCTGGCCACGGGCGACGATCCCGAGCTGATCGGCGCGCCGTTCTACCTCATGGAGAAGGTCGAGGGCCACGTCATCACCACCGAGATCCCCGCCGAGCTCGACGCCGTACAGGAGCGCCGGCGGGTGGGGGAGGAGCTCGTCGACGCGCTCGTCGATATCCACGCGGTGCCGTGGGAGGAGCGCGGCCTCGACGGGTTCGGCAAGCCGACCGGCTACTGCGAGCGCCAGGTCCGCCGTTTCACCGGGCTGTGGGAGCACAACCGCACGCGCGAGATCCCTGCCGTCGATCGTGTGGGCGAGTGGCTCGGCGAGAACCTGCCCGACTCGCCGCCGGCGACGATCGTCCACGGCGACTTCCGCCTCGGCAACGCGATGTACGAGCTCGCGGCTCCCGCTCGGCTGAACGCGGTCCTCGACTGGGAGATGGCGACGATCGGCGATCCCCTGGCCGACGTCGGCTATCTCTCGACGCTGTGGGCCGACCGGGACGACCCGCCGGCTGGGATGTTCGAGCTGACCGGCGTCACGCGCGGCGCCGGCTTCCTCTCCCGCGAGGAGCTGATCGCCCGCTACGAGGAGCGCTCGGGCCGGTCGGTGACCGATATCCGCTGGTACCGCACGCTCGCGCTGTGGAAGTCGATCGTCTTCATGGAGGGCAACTACAAGCGCGCGGTCTCGGGCAGCACCGACGATCCCTACCTCAAGCAGTTCGGCGAGGGCGTGCTCGAGCTCGCCGCGCGCGCCGAGGAGATGGCCTTCGGTGGCTGAGCGCCGCGGCCTGCTCGTCGACTACGGCGGCGTCCTCACCTCGGACCTGTTCGCGTCCTTCCGGGACTTCTGCGCGGCGGAGGGGATCGAGCCCGACGCCATCGCGCGCGGTTTTCGCGAGGACACCGAGGCGCGCGAGCTGCTGATCGCGTTGGAGACAGGGAAGATCGACGAAGACGGGTTCGAGCCCGCCTTTGGCGCGATGCTCGGCGTGGAGGACTCGGACGGGCTGATCGCCCGGCTGATGGC
Organism: Solirubrobacterales bacterium; assembly: GCA_038276395.1. GTDB lineage: Bacteria > Actinomycetota > Thermoleophilia > Solirubrobacterales > Solirubrobacteraceae > JBBQAA01. The sequence goes on along the minus strand of JBBQAA010000073.1, from coordinate 19,651 downwards.
CGGCGCGAAGCCCGACCACGCGATGCTGAACGCGGTACGGGCCGCCCACGACGCGGGCGTCCCCACCGGGCTCGTGTCGAACTCGTGGGGCACGCGTCGCTATGACCGGGAGCTGCTCGGGGAGCTCTTCGACGGCGTCGTCATCAGCGGCGAGGTGGGGATCCGCAAGCCGTCGCGACGAATCTACGAGCTCGGGGCCGAGGCCATCGGGGTGCCGGCGGCGGAGTGCGTGTTCGTCGACGATCTCGGCTTCAACCTGAAGCCCGCGGCCGAGCTGGGGATGGCCACGGTGCACCACACCTCGGCGGCGGAGACGGTGGCGCGGCTCGAGGAGCTGCTCGGGGTGCGGATCTCCTAGGGAGCCGGGTCACGCGCGGGCGAGCGCGGCGGCGATGGTGGCGATGACGTGCTCGGGCTGCTCGTCGATTTGGCGCCAGGTGAGGCGGATCGTGCGGTAGCCGGCGGCGGTGAGGATCGCGTCGCGCCGCCGGTCGCGCTCGAAGGCGCGGCGGGTCCGGTGGCTGGCGTAGCCGTCCATCTCGAGGATGAGCTTCCGGGGCGCGAAGAGGACGTCGACCTCGAACCCGTGGACCTCGGTGTTGGTGGCGGTTGGGCCGAGGCCCGCGCGGCGAAGCAGGAGCCTCAGGCGGCGCTCGGCCTCCTTACGGGTGAAGCCGCGATCGCGGGTGAGGCGGCTGAGCTGTCGCGGCGCCTCGGCGAGCTGGTCGTGGGTGACCCGCCCCAGCACCTGCGCCTCGTTGGCGTAGCGCTCGAGGGTGGGCCGGTCCAGGAAGGGAATGAGGTCGGAGAGCGCGCGGATGGCGGTCGTCCGGCGGGGTCCGGCCCGCGTCTCGATCTCCCGGTCCTCGAGATCCGCGTGGTGGACGACGAGGCCCCGGCGCGAGCGGCGGCCGCGGTCGGGCGTGGTCGCGTGGACCGCGGGCGAGGGCGGCCCGAAGCCGTCGATCTGCGCCACCGTGTGGTGGCTGAGGACCGCGCGCGGCCCGAGGAGGAGCAGCGCGGCCGTCTCCCGCGCGAGGGGAGGAGCCACGCGGTGGCCGACGAGATACGCGCCGCGGAAGACTCGGTGCAGGCGCCCGGCGGCGACGAGCCGCTTGACCGCCGGGGGCGAGTAGCCAAGCGCGTAGAGCTGCGCCGTCGTGACCACGCCGAGCTGCGACGCCGCGAGCGCGGCGAGCGCCGGCCCCCGCGCGGACCGGACCGTTCTCGCATCTGGGGCGGCGGGCGAGGGAGCGATGCGAGAAGGGTCCGGATGGCGAGCCCTTCCCGCATCCGCGCCGCCGTGCGAGGGCGCAATGAGAGAAGGGTCCGGATGGCGAGCGGTTCTCGTATCGGCGGCGCGACGCGGACGGGTCATGCGGGAAATGTTCGCTCCCCGGGGGGCCAAAGACCCCTCCCACACCCTTCCTGGACGCAGTTGGAACAGACTCGTGACGTTTCGAGGAGAGCGGCGACCGGCGTACCCGCCCGCCCCGCGTACCCGCCCGCCCGCCAGCTCGCGGCTACGAAACGGCGCGGCCCCGCTGCCCGAGATACCGCCGCGCCGCCTCCTGGGACTCCGGATCGCTGATCGCGCTCGAGAGGATGTCGGCGTCGGCGGCGCTCCGGGCCGTTCCCGCGATCTCGTCCAGCACCGCGTTCACCTGCTCCTTGGTCGCCCGCAGCGCGAAGCCGGGCTTCGCCGCCAGCTCGCGCGCCAGGGCCTCGGCGGCGGCGGCCAGCTCCTCGGGCGCGAGGACGCGGTTGAGGAAGCGCAGCGCGAGCGCCTCGGCCGCGCCGAACGGGCGGCAGGTGAGGACGAGCTCCTTGGTCACCGCGGGGCCGAGCTCGCGCACGAGGCGCGGGATGCCGCCCCAGGCCAGCGGGATCCCGAGGTCGACCTCGGGGATGGAGAAGACGGTGTCGCACGCCGCGAGGCGGAGATCGCAGGCGGCGGCGAGCACGACCCCGCCGCCGACACACCGGCCCTGGATCGCCGCCACGGTCAGCGCGCGCATCCCGGTGATCGTCTCGGCCATCAGGCGGCCGAGGTCGGCCGTCTCGCGCGGCGTGGGTCCCCCCTCGGCGAAGGCGTCGATGTCGAAGCCCGCGCAGAACGCGCGGCCCTCGGCGCGGACGAGCACGACTTTGACCTCGGGCTGCTCGTCGAGGGTGCGCGCGGCGGCGATCAGCTCCGCGAGCGTCGCCGGCGCGAGCGCGTTCAGCTTCTCGGGGCGGGTGAGGGTGAGGAAGCCGACCGCGCCGTCGGTGTCGATGCGCGTCGCGGGCACGCCGGCAGTCTCTCAGCCCGCGGCGATGAGCGCGACGCCGGCGAGCACGGCGAGCACGCCGGCGTCCTGCGAGGGTCGCACGCGCTCGCGCAGGACGGCGCGCGCAAGCAGCACCGTCGTCACCGGGTAGAGCGAGCCGACGACGGAGACGACGGACAGCAGGCCGTGCGTGGTGGCGGCCGCGTAGAACGCGTTGGCGGCGGTGTCGAAGAGGCCGACGAGGACGATCGTCCCGAGCCGGGAGCGCGCGGCTGGGAGCTCGCCTTCGCGGCGCGCGAAAAGAACCGCGGCCAGCAGCGAGACCGAGGCGACGCGAGCGGCCAGGAGCGCCCAGGCCACGCCCTCCTTCGCCGCCGGTTTCATCAGCCACAGGAACAGCCCGAAGCCGGTCGCCGCGCACAGCGCGAGCACGACGCTTCGCCGCGCGTCGGCGGCGCGCACCGCGTCGGCGTGCCGCTCGCGCGAGGCGAGCAGGACCCCGGCGAACGCCGTGGCCATCCCCGCCGCCTGGAGCGCGCTCGGCGAGTCCCCGGCGGCGAGGCCGGCGAGGACGGGCACGGCCGCGCCGGTGGCCGAGATGGGCGCGACGATGCTCATCGTCCCGATCGCCAGCCCGCGGTAGAAGGCCGCGAGGGCGATGATGCCGCCCATTCCCGCCACCGCGCCGACGCCGAGCCGCCACAGCGCGGGCGGGTCGGCGCCCGAGGCGAGCACCCAGATCGCGACGGCGACGAGCCCCGCGGCCTGGGAGAGGAAGGCGACGGCGAGGACGGGCACGCGCTTGGCCTGCAGGCCGCCGAGGAAGTCGCCCGTCCCCCACAGGAGCGCGGAGCCGAGGGCGAGGGCGATGCCGGTCACGGCGCCGAGGCTAGGGCTCTAGGGTGCGCCGGGATGGAGCGCACGATGACGCCCCACGGGCCGTTCACACTCGCCTCGGCGGCGCGGTTCATCGCGGGCTGGGAGGCGGCGGACACGGCGGCCGCGGGCGAGGGCGTCGTCCGCCTCGGCTTCCTCGTCGACGACTGGAGCGGGAGCGCGGGCGTGGCGCTCCGCCAGGACGCGGACGGAACCCTGCGGGGCGCGCTCACCGGAGACGGCTCGCTCGAACGTGCGTGGGCGCAGGCGCTGCGCGTCGTCTCCCTCGACCACGACGGCACGGGCTACGCCGACGTCGGGGCGCGCGACGCGGTGATCGGGCGCCTGCAGGAGCAGAGCGGCTTCCTCCGACCGGTCCTCTTCCACTCGCCCTACGAGGCGGCGTGCTGGGGCGTCATCTCGGCGCGGCTGCGGTCGGCCCAGGCGCGGGAGATCCGCTCCCGGCTGTCGGAGGAAGTCGGCGGCGCCGTCGAGGTCGCGGGTGAGCGGATGGTCACCTTCCCGGCGCCCGAGCGGCTGCTGTCCCTGACCGAGTGGCCCTCGCTGCCGGACGAGAAGCTCCGGCGGCTCCACGGGATCGCCGAGGCCGCGCTCGCCGGCGCGCTCGAGCGGGAGGCGCTGCTGGCGGCGGGCCAGGAGGAGGCAGTCGCCCGCCTGCGCGAGCTGCGCGGCATCGGGCCGTTCTGGGCGGACGGGATCTGGCTGCGGGCGGGCGGGCCGACCGACGGGCTGACGCTCAACGAGTCGCGCGTGCGGGTGACCGCCGCCCGGCTCTACGATCGGCCCGAGGTCACCGAGGACGACGCCGCCTTCACCGCGCTCGCCGCGGCCTGGCGCCCGTACCGGACGTGGGCCACGGTGCTGCTGCGTGCCGCGGGCTGAGGGCGAGGACGTCGTCGTGCCCCCCGAGGAGGCGCAGGCCCGGTCGGCCTCGTAGTCCGCGTCCTGGGTCAGGAGCTCGGCGTCGTGGGCGATCGCCGTGGCGGCGATTCAGCCGTCCTTTGCTCCGAGCCCCCCAGCCCGGCCGCATCTGAACCGTGAGCGTCGCGAAGGCCGAGGCGACCCGTCGACCGCGGCGGGCACGCCGCTCTCGAGCTGCGATCGTGACCATCGAGACGGCCAGCTCCAGCGGGTCGGGGAGATCCCTGAGTGGTCGCTCGGCCTCGCGCGCGATGCGCGGATCAAGCGCATCCCGTCCCCGCGGCGGACCTGTGGGTGGGCGGCAAAGCGTTAGGTGGAGGGACGAAATGCAGCCCACCCCCGGAGGGCGGTCGTCCGGGCGGGAGCGGGGCGCTCCGCTCCCGCCCGAGCCCCCTCAGTCCCGCTTCCCCCGCCCGTAGATGAGCTTCGTCACCTTCCCGAGCAGGTTCGTCGTGCGCGCCTTGTAGGGGAACATGTTGATGTCCTTCTTCAGCGCGAGCTTCGTGACGAGGATCGTCTGCTGGGCGCAGTACTTCTGGATCCCGGCGCGGCCGTGGCGCGTGCCGAGGCCGGAGGCCTTCCAGCCGCCCATCGGGACCTCGAGCGCGAAGTAGTTCAGCATCGCGTCGTTGACGCACACGGCGCCGGCCTCGACGCGGCGGGCGATCGCCTCGCCGCGTGCGGTGTCCTTGGTCCACACCGAGGCGGCGAGCCCGTAGGGGGAGTCGTTGGCCAGCTCGATCGCCTGCTCGGCGTCGCGCACCTTCATGATCGGAACGGTCGGCCCGAAGGTCTCCTCGGTCATCGCCTTCATCGAGTGGTCGACGTCGACGAGCACCGTGGGCTCGTGGAAGCGGCCGCCCTCGCGTGAGCCGTGGCCGCCGACGAGCACGCGCGCGCCCTTCTCGACCGCGTCCTTGACGTGGTCCTCGACGATGTCGAGCTGGGGCGGGAAGATGACCGCGCCGACGTCGACCGCGCCCGGGCCCTTGGACTCGCCCTGGCGCAGCGCGCGCACCTTCTCGGTCACCTTGGCCACGAACTCGTCGTAGATCGGCTCCTCGACGTAGACGCGCTCGACCGAGATGCACACCTGGCCCGCGTTCATCATCGAGTAGTAGGTGGCGGCGTTGGCCGCGCGCTCGAGGTCGGCGTCGGCGAGGACGATCATCGGGTCCTTGCCGCCGAGCTCGAGGCCGGCGGGGATGAGGCGCTCCGCGGCGCGGGCGGCGACCTTCTTGCCCGTGCGCGTCGAGCCCGTGAACATGATGAAGTCGACGTTCTCGACGAGCGCGCCGCCGGTCTCCCCCTCGCCGGTGGCGACCTGGAAGACGTCCGGCGGGCATCCGCACTCGTCGAGCATCTCCTTCATGAGCAGCGAGGTGAGCGGGGTGACCTCGCTGGGCTTGAGGATGACCGAGTTGCCCGCGGCGAGCGCGGGGATGCAGTCCCCGAAGGAGTTCGTCAGCGGGAAGTTCCACGGCCCGATGACGCCGACGACGCCGAGCGGCTTGTAGCGCACGACGAGCTTCTTGCCGACGACGAACGGGTTCGAGGAGCGCACGCGCTCGTCGGCCAGCATCTCGGGCGCCTGCTTGGCCCAGTAGCCGAAGGCGCCGGCGCCGTAGCCGAGCTCGGCGAGCTGAGCGTCCTCCCACGTCTTGCCGGTCTCGGCGACGATCGTGCGCACGACGCGGTCGGAGTGGTCGAGCAGCCACTTCTGCGCGCGCCGGAGGACCTTGCCGCGGCCCTCGAAGCCCATCGCCTCCCAGCCGCGCTGGGCGACGCGCGCGCGGCGCGCCATCTCGGCGACGTCCTCCGCCGAGTGGTTCGGGACGGTCCCGATGATCTCACCCGTGGCCGGGTTCTCGACCGGGATCTCCGTGGAGTCGGTGTCGAGGCCGGGCGCGTGCCGGTCCTCCACCTTCGTCTCGTCCGTCGCGGCCATCTCGCTGCTCCCTCGCTCGTTCTCTCGAACCGCGAAGGGTAACCGCTCAGCGCACGCGGATGACCGCCCGCATCCCCCACGCGGCGTGATGGGGAAGCGTGCAGTAGACGACGTAGCGCCCCGGCCGGGCGAACCGCACGCGCAGCACGCTCGTCGCGCCCGGGAGGAGCTGCGGGGCATGCGCGATCACGCGGCGGTCGTGCCGGGCGGCGAGGTCGTGCGGGCGATCGGCGTGCCGACGAAGTGGTCCCACAGCTTCGAACCTGCCAACCTGTCCGGCGTGAGGGAGGTCACGCGCACCGCGGCCGCGCTCGGGCTCACGCTCGGGTTCGCCGGGTTCGCCGGGCTCGCCGGCGCCGCGCCGGTCGCGGGAGCGGCGACGCGGATCGGGCGCACGGAGATCGTCCTCAGCGGCCGGGGCGCGCGGGTGACGATCCACCGCTCCCCCTACCGGCTGTCGGTCGCGGGGGGGCGCGGCGCGGCCGTCCTGCGCGAGCTGCGGGCGGGTGCGCGCTCGGCGCCGGTGCCGGCCGCCACCCGCAACCTGAGCGGCCTCGGAGGGCAGCCGCTCGACCCGCCGCGCGCCGCGCTCTACGGTCCGCTCACGTTCCTCGTCGGCCGCCGGGCGCTGTCCCTCATCCCGGGCTCGCAGTTCGGGGGGAACCTCTCCTCGCTCTTCGAGTCGGGGACGGAGTACCGGGCGCGCGCGGTACGCACGGTGAGGCGGGTCCCGGGCGGGGTCCGGCTCGTGCTCTCGACCACCGACCCCTCGGGCCGGACGCTCGTGGTGCGGGTGCGCGTGGCCGGGCGCGGGGCGTCCGTCTCGGCGCGGCCGGTGCCGGCGAGCGGGGTCGCCGCGATCGCCGACTCCTTCGCCTCCCGTCGCGGCGAGGCCTTCCACGGCTTCGGCGGTCGCCACGACCGCCTGGACCAGCACGGGCGGGAGCTCTTGAACTGGGCGCAGCAGGAGAACATCGCCTCGGGGCGGGCGGAGAAGAACGTCGCGGCGGTGCCGGGCACCGCGCGCGACACGCTCTATCCCAACGGCTCGGCGGCCGCCTACTACGCGGGCACGAGCCTCGTCTCCTCGGCGGGCTACGGCTTCCTGCTCAGGGAGAACTCGCTCTCCGAGTTCCGGCTCGACTCCGACCGCGCGGGCGCCTGGCAGGCCGGCGCCTCGGGCGCGCGGCTCTCCTACCTCGTGGCACCCGGCGGGCCGGCGCGCGCGCTGCGCACCCTGACGGCGACCACCGGCCGCCAGCCCGTCCCGCCCGCCTGGGCGCTCGGGCCGATGTTCGATCGCGAGGTCAAGTTCCCCGTCGATACGCCGCAGCAGTACGCGCGCGAGGTCACGGGCGACCTGCGGGACCTCAGGCGCTACCACCTGCCGGTCTCCTCCTACCGGATCGAGGGCTGGCAGTTCCTCCGCAAGCCCTTCCTGCGCGGCGTCATCAAGCAGCTCCACGCGCGCGGCATCCACGCGCTCCTCTACTTCCGCGAGTTCGTCGGGAAGGACACGATCGGCACCGACGACCCGCGCGCCTACGCGCGGGCGCTCGCGCGCGGCTACGTGGCCCGGCGCGCGAACGGGAGGCCGTTCGTCTTCACGACGAACTTCGGCAAGGACGGCGCCGTCATCGACTTCACGAACCCGGCCGCCGTGCGCTGGTGGCAGGGCCGCATCCGTGCCGCGCTTGCGCTCGGCGCCGACGGGTTCATGCAGGACTTCGGCGAGCAGGTCCAGGTCGGCATGCGCCTCCACAACGGCGCGAGCGGCGCCACGATGCACAACCGCCTGCCCGTGCTCGCCGCCCGAGCCACACGGGACGTCGTGCGCTGGTGGGAGCGCGCCCACCGCGGCCGGCGCATCTTCTTCTTCACGCGCGCGGGCAACACGGGCGCGCCGGGCTCGGCGGCGTATGAGGGCGGGAACTTCCCCGGTGACGAGACGACGGACTGGAGCCACGCCTCGGGGATCGCCTCGCTGGCCACCGACATGCTCTCGCGCGGCGTGAGCGGCGCCTACGGCTTCGGGACCGACATCGGCGGCTATTACGACATCGGTCCCTACGAGAATCCGACAAACCGGGAGCTCTTCCTGCGCTGGGCCGAGTGGGCGGCGCTCTCGCCGGTCTTCCGCCTGCACGGCGCGTTGCTCGCGGGCGTTCATACGCCGTGGATGTACGGCCCCGAGACGCTGCGCACCTACATCGCCCTCTCGCGCCTGCACACGCGCGCGGCGCCGCTCATCCTGAAGCTGTGGAAGGCGGCCGACCGGACGGGGATCCCGGTCGCCCGGCCCCTATGGCTCGGCGCGGGTGGCGACCGCCGCCTCGCCCGCGAGGATCAGGAGTGGCTGCTCGGCCCGGACGTCCTCGTCGCGCCGGTCGTCGTGAAGGGAGCGCGAACGCGCCGCGTCGTCTTCCCCCGCGGCTGCTGGCGGGACGCCCACACCGGCCGCCGCTTCGCAGGCCCGGCGGTGGCCACCGTGCCGGCGCCGCTGACGCGGCTCGTCTACTTCGCCCGCTGCGGCCGCCGGCCGTTCTGAGCCGGGCCCGGCCAGGCCCTAATGACCGCCGGTCCGTGCCCTTGTGGTCGTCAGAGGGCCACAACTGCACCGGACGCCGCGGGTGGCGCCGGCCTCAGTCCCCGAACGCCACCGACTCGATCGCCGGCATGGGGTCGACCGGGCGGTCGCCCCGCCCGGTCTCGACGCCCTCGATCGCGTCGACGGCCTCCATCCCGGCCGTGACCTGGCCGAAGACCGTGTGCTTGCCGTCGAGCCACGGCGCGGCCTCGGCGGTGACGAGGAAGAACTGCGAGCCGTTGGTGTTCGGCCCCGCGTTGGCCATGGCCAGCGCGCCGCGCACGACCTTGTGCTCGTTGAACTCGTCCTCGAACGTGTAGCCGGGCCCGCCCGTGCCCGTCCCCTCCGGGCAGCCGCCCTGGATCATGAAGTCGGGGATGACGCGGTGAAAGACGATGCCGTCGTAGAAGCCCTCCCCCGCCAGCTTCCGGAAGTTCTCGACGGTCTGCGGCGCGTCCGCGTCGAAGAGCTCGACCTCGATGGCGCCGTGGGTGGTCTGGAGTGTGGCGGTGGACATGGGCTCACCGTACCGTCGCCGGCTCGAGGGTCGTGCGGCGCGCGAGGGTGAGGAGCGCGCCCATGGCCGCCGCGCCGACGGCGGTGAGCACGGCGGCGCGCCAGCCCGGTCCGTCGGCCAGCGCGCCCGCGAGCGGCGTGCCGATCGAGATGCCGGCGAGCAACGCGGTCGTGGGCCAGGTGAAGGACTCGATCGACGCCCCCGGCGGCGCCACCCGCCCCGCGAGCTCGTTGCGCGTGGCGATGAGCGGGGCGATGGCGAAGCCGGCGGGGAGAACGAGCAGCGCGGCGAGCCCCGCCGACGGCGCGAGCAGCACGGGCAGGAACCCGAGGGGCAGCGCGCAGGCGAGCATGACGTGGGCGCGGGAGACCGAGATCGCCCGGACGCGCGCGCCCCACGCGATCCCGCCCGCGGCGCTCGCGCCCGCCCACACCGACAGGAGCAGCCCCGCGAGCTCCGGGCTGCCGTCGGCGCGGGCCAGCGCGGGCAACGCCACCTCGACGAGGCCGAAGGCCATCCCGACGGGGACCATGAGGAGGACGATCGTGCGGATCCCCGGCACGGCGAGCGCGCCGAGCCGCGACGCCGGCGGGAGGTGCGCGCCGCGCGCGGGGGTCGCCTCGGGCGGCAGCAGCGCCAGGAACGACCAGCTCCCGGCGATGACGGCCACGGCGGAGACCGCGAGCGCGGCCCCGGCGCTGGCCAGCAGGACGAGGAGGCCGACGATGAGCGGGCCGGTGACGAAGATGAGCTCGATGAGCACGGCCTCGACCGCGTAGGCGGTGCTCAGGAGCTCCGGCGCGGGGGCGACGAGCCCGGGCCAGCCCGCGCGCAGGAGCGACGCCGTGGGAGGGAGCGCGGCGCCGGTGATGAACCCGCAGGCGAGGAGCGCTGCCGTCGACGCCCCTCCCCTCCCGAGCAGGAGCAGCGCCACGAGCCCCCCGGCGTGCAGGAGGGAGAGCGGGCCGAGCGTCCCCGCGCCCCGGCGATCGACGAGCCGCCCGACGAGCGGAGAGCAGGCCCCGACCCCGAGTGTGAGCGCACCGGAGACCGCCCCCGCCACCGCGAAGGAGCCGGTCTCGGCGCGCAGGAAGAGGACGAGCGCGAGGCCGGTGATTCCGAGCGGCAGCCGCGAGAGGAGGTTCGCGGCCAGCAGCGGCGCGACGTGCGGGAGGCGGAGGAGGCGGCCGTAGGTGCCCACGCGCCCACCGTATGGGCGCGCGTCAGGACGTCGTGGCTAGGAGCGTGCCCGCGTCAGCGCCAGCTCGCCGCCCTCGGCGGAGGCGACGACGTGCTCGACGTCGCCCTCCGCCACCTCGAGCAGCGCGAAGTGCTCGAGCACGCGCACGTTGTGCACGTGCTCCCCGTCGAGGCCCGCGGCCTTGGTCACGGCGCGCACGAGATCCCGCGGCTCGAGGCCGCTGGCCCGGCCGCCCCGGGCGATGAGCGTGACGAGCGAGGGGGGCGGGGGCGGGGCGTCGCCGTTCCCGCCGCTCGCCGGCGCGGGCGCCGTCTCGCTCGGCTTGGAGTGCCGCCGCGGCTTCTGCTCGACCTTCTGCGGGCCCACGTGGGCGCCCTCGGCCCAGGGGGCGAGGGCCACGCCCGTGTGGCGCTCGACGGCCTCGATGTCCCGTTTCTGCCGGGGCTCGTAGAACGTGATCGAGCGCCCGGAGCGCCCCACGCGCCCGGTGCGGCCGATGCGGTGGACGTAGACGTCGGGGGAGATCGGGACGTCGTAGTTGACGACGTGGGTGACCGAGGAGATGTCGAGCCCGCGGGCGGCGACGTCGGTGGCCACGAGGATCGGCAGCCGGCCGCTCTTGAACGACAGCATGACGCCGTCGCGCGAGCCCTGGCTCATGTCGCCGTGCAAGGCCTTGACGTTCATCCCGCGGTCGCGCAGCGTGCGGTAGAGCTGATCGCAGCGGATCTTGGTGCGCACGAAGACGATGGCCTGGTCGGGCCGCTCGGACTGGAGCACCCGGGCGAGCGCGTCGGTCTTCTCCTTCTGGGCGACCTCGAGCGCGAACTGCTCGACGGAGTCGACGGTGAGGTTCGCGGTCTTGACCTTGATCGTGACGGGGTCGTAGAGGTACTTCTCGGCCAGGCGGCGGATCTCCGGCGGCATCGTGGCCGAGAACAGCGCCGTCTGGCGGGAGCCCGGCGTGAGGGCGAGGATCTTCTCGACGTCCTCGAGGAAGCCGAGGTCGAGCATCTCGTCGGCCTCGTCGAGCACGACGTAGCGCGCGGAGGTGAGCAGGAGCGAGCGGCGGGAGATGAGGTCCTTGACGCGGCCGACGGTGCCGACGACGACCTGGCCGCCCGCCCGGAGCTGGGCCTGCTGGGAGCGGATGGGGGCACCGCCGAAGACGGCGACGACGTCGACCTTCTTGCGGGCGCCGTAGGCGCGGATGGCCTGCGTGACCTGGATGCAAAGCTCGCGGGTCGGGGTGAGGACGAGGGCCTGCACGCCGTCCTCGTCCGGGTCGACGTACTGGAGCAGGGGGAGGCCGAACGCCGCCGTCTTGCCCGAGCCCGTCTGGGCCTGGCCGATCACGTCGCGCCCTTCGAGCAGCGGCGGGATCGCCTCCTCCTGGATCGGGCTCGGCGACTCGTAGCCCACGTCGAAGAGGGCCTCCAGGAGGGCGGGCTCGAGGCGGAGGTCGGCGAAGGCGGTCACGGACGGAGGCTAGTGCGCCGCGGCCTGTCGCTACCGTCGGGCGCATGCGCCTGGCCGGACCCGTCGCCACGCTCGTCGCGCTCGCCCTCCTCCCGGGCTGCGGCGCCGCCGCGCAGGGCACGCCGCCCGGCCCTCCGGTTCGCCTCGCCGCGGTGCCGGGGGAGCGCGTGGCCGTGCTCGTGATGGAGAACCACGAGCTCCCGGACGTCGTCGGCTCGCCGGACGCGCCCTACCTGACGGGGCTGGCCCGGCGCTACGCGTTGGCCACGGACTACCGCGGCGTCGCGCACCCCTCCCTGCCCAACTACCTCGCGCTCGTGACGGGGTCGACCCACGGGATCAGCTCGGACTGCGCCGCCGCCGACTGCCCCGTCTCCGGCCCGAGCCTCGTCGATCAGCTCGAGCGCCGGCGGCTCTCATGGCGCGCCTACATGGAGGGCCTGCCCCGCGCGGGCTTCCTCGGCGCCACCGCCGGCCGCTACGCCCAGAAGCACGACCCCTTCGCCTACCTCACGCGCGTGCGCAGCTCGCGGGCGCGCCGGGCGCGGATCGTCCCGCTCTCCCGGCTCGCCGGGGCGGAGCGTGGCGGTCTCCCACGGTTCTCCTTCATCGCCCCGGACCTCTGCCACGACATGCACGACTGCTCGGTGGCCACGGGCGACGCCTGGCTCCGCGCGCACGTCCCGCCCCTGCTGCGCGCGCTCGGCCCGCGCGGCCTCCTCCTGCTCACGTTCGACGAGGGCACCTCCGACACCGGCGGCGGCGGCCGCGTGGCCACGATCGCCGCGGGCGGACTCGCGCGCCGCAGCGTGCGCTCCGGGCGGACGACCGACCACTACGGCCTGCTCGCTACCGTCGAGGATCTCCTCGGCCTGCCGCGCCTGGCTCACGCCCGTGGCGCCGTGGCGCTGCGCGGGCTGCTCAGGCGGCCGGGTCGCTAGCGGCGCCGGCCTCCGGATCGAGCAGGAGCTTGCCCTGGGTGCGCCGGGCGGCCAGGTCCTCGTGGGCGCGCCGGGCCTCGGCCAGGGGATAGAGGCCGCCGACGACGGCCCGCAGCTCGCCCCGCGCGGCGCGGGCGAACAGGTCGGCCAGCGGCTCGGCGAAGGCGCCGGGCTGCGTCAGCCGGTGGAACAGGTAGAAGCCGATGACGGCCTGGGAGCGCTTGAGCAGGCTTCCGGTGCGGACCGTGTTCACCTCGCGGGAGGAGATGCCGTGGACGACGAGCCGCCCGCCGGGGGCCAGCGCCTGGCGGCCGGCCTCGAAGACGGCGCCGCCCGCGAGCTCGAGCACAACGTCGACGTCGCGCCCGCCGTTGCCCTCCCGCAGGCGCTCGGTGAGACCTTCGGCGTCCCCGTCGACGGCCACGTCGGCGCCGAGGTCCTCGGCCAGCGCGCGGCGCTCGGCGCTCGAAGCGGTGGCGATGACCCGGCCCGCGCCGAAGGGCTTCGCCAGCTGGCACAGCATCGAGCCGACCCCGCCGCCGCCGGAGACGACGACGACGGTGTCGCCGGGCTCGAGTCGCGCGGCGGTCCGGAGGAGATGCCAGGCCGTGAGGCCCTGGACCATCAGCGCGAGCGCCGTCTCGTACTCCACGCCGTCGGGGAGCGCCACGACCCGGTCGGCGGGCGCCGTCGCCCACTCCGCGTAGCCGCCGGTGCCGCACAGGGCGACGACCCGCTCGCCGGTGTCCTCCCTCACCCCGGCGACCTCCGAGCCGGGCACGAACGGCAGCTCGGCCTTGGCCACGTAGGCGTCTTCGCGCGCGTGCGTGTCGGCGAAGTTCACCCCGGCGCGGGCGACGCGCACGAGCACCTCGCCGTCGGCGGGCGCGGGCCGCTCGATCTCGGCGAGGACCAGGACCTCGGGCCCGCCCCACTCCTCGATGCGGATCGCGCGCACGACGCTCAAAGTACGCTGCCGCCCCCGTGGCCCTGACCGTCGTCGGATCCATCGCCTTCGATGCCGTGAAGACCCCGTGGGGGGAGCGCGAACGCATGCTCGGCGGCTCGGCCGTCCACTTCGGCCTCGCCGCCTCGTTCTTCACCGACGTCCGCGTCGTTGGCCCGGTGGGGGACGACTTCGGTCCCGAGGAGCTCGCCGTCCTGGAATCCCGTGCGGTCAACACCGAGGACATCGAGCGCGTAGCCGGCGGGCGGACGTTCTTCTGGGCCGGCGAGTACGGGTGGGACCTGAACGACCGCGAGACCCTCGACACGCAGCTCGGGGTCTTCGAGGCCTTCCGGCCGAAGCTCTCCGCCGCCTCGCGCGACTGCGACGTGCTCTTCCTCGCCAACATCCAGCCCGACCTCCAGCGCGAGGTCCACGACCAGTGCGAGCGCGCGCGCTTCGTGGCCATGGACTCGATGAACCTGTGGATCGACATCGCGCGGGACTCGCTCGTGGAGACGATCTCCCGCGTGGACGCCGTCATCCTGAACGACGCGGAGCTGCGCCAGCTCACGGAGAAGCCCGGGCTCGTGGCCGCCGCGCGCGAGGTCATGGCCATGGGCCCGCGCGCGGTCGTGGCCAAGCAGGGCGAGTACGGCGCTGCGCTCTTCACGCCGGAGGGGTTCTTCGCGCTGCCCGCCTTCCCCCTCGACCCGGTGATCGACCCCACCGGCGCGGGGGACTCCTTCGCCGGCGGGCTCGTCGGGTTCCTCGCCGCCCATCCGGAGGAGGCGCCGGACCACGCGCTCATGAGCGAGGCCATGGCCTACGGTACGGCCGTCGCGTCCTTCAACGTGGAGGAGTTCGGCACCGAGCGCGTGGTGCGACTCTCCTCGGGCGAGATCCAGCAGCGGGTCTCCGAGCTGCAGCGGATGACGGCCTTCGCCGCGCGCCCGCTTTCGATGCGGCCGTGACATACGGCGCCACAGCGGTTACCCTCGGCGGCACCCGATGACCGTCACCTTCATCTGGCTCATGGTCGCCCTGAAGATCCCGATCGGGCTGCTGCTCTACCTCGTCCACTGGGCGATCAAGCAGACGCCCGAGGAGGAGCCCGCCGGGCCGGGCGGCGGCGCCAAGCGCCCCGTCGACCCGCACCCGCGCGACCGCCGCCCCCGGCCGACGCGCCGCGGCCCGCACGGGGCGCAGCCGCCGGGCTCGCCGCCCCGCGTGCGCTCGGTCACGGCGCGCGGGCGCTCGCTGTCCGGGCACTAGTACCGACTCCCGCAAAACGCTCTCCGCCTGTCGGCGCCTGAACGCGCCTGGCTGCGTCCGCCGGGATCGCCGATGCTCCATCGACTCACCCGCCGTCCTGACCGGTCCCTCTCAGACGCTCGCCAGTACGGGACCGTATTTCCGTGAGGCGGTACTAACGGCCGGCGCTCGCCAGGAGCCTCCCGGGACGGGAATGCTCGCCAGGGCGATCAATCTGTCCCCGGCGGCGCGGGAACGCGCGGCCCCCCCTGATCCCTCCGCACCCGCGGGCATACTCCGAGCGTGAGCGACGTCGCCTCCGTGCTCTCCGACGGCACGATCCTCCGGCTTGTGCAGGAGGGGCGGATCCGCATCGATCCGTGGGAGCCCGAGCTCGTGCAGCCGGCGAGCGTCGACCTGCGGCTCGGGGACTCCTTCCGGGTCTTCCACAACCACCGGACCTCGGCGATCGACCTGCGCGATCCGCCCAAGGACCTGACCGAGGAGGTCGTCCCGGACGCGGGCGAGCCGTTCGTCATCCATCCTGGGGAGTTCGCCCTCGGCCGCACGCGCGAGTGGGTCGAGCTGCCCGACGACGTGCTCGCGCGCGTGGAGGGGAAGTCCTCCCTCGGCCGGCTGGGACTGATCGTCCACGCCACCGCCGGGTTCGTCGACCCCGGCTGGCGCGGCACCCTGACGCTCGAGTTCGCCAACCTGACGCGGATCCCGATCAAGCTCTACCCGGGCCTGCCGATCGCCCAGCTCTCCTTCATGGCCCTCGACGCGCCCGCGCTCCGGCCCTACGGCTCGCCCGGCCTCGGCTCCCACTACCAGGGCCAGACGGCCGCGACGGAGAGCCGCTACGCGGGCGGCCAGGTCCGCGACCCGGCCGCCCGCTGAGCCTCAGCGGAACCTGACGACCTGACGGTCGGTCGCCGCGCCCCTGACCCTCACGGTCAGGAGGTAGAACCCGTGCACGCGGTGGCGCCGGGCGGGCAGGACGAGAGCTCTGTTCCCCACCGTGCTCGCGCCCGCGGCTGCGCGGCCCGCTGGCCTCGACGTGATTCGCGTGCCGCTCGGCCGGTAGCTACGTGGGCCAGAGCAGGCCATGCAGCGCGTCCATCGCGCCGAACACCTCATACGCCCCGGCCGAGCGGAGCGTCGCGGCGTCGGTCAGCCCCCCGGCGTAGCCCAGCACCCGCATACCCGCCGCGCGCCCGGCCTCGACGCCCGGGGCGGAGTCCTCGATCACGGTCACCGCGCCCGGCTCCCAGCCCATCTTCGCCGCGGCATGCAGGAAGAGGTCGGGCGCGGGCTTGCCGTGGGCGACTTCGGCGGCCGAGAAGATCCGGCCCTCGAAGCGCGGCAGGAGACCGGTATGCCCGAGCGTGAAGGCGATCTTCTCGGGCGCGCCGCTCGAGGCCACGCAGGTGGGGACGCCGCGCGCCGCGAGCACGTCGAGCACCGCCTCGACCCCGGGCACCGCGCGCAGCCCCGCGGCGAAGGCGGCGAACATCCGCTCCTCGTAGCGCTCCCTGAGCCCCGGCGCGCGGTCGGCGGCGAAGGCCTCGACCGTCGTCCAGGAGCGCCCCATGAAGCGCGCGACCGACTCCTCCGGGGTCATCCTCAGCCCCGCCTCGCTCAGCACCTCGGCCAGCACCCGGTTGGCGATCGGCTCGGAATCGACGAGCACACCGTCGCAGTCGAAGACGACGGGTCCCGTCAAGCTCGGTTTCCCCGTGTGATCATCGTGGGAGAACGTAGGGGCGGGACCTGACCACCTGAGGAGACAAGAGCTTGTGAGCACCGAGACGCAGAGCCAGGAGAACGGCGCCAAGGCCGGCGGGACGAGCGACACGCTCACGGTCACCGACAACCGGACGGGCAAGTCCTACGAGATCCCGATCGAGGACGCGACCGTCAAGGCGATGGACTTCCGCCAGATCAAGGTCACCGAGGACGAGTTCGGGATGATGACCTACGACCCGGCCTACACGAACACGGCGTCCTGCCGCTCGGCGATCACCTTCATCGACGGCGCCGCCGGAGTGCTCGAGTACCGCGGCTACACGATCGAGGACCTGTGCGAGAAGTCAAGCTACCTCGAGGTCGCCTACCTGCTGATCTACGGCGAGCTGCCGACCAAGGAGCAGCTCGACCAGTGGTGCCACGACATCACGATCCACACCTACGTGCACGAGAACGTCAAGGACTTCATGCACGGCTTCCGCTACGACGCGCACCCGATGGGGATGCTGCTGGCGGCCACGGGCGCGCTGTCGACGTTCTACCCCGAGGCCTCGGACATCAAGGACGAGGAGAACCGGAACATCCAGATCATCCGCCTGCTGGCGAAGGTCCCGACGCTCGCCGCCTTCGCCTACCGCCACTCGATGGGGCAGCCCTACATCTATCCGGACAACGACCTGTCCTACGCCGGCAACTTCCTCTCGATGATGTACAAGATGACCGAGCTGAAGTACGAGCCCGACCCGCGGCTCGAGCGGGCGCTCGACGTCCTCTTCATCCTCCACGCCGACCACGAGCAGAACGCCTCGACGAGTGCTGTGCGCTCAGTGGGCTCGACCCAGGTCGACCCCTACTCGGCGCTCGCCGCCGGCGTCGCCGCGCTCTACGGCCCGCTCCACGGCGGCGCCAACGAGCAGGCGCTGCGGATGCTCGACCGGATCGGCACGGAGGACAACATCCCCGACTTCCTCGAGGGCGTGAAGAAGGGCGAGGAGAAGCTCATTGGCTTCGGCCACCGGGTCTACAAGAACTACGATCCGCGGGCTCGCATCATCAAGAAGCACCTCGAGGACGTCTACGAGGTGATGGGCCGCAACCCGAAGATCGACCTCGCCTCCGAGCTCGAGAAGCGCGCGCTCGACGACGACTACTTCACCTCGCGCAAGCTCTACCCGAACGTCGACTTCTACTCGGGTCTCATGTACGAGGCGCTGCGGCTCGACGTGGCGATGTTCCCGGTCATGTTCGCCATCGGGCGCACGAGCGGCTGGATCGCCCAGTGGCTCGAGATGGTGCAGGACTCCGAGCAGAAGATCGCCCGCCCGCGGCAGATCTACACCGGCGAGCGGGAGCGCGACTACAAGCCGATCGACGAGCGGTGACGCATCGCACATAGAACGTCTGTTCGAGGCGAGAGCATGGATGCGTGGAGTTCTCCCTGCGTCCCATCTCCCCCGGTGACAAGGCCGCGCTCGTGGCCGCCTGGGACCAGGTCTCCCCCGAGTCCCAGTGCCGGCGCTTCCTCTCTCCGCACCCGCGGCTGAGCGGTCGGGAACTGGCGTACTTCACCGAGGTCGACGGCTGGAACCACGTCGCGTGGGTGGCGACGCCCGCGGAGGATCGCGACACGATCCTCGGCGTCGGGCGCTGGGTGCGCCTGGCCGGCGCCCCCGACACGGCGGAGTTCGCCGTCGTCGTGGGCGACGCGATGCAGGGCGGCGGGATCGGCACGGCGCTGCTCGACCGGCTCGTCGCCGACGCGGAGGAGCGCGGGATCCGCGCCTTCACGGCCCAGGTGCTGGCCGACAACGAGCCCGTGCGGCGGCTGCTGGCGCGGCTCGGGCGCACGCTCGAGCGCGAGCGCCACGGCGCCGTGGACGAGCTGCGCGTGCAGCTCGCCGCGTAGCGCGCGTAGCTTTCCGCGCGTGAGCTGGCGCGTGATCGTGAGGACGGAGGGGCGTGTTCGCCGCACGCGCCACGCCTCGCTCGAGGAGGCCCTGCGGGCGCTCGAGGACGCGGCCCGGGCCGCCGAGCGCGGCCCGGGCCGCGACGCGGTCGACCTGCGCGTGCGCCGCTTCGAGCCCGGCGAGCTCGTCGCCGCCCGGATCGAGCTTTCCGGCCCCCGCCATCCCCTGCCGAGCGTGCGTGCCGGCGTCGACGTCCGCGGCGACCGCAGGGCGACCGCCTGGCGGGGTCGCCTGGCGCGCGCGAGCGTCGAGGTCCCCGACGGCGAGTCGCCGTACCGCGCGCTGCGCCGCGCGCTCGGGGCCGCGCGGTGATGCGCTACGTCCAGTACCTCCGCCTCTCGGGTGCCTGCGCGCTGCTGGTCGGGCTGGCGCTGGCGCTGCTCGCTCTCCCCGGCGTCTTCATCCACTACCCGGCCTGGTGGGCGGGCCTTCTCTTCGTCCCGGCTCTGCTCCTCGTGCTCGGCGGGGCGGCGTCGCGGCGGGGCACCCCGCTCGGCGCGCCGGGCCGCTGGACGACTGACCGCCCGCTCCGCGCCGCCCTCCCGGGGCGTTCGGCCGTCCCGGCCCCCGTGGTGCGCCGCCAGCTCCTCGGCGAGACGGCCACGGGCGTCGTCGCCGGGGGGGCGTGGATCGTCCTCGTCAACGCCGGCGGGCTCCTCTTCTTCGGCGGCGGGCTCGCGGTGGCGACCTACGGCGCACTCCAGCTGTTCGCCGCGGCGCCCCGGGTGGTCTCCGAGGAGCGCCGGCGGCGCACGTGCTTTCGCCTGCACCGCCGCGCCGCGCTTCGCGGCGTCAAGCTGACGACGGGCGTACCGCCTCAGGCCTCGCCCCGCGCGGGATGACGAGCGCGCGCTTTGGGCAACGAGTGGCTGAGACTGCGCGCATACCGCGCGCCCCCAGCCACTCGATGCCCGAAGCGCGCGATCAGGGCCTACAGGACGAGCGTCGCGCCGTGCCGGCGCAGCCAGCGCCCG
>JBBQAA010000072.1:0-12888 GCA_038276395.1 Solirubrobacterales bacterium | reverse complement strand
GGCGCCGCCCCCGCCGCGCGACACGGGGCCGCGCCCGCGGGGGGCCGGGGGGGGGCCCCCCCCGCGGCCGGCCCCGCCGCCCGCCCCCCCGCCGCGGCCCCGCCGCTCCCGCCGCCGCGCCGCCGGGCCGGCTCCCGCCCTTGCGCTCGAGCGCATCTGGCGCGAGCGCCGCGAGGGCCCGACCGCGCTGCGCGGCGTCTCCCTTACCGTCGCGCCGGGGGAGACCGTCGCGCTCATGGGCCGCAACGGCGCGGGGAAGTCGACGCTCCTGCGCATCGCCGCCGGGCTCGAGCAGCCCACGCGCGGCAGGCTCAGCGCCGCGGGCCGGGTCGCGCTGCTGCTGCAGAACCCGAACGACTACCTCGTGCACGAGACGGTGGGGGAGGAGGCGGGGCCGGAGGCCCTGCGCGCGGCCGGGCTCGAGGCCGCCGCCGTCCGCCACCCGCGCGACCTCTCCGGTGGGGAGCGGCAGCGCCTCGCGCTGGCCATCGTCGCGCCGCCGCCCCCCGCCGCGCGGCCCGCTGCGCTGCTGCTCGACGAGCCCACCCGGGGGATGGACTCCGAGCACCGCGACCGGCTCGTCGCCGACCTCGCGCGCGCCGCCGCCGCGGGTACGGCGGTCGTCGTCGCCACCCACGACACCGAGCTGGCCGCCGCGCTCGGCGGCCGCGTCGTGCTCCTCGGCGAGGGGGAGATCGTGGCCGACGGCCCGGCCGGCGAGGTCCTCGCCGGCGGCTGGTACTTCGCCCCCGAGACCGCGCGCATCCTCTCCGGCCGCGCCCTGCTGCCCGCGGCGGGCGCCGCGCTGCTGACCCGTACCGTCCCCGACCCGGTTCCCGTCCCATGACCTGGCCGCTCGCCTCCCTCCTGCTGCTCCTCGCCGCCCTCGCGGTCGGCGTCGCGTGGTACGAGCGCTCGCGCCCGCCCGCCCGGGTGCTCGCCCTCGTCGCCACGCTGGCCGCGCTCGCCGCGCTCGGGCGGATCGCCTTCGCGCCCGTCCCGAACGTCAAGCCGACGACCGACATCGTGCTCATCGCCGGCGCCGCCCTCGGGGGACCGGCGGGCTTCGCGGTGGGCGCGGTGGCCGCGCTCGCCTCCAACGTGTTCTTCGGCCAGGGTCCGTGGACGCCGTGGCAGATGCTCGCCTGGGGGCTGTGCGGGATCCTCGGCGCCGTGCTCGTCCGGCTCGGCGGGGAGCGGATGGCGGCGCGGCGCGTGCCGCTCGCCGCAGCCTGCGGCGCGGCCGGGCTCATGTTCGGCGCGATCCTCGACTTCGGCACCGCCTCGCTGGCCGGAGGCTCTGACCTCGGCGGGCGCTTCCTGGCCATGGACCTGGGGACCTCGGTGGCCTGGAACATCGCCCACGCGGTGGGCAACGTCCTCTTCGCGCTCGTCTTCGGGTCGGCGCTATTCCGCGCGCTGGCCCGTTTCCGCCGCCGCTCCCAGGTGGTCTGGCGCCCGGCGGCGGCGCCCGTCGCCGCCTTTGCGGTGCTCGCGGTCCTGGCTGCCTCGCCCCTGGCGCTCGCCGCATCCTCGCGCTCCTACCTCGTACGCGCGCAGAACGCCGACGGCGGCTTCGGCGCCGCTCCGCGCGCGCCGTCCTCGGCGCTCTACACGAGCTGGGCCGCGCTCGGGCTCGCGGCCGGCGGGCTGAACCCGCAGGACGTGACCCGCGGCGGACGCTCGCCGCTCGACTCCCTGCGCACGGGCGCCCGCCGGCTGAGCAGCGCCGGAGACCTCGAGCGGACGATCCTCGTGCTCGGCGCCGCGGGGGTGTCGCCACGCTCCTTCGGCGGTCGCGACCTCGTCGCCGCGCTCGCCCGCCACCGCCGCCGCGACGGGTCGTTCGACGGCCAGGTCAACCTCACCGCCTTCGGGGTATTCGCCCTGGGGATCACGGGGGCGCCCACCGCGCGGGTGAGCGCCGCCGCACGCTGGCTCGAGCGCGAGCAGGACCGGGACGGCGGCTGGAACTTCTTTCGCCGCGGCGGCGCGAGCGACGCCGACGACACGGGCGCCGTCCTCCAGGCCCTCGTCGCCGCGGGGCGCGGCCGCGGGCGCGCGGCCGCGCGGGGCTACGGCTGGCTCGCCCGCCACCAGGACCGGGACGGCGGCTGGGGCCAGGCGGACGGCCTCTCCAACGCCCAGTCGACGGCCTGGGCCGTGCAGGGGGTGATCGCCCTCGGCCGCGACCCGGGGCGCCTGCACCGCCGCGGCGCCCCCTCGCCGCTGATCTACCTGGCCCGCCTGACCCGCCCGGACGGCAGCGTCCGCTACTCGCGCGAGAGCGCGCAGACCCCGGTCTGGGTCACCGGCCAGGTCGAGCTCGCGCGGCGGGGGAGGACCTTCCCGCTCGCCGCCGTGCCCCGAGAGGGGGTAGCGGCCGCGCCCCGGCCGAGCCCTCGCCCGGCCGCCGCGGCCCGGACACATCCCTCGGGGCAGCGGCGGCGCGCGCCGGCCCGCCGTCCGCACCGGAAGAAGGCACACAGACCCCAGGCGGCCGCGCCGCCGGCCTCCCCGCGCGCGCTCCGCCTCGCGCGCTCCGCCGGGGTGATCGCCGGCCTTCTGCTGGCGCCGGTTCGGTAGGGTCCGCCGCCATGCAGATCGGCGTGCCCAAGGAGACCGCAGAGCTCGAGCGCCGCGTCGGGCTCGTGCCCGAGACGGTGAAGAAGCTCACCGAGGCCGGGCACTCGGTACGGATCGAGCGCGGCGCCGGCGAGGGCGCGCTCATCCCCGACGAGGCGTTCTCCGAGGCCGGGGCCGAGCTCGTCGACGCGAGCGGCGCCTGGGGCGCCGAGGTCGTCGTCAAGGTCGCGCCGCCCTCC
This sequence comes from Solirubrobacterales bacterium, assembly GCA_038276395.1. Taxonomy (GTDB): domain Bacteria; phylum Actinomycetota; class Thermoleophilia; order Solirubrobacterales; family Solirubrobacteraceae; genus JBBQAA01. The sequence goes on along the minus strand of JBBQAA010000072.1, from coordinate 10,063 downwards.
GCCGAGGAGGCCGGAAAGCTCGGCTCCGAGCAGACGCTCGTCTCCTTTCTGCAGCCGCTGACCGACAAGGAGGGCGTCGAGCGTCTCGAGTCGGCGGGCGTCACCGCCTTCGCGCTCGAGTCCGTGCCACGCATCTCGCGCGCCCAGTCGATGGACGCCCTGTCCTCCCAGGCCAACGTCGGCGGCTACCGTGCTGCGCTGCTCGGCGCCCAGGAGCTCGGCCGCTATCTGCCGATGCTCATGACCGCCGCGGGCACGATCCGCCCGGCCACGGTGCTCGTCCTCGGCGCCGGCGTGGCCGGCCTGCAGGCCATCGCCACCGCGCGCCGCCTCGGCGCCGTCGTCCAGGCCTTCGACGTGCGCGCTGCGGTCAAGGAGCAGGTCGAGTCGCTCGGCGCGAAGTTCCTCGAGTTCGAGCTCGGCGGCGACCTCGAAGGGGAGGGCGGCTACGCCAAGGAGCTGACCGAGGAGCAGCAGGCCGAGCAGCAGAAGCAGCTCTCCGAGGCGATCGGCAAGGTCGACATCGTCATCACGACGGCGCTCGTGCCCGGCCGCCCGGCGCCGAAGCTCGTCACCGCCGAGGCGGTGCAGGGCATGAAGCCGGGGTCGGTCATCGTCGATCTCGCAGGCGAGGCGGGCGGCAACTGCGAGCTCTCGCAGCCGGGCGAGACCGTGATCGAGCACGGCGTGAAGATCCTCGCGCCGCTGAACCTCCCCTCGACGCTCGCCGAGCACGCCTCCCAGCTCTACGCGCGGAACATCCAGTCGCTGCTCGAGCTGATGACCGGGGAGGACGGGCGGCTCTCCCTCGACTGGTCAGACGACATCATCAAGGGCGCGTGCGTGGCCGGCAGGCAGGACCCCGACCCCGAGCCGGCCGCCGCCACCACCGCAGCCGAGGAGGGCTGAGAACCATGCTCATCACGAACCTCGCGATCCTCGTGCTCGCCGGCTTCGTCGGCTACGCGGTGATCTCCAAGGTCCCGAACACCCTGCACACGCCGCTCATGTCGGGCACGAACGCGATCCACGGGATCGTCCTGCTCGGCGGGCTCATCATCGCCGGGGTGGCGGGGGACGGCGTCCTCAACAAGATCCTGCTCGTCATCGCCATCGCCTTCGGGACGATCAACGTCGTCGGCGGCTTCCTCGTCACCGATCGGATGCTCGAGATGTTCAAGGCAAAGCCCGACGAGCGCTCCCCCGAGGCGGAGCGGCCGCCGACGTCATGACCCATCCGCTCCTCGGGTCCTTTTTCCAGGACCGCAACTTCATCCAGGCGGCCTACATCGTCGCCTTCGGCCTGTTCATCTACGGCCTCTCCGGGCTGACCGGGCCGCGGACGGCGGTGCGGGGCAACCGGATCGCCGCGGTGGGGATGGCCATCGCCGTCGTCGCCGCGCTGCTCACCCCGGAGGTCGGCAACTGGGGGATCATCCTCGCGGGCGTTGCGATCGGCGCCGCGGTCGGCATCCCCGCCGCGCGGCGGGTGCGCATGACGGCGATGCCGCAGATGGTCGCGCTCTTCAACGGCGTGGGCGGCGGCGCCGTCGCGCTCATCGCCTGGCTCGAGTTCCGCCGCACGGGCGGCTACGCCGACACGCCGACCTACGTGGCGGTCTTCTCCGTGTTCGCGGCGATCATCGGCTCGGTCTCCTTCTGGGGCTCGAACATCGCCTTCGCCAAGCTCCAGGAGCTCCTGCCCGGCAAGCCGATCACGGTGCCCGGCCAGCAGATCCTGAACGCCGTGCTGCTGCTCGTCGCCGTCGGTCTCGGCGTGGCCATCGTCGCCGGCTCCCACGCGGAGATCCTCATCATCGGCGTGCTGCTCGCCGCCGCCGTGCTCGGGAACATGGTCGTCCTGCCCATCGGCGGGGCGGACATGCCCGTCGTCATCTCGCTGCTGAACGCCTTCACCGGGCTCTCGGCGGCGGCCACCGGAGTCGCGCTCGACAACACGGCGCTGATCGTCGCGGGCATGATCGTCGGCGCCTCGGGCACGATCCTCACGAACCTCATGGCCGAGGCGATGAACCGCTCGATCCCGGCTATCGTCGCGGGCGGCTTCGGCGGCACCGTCACCGCGCCGGCCGGCGGCGGCGGCGGCGGGGAGGACGGCGGGACCGTGCGCTCGACCTCGCCGGCCGATGCGGCGATCCAGCTCTCCTACGCGCGCCAGGTGGTCATCGTCCCCGGCTACGGCATGGCCGTGGCCCAGGCCCAGCACGCGGTCAAGGAGCTCATGCGCGAGCTCGAGAAGCGCGGAGTCGAGGTCAAGTTCGGCATCCACCCCGTGGCGGGCCGCATGCCCGGGCACATGAACGTGCTGCTCGCCGAGGCCGACGTGCCCTACGACCATCTCAAGGAGATGGACGAGATCAACCCGGAGTTCCCGCGCACGGACGTCGTCCTCGTCATCGGCGCCAACGACGTGACGAACCCCGCGGCCAAGGACCAACCCGACTCGCCGATCTACGGCATGCCGATCCTCCAGGTCGACGAGGCGCAGTCGGTGATCGTGCTCAAGCGCTCGATGAGCTCGGGCTTCGCCGGGATCGACAACCCGCTCTTCTACAACCCGAAGACGGCGCTGCTCTTCGGCGACGCCAAGGGCTCGGTCTCCGACGTCGTCGGCGAGGTCCAGGGCCTGTAGCGCGGGGCCCGCAAGGGCCATCTGTCCACCTCTCCGCGCAAGTTCGTGCATGCCTGGCCGTTGGATCGGGAAAGGGACCGAACGAGGACTTGGGCATGGCGAACAGACATCAGACGAGCGCGGGACCCGACGTCGACGTCATCGCCGAGCGCGCGCTCGGGTACGACCTCGACTCGGAGCTCGACCTCTGCAAGCACCTCGCCGCCGTCGGCGGCCCGCAGCGCGTGAAGTCGGTCTTCGACGGCTCGCGCGCCGCACGGCTCTTCCAGGGCCTCCTCTCCACGGGCCGCTTCCAGGCCATGGACGAGCACTGGAAGGTCTCGATCCAGACGGGCATCGAGCGGGGCACGCTGGCCCCGCCCGAGTGGAACTGAGCGCGACTCGGGCCTCACGCCGTCGTCCGCGACGGCAGCCAGGAGAAGCGCCGGGTCGCGAGCGCCGTGGCCGCCAGGCCCCACGCCGCGAGATCGCAAGGTTCCTCGGCACGAGGGCGGAGGACAGCGTTCCGCGCGCGAACTGGTGCAGGGCACGGCCAGCGGCGCGACCGGGAACGCGTCGCCCGCCACCTTCACCCCGGCCGGGAGGCCGCCGACCGGGAGCCAGATCCCCGAGACGAAGAACAGGGGGAAGGTCACGAAGCGGACGATCGGCCCCTCCGCGTCGGGCGAGGTGATGACGGCCGCCACCGCGCGAAGGCCACGGCGCAGAAGGAGACCGTCGCGAGCCCGAGCGTGATGGCGCTGGCGCCGAGCGTGGGCCGAGAGGCCGACGCCGTAGACGAGCCGGCCGATCGCGAGCATGAGCGCGGCCGAGGCGAGCGCGAGGATCGCCGTGGCCAGCGAGCTCGAGACGACGATGCTCCAGGCGGGCACGGGCGCCGCCCGGCGCCGCGTCAGCGCCCCGAGCTGACGGCGGGAGTGCCCGGCCCGAAGGCCGCCGAGAGGCAGACGAGCAGTACGACCGGGAACACGAGGCTGAAGAAGCGCGCGCTTGTTGCGGAGCGGGCCCTTCAGCTCGTACCGCGTGGCGCGGGCGACGAGCGCCAGGCGGCCGCGCGGGGCAGGATTGGTGTGGACGTTTCGCCTCTCAGCGCTCCTATGTAGTCAACTGCCAGGTAGGTGACCTCGACGCCCGGGCGGGAGCCCTCGATGTCGCGAGCTCGACGCCCGTCTCGAGCGCCCAGCCCGAGAGGTCGTGCAGGTCGCGCATCGGGTGCTCCGTGGCGAGCACCGCGCGCGCCGCGGTCGTGCGCGTGCGGCGGGCGAGAGCGCTCGGGCAGTCCGTCCCGCGCGGCAGGGTGAACGAGATCTCCGCCGCGGCTCGCTCGCGCCCGCCGAGGGTCCGGGGCGTGCCCGTGTCGACGACCAGCCCACCGGCGCCACGGAGAACTCTGGCTGCCCCGCGGTGCAGTAGCCGCCGCGCGTCTACCCTGAGCCGCGTGGCCGACCCTCTCTCGCGCCCGCTCGAGGTCCTCCTTGTCGACGACAACCCCGCCGACGTGCGCCTGACCCAGGAGGCGCTCAAGGACGGCGCCCCGAGCCACAGGCTGAGCGTCGCCCACGACGGGGTCGAGGCGCTCGCCTTCCTGCGCCACGAACCACCGCACGAGGCGGCGCCGCGCCCCGATCTCGTCCTGCTCGACCTGAACATGCCGCGCATGTCGGGGCGCGAGGTGCTGGCCGAGGCCAAGAGCGATCCGCGGATCCGGGCGATCCCCGTCATCGTGCTCACCACCTCCAAGGCCGAGGAGGACGTCCTGCGTTCCTACGACCTGCACGCCAACTGCTACATCACGAAGCCGGTCGGCCTCGACGACTTCATCGGCGTGCTGCGCCAGGTCGAGGGCTTCTGGACGAGCGTCGTCCGCCTGCCCTCCGTCTAGATGCTCGCCCGCGAGCGCGCCCTCGAGGCCCTGGCCCGCGAGACGTGGGACGTCGTCGTCGTCGGCGGCGGGATCACCGGCGCCGGGGTCGCGCTCGACGCCGCCTCGCGCGGCTACTCGGTGGCCCTGCTCGAGCAGCGGGACTTCGCGGCGGGGACGAGCTCGCGCTCCTCGAAGCTCGTCCACGGCGGCCTGCGCTACCTGCAGAACTTCGACCTCGGCCTCGTGCGCGAGGCGCTGCTCGAGCGCCAGCTCATGGTCCGCCTCGCGCCCCACCTGGTCACGCCGCTCCCGCTCGTCGTGCCCGCGCTCGACGGCGCGCGGCTCGACCGCCTGATCGGTGTCGGCCTCAACATGTACGACGTCATGGCGCGGCCGCGGCTGCGCAAGGGGCGCGACCCCGAGGACTGGAGCCCCGAGCGCCACCGCATCATCACTGCCGAGGAGGTCTTCGAGCGGATCCCGGCGCTCGCCGCCCGGGACGTCAGCGCGGGCTACCTGTTCTACGACTGCCAGACCGACGACGTGCGCCTCGTGCTCACCGTGCTCGCTGAGGCCGAGCGCTTCGGCGCGGTGTGCGCCAACCGGCTCGAGGTCTCGGAGCTCGAGCAGGAGGACGGCCGCGCCACCGGCGTCCGCGCGCGGGATCTCGAGAGCGGGGAGGAGCTCGTAGTGCGCGCCGGAAGCGTCGTCAACGCCACCGGGGTCTGGGCCGACCGCCTGCGCCCGGCCGAGCTGCACGACGAGGCCGAGGTCCCCGTCATCCGCCCGAGCCGCGGCACCCACATCCTGCTCGAGCCCGAGGCGCTGCCGCTCGTCTCCGGCGCGATCGTGCCCGCGGGCGGGGGGCGCACGATCTTCGCGCTGCCCTGGCTCGGGCGCTCACTCATCGGCACGACCGACAACGACTACGAGGGCACGCTCGACACCGTGGCGCCCGCGGAGGACGACGTCGGCTACCTGCTCGACGCCGTCAACCGCTTCTTCGGGACGACGTTCGGGCCCGGTGACGTCGCCGGCGCCTACGCCGGCGTGCGCCCGCTCATCTCCTCCGGGGACCCGAAGAAGTCCGTCGACATCTCCCGCAAGGCCGAGCTCTACGAGACCTCGAGCGGGATGATCACGATCACCGGCGGGAAGCTCACGACCTGGCGGCGGATGGCGAAGATGGCCGTCGACCGGCTCGTCGAGCGGGAGGGGCGGGAGGCGGCGTGCCGCACCCACGAGATTCCGCTCGGCGCCGCCGCCGACCCGGCCGAGCTGCGGCCGCCCGAGGGCGTGCCCCCCGAGTCGCTGCCCGCGCTCGCCGCGCGCTACGGCCACCGCGCTCAGGCCGTGCTCGATGTCGCCGCCGAGCGCGGGGCTTGGGCCCAGCCGATCCTCCCCGGCCTGCCCGACGTGCTCGCCGAGGCGGCCTACGCGGCCCGCCACGAGCAGGCGCGCACAGTGGGGGACGTGCTCCTGCGCCGCACCCGGCTTGCTCTCCTCGCCGGGCGCAAGCTCGGCCCGGAGGCCGACGGCGCCCCCGGGCGGGTGGCCGCCGCGCTCGGGCAGGAGCTCGGATGGGACGCCGTGCGGGTGGCGCACGAGACCGAGGAGTGGGCCCGGGAGGCCGCGCTCGAAGGTGTCGGCATGGCGGGCTGAAGGATGCGGCGTCCGCTCCTCCTGGCGATCCGCCCTGTCACCGTCGGATGCACGGGCGGGCTGGTCTCCCGGCGCCGCTCGGCGACCCCGGCGTGATGGGCACCCCGAGTCTCGACCTCGCGCGCGACGGTACCGGGGGCGGCGCCTTCCTGCGCGGCGGCGTGCTCCTCTACGCGCCGTCTCGGGGCGGCCGCTTCGGCGCGCCCGTCCCCGTCGCCCCAGGCGCGCCCGCCGACGCGAGCGCGCCCGTGCTGGCCGCGGGGGACGGCGGGCTCGCGGTGGCGTGGAGCTCCGGGGCGCACGTGCTCGCCGCCTACCGGGGCCGGGAAGTCGGGCCTTCGGTGCGCCGCAGGTCCTGTGGAGCGGAGACAGGGCGCCCGGGCCGCCCGCGCTCGACCTCGCCGGACGCCTGAAGGGGCTGCTCGCCTTCGGGGCGGGCGGTGACGTCCACGCCGTCGCGTTCCACGGCGGGCGCGGGCAGCCGATCCCGGGCGTGCTCGACGCCGCGCCCGGCGCCGACGCCGGATCGGGGACGACCGTCCGGCCGTGGCATGTCCACCGAGCTGGGGGGGACGGCTCGCGCGCGAGCGGGAAGCGCCTGACCCACGACTTCTCGCCCGGCCGCTACGCAGTCCGCGCCGTCGCCCGCGACCGCGCGCGCAACCTCCGCGCGGTGCACTTCGAGGTCCGCGTGCGCGCGCCGTCCAGGTCGCCCGGCCGGGGAAGTAGGTAAGCCGCCGGAGGGTGTACTAGGGTCAGGACGCCCATGGCCGTCCTTGACCCCGAATCCCTCAGCGAGAGCCCGCTCGCCGACCTCCACGTCATCGCCGCGGAGCTCGGCCTCGACGGCTTTCGCCGGCTGCGCAAGGCGGATCTGATCGACGCGATCCTCGAGCGTTCGGGGGGCGCCGTGGAGGGCGCCGAGCCGGAGAGCGTCGAGCCCGAGGACGAGCCGGAGGGCGCCGAGGCCGAGCCGGCGCCCGAGGACGCCGAGGAGGAGCGCCCCGCCCGTCGGCGCCGCGCGCGCGGCGGCCGCAGCCGCGGCGCCGCCCGGGGCGGGGAGGACGACGCCACCGACGATGACGCCCCCGACGTCGTCGCGCCCGCCGCGCCCGACGTCCCCGAGACGGTCGAGGGCCCGATCGAGGTCCTCGGCAACGGCTCGGCCTTCGTCCGCGTCGACCCGCCCGACCCGGCCGACGGCGACGTCTACGTCTCGCCCGCCCAGGTCCGCCGCTGCGAGCTCGTCTCGGGTGACGTCATCGCCGGGCCCGTGCGTCCCCCCCGGCGCTCCGAGCGCCGTCCCTCCCTCGTGCGCGTGGAGACGATCAACGGCAAGGCCGCCGACGAGGTCGCCGGCGGCGACGGCACCCCCGCCTTCGACGACCTCCCCGCCGAGCTCCCCAGCGAGCGCTTCGCGCTCGGGGGCGGCCCCGAGGGCCCGGACGAGCCGACCCTCAAGGCCATCGAGTGGCTGACTCCCTTCGGCCGCGGCTCGCGCGTCCTCATCACCGGCGCCCCGCGCGCGGGCAAGACCGAGGCGCTCCGCCGCCTCGCCGGCGCGCTCGCCGCCCACGAGGACCTCGAGGTCTCCGTCGCCCTGGCCGGTGTCCGGCCCGAGGAGATCGCCGAGTGGAAGCAGGGGGCCGTCGAGCCCGCTGCCGCGGTGTCCTTCGCCGCCGCGCCGGACGCCCAGACCCATGGCGTCGAGCGCGTCGTCGAGCGCGCGCGGCGCACCGCCGCGCGCGGCGGCCACGCCGCGGTCCTCATCGACTCCCTCGAGCACATCCCGGCCGGCGCCGCGCGCCGGATCCTCTCCCAGGCCCGCAACGTGAGCGACGCCGGCTCGCTCACGCTCATCGCGACGGCGCCCGCCCCGCTCGGGGGCGAGACGACCGTGATCGCCCTCGACGTCGCGCTCGCCGGCACGCAGGTCTTTCCCGCCGTCGACCTCACGGCCAGCGGCACGCTGCGCCCCGAGCGGCTCGTGGGCGAGGACGGCGCCGCGGCGATCGCCAAGGCGCGCGCCGAGGCCGCCGCCGCGTAGGGCGGCTTCCTACCGCCGGGTGTAGGCGACCCGGCCCCAGGAGGGCTCGGGCGCGAGCTCGATGGGCTCGTCGTCGCGGTCGGGCTGCACGTAGAGGAACGTCCCCGACTCGGGCGCGAAGACGACGTCGAGCTCGCCCTCCTTGACGCGCTGGTCGAGCCAGGCCGAGCGGAAGATGAGCCGGCGCAGCCAGTGCACGAGCGAGCGCTCGGCGGGGCCGACGAGCTCCGGCCAGCAGTCGTTGACGTGCTCGCCGAGGCCCGAGGCGGGCTCGGCGACCTCGCCGTTGACGACGAGGTTCACGAGGTCCTCCGCCTCGCCGTCGGACAGGAGCCCGCCGACGAAACCGACCCGCTTGGCCGCCTGCTCGCAACGCTCGGAGAAGTCGCGCTCGTTGAAGGTGAAGCGCAGCTCGCCGTACTCGAGCACGAAGTCGTCGCCTGAGGTATAGCTTCCGCGTCGGTGCATGGGGAAAGCGCCCCGGAGTCCTTCCCGGCGCGGGCGTCGGCATGATACGCGGGAGTCCTCCCCGTTTTGCACCCCTGCACGGGGACTTGCAAAGGGGGGCGAGACCGCGTCGGTAACGCCCTAGGGCGGGCATGAACGACGAGCGGAGCACCATCCTCCTCGTCGAGGACGACGCGGCGACGCGCACGTTCCTCGCCGACAACCTGAGCGCCGACGGCTACGAGCTCATCGTCGCCGACTCGGCGCGCGGCGCGCTGGCGCTGCTCGATTCCCGCGCGCCCGACCTCGCGGTGTTCGATCTCGGGCTGCCCGACGCCGACGGCCTCGAGCTCATCCGGCGCGTGCGCGCCGCCCGCGGCCTCGGCCGGGGCACGGACCCCCACCTGCCGCTGCTCGTGCTCTCCGGCCGCGCGGGCGCGCTTGACCGCATGCGCGCTTGGGACCGCGGTTGCGACGACTACGTGGTCAAGCCCTTCGCCTACCCGGAGCTGCGGGCGCGCGTCGCCGCCCTCATCCGCCGCGCCCAGGGCCGCCCGCGGACCGAGCCGCTGCGCATCGGGGAGCTCGAGGTCGATCCGGTCTCGCGCGCGGTCACGCTGGCCGGCGAGCCGCTCGTCCTCGCCGCCAAGGAGTGGGCGCTGCTGCGCGCGCTCGCCGCCGAGCCGACCCGCGTCTTCACCAAGGAAGAGCTCCTGCGCGACGTCTGGGGCTTTCGCTCGATCGGCCACACGAGGACGCTCGACTCCCACGCCTGCCGGCTGCGCCAGAAGCTCTCCCGCCGCGGCGGGCGCTGGATCGTCAACGTCTGGGGCGTCGGCTACCGGCTGACCGACGGGCCCGCCGCCCCGGCCGCGTCGGCGGCGTGAGCGCGCTCGCCCTCGCCGCGGTGCCGGGCGTCCTCGCGCTCGCGCTCGCCGTCGAGCTCCAGCGCCGCGCGCGCCTGATCGCCCGGGCCTGCCACGAGCTGCGCGGGCCGCTCGCCGCCGCGCGCCTCGGCCTTCCCGGCGCGGCGCGCTCGGGCGGCGCGGCGGCGATCCTCGCGGCGATCGACGCCGAGCTCGCCCGCGCCGGCCACGCCCTGGAGGACCTCCAGGCCGCGGGGCGCGGGCGCGCCGCGCGCCTCGAGCGCCGCCGCGTCGACCTCTCGGCGCTGGCGGCGGCCGCCGCGGGCGCGGCCGCGCCCGTCGCCGCCCACCACGGGGCCGAGCTCCGCCTCGGAGAGGTCGTGGCGGGCGCGTGGGTGCTCGGCGACCGCCGTCGCCTCGCCCAGGCCGCGCCCAACCTCCTCGTCAACGCCCCCGAGCACGGCGGCGGGCAGGTCCGGCGCGCCGGGCGCCGCCGGGGCGCCCGCGTCGGGCACGCCCGCGAG
>JBBQAA010000071.1:0-12901 GCA_038276395.1 Solirubrobacterales bacterium | reverse complement strand
TCGCCGAGCGCGCAGATGGCGGGCCGGGGCGCCGGCGCGGCCGTGCCCGAGCGGACGTCGACGCTCCACACGCGCGCGGGTGCGTCGCAGCGCTCGGTGCTCCACAGCGCGCGGGTGCCGTCGAAGTCCTCGAGCGCCCCCGCGGCGGCGGCGGCGTCGAAATGGGCGAGCACGCGTTCCGCGCCGGCGAGCGTGCGCACGACGAGGTCGGTCCGGCCGGGGCCGACCGCGCGCGCGAAGAGCAGGCGGTCGCCCGCGAACCCGAGCCCCGGCACCCCCGCGCCGATCCGTCCCGGCACCCGGTGGCGGGCGCCGTCCGTCCCGTACCAGGACAGCGTTCCCGTCTCCGCGTAGGGCCGACGATCGACGGCGGCGAGCTTGCCGTCGGCCTGCACCTGCCAGTCCGTCCACTCCGGGCGGCAGTAGGAGCCCTGGCGCCCGGCGGGGATGCGCACGGCCGGACCCGAGCCGTCGAGCACCACGGCCTCGGCCCGGCAGCCGCCGTCGATCGACGCGTAGAGCACCGCACGGGTCGTGCCCTGCAGGCGGAACTCGCGCGGCTCCTGGCCGGCGGGCGCGGCCAGGAGGCGCTCGGCCACGAGCTGCCCGCCGAGGTCGAAGGCGGCGAGCGAGCCGGCCGTCGCAGAGCTCGTCGGTCCGGGGCGCTGGCGCAGCGCAAAGACGGTGCCGCCCGACAGGAGCCAGCCCGAGTCGTAGGCGCCCGGCGCGAGCTGCTCGAACGGCGTCAGGGGCCCGGAGAGCGGCCCGGCGAGCTGCACGCCGTCCGAGGCCGTGTCGTTGACCGTGCCGAAGAAGGCGAGGACGCCCGTCGCCGAGCCGTCGATCGCCGCCCCGGTCGCGGCGCCCGGCGGCAGCACCGGCCGCGCGACGAGGGTGCTCGTCCCGTCGGGGTGGAGCAGGCGCACGAGCGCCGTGTGGGAACCGCGGCGCGGCAGGAGCGCCTGGGCCACGCCGGCCCCGGCCCAGGCGTAGCCGCCCGTCCCCGTGGCCACGAGCCGCGGTAGCGCAGCGCGCGCGGCGGCGGGCAGCGCCGCGAGCGCCAGGACGGCGAGGACCAGGACACGCCGTCGCATGGCCGGGAGGCTAACCGCGGCCCCGGGCGGGCTCGCAGGTAGGCGCGGCTACGACGTCGCCCGCGCCAGGTCCTCGAGCAGGACGACCGCGGCGCGGGCGATCCGGCCTTCCGGATCCTCGGCCGGGTCGTAGGCCGTGAGCGCGGCGGCGCGGATCTCGAAGCGCTCGGCGACGGCGGCCAGGGCGGCGCGCAGGTCGCCGAGCGACATGCCGCCCGCTGTCGCGTAGGGGTTCGCCCGCCCCTCCGCGGGGTCGAGCACGTCAAGGTCGAGATGGACGTAGGCGGCGGGGACGCGCCCCGCGAGCGCGTCGAGCGCGGCCGCGAGCTCGCCCGCCGGTCCGTGCGCCGGGACCCGCGCGATCTGCGAGTGCCGCAGGCGCTCCTCCTCCCCCGCGTCGACGTCGCGGACGCCGACGAGCACGACCCGCTCACTCAGGACGGGCACGTGGCCCGCCACGCCGCGGGCCAGCGTGGTGAAGCAGTCGCCGGTGAGGATTGAGAGCGCACAGCCGTCGAAGAAGCCGCTCTCGGTCGTCTCCGGCGTGTTGAAATCGGCGTGGGCGTCGAACCAGACGACCCCGACGCCCTCGGCCTGCGCGAGGCCCGCCACCGTGCCCTGTGCCGAATGGCAGTTGCCGGCGAGCACGACCGGGGTCCGGCCGTCGCGAGCCCCGGCGCGAACCGCCTCGGCGAGCGCCCGGTTCAGGGAGAAGCAGGCGCCGATCTGCGGCTCCTCCGGCCCGTCCCGCCGGATCCGCTCGGCCGCGCCGAGAGAGCCCTCCGTGGCCGCGAGGATCGCCTCCGGACCCGCGCCCATCCCGGCCCCCTCATGGCCGAGGTGGTAGGGCACCGTGAGGAGGCGGAGAGCCAGCGGCTCAGGCGGCCTCGTGCAGCGCCGCGATCTCCTGGCGGTGGGCCAGGCGGTCGAGCGCGCGCGACTCGATCTGGCGCACGCGCTCCTGGGTGATCCCCAGGTGGCGGCCGATCTCGCGCAGCGCCTGGGGCTCCTCCCCCGTGAGGCCGTAGCGACGGATGACGACCTCCCGCTCGCGTTCGGGCAGGTCAGCGATGGCGAGGCGGAGCACGGCGCGGTCGAGCTCGGCCTGGACCTCGTCGGCCGGGGGCTCTTCGCCCGAGGGCATGAGGTCGCCGAGCGAGGAGTCGAGGTCGTCGCCCACGGGCCGGTCGAGGCTCGTCACCGCGCGCGAGGCCGAGCGCGCCTCAGCGACGTGGCGCAGCGAGATGGCCAGGCGCTCGGCGATCTCCTCGTCGGTCGGCTCCCGCTCGAGCGCACGCTGCAGCTCGCGCTCGGCGCGCGCGATCTTCCGCTGGCGCTCGAGCACGTTGACGGGCAGGCGGATCGTCCGCGCCTTGGTCTGGATGCCGCGCTCGACGCCCTGGCGGATCCACCAGGTGGCGTAGGTGGAGAAGCGAAAGCCCTTGCGCCAGTCGAACTTCTCGACCGCGCGGATGAGCCCGAGCGTGCCCTCCTGGATCAGGTCGAGGAGGGAGAGGTCGTGGCCCTGGAAGCGCTTGGCGATCGAGACGACGAGGCGGAGGTTCGCGTTGACCATCCGCTCCTTGGCCCGCTGGTCCCCGCGCTCGACGCGCTTGGCCAGCGCGATCTCCTCCGCGGGGGTGAGCAGCGTCCAGCGGCTGGCGGCGTTCAAGAACAGCTGGAGGGCGTCCGTCGTGGTCTCGGCGAGACCGGCGTTCGCGTAGCGCGTGCCCTCCGTCGCGGCGCTCGCCGCGCGGGGATCGTCCTCACGCAGGTCGAGGCCGCTTGCCTCGGCGCGCTCGATCAGCGCCGCCAGATCGTCCTCGGCGAGCCCGAGCTCCTCCGCGAGGCTCTCGATCTCGGTCAGATCGACCGACCCGCGCTCCTCCCCGCGCTCGATGAGCGTCGCGAGTGCGGTCTCGAACGTGCGCTCCTCCATCCACCTGAAAGGTTCGCCGCTCGCGGCCGTCTTGAAACGCCATGCGTCCAGCCCGACCGACCGGAGCTCAGGCGATCGCCCGCGCAGGTACGCAGCCGGAGCGGAGAGATGGGCTAGGCCGGCGCGCCGGCCGCCTGCGCGACCGAGTCGGCCATCTCGAGCCGATCCTCCAGGCGCGTGATCCGAAAGACGCGCTGGACGGCGTCCGACCCGCGCACGACGGCCAGACGGCCCCCGCGCTCGCGCGCGCGGTGGTCGGCCCCGACCACGAGCCGGAGGCCGGTCGAGTCCATGAAGGACAGCCCGGAGAGATCGAGCACGAGCACGGCGGGGGCATCCGCCTCGACCCGGGCCAGCTCGCCCTCGACCCGGGCGGCGCTCGAGATGTCGAGCTCGCCCCCGAAGGAGACGATGACGGCGTCCCCGCGGGGTTCCGTCGAGAGCTCGAGGGCGTGGGGGTCCATGGCGGCGCACGATACAGGCGGCCTGCTCCGGGGTACAGCCTTCCGTTGCCGGTCATGCGCTCCCTCGAGGACACCCCCACCGAGCCCATCGACTACGCCGCGCTGTCGGTGGCCTACGGCGGGCTGCTCGCCACGCTGGCCTACGCCGCGCGCCACCGCGACGCCGAGACCGACCCACTCGCCACCACGGAGCTCGCACCGCTCGCCCTCGCCACCTTCACGCTCTCGCGCACGCTCGTGCACGAGAAGGTCGACAGCTGGCTCCGGCGCCCGTTCGTGGCCGAGGACGGCGAGGGGGAGCGCCGCCCGCGGGGCCGGGGCCTCCGCTACGCCGTGGGCGAGCTCCTGACCTGCACCCGCTGCACCGGGACGTGGGGCGCGCTCGGCCTCGTCGCGCTGCGCGTCGGGCGGCCCGCCGCCGGGCGCACGGTCATCTCCGTGCTCGCCGCCGCCGGCCTCAACGACTTCCTGCAGAGCGGCTTCTGCTACGCGGCCGCGAGCGTCGCGTCGCGAGAGGACGGCGCCGCCCAGCCCACGCCGCGCGGCGAGCCGCTGCGCGCCGTACCCGGGGTCTGAGCCCGCGCGGCGGCGGCTCTACCCTCAGCCCGAGTGCCTGACGCCGCCGTCCTCGAAGACCCGGAGCTCCTGGAGACCGCCTGGGATCTCGAGCCGCTCGTCGCCGGCGGCGGGGAGGACGGCGCCCGCGCCCTTCTCGACGAGGTCGCCGGACAGGCCGAGGCCTTCGCCGCCGAGCACGCGGGCCGCGTCGCCGAGCTCGACGCCGAGGGCCTGTGCCGCGCCATGGAGGCGCTCGCGGAGATCCACGACGGCGCCAATCGCGCCGCCACCTACGCCTCGCTCGCCTTCTCCGTCGACACGACCACCCCCGCCCGCGGCGCCCTGCTCCAGCGGATGGAGGAGGCGCTGACCCGGGTCCAGACGAAGCTCCTGTTCTTCGACCTCGAATGGGCGGCCCTGCCCGACGCCCGGGCCGAGGAGCTCCTGGCCTTCGACGGACTCGACTTCTGCCGCCACCACCTGCGCGCCGCCCGCCGCTACCGGCCCCATCTGCTCACCGAGCCCGAGGAGAAGATCCACGCCGAGAAGCAGCTCACCGGCCGCAGCGCCTGGACGCGGCTCTTCGAGCAGCACACCGCGCGCCTGGCGATCCCCGTCCCCGGCGAGGAGCAGCCGCTCGCCCTGGACGTCGTCCTCTCCCGCCTGCAGGCCGCCGAGCGCGAGACGCGGCGCACCGCGGCCGAGGCGGTCAGCGCCGTGCTCGGCGAGGAGCTCGAGACCCCCGCCTTCATCTTCAACACGCTGCTCGCGGACAAGATGGTCGACGACCGCCTGCGCGGCTACCCGACGTGGATCTCCAGCCGCAACCTCTCGAACGAGGTCAGCGACGAGTCGGTGCAGGCGCTCGTGTCGGCCATCCGCGCGCGCAACGACATCCCCCAGCGCTGGTACGCGCTCAAGGCGAAGCTCCTCGGCCTGCCGAAGCTGGCCGACTACGACCGCGTGGCGGGGATCGAGACCGACGACGTCGAGGTCCCGTGGCACGAGGCCAAGGAGCTCGTGCTCGACTCCTATCAGAGCTTCGCCCCCGAGCTCGGGGAGCTGACCCGCCGCTTCTTCGCCGAGGAGTGGATCGACGCCCCGATCCGTCCCGGCAAGCGCGGCGGCGCCTTCTGCTCCTACGCGACCCCGTCCACCCACCCGTTCGTGATGCTGAACTACACCGCGCGGCGGCGGGACGTGCTGACGATGGCCCACGAGCTCGGCCACGGGGTCCACGCCGCGCTCGGCGCCTCGCAGGGGATCTTCCACCACTCGACGCCGCTGACGATGGCCGAGACGGCCTCGGTCTTCGGCGAGCAGATCGTCTTCGGGCGGCTGCTGGCCGAGTCCGGGAGCGCCGAGTCCCGGCTCGCGCTGCTCGGCGAGGCGATGGACGCCTCGATCGCCACGGTCTTCCGCCAGACGGCGATGAACCGCTTTGAGGAGCTCGTGCACACGCGGCGGCGGGAGGACGGCGAGCTCGCGCCGGACACCTTCTGCGAGCTCTGGCTCGAGAGCCAGCGGGAGCTCCTCGGCGACTCCGTCGAGCTGAGCGAGGGCTACCGCGGGTGGTGGAGCTACATCCCCCACTTCATCGCCTCGCCGGGCTACGTCTACGCCTACTCCTACGGCCAGCTCCTCGCGCTCTCGGTCTATCGCCGTTACGAGGAGGAGGGCGAGAGCTTCGTGCCGCGCTACCTCGAGCTGCTCTCCGCCGGCGGCTCGCGCCCGCCCGAGGAGCTCGCCGCGATCGCCGGGCTCGACCTCGCCGACCCGGGCTTCTGGGACGCCGGCATCTCGCTCGTCGCCGAGCAGCTCGAGGCCGCCGAGCAGGCCGCCCGCGAGGCCGGCCGGCTCGACACGTAGCCGCTCGGCCGTCCTGGGTATGCCCCTCCTCGTGAAGCGCTCGATCCTCATCCTCTCCGTGCTCGGCCTGGCCGCCTGCGGCACGGCCGCCTCGGGCGATCAGACCCCGGCGGGCAAGCCCCTCGCCGAGCCCGCCGTCAAGGTCGCCAGGGCCCGCCACGACTGGCCGATGTTCGGCTTCACGCCGGACAAGCGCAACGACTCCCGCGCGAGCACCGGGATCACGGCGCGAAGCGCGCACCGGCTGCACCGCCGGCGCGTCTCCCTCCCCGGCACGGTCGACTCCTCCCCGATCTACCTCCACGCCGCGCGGGTCCACGGCAGGCGCCGGCCGATCGTCGTCGTGACGACGACCTACGGGAGGACGCTCGCGCTCTCCGCGCCCACCGGCCGCGTGCTGTGGAGCTTCACGCCGCGCTCCTACAGCTCGCTCAAGGGGAGCTACCGGATCACTACCACCTCCCCGGTGGCCGACGCGAGCGGGACCTTCGTCTACGCCGCCTCGCCCGACGGGCTGATCCACAAGCTGCGGGTGTCCAACGGCAGCCAGGTCACGCGCGGGCCCTGGCCGGTCTCGGTGACGCGCCTGCCCGCGCGGGAGAAGCTCGCCGCCCCCCTCGGCCTCGTCGGAAACCGGTTGGTCGTGGCCACCGGCGGCTACATCGGCGACCAGCCGCCCTACCAGGGCCACGTCGTCACCGTCGACAGCCGGTCCGGCCGGCGCCTGCACGTGTGGAACTCCCTGTGCGCCGAGCGCCGCTACGTCCTGCGCCCCTCGACCTGCCCGGCCAGCGACTCGGCGATCTGGGCCCGCGCGGGCGTCGTGGCGGACGTCTCCCGCGGGCGGCTCCTGCTGGCCACGGGCAACGCCCCCTACGACGGGCGGCGGAACTTCGCCGACTCGGTCGTCGTGCTCTCGCTGAGGACGCTGCGCCGCGTCGGCGGTTGGACGCCCCCGAACCAGAAGGCGCTCGCGGACAGCGACGCCGACCTCGGCTCGACGGCGCCCGCGCTCCTGCCCGGCAACCTCGCCGCCCAGGGCGGCAAGGCGGGCAAGATCGACCTCGTCGACCTCCGTCGCGGGCGCTCGATCCAGACCGTCTCGACCCCGGCGGGCCAGCCGATGTTCACCGCGCCCGCCGTCCTCGTGCGCGGGAAGCGGGCGACGATCATCGAGACGACCTTCGGCGGCACCGAGGCCTGGGCGCTCCGCGGGCGGCGGCTGCACAAGCTGTGGTCGAACGGGACGGGCGGCACGAGCCCCGTCGTCGCCGGCGGCCTGGCGTGGATCTTCGACCCCTCCGGCGCCCTGAACGCCTACCTGCCGGGCACGGGCCGGCGGGTCGCGCACCTGCCCGCGGGCTCCGGGCACTGGAACACCCCGGTCGTGGCCGACGGCCGCGTGTGGCTGCCCGAGGGCAGCGCCAACGACCACGCGACCTCGGGCTCGCTCTCGATCTACAGCCTGCGGTGAAGGTCCTCGTCACCGGCGCGACCGGGTTCGTCGGCGGCCTCGCGGCCGAGCACCTCGCCGGCGCGGGCCACGAGGTGCGCTGCCTCGTGCGCGACGCGGAGAAGCCGGCGGCGCGGAGGCTCGCCGACGCCGGCCACGAGCTGCACGAGGGCGACGTGCTCGACACCGACTCCCTGCGCGGGGCGGGCGAGGGCGTCGACGCCACCTTCTACCTCGTGCACTCCATGGGCGAGAGCGGCGAGGAGGGCTTCGTCGAGCAGGACCGCCGGGCGGCATGCTCGTTCGCCTCGGTCATGAAGGACGAGGGCGTCGGGCGCGTGCTCTACCTCGGCGGCCTGGGGAAGGCGCCGGCCTCCGAGCACCTGCGCTCGCGCGCGGAGACGGCGGAGGCGCTTGCCGAGCACGGGCCGCCGCTCACCTACTTCCGCGCCGCGATGGTCATCGGCGCCCACAGCGCCTCCTACCGGATCCTCCGCCACCTCGTGGCCAAGCTTCCGGTGATGATCGGCCCCGCGTGGCTGCGCACTCAGACCCAGCCGATCCACGTCGACGACGTGCTCGCCTACTTCGCCGCCGCGCTCGCCCATCCGGAGGTCGAGGGCGAGGTGGAGATCGGCGGCGCCGACGTGCTCGCCTACCAGGAGCTGCTCGAGCTGATGGCCGAGGTCATGAGCCTGCGTCGCCGCCCGGTCCTGCCCGTCCCGCTGCTCTCCCCCACCCTCTCCTCCCACTGGATCGGCTTCGTGACGCCGGTGCAGGCGAGCGTCGCCCAGCCGCTCGTCGAGGGCCTCTCGACGGAGACCGTCGTGACCGATCCCGAGCCCGCGCGGCGGCTCGGCCTCGAGCCGATCGGCGCCCGCGAGGCGCTCGAGCGCGCCTACGCCTCCGAGGACGAGGACGCCGAGGCGGCGTAGGCTCCGCTTCAGCTCGCCCGCAGGGAGACGAGCCGGCCGAGGTGGGCGATGACCTCGTCGGTGACGAGCTTCGCGCCCGCCAGCTCGTAGTGGATGCCGTCGGGCTTGCGCATGAGTGCGAGCTGCCCGCTCGAGTCCTTCAGGTAGTCGGCGTAGCGTCCTCGGGCGTCGGCGAAGCGCCCATAGACGTCGAGGAAGTACACCTGCCCGGGCCGCCTCGCCGCCTGCGCCGCGTAGATCCGGTTCATGAGCTGAAAGCGCGCGGAGAGCTCCGGGTCGCGGACGATCGGCAGCCCGACCCACATGACCTTGGCGCCCGCGGCGGCGAAGTCGTCCATGACGCCGCCGACCCGCCGCGCGTACTCGGCGCTCCACTCCGGCGTGCCGAACGCCTGCCCGCCGCCGTCGCCGAACAGCGGCTGGCCGTCGTTGCCGCCGAAGCCGAGGACAACGAGGTTCGGCCTGAGGCTCGCCGCCTGCTTGGGCAGGTACTCGAACCAGTTGAAGACGAGCGGCTGCGCGAGCCCGGTCGCGGCGTGCGTGTCGACGCCCGGCCCCACGGCCTCGATCGCGCCGACGCCCTGCACGCGCTCGAGGATCTCCTTCTCGGGGTCGTAGAGCAGGGAGTCGCCGGTCAGGTAGAGGCGCAGCGGATGCGCGGGCGAGAAGACGGGCCTCGCGGCCGCCGAGGCCGTGTCCGGCGGGCGGCGGCGCGCCTGCGCGAAGCTGACCCGGGAGGAGATCGTGTCGTCGCCCGCGCGACCGAGGGCGCTCTTGAGCGCCCGGCGCGGCTCGTCGAGGCCGACGAAGCCGCTTACGCCGGCGAGCCCGGCGGTGAGCGTCAGCGCGATGTCGCGCGGCGCGCCCGCGGGCTGCTCGGCCGCGGTCTTGTGCATCCCGCGCGCGTTCAGGAAGGCGGCGAGCACGAGCGCGCCCGCGAGGACGAGGAAGGCGTGGCCGGCGGGCAGGAGGCGGCGCGTCGGGCTCCGCATCAGAACTTGAAGTAGATGAAGGGGGCGACGCCGCGCGGCCCCATCGCGTTCACGGCCATGAGGAGCAGCGCCAGGACGGCGCCCTGGGCGACGAGCGGCGCGCGCGAGAAGCGCGCGAGCGCGAGAGCCCACGCCCGCCACGGGATGTACTGCAGGCCGATCCCGACGGCGATCGCGGCGATGACGCCGGTCGTGATCCCCGGCGAGGGTCGGCCCCACCCGGTCAGGAGCCGGGCGAGCACCGCGCCGGCGTTCCCGAACGAGTCGGCGCGGAAGAAGACCCAGGCCAGGCAGACGAAGTGGAAGGTGGCGAGGCGGGAGAGCGCACGGCGGCCGGGCGTGTCCGGCGGCGGCGCGAGGCCGAGCCGGCGGCGGCGATCGGCGCGGAAGCGCTCCCCCGCGAGCCCGGCTCCGTGCAGGCCGCCCCAGAACACGAACGTCCACGCCGCGCCGTGCCACAGACCCCCGATGAGCATCGTCAGGCCGAGGTTCCGGTAGGTCGCGCCCCGGCCGTGGCGGTTCCCGCCGAGCGGGATGTATACGTAGTCGCGCAGCCAGCGCGAGAGGGTCATGTGCCAGCGCCGCCAGAAGTCCTGGAGCGAAGGCGCGCGGTAGGGGTTGTCGAAGTTCTGCGGCAGCGCGAAGCCGAGCAGGACCGCCACGCCGATGGCGATCGAGGTGTAGCCGCAGAAGTCCGAGAAGATCTGGACGGCGTAGGCGTAGATCCCCACGAGCACCTCGAGCGCCGAGTGCGCCCGCGGGGAGCCGAAGACGGCGTCGGCGAGCGTCGAGCAGGTGGTGGCCAGGACGACCTTCAGGAAGAGGCCGCCGAGGATCAGCGCGAACCCGCGCGTGGCGTCGACCGTCCGCGGGTCGCGCGGGCGCTCGAACTGCGGTATGAGCTCGGCCGGGCGCACGATCGGCCCGGCGACGAGGTGGGGGAAGAACGACAGGAAGACGGCGAAGCGGGAGAGCGAGACCGGCGCGAAGTCGCCCCGGTAGACGTCGACGACGTAGGCGATGGCCATGAACGTGTAGAAGGAGACGCCGACCGGGATGACCGTCGAGAGCAGCGGCGGGCTCACGTGCAGGCCGATCGTGCCGAGCACGTTCTGCCCCGAGGTGGCGGCGAAGTTCCAGTACTTGAAGTAGGCGAGGACGCCGACGTTGCCGGCCACGCCGAGCCCGAGCAGCAGCCGCCGCGCCGGGATCGAGCGCGCGCGGTGGATCGCGTGCGCCACGGCCTGGTTGCCGAGGGTCGAGCCCGCCAGCAGCAGGACGTAGCGCGGATCCCACCAGGCGTAGAAGACGTAGCTCGCGGCGATGATGAAGAGCCGCCAGCGCGCGGGGTGGGGCATCGTCAGCCACGAGAGCGGCATGACGATGATGAAGAAGATGGCGAAGGTGAAGGTGGGAAAGAGCATGCGGCCCGTCCCCAAGTGTCCCGGCGCGCGCGGATGGTCAGGCGCTGGCCGCGACTCGGGACGCTTCGGGGCGGTCGCGGGGGGAACGAGGCTTGGGAAGGGAGAGAGGGAGCATCCGGGCGGCGGTCCCCTCGCGTGGTCACGAGGTGCCCCTATGAGGGCACCGATCGACCAGCCGACCCCGCGCGAAGCGCTTCGAGCGCGTCCCTACGTCGCGCCCACCGCGTCCGGCGGCACGTAGTCCGCGGGCACGGTCGCGGGCGCGCGGCGCTCGGGCGGCGCGGGCGGATGCCCGGGCGAGGGGCGCGCGACCTTCCCGCTGGCCATGACGACCCCGTCGGCGCAATGCGCCTCGATCTCCCCGCCACCGAACTGCTCCTCGTAGAGCCGGGAGTAGAGCCCGCCGGCGCCGACGAGCTCGGCGTGGGAGCCCTGCTCGGCGATCCTTCCCGCCTCGACGACGAAGATGACGTCGGCGGCGCGGATCGTCGAGAGCCGGTGGGCGATGACGAGCGCCGTGCGCTCGCGCATCAGCTCGTCGAGGGCGCGCTGGACGATCCGCTCAGACTCCGTGTCGAGCGCCGAGGTCGCCTCGTCGAGGATGAGCACGCGCGGATCCTTGAGGATGACCCGCGCGATCGCCAGGCGCTGGCGCTCCCCGCCCGAGAAGCGGTAGCCGCGCTCGCCGACCACCGTCTCGTAGCCCGCGGGCAGGGCGACGATGCGCTCGTGGATGTAGGCGGCGCGAGCGGCCGCCTCGATCTCCTCGTCGGTGGCCTCGGGCCGCCCGTAGCGGAGGTTCTCGCGCACGGTGGCGTGAAACAGGTAGCTCTCCTGGGTGACGACCCCGCACACCCCGGCCAACGACTCGAGCGTGAGGTCGCGCACGTCGTGGCCGTCCAGCCGCACGGCGCCGCCCGTCACGTCGTAGAGGCGGGGGATGAGGTAGGAGATCGTCGTCTTGCCGGCGCCGCTCGGCCCGACGAGGGCGGCGAGCTGACCGGGCCGGACGCGGAGGGAGACCTCGTCGAGGGCGAGGACGGGATCCGGGTCCTCGGGCGCGGCGGCGTCGAGCTCCGAAGGTCCGTAGGCGAAGGAGACGCGGTCGAGCTCCACCTCCCCGCGCGCGGCGCCCGGATCGAGCGCGAGTGCGCCCGGGCGCTCCCGGATCCGCGGCTCGAGGTCGAGGTACTCGAAGACGCGGCCGAAGAGGGCGAGCGAGCTCTGGACGTCGACCGAGACCTGGAGGAGCTGGTTGATCGGCATGAGCAGCCGCGTCTGCAGCGTGGTGAAGGCGACGATCGTCCCCGCGGTGAGCGCCGTCGAGCCGCGGTTGAGCTCGAAGCCCGCGACGAGGTAGAGCAGCGCCGGGCTGACGCCGAAGAACGCCTGCGTGAGCGCGAAGAACGAGCGCCCGACCATCGCCTGGCGGACCTGCAGCTCGACCTGGCGCTCGTTCTCGGCCCGGTAGCGGGCGACCTCGCGCTCCTGGCGCCCGAAGGCCTTGGCCAGGAGGATCCCCGAGACCGACAGCGTCTCCTGGGTGATCGCGCTCATCTCGGCCAGCGATCCCTGGGTCTCCCGCCGCGCCGCCCGCCGCCGCTTCCCCACCCGGTTCGAGAGCACGACGAACACGGGCACGAGCAGGAGCGACAGGACCGTCAGCGGGACCGAGAGCAGCAGCATCGCCACGAGGCTCGAGCCGACGACGACGACGTTCGCGACGATCGAGGCCGCCGTCGTCGTGATCGTCGACTGCACCCCGCCGACGTCGTTCTGCAGCCGCGACTGGACCTCCCCCGTGCGCGTGGCGGTGAAGAAGGCGAGCGAGAGCGACTCCAGGTGGGCGAACAGCTCCGAGCGCAGGTCGCGCATGACGCGGTTGCCGACGACGTTCGTCAGGTAGGTCTGGGCGACGTTGAGCACGCCGGAGACGATCGGAATGAGCGCGAGTACGAGCGCCACCGGCACGAGCACGCCGAGGTCGGGACCGCGATGATCGCGGGGGAACAGCCCGCGGTCGAAGACCGTGCGCACGAGCAGCGCCGAGACGACCGACAGCGCCGAGGTCACGAGGATGATCCCGACGATCAGCCCCACCTGACGGCGGTAGGGCCGGAACAGCGCGAGGATGCGGGCTCTCACCGGCGAAACCCTACGCTGGCGGGATGGA
>JBBQAA010000070.1:0-48674 GCA_038276395.1 Solirubrobacterales bacterium | reverse complement strand
AGGGGAAGGACGCTGACCGTGGCGGCGCCCGCGAGCGGTGCGAGCGCGAGCCCCGCGACGAGCAGCAGGACGAGCAGGACGAGGACCGCGGAGAGCGCCGCGGCGAGCGCGGCGAGCGCGAGCTCGAGCCGCGGCGCCATCGGGGAGGGTGCGGTCGCCGCGACCGGCGCCGCCGCGCCGGACGCGGAGAGCGCGCCCGCGAGCGCCACGGGGACCCCGACGGCGAAGATCGACCGCCACCCCGCGGCCTGGGCGAGCGCACCGCCGAGCGCCGGTCCGGCCGCCGTGCCGAGGACCGAGGCCCCGACCCACGCCCGCGACTCCCGCGCGGCGCCGAGCTGCCGCGCGGCGGCGGGCAGGAGCGCCGCCGCGCCGAGCGCCTGCACGCAGCGCGCGCCGAGCAGGACGGTCAGGCTGCCGGCGAGCGCGCCGCCGAGCGCCCCCAGGCCGAAGAGCACGGAGCCCCACAGGAGCCACCGCGCCGGGTCGGCCCGGCCGAGGCGCGCCGCGGGCAGGACGGCCACCGCGAGCACCAGCGTGTAGACGCCGATGACGGCGGCCACGCCGTCCACGGAGGTGCCGAGCTCCCGCAGGATCGCGGGCAGCGCGAGGGTCACGACCGAGGCGTCGGCGAGGGCCAGGCCGGCCACGAGGATGAGAGCGATTCGGCGCATCGGGAGGTAGTCTCGCGCCCTCCACGGCTGCTAGCGTCAGCGCGCGTTGTCCGCCGCCGAGAACACGCTCGCGCGCACCGTTCTGCACGGGCGCCACGCGGCGCTCGGAGCCCGCCTCGTTCCCTTCGCGGGCTTCGAGATGCCGGTCCAGTACGCGGGCGTGCGGGAGGAGCACGCCGCCGTGCGCACGGGCGCCGGCGTCTTCGACGTCTCCCACATGGGGGAGATCGAGACGCGCGGCCCGGGCGCGGGCGCCTTCCTGCAGCGGATCCTCTCAAACGACGTCGACCGGCTCGAGCCCGGCGGGGCCCAGTACGCGCTCCTGTGCCGCGAGGACGGCGGCATCCTCGACGACCTCTTTACCTACCGCCCCGGGCCCGAGCGCTACCTGACGGTCACGAACGCCTCCAACCACGAGAAGGACCTCGCGTGGTTCCGCCGCCAGGCCGCCGGGCGCGCGGACGTCAAGGTCGTGGATGCCCACTCCCGCTACGCCATGCTCGCCGTCCAGGGCCCCGACGCGCGCGGCCACGTCGAGCGCCTGGCTGACGGCCGCCTCCCGCCGCGCTTCCGTACGGCTGAGCTGCGCCTGCTCGGCGGCGGCGTCGCCGCGCTCGCCTCCGGCACGGGGTACACCGGGGAGGACGGGGTCGAGCTCCTGCTCCCTCCCGCCGACGCCGGCGAGGTATGGGACGCGCTGCTCGACGACGGCGTCACGCCGTGCGGCCTCGCCGCGCGCGACACGCTCCGCCTCGAGGTCTGCTTCCACCTCTACGGCAACGACATGGATGAGACCCGCAACCCGATCGAGGCCGGCCTCGGCTGGGCGTGCCGGGAGGAAACGGAGTTCGTCGGTGCCGAGGCCGTGGCCGCCGCCCGGACCGAGGGTACCGCGGAGCGCCTCGCCGCCTTCGTCCTCACCGACCCCGGCATCGCCCGGCCGGGCAACCCCGTCGAGGGCGGCGGTGTCGTCACGAGCGGGACGCTCTCGCCCTGCCTCGGCGTGGGGATCGGCATGGCCTACCTCCCCGCCGCACGGGCCGAGCCCGGCACCCCCTTCGCGATCGACGTGCGCGGGCGCACCCGCGCCGCCGAGGTCGCGGTTAAACCCCTCTACCGCAAGGACACCTGACGTGGCCGATGCCTCCTACCCGCCCGAGCTGCGCTACCACCCGGAGCACGACTGGGCCCGGATCGACGCGGACATCGCGACCTTCGGGATCACCTGGTACGCGCAGGACACCCTGGGCGAGGTCGTCTTCTTCGAGCCGCCGGAGGTCGGGAAGACGGTCGCGGCGGGGGAGCCCTACACCGAGGTCGAGTCCGTCAAGGCCGTCTCGGACGTCGTCGCGCCCCTCTCGGGGGAGATCGTCGAGGTCAACGAGGCGCTCTCCGACGCGCCGGAGACGATCAACGACGACCCGTACGGCGCGGGGTGGATGGTCAAGGTCAGGCTGTCCGACGCCGGCGAGGCGGAGGGGCTGCTGAGCGCGGAGGCGTATCAGGCCGAACTCGGCTGAGGACGCCCGCGCCGCGCTCGTCTGCGGGCGGCGCTGAAGCATCTCAAGATCAGTTGGGGCGGGCAGATCTCCGTACGCGCCGAGGTCCGGCACCGCTGGAACACCTCGCGGCTCGCGCTCGAGGACGCGGGCGACCATCTCGTCATCCGCCCCGCGCCCGACGATCCGATCGGCGCGCTGCGGGGGTGCGCTCGCCGATCGTGCCGGACCGAGCTCGTCCGAGCTGCGCCGGCGCGCGCGGGCGGAGGAGGGCGCCGCGAGCGAGCGGCGCCGCTGATCCTTGGTCTACGTCCTCGACGCGTTCGCCCTCGTCGCACTGTTCCTCGACGAGCCGGCGGCGGACGAAGTCGAGAGCCTGCTTCGCACCGGGACCGGCGCGGTCTCGGCGTCGATCTGTGTGAGGTCGTCGATCAGCTCGGCCGCGGGCAAGGCCGGGACCCCGAGGACCTGCGCATGCTGCTCGAGCCGGTCATTATCGACTCGCTCGGCGTGCTCGAGACCTCCGAGGAGATCGCCTGGCGCGCCGCCGCCGTGCGCCGGCGCCATTACCGGCGCCGTGGGAGCGAGCTCTCCCTGGCCGACTGCGTAGCGCTCGCGAGCGCGAGCTCAGGCGACCGCCTGGCGACGGCCGACCCGCCGTTGGCCCGGGCCGCGCGTGCGGAGGCGATCGAGGTGGTGGCGCTGCCGGCCAGCGACGCGCGCCGTCCTTAAGAACCTCTTTCACAATGTCGGTCACGCCGGTCGCGGCCGTCTCGCGGCGCCGGCTCGCCACGCGCGATCCTCGCCGATCGCGCGGCATCGACTCCGGTCGCGTGCGCCGCCCGGCATCCCCGAGCCGACCACCCCAACGTGCCCGGCAAATTGTGAAAACAGTTCTTAGCCTCGCCGCGCGCGCCGCCAACCGCCGCGGCCACTACGCTCGAGACGGTGAGCCGCTACACCTCCGCCACGGACGCCGACCGCGAGGCGATGCTCGCGGCGATCGGCGTCGAGTCCGTCGAGGAGCTCTTCCGCGACATCCCGCAGGCCGTGCGCTTCGGCGGCCGGCTCGACCTTCCCGCCGGGCTCTCCGAGACCGAGGTCCACGACCACCTGCGCACGCTCGCCGCCCGGAACGTCTCGGCCGAGGACGAGGTCTCCTTCCTCGGCGCCGGGATGTACGACCACTACGTGCCGGGGCTCGTCGAGCACGTGATCGAGCGCTCGGAGTTCCTCACCCCCTACACCCCCTACCAGCCGGAGATCTCCCAGGGGACGCTCCAGGCGATGTTCGAGTACCAGACGGCGATCTCCGAGCTGACGGCGCTGCCGGTCTCCAACGCCTCGGTCTACGAGGCGCCGAGCGCCGTCGGCGCCGCCGCCTACCTGGCGCGCATCACCAACGGGCGCCCGCGCTGCCTCGTCTCCCGCGGCGTGCATCCGCACGCGCGCGAGACCCTGGTCACGATGTCGAAGGGCTACGGCACGACCGTCGAGGAGGTCCCGCTCGCCGACGGCGTCACCGAGCTCGCGGCGCTCACCGCCGCGCTCGACTCCGACGTCGGCGCCGTCGTCCTTGAGCAGCCGAACTTCCTCGGCGCGCTCGAGGACGTCGAGGCCCTGGCCGCCGCCGCCCACGAGCACGGCGCGATCGTCATCTGCAACTGCGACGCGCTCACGCTGGGGATCGTCAAACCGCCGGGCGGGTGCGGCGTCGACATCGCCGTGGGGGAGGGGCAGCCGCTCGGCAACCGGCTCGACTTCGGCGGGCCCTCCTTCGGCTTCTTCGCCGCCACCGAGGCCCACCTGCGCAAGATGCCCGGGCGGATCGCGGGGGAGACCAGGGACGTCGACGGCCGCCGCGGCTGGGTCCTCACCCTGCAGACGCGCGAGCAGCACATCCGCCGCGAGCGCGCCACCTCCAACATCTGCACGGCGCAGGCGCTGAACGCGCTCGCCGGCGTGATCTACCTCTCCTGGCTTGGGAAGCGAGGGATCGTCGAGCTCGGCGAGCTGATGCTCCAGCGCACGGCCTACGCGCGCGAGCGCCTCGCCGCCGTGCCCGGCGTCTCGCTCCTGCACGAGCAGCCGGTCGTGCGGGAGTTTGCGCTCGCGCTCGAGGCCGACGTGCCCGCCGTCGTCGAGGCCTGCGTGCGGGAGGGCGTGAACCCGGGCTACGCCCTCGGCCGCGACTACCCCGAGCACGCCGGCGGGTTGCTCGTGGCGATCACCGAGCGGCGCACGCGCGCGGACATCGACCGCCTGGCCGAGGTGCTCGAGACCGCGGTGGCGAGCCTGCGCCGGCCGGTGGGAGCGGCGGCATGAGCGCGCTGGCCAAGCGCGAGGACGAGCAGCTGACGATCTTCGAGCGCTCGCAGTCCGGGCGCCGCGCGTTCACGCCCCCGGCGGCGGGCGTGCCCGAGCGCCCGCTCGAGGAGCTCCTGCCCGAGCGCTTCCGTCGCGCCGAGCCCCCCCGGCTCCCCGAGGTCTCCGAGCCCGAGATAAACCGCCACTACAACGGGATCTCCAAGCGGAACTTCGACCTCGACACGGGCTTCTACCCGCTCGGCTCGTGCACGATGAAGCACAACCCGAAGCTGCACGAGAAGGTCGCCGCGCTGCCCGGCTTTGCGCGCCTGCACCCCCTGCAGGACCCGCGTCGCGCCCAGGGCGCGCTCGAGCTGATGTGGAGACTCGAGCGCGCGCTGTCGGAGATCTCGGGCCTGCCCCACGTCTCCCTGCAGCCGAGCGCGGGCTCCCACGGCGAGCTGGCCGGGGTCCTCTTGACGCGCGCCTACCACGAGGCGCGCGGCCGGCGCCGCACGAAGGTGCTGACACCCGACACCGCCCACGGCACGAACCCGGCGACGGTGACGATGGCGGGCTACGAGGTCGTCAAGGTGGGCACGGCGCCCGACGGCGGCGTCGACGTGGACGACCTGCGGGCCAAGGCCGACGAGGACGTGGCCTGCCTCATGCTCACGAACCCGAACACGCTCGGGCTGTTCGACACGCGGATCGAGGAGATCGCCGAGATCGTCCACGGCGTCGGCGCGACCCTGTACTACGACGGGGCGAACCTGAACGCCGTCATGGGGATCTCGCGGCCCGGGGACATGGGCTTCGACATCGTCCACTTCAACCTCCACAAGTCCTTCACCCAGCCCCACGGCGGCGGCGGCCCGGGCTCGGGGCCGATCGCCGTCTCGGAGCGGATCGCGCCGTTCCTGCCCCGGCCCGTCGTGACCCGCGACGAGGACGGATCCTTCGACCTCGAGCTCGACAGCCCCGAGTCGATCGGGCGCCTGCGCGGCTTCCAGGGCAACTTCGGGACCTTCGTGCGCTCCTACGCCTACATCTGCTCGCTCGGCGCCGAGGGCCTGCGCGAGGCGTCGGAGACCGCGGTGCTGAACGCCAACTACCTGCTCGCGCGGCTGCGGGAGGAGGGTGTGGCCGAGTACCTGCCGCTTGCGTTCGACCGGCTGTGCATGCACGAGTTCGTGCTCTCGGGGGCGCCGATGAAGAAGGAGCTGGGCGTCAAGACCCTCGACCTCGCCAAGCGCCTGCTCGACTTCGGCTTCCACCCGCCGACCATCTACTTCCCACTGCTCGTCGAGGAGGCGATCCTCGTCGAGCCGACCGAGACCGAGACCAAGGAGACGCTCGACGCCTTCGCCGACGCGATCGCCGAGATCCTCCGCGAGGCGCGCGAGGAGGGCCCGGAGAAGGCGCGGAGCGCGCCCTACGACACGCCGGTCCGGCGCCTCGACGAGGCGGGCGCGGCGAAGCGCCCGGTGATCCGCCAGGCGCTCGTGTAGAGCGCGTTTCGCATGGTGCCCGACATGTCGGGGCGCGTGGACAGCTTGATCGTCCTGGGGATCATTCCTGTCCACGCGCGCTTCCCCGGCCGCTCGGTGGATGGTTATGTCGGCCTGGCGAGCATTCCTGTCGCCGGAGGTCTCAGCGGCGTCGGCGGCGTGATCCAAGCTCGGGAGCGGCCGCCGGCTGCCTCAGGTCAACCCGCATCAAGCCCGTACAGCGCGAGCGCCCAGTGCGCGCAGGCCAGCACGCCCGCCCGGTAGGGCAGGGCGACGTCCTCGAGCCGCTCGAACCCGGCGCGGCGGCAGAGCGCGTTCGAGGCGGTGTTGGTCACGGCCGGGAAGGCGTGGATGCGCTCGAAGGCCCGCGCCTCCCGCGCCCGGGTCAGGAGCAGGTCGAGCGCGGTGGTGGCGATTCCCTGGCCGTGCACGGCGGGTAGGACCATCCAACCCGTCTCGTGCATCGGCTCCCCGAAGTGCTCGGCCGCCCAGATCCCGATGCACCCGACCGCGCGCCCGCCAGGCTCGGGCGCGATCGCGAACCACCACGGCTCCGCCGCCATCGCGTCGAGCCTCCGACGGTGGATCGTGTCGATCTCGCTCGGGTCCACGGCGCCGCCCAGCTCCCGCATCGCCACCGGGTCGGTCTCGAGCGCCGCGGTCAGGGCGCGGTGTTCCTCGGAGTAGGGCACGAGCTCCACTACGGTCCAGATCATGCCCCAGCACGAGAAGCCCCGGGTCGACGTCCCCGCGGGCGAGTCGCCCTCCTACCAGCTCGAGCTCGACGATCTCACGGTCGGGGAGGGCGAGGAGGCCGTCGCCGGCCAACTCGTCGAGGTCCACTACGTCGGGGTCTCGTGGTCGAACGGCCGCCAGTTCGACGCCTCGTGGGATCGCGGCAAGACCTTCAAGTTCAAGCTCGGCAAGGGGCAGGTCATCCAGGGCTGGGACCAGGGCGTCGCCGGGATGAAGGTCGGCGGCCGCCGCCGCATCACGATCCCGCCGATGCTCGGCTACGGCAAGCGCGGCGCCGGCGGCGTCATCGGCCCAGGCGAGACGCTCGTGTTCGTCGTGGACCTCGTCGGCGTGGGCTGAGGCGCACCGGGCTGCCTCGTCTCGGAGCGCGCCGCGTCTGACGGTCAGGCCCGCGGCGCCGCCGCCGATACCGGAGTCCATGCGCCGTCGGTCCTGCTCGCCCTCACGCTCGGCCTGGTGGGGTGGGCGCCCGTGCCCCCAACCCCGCCGATGCGCTCCTCGCCAAGCCGCTCGACCCGCTCACCTACGACGCGGCGACGCACTGCGTCAAGCATCCGAGCCGCGGCGCGCGGCTGCTCCAGGCCTGGCTCGAACGCCACTGGCGCGGCTCCTCCTGGGGGATCCTCCGCTGCGAGCTGTGGGGCCGGCATTCCGCGTCGTTACACGCCGAGGGCCGCGCGCTCGACTGGCACCTCGACGCGAGCAAGGCCGCCGATCGCGCCTCGGCGCAGCGGCTGATCGCGCTCCCGCTCGCCCCCGACACGGACGGCAACCCGTTCGCGCTGGCCCGGCGGATGGGGGTGCAGGAGGTGATCTGGCACTCCCACGCGTGGTTCGGCGGCGGCGACACGCTCCAGCCCTACACCTACTGCTACGACCGGCCCGGGAAGCGCAAGCGCCACCTCGATCCCACCCAGGCCCACATGAACCACGTCCGCATCGGGCTGAACCACCGCGGCGCCGCGGGCCGGACGTCGTTCTGGACCTCGGCGCTCGGGCGGCGCTAGCCGCTCACGCGGCGTAGCGCTCGGCGGCGCGGGCGCGGGCCTTGGCCGCCTCGACCTCGCGATCCTTGGCGGGTGCGGAGGTCACGAGCGCGGCGAGCAGCTCGGCCGAGGCGGCGGTGACCCGCTCGACCGCGCGCTCGAAGGCCTCGGCGTTGGCCTGCGAGGGCTTGGCCGTCCCGGAGATCTTGCGGACGTACTGGAGCGCGGCGGCGTGGATCTCGTCCTCCGTCGCGGGCGGCTCGAAGTTGTGAAGGGTGCGGATGTTGCGGCACATGGCCGGGAGCGTAGTCGCGCCGGGCCGCCGGCGGCGCCGTCCAGGCCCGCGCGTCGCGCTCGATCTCTCAGCAGCGCGGCCCTGACCCCTCAGCGCTCGCGCCCAGCTCTCGAGCGTCCCCCGCGAGTACTCGGCCCAGCCCTTGATTCGCGCGCGGGGCGGCCACAGCTCGACGGACTGCGCGTGGTGGGTGACGGCCACCCGGATCGCCGCGCATCCACCGGACGCATTGGCGAGAACGTCTGGAAGTCGACGGGCGGCCGATGCGGCCGGCAGAGCGAGGAGATCTCGGCATAGACCGGCGTGCTCCGGAACCCCGACGCGGAGTCCGCGCGCAACCCGCGGTTCGAGAGCGAGCAGACGCGACCGGTGGTGGCCTTGAGCGTTGCGCAGCGGGTCATGATCCCGAAGGTCACCGAGAGGTCGGCGCGCCCGTGCTCGGCGCCCGGGACGACCGCGGTGAACGGCGCACGGTGCGGGTCCGGCGCTGAGCGGCCCCTCGGGCGCCGCGCGACGGCCGCACCGGGCGTGACCGGCATCGTGAAAGCGGTTCTAAGCTGGAGCCCATGACGCCGAGATTCCGAGCCACGGCCCGCACGGCCGCGTACCTCCTGGCGGGCGCGGCGCTCGTGCTCGCGCTCTTCGCCTGCGCGCAGACCACCGCGGGGCCGGCCGCCGCGCGGGGCCTCAAGGTCGTCTCGTCGAGGTCGATCGGGGCCCGGGAGCGCTCGATCCAGTTCGTCTCGGGGGCTCTCGGCGGCCGGAGCGTCAACGTGCGCGTGCTCCTGCCCTCGGACTACGCGGCGAACCCCGGGCGCCGCTACCCGGTGCTCTACCTCCTGCACGGAACCGGCGGCGTCGGCGCCGATTGGCTGACCCAGGGCTACGCGGAGGAGCTGACCAGGGGCGTCCCCGTCATCTTCGTGATGCCCGACGCCTCGCTCGCCCCCGTCGACGGCTGGTACACGAATTGGTACAACCGGGGCCGCGGCGGCGCTCCGGCCTGGGAGTCCTTCCACATCTCCGAGCTCATCCCCTGGGTCGATCGCCACCTGCGGACGGTCGCCTCCCGCCGGGGCCGGGCCATCGCCGGCGCCTCGATGGGCGGCTTCGGGGCGCTCTCCTACGCCGCCCGCCACCCCGACCTCTTCACGTCGGTCGGCGCCTTCTCGCCCGTGGCGGAGATCGCCACCGACCGCTACGCGATCGAGGCCCAGACCGGCGAGATCGAGTCGGCCGGGGAGAGCTCGGCGGCGGGGAGCGCGACCGCGGTCTTCGGCCCGCGGGGGGGCACACACGAACTGGGCTGGCAGGCGCACGACCCGGCGGCGCTGGCTCCGAACCTGCGCGACACGGACATCCACCTGTGGGTCGGGAACGGGCGGCGCGGCCCGCTCGACGTCGCTCCCCCGGTCAGGGACACGGACGAGCCCCGCCTCCGCCGGCTGACGCTGCTCTTCGCCGCTCACCTGCGGGCGCTGGACATCCGCCACACCCTCTCGGCCTACGGGAGCGGCACGCACTCCTGGGCCTACTTCCGGCGTGATCTCACGCAGTACCTCCCCGGCCTGCTCCGGCGGTTCTCCCACCCCCCGAAGCCGCCGGCCAGGATCACCTACCGCACGACCGCCGCTCGCTTCTCGGAGTGGGGGTGGAGCGTCTCTCTGCGCCGGCGCCGCCCGGCCTTCACGACGCTCGGCGACGCTGGCCGCCGAGGGTTCGCTCTGGCCGGAACCGGCGCCGCGACCGTCCTCACGCCCCGCTTCTTCCGGAAGGGCTCCTGGCATCGCGTCCTCGTGCGGGACGTCCGCGGCACGCACCGCGCGCGGTTGCGGGCCGACGGCCGGGGGCGCCTGCGCATCCACCTCGCCCTGGCCGGCCGGCGCGCGAGCGCCCGCATCGCGTCGTAGCCCGTCACTAGGGTCTCCCCGCGTGGCCCCTTCGCGACTCGAAGCACGCCTGCGTACCGAGGCGCGCCGCCGGATCCGGACGCCGTGGCGGCAGGCGCGACTCGTCACCTCGCCCTTGCAGTTCTTCGCCGGCGAGCTGACTCGCCGGCCGGGGGTGAGCTCCTACACGCTGCGCAGCGGGGAGGCCGTGCTCGTCCGCCATCACGACGAGGAGGACGCCTTCGTCCTGCAGGAGATCTTCGGGGAGATGGACTCCTACGCCGTTCCCGCGGCCGTCAGCCGGCTCGAGGTCAGGCGGATCGCCGACGTGGGCGGCAACATCGGACTGGCCACGCTGAGGTTCGCCCGGGTGTTCCCGGGCGCGAGCATCGCCGTCGTCGAGGCAGATCCCGCAAACGCGCAGGTGCTCGCCGCGGCGGTCGCGCTCAACGATCTGACCGACCGCGTCACCCTGCATCGGTTCGCAGCGGGAACGGAGGACGGCACGATGCGGTTCGTGGGCGGGCAGGGCGGCCGCTCCCACGTCGCCGAGGCGTCGGAGAGCGGCGTCGAGATCCCGGTGCGAGACGTCTTCCCGCTGCTGGCCGAGGTGGATCTGCTGAAGCTCGACATCGAGGGTGGAGAGTGGCCGATCCTCGCGGACGCCCGCCTGGCCGCGAACGGCCTCAAGGCGATCTGCCTCGAGTACCACGAGTACATGTGCCCCGCGCCGGACCCGACCACCGAGGTGCGCAGGCGGCTCGAGGCCGCGGGGTTCGCCATCGCGGAACTGCGCGAGGAGCCCCCCGGCGGGGTGCTCTGGGCCACGCGGTAGCGCCGTGCGCATCTTCTCCGGGATCCAGCCGACGGGCACGAAGCACCTCGGCAACTACATCGGGGCGATCACGCAGTACGTGGCGGGCCAGGACCGCGGCGAGGCGATCTACTGCATCGTCGATCTCCACGCGGTCACCGTCCCCTACGAGCCCGCCGAGCTGCGTCGGAGCCTGTATGACCTGACGGCGCTCCTGCTCGCCGCGGGGCTCAGTCCCGAGCGCTGCGTGCTGTTCCGCCAGAGCGACGTCCCCGAGCATGCGGAGCTGACGTGGCTGCTCTCCTCCCTGACCCCGCTCGGGGAGCTCAACCGCATGCACCAGTTCCGCGACAAGTCGGCCGCCCAGCGCGAGCTCGTCTCCTCGGGCCTGCTGTTCTACCCCGTGCTGCAGGCCGCCGACGTGCTCGCCTACCGGGCTGAGGAGGTCCCGGTGGGGGAGGACCAGCGCGAGCATCTCGAGCTCATGCGCGACGTCGCCCGGCGCTTCAACACCCGCTACGGGGAGACGCTGGTCGTGCCCGAGCACCGGATCCCCGCGGTCGGGGCGCGGATCATGGACCTGCAGGCGCCCGAGCGGAAGATGTCGACGACGGGAGGGACGCCGCAGGGGACGGTCCACGTGCTCGACGAGCCGCAGGCGGTGGCCAAGAAGATCCGCTCGGCGGTCACCGACTCGGGATCCGAGGTGCGCCGGGCGCCGGAGAAGCCGGGGGTCTCCAACCTGATCGAGATCAACGCCGCCGTGCGGGGGCTGTCCCGCGAGGCGGTGGAGGCCGAGTTCGCCGCGGCTCGCTACGGGGATCTGAAGACGGCCACCGCGGACGCTGTCGTCGCCTACCTGGCGCCGGTGCGCGAGGCCTACGGCGCGCTGCGCTTAGACGAGGCCGGGCTCGAGCGCGCGCTCGCCCTGGGTGCCGAGAAGGCGCGGGCGCTGGCCGGCGAGACGCTGCGGGACATCCGCGCCGCGATGGGAGTGGGTCCGCCCGGCTCGTTAGGGTCCCATGGGTAGATGCGCGTCGCCGATCTCGAGCTCGACCTCGACGTCTTCGCCGGGCCCTTCGACCTCCTGCTGACGCTCATCCTGCGCGAGGAGGTCGACCTGCTCGAGGTCGACCTCGCCGAGGTCATCGTCGCCTACCTCGACCATCTGGAGGCGGCGGGGGAGCTCGATCTCGAGGCGGCCACGGAGTTCCTCGTGCTCATCGCCGCGCTGCTAGAGCTGAAGAGCCGCCTCATGCTGCCGGGCGAGGAGCTGCCCGAAGGGCTCGAGCTCGAGCCCGGGGAGGCGGCCGAGGAGCTGCTGCACCGCCTGCTCGAGAACCACCGCTACCGCGGCGCCGCGCGCTGGCTCGCGGGGCGGCTGGCCGACGAGTCGGGCTACCGCTATCGCTCGGCGCCGCTTCCGCCCGCGCTGCGTCGCGCGCGCCTCGCCGACGCGCCGAGCGGCGTCTATGACCCGGCGGTGCTGGGGGCCGCCCTCGGTCGGCTGCTCGTGCCGCCGGCCCCGATCGAGCTCCGGCACATGGGCGAGGCGCGGGTCAGCGTGGGCGAGCGGCTCTCCCACCTGCGCGCGCTGCTGCGGCGGGGGTCCTTCGCCTTCGAGGCGGCGGTCGGGGACGCCGACCGGATGACGGTGGCGGTGACGCTGTTCGCCCTGCTCGAGCTGTACAAGCGCGGCGAGGCGA
The DNA here is from genome assembly GCA_038276395.1 of Solirubrobacterales bacterium. Taxonomy (GTDB): domain Bacteria; phylum Actinomycetota; class Thermoleophilia; order Solirubrobacterales; family Solirubrobacteraceae; genus JBBQAA01. The sequence continues at coordinate 36,237 of JBBQAA010000070.1, read as the reverse complement.
CGTGGGAGCAGGCCGCGCCCTTCGCGCCGATCACCGTCGCCGCGCCGGGGCGGGCGGAGGCGGTGGCGTGACCGCGCTCGCGCTCGACGCCCGGATCGAGGCGCTGCTGTTCCTCTCCGCCGACCCGGTGAGCGCCGAGGCACTGGCGGCGGCGACCGAGGAGGATCCTGCGGGGGTCGAGGCCGCCCTGGCCACGCTCGGGGAGCGGCTGGCCGAGCGTGGTCTCGTCCTGCGCGAGCTCGCCGGCGGCTGGGTCCTCGCCTCCCACCCGGCCGCCGAGGAGGACGCGCGGCGCCTGCTCGCCCGCCCGCGCACGCCCCCGCTCACCCCGGCCCAGGCCGAGACGCTCGCCATCGTCGGCTACCTGCAGCCCGTCTCGCGGCCGGAGATCGCCCGCATCCGCGGCGTCAGCGCCGAGTCGGCGACCGCGGCGCTGGCCGAGCGCGGCCTGATCGAGGAGTCGGGGCGCTCGCGCTTCGGCGCCGTCCTCTACCGCACCTCGGAGCTCTTCCTGCGCCTGTTCGGGCTGAACTCGGCGGGCGAGCTGCCCGACATCGCCGAGTGGGACCCGTCACCCGAGGTCGAGCAGGCGCTCCGCGAGCGCCTGCTGGCGGCGGGCGAGGCGCGTGCGGCGGCGGTGCCCGGGGCATAGCCCCCACATCGCCGCCGCGGCCGAGAGCCTCGATCTCACCGTCCTGCACTACGACGCGGCCTCCGCCGCCATCGCCGCGGTCACCGGCCAGGCGTGCCGCTGGGTCGTGCCTGCTTGGTCCGTGTGAGAGGCGCCGGTGCCGACGCTCTGCTCGGTGCGCTCAGCCCGCCGCCGCGAGCTGCCCGCACGCGGCGTCGATGTCGCGCCCGCGGGTGAGGCGGACGGTGGCCTCGAGGCCGTGCTCGGTGAGGACGGCACGGAAGGCGTCGATCGCCTCGCGGCTCGAGCCGTCGTAGGGCGCGTCCGTCGGGTTGTACGGGATGAGGTTGACCTTGAAGATCCTCCGGTCGAGCAGGCGGGCGAGCTGCAGCGCCTGCCCGTAGGCGTCGTTGACCCCCGCGAGCATCACGTACTCGACGAAGATCCGTCGCCGCTTGGCCGCGTAGAAGCGCTCGCACGCGGCCATGACCTCCGCGATCGGGTAGCGGTCGTTGACGGCCATGAGCCGCGAGCGCAGCCCGTCCTCGGGCGCGTGCAGTGAGAGCGCGAGCCGCAGCGGGCGGGGCTCGGCGGCGAGCCGGTCGATGCCGGGGATCCAGCCGACCGTGGAGATCGCCGTGCGCCGGTGGGTGATCCCCACGTCGGGCAGGCGCGCGCAGGCCGCGAGCACGTGGTCGAGGTTCATCATCGGCTCGCCCATCCCCATGAAGACGGCGTGGTCGACCGCCTCCTCCCGCCGGAAGTGCAGCGCCTGGTCGAGGATCTCCGCGGCGGTCAGGTTCCGCCCGAAGCGCATCGCCCCGGTGGCGCAGAAGGTGCATGTGAGCGGGCAGCCCGACTGGGAGGAGAGACAGAGGGAGCGCCGGCCGTCCCGGTAGCGCATGAGCACGGACTCGACCGCGCGGCCGTCAGCGGTACGGAAGAGCGCCTTGACCGTGCCGTCGCTCGCGCGCGCCTCCCGGACCAGGGTGAGGGAGAAGAACGGGACACGCTCGGCCAGCTCCGTCCGCAGCCCGGCGGGGAGGTCGGTCATCGCCGCGTAGCCGGGGGCGCCGCGCGCCGCCCAGCTCCACACCTGGCGGGCGCGAAAGGCCGGCTGGCCGAGCTCGGCGAGGGTCGTGTCGAGCAGCGCGAGGTCCATGAGCGCTTTCATGGTGGCAATGCGCCTCGGGAAGTTCCTCGCCCACGCGGGCGTCGCCTCGCGCCGCGGCGCCGAGGAGGTCATCCGCGCGGGGCGCGTGACGGTCGGCGGCGAGACGGTCACCGACCCGGCCCGCGACGTCGCCGAGGAGGCCGCGGTGGCGGTCGACGGCGCGCCCGTGGCCGCCGAGGCGCTCGTCGTCTACGCCGTCCACAAGCCCCGCGGCGTCGTCTCGACGGCGGAGGACACCCACGGCCGCCTCATCGTCACGGCGCTCGTCGACGACCCGCGGCGGCTCTATCCGGTGGGCCGGCTCGACGCCGAGACCACCGGCCTCATCCTCCTGACGAACGACGGCGCGCTCGCCCACCAGCTGCTGCACCCGCGCTACGAGCTGCCGCGCACCTACCGCGCTCGGGTGGCGCGGCCGCCGGTGCGCGGCCCGGCGCTGCGCGCGCTCGAGCAGGGCGTCGAGCTCGACGACGGCCCGACGCTGCCCGCGCGGGCGCGGCGCGTGCGCCCCGACGTGATCGAACTGACGCTCCGCGAGGGTCGCAAGCGCCAGGTCAGGCGCATGTGCGAGGCCGTCGGCCACCCCGTGCGCGCGCTCGAGCGCGTGGGCTTCGGCCCGCTCCGGCTCGCGGGCCTCGCGCCTGGCGCGGCGCGGCGGCTTACCCCGCGCGAGGTGGCGGAGCTGCGCGGCGCGGGCGCCCGCTAGGGTCGCCCGCCATGCGCCTCTTCGCCCTCCGCGGAGCGAACGTCTCCGCCGCCAACGAGCGCGACGCGATCCTCGCCGCCACCGACGAGCTCCTGCGGGCGATCCTCGAGCGCAATGCGCTCGAGCCGGCGCGGATCGTCTCGGCGATCTTCACGCTGACCGACGACCTCGACGCCGAGTTCCCCGCCGTCGCCGCGCGCGCTCTGGGGCTCGGCGCCGTGCCGCTCCTGTGTGCGCGGGAGATCCCTGTGCCGGGCGCGCTTACCCGCGTCGTCCGTACGCTCGTCCACTACCACGCGCCCGAGGAGCACGAGCCGCGCCACGTCTACCTGGGCGCCGCCGCCGGGCTGCGCGAGGACCTCGCGGGCGCGCAGTAGGCGCTCGCCCTACTGGTAGTCGACGAACAGCACCGCCGGGCGGAAGCGCAAGACCTCGGCGGGCTTGAAGCGGTTGACGTCCTGGGTCAGGAAGAGCTTGAAGCCGGTGAAGAACGGGCGGTGACCGGCCAGCGCGCGGAAGCGCTCGCGCTTGACCGGCCGCGCCCCGAAGCCGTCGACGTTGAAGGTGATGGCGAGGCCCTTGCGCGGCTTGATCGCCGGGCGGTGGAGCACCATCGCGTCGGTGAACTGATGGATGATCAGGAGCTTCTGGGGCAGGTGCTTGCGCCGCACGAGATCCGCGAGCCAGGCGGAGACGCGGTTGATCGTGGCGCCGTCCGTGTGGCCGATGACCTGCCCGGGGATCTCCGTCGGCCCCATCGACCACTCGGGGTCGAGCGCGAGCGAGACGTCCGGCTCCTCGAGGAGCTTCGCGTAGTGCTTGGCCTCGGCCAGGAAGTCCGCGCGGCCGGGCTGCACGTCGACGACGAAGATCCCGCCGATCTTCCGCACGGCGCGCAGGTAGCGGCGCACGTCGGCGGCGGGGCGGAAGGTGCGGTAGTCGTTGTCCGGCCCCGGCGCCCGCGCGGCGACGGTGCCGATGAACTCGAAGGCGGGCAGGACCCGCGGCCCGCTGCGCCGACGGTAGGCGCCGAGCCGCGCGCGCAGCCGCTGGGCGGCCTGGGCGGGGGTGCCGACGCCGAGGTCGCCGAGCGCGGCGCTGCCCGAGGTGCCGTAGAGGGCGACGAGGCGGTGGCCGGGGTACAGCGTGCGCCCCCCTCCCGGAAGCTGCGGCAGGGGTGGCGGCTTCTTGCGCGCGGCCGACGACCCGCCCGTGCCACCCGATCGGCTCGTGCCGCCCCCGCCCCCGCCGGCGGCGGCGAGGAAGACGACGAGGATGAGCAGCACGCCGAGCCCGACGCCGAGGAACGCGAGCCGCTTGCGCCCCTGCGTGCGGCGCGAGCGCGCGGCCTCGCGGCGCGCCCGCGAGCGCGCCGCCGCCGCCTCCCATGGATCCGGGGGACTTCCTTCCACCGTGCCATCATGACTCATCTCCATGAGGCTCGAGTTCGCCGAGCGCATCCGGCGCATCCCCGCCTACCCCGTCGCGGCGGGCTACGCCCTCGAGGGCGACGTTGCCCTGCTCGCCTCCAACGAGTCCCCGTTCGCTCCCCTGCCCGCCGTGCTCGAGGCGGCCTCGCGCGCCGTCGGGGCCGCCAACCGCTATCCCGACCCCTCCGCCTCGCGCCTGCGCCGGGCGCTGTCTGATCGCTACGCGGTGCCGCCGAGCCGCGTCGCGCTCGGCAACGGCTCCTGCGACATCCTGCTCGCCGCCGGGGAGGCGCTGCTCGAGCCCGGGGCCGAGCTCGTCCACGCCTGGCCGTCCTTCTCCATCTACCCCCACCTGGCCGCCGCCTCGGGCGCGCGGGCGATCACGGTGCCGCTCGACTCAGAGCACCGCCACGACCTCGACGCCATGGCCGCCGAGGTCACTGCGGCCACGCGGCTCGTCGTCGTCTGCAACCCGAACAACCCGACCTCGACGGCGCACCCGGTCGAGGCGATCGCCGCCTTCGCCGAGCGGATCCCCGGCCACGTGTGCCTGATCCTCGACGAGGCCTACTGCGAGTTCGGCACGCTCGACGATCCCGACGCCTCGCTCGATCTCCTGCGCCGCCACCCGAACCTCGTGCTGCTGCGCACCTTCTCCAAGGTCTACGGGCTGGCCGGGCTGCGGGTCGGCTTCGGGCTGTGCGGCAACGAGCAGCTCCGCACCGCGGTCGACCAGGTGCGCCAGCCGTTCTACCTGAACCTCGCCGCCCAGGCCGCCGCGACCGAGGCGCTCCGCCACGGCGACGCCGTCGAGGATCGCGTGGCGCGTACGATCGCCGAGCGCCTCGGGCTCGAGGACGGCCTCGACGCGCTCGGGCTCCCGCGGGCCGAGTCCCACGCGAACTTTGTCTGGCACGGGCTCCCCGAGGGTGTGGAGGAGCGGGCGATCGTGGCCGGGCTCGCCGAGCGCGGGGTCATCGTGCGCGCGGGCGCCGCGCTCGGGCAGGAGGGCTGGCTGCGCGTCACCGTGGGCACCGAGGCCGAGTGCGCGCGCTACCTGCGCGAGCTGACGGCGCTTCTCGCCTGATCCGCGTCTACCCTCGAAGCGGTGAAGGCCCGCCGGCTCGCCCTCGCCCTGCTCCTGCTCGGGCTCGCCCCCGCCGCGGCTCGGGCCGACACGATCTGCGTCACCCCCGCCGCGGGTTGTGACCACAGCGCCGCCACCGTGACGGCGGGGCTCGCCGCCGCGAAGGACGGGGACACGGTCACGCTCGGCGCCGCGACCTACGCCGAGGGCGGCCTCAGCATGCCCGCCGGCGTGACCCTCCGAGGTGCCGGGGCGGGGCGGACGACGATCCGCTCGCCCGGCGCCGCGGGCACGACGACGCTCACCGCCGCCAGCGTGGACGATCGCGTCGTGAACCTCATGCTCGTCCTCCCGGCCGGCGGCGCGAGCACCGGCCTCGCCCTGGCGGGTACGGCCTCGGGCGTCGCCGTCGCCGGGGCGGCGGCGCCCGCGACGAACTCGGCGGGCGTCGGCGTCCGCCTGCTCGGCGCGCCCTCGACCGCGGTCTTCGCGGCCGGCGCGGTGACGCTCCCCTACGGCGCTACCACGGACTCCTACGGCGTCGTCGCCACGAGCGGCGGCGGCTCGGTGCAGGGAGGAAGCGTGACCGCGGGGGTCGCCGCACTCGGGGTCGCCACGGTGGCCCGCGCCACGCTCACCGGGAACGTCGGCGTCGCCTCCGGCGCCGGCGCCGCGCCGACCCTCGACGACGACCTCATCCGCGTCACCCCCGGCTCGGCCGCCGCGGCGACGGCGATCGCGACGCGGGCCGGCGGCACGTTTCGCCACCTCACGCTCGACGGCGCGGACGTGCCCGGCGCGGTCGGCCTGGCCGCGAGCGTCGCCACCACGCCCGCCGTGCTGCGCTCCTCGGTCCTCACCGGCTTCACGCACGATCTGACGAGCGACGGCGCGCCCGTCGAGGTCGACTACACGGACTACAACCCGTTCTCCGCCACGGTGCCGCCCGCCCCGGCGCCGGGGCGGGCGGGAGCGATCGCCGACGGCGGCCACGGGGTCCGCGGCGTGGCGCCGGGGTTCCTCGACCCGGCCTCGGGCAACTACCGCCTGCGCCCGGACTCGCCGCTGATCGACGAGGGCGATCCCGGCGCGCTCGCGGCGGGGGAGCCCGCGGTCGATCATGACGGGCGCCCGCGCGCGGTCGCGGGCCGGGGCGGCGATCGCGCGCAGATCTCCGACGACGGCGCCTATGAGTTCCGCCCCGTGCCGCTCGCCGTCACGGTGCGCGGGCCGCGCGCCGGCACCTCGGGCGGGGCCCTGACGTTCACCGCCGCCGCCGCGCCCTCGATCCCCGGCGCGAGCATCCGCTCCTACGTGTGGTTCTTCGGGGACGGGTCCTCGGCCTCCGGCAGTCGCGTCACGCACCGCTTCCGCACGCCCGGGGTGAAGGTCGTCGGGGCGGTCGCGCTCGACACGTCGGGCGTCTCCGGGCTCGGCGGCGTGCCCGTGCGGATCGCCGCCGTGCCGCCGCGGCCGGTCCCCGCCGTCGTCTTTCCGCGGATCGCCTCACGGCGCGCCGGCGGGGCGCGGATCGCCTACTTCCTCAACCGCGGCGTGACGCTGCGCGTCGGGGTGGCGCAGCTCGCGCCCCGGCCGCTGCGCCTGCGCAACTTCCACTTCTACTCGCGCGCCGGCGCGAGCACGGCGCGCCTCACCGGGCCGGGGAGGGCCTACCTCGTGCGCGGCCTGCGCTACCGCATCACGATCACCCCCGCCGCGGCGGGCGGGCGCTCCCGGGTGGTGGAGTTCACCGCGACCCGCTAGGCTGCGCCGCGCATGACGCGCGTGAGCCCGCAGCCTCTCTCCCTCCGCGGCCGCTCCTACGCGTACGCCACCTGGCGCTCCTGGCGATTTAGCTAGGCGTCCGGCCCCTTCCTGGCCTGTCTCTCGGCGCGGCCGGCGCCCGCTATCGCCCTAGCATTCCCTTTCAGAAAAGGACGCTGTGCCGTGATGATCGTCATGAAAACGGATGCGACCGAGCCGGAGATCCAGGCCGTGGTCGAGCGCATCGAACGCGCCGGAGCCCGGCCGCACCTCTCGCGCGGAGACGAGCGCGCCGTGATCGGCGCGATCGGCGACCGCGAGCACGTCGCGCGCCTCGAGCTCGAGGCCGCGCCGGGGGTCGAGCAGGTCGTCCCCATCACCCGTCCCTACAAGCTCGCCTCCTACGAGGTCCGCCAGGGCGCGCGCTCGGTGCTCGACATCGGCGGGCGGAAGATCGGCGGGAGCCACTTCGGCCTGATCGCCGGGCCGTGCACGGTCGAGAGCCGCGATCAGATCCTCGCCGGTGCGCGGGCCATGGCCGCGGGCGGCGCCTCGCTCCTGCGCGGCGGCGCCTACAAGCCGCGCACCTCGCCCTACTCCTTCCAGGGGCTCGGGCAGGAGGGCCTCCGGCTCCTGGCCGAGGCCAAGGCGGAGACGGGACTGCCCGTGGTCACCGAGTGCCTCGATCCCGGCGACCTCGAGGCGATCGCCGAGGTGGCCGACGTCATCCAGGTCGGCGCGCGGAACATGCAGAACTACGCGCTGCTGACCGAGATCGGCCGCACGGGGATCCCCGTCCTGCTCAAGCGCGGGCTCTCGGCCACGCTCGAGGAGCTGCTCATGGCCTCGGAGTACGTGCTCAAGGAGGGCAACGAGGCGGTCATGCTCTGCGAGCGGGGGATCCGGACCTTCGAGACCGCCTACCGCTTCACGCTCGACATCACGGCGATCCCGGTGCTCAAGGAGATGTCCCACCTGCCGGTCATCGTGGACCCCTCCCACGCCGCCGGCCGGCGGGACCTCGTCGAGCCGCTCGCGCTGGCCGCCGCCGCGGCGGGGGCGGACGGGATCATCGTCGAGGTGCACCCCGACCCCGAGCAGGCGATCTGCGACGGCCCGCAGCAGCTCTACGCGGATGACTTCCCGCGCTTCGCCGCCACGGTCGAGCGCGCCGCGGGGGTGGCCGGCAAGGTCGTCTCCGTCGCCTGAGCCGGAGCACGGTGCGCCTCGCGGTCATCGGCACCGGGCTGATCGGCGGCTCGGTCGGCCTCGCCGCGCGCGCGCGCTGCGCGGCCGTGGTCACGGGGTGGGACCCGGACGCCGCCGCCGCCGCCCGGGCCCTCGAGCGGGGTGCGCTCTCAAGCGCGGCGGCCTCCCTGTCCGAGGCGGTCGCCGCCGCGGAGATCGTCCTCGTCGCCGCACCGGTCGGAGCGCTCCCGGGGGCGGTGGCCGAGGCGCTCGCCGCCGCCGGCCCGGACACCGTGGTGACGGACGCCGGCTCGACCAAGCGCGCCGTCGTGGCCGCGGGCGGCGCGGCCGAGCGCTTCGTCGGCGGGCATCCGCTGGCGGGCGCCGAGACCGCGGGGGTCGAGCACGCTCGCGCCGACCTGTTCGACGGGGCCACCTGGGACCTGACGCCGACCGAGGCGACCTCGGGGGTGCTCTACGAGCGCCTGCACCGCTTTCTCTCCGCGCTCGGCGCGCGGCCGCGGGCGCTCGACGCCGCGCGCCACGACCAGATCCTCGCCGCGGTCTCCCACCTCCCGCACGTGCTCGCCAACGTCCTCGTCTCGGGCGCCGCCGACGCGCTGGCCGCCGAGGGGGAGACCGTGCCCGCGGCGGGGCCGAGCTTCCGCGACGCCACCCGGGTGGCGGGCGCCAACTCGGCCGTGTGGACGGACATCTACCTCTCCAACGCCGACGCGCTCGCCGCGCGGATCGACGACGCGATCGCTCGCCTCACGACCTGGCGGGAGGAGCTCCGCGCGGGCGCCGCCGGCAGCGTCGAGGCGCTCAACGAGCGCGCGGCCGCCGACCGCCGCGCGCTGCTCGAGTCCGGTCTGGCGGGCGGGCCGGTGCACGAGCTCAGGGTCTCCGTCCCCAACGAGCCGGGGGTCGTGGCGCGGATCGCGCTCGAGCTCGGGCGCGCGGGCGTCAATATCACCGACATGGCGCTCTATCCCTCGCAGGACAACCGCACGGGCTCGGTCGCCCTGTGGATCGCGGGAGAGGACGCGGCCGAGCGCGCCGCCGCCCTGATCGCTCCGCTCGGCCACCCGGTGGCGCGGCCGTGAGGCAGTTCTTCGCCCCTGCCCGCCGCGGCCTGCGCGGCGAGCTGACGCCACCCGCCGACAAGTCCCTCTCCCACCGTGCGGCGCTCCTCGGCGCGATGAGCGCCGAACCGGCGCGGGTCGCCAATTACCTCGACGCCGCCGACACCAACTCGACGCTCGCCGCGCTCCGCCAGCTCGGAGTGGCAATTACGCTCTCCGAGGACGAGCTGATCGTCCGCGGCACCGGGCTCCGGGACCCGATCGAGCCGGGGGGGACGATCGACGTCGGCAACTCCGGGACCCTGATGCGGCTCCTCCCGGGTTGGCTCGCGCAGATCCCCGGCACCCGCTGGCGCTTTGACGGGGACGCCTCGATCCGCCGCCGCCCGGTCGACCGCATCGCCGAGCCGCTCGAGCAGATGGGGGCGCGGATCGACGCGCGCAAGGGGCGCTTTCCCCCCTTCACGCTCCACGGCGCGGCGCTCGGCGGCCTCGAGTACGAGCTGCCCGTGGCCTCGGCGCAGGTCAAGTCCTGCGTGCTGCTCGCCGGGCTGACGGGGAAGGAGCCCGTGGCCGTGCGCGAGCCCGTGCCGAGCCGCGACCACACCGAGCGGATGCTCTCCCGCGCGGGAGTGCCCGTCACACGCTCGGCGCAGCGGACCGAGGTCCGCTGCGTGGACGAGCTGGAGCTCGAGGACATCGCGATCCCGGGGGACATGTCCTCGGCCGCCTTCCCCCTGCTCGCCGCGGTGCTCGTGCCGGGCTCGGAGGTCGTCCTGCGCGACGTCGGGACCAACTGGACGCGGACGGGCTTCCTGCGCATCCTCGCGCGGATGGGGGCGGAGGTCTCGGGCGAGCTCGAGGAGGTCGGCTCGCGCGCGCCCGACGAGCCCCGGGCCGACCTCGTGGCCCGCGCCGGCGGGCTGCGAGGCGCCGCGGTGGGCGCCGAGGAGGTCCCGCTGGCAATCGACGAGCTGCCCCTCGTCGCGCTCGCGGGCTGCTTCGCCGAGGGGCGGACGGTCGTCTCCGGCGCGCAGGAGCTCCGCCTCAAGGAGACCGACCGGATCGCCGCCGTCGTTGCCGGGCTGGCCGGGCTCGGAGCCTCGATCGAGGCCACGGACGACGGCTTCGAGGTGGAGGGGACCGGCGGTCTGCGCGGCGGCGTCCTCGACGCGCGGGCCGACCACCGGATGGCGATGCTCGGCGGCGTCGCCGGCCTCGCCTCGCGTGAGGGCGTCGAGGTCGACGGCTTCGAGGCGGCGGCGGTCTCCTACCCGGGCTTCGCCGAGGACCTCGCGCGGCTCGCCGCGGCGCGATGATCGTCGCGCTCGACGGGCCCGCGGGGGCGGGGAAGTCCACCGTGGCGCGGGCGGTGGCGCAGGCACTCGGCTTCACCTACCTCGACACGGGCGCGATGTACCGCTGCGTCGGGCTCTCCGCCCGCGAGCGGGGGCAGGCGCCGGGCGCCGTTGCCGCGGGGCTCGCGATCGAGGTCGGCGAGCGCGTGCTCCTCGACGGGCGCGACGTGACCGCGGCCATCCGCACGCCCCAGGCGAGCAAGGACGCCTCCCGCGCCGCCGCCGACCCCGCCGTCCGCGACGCCCTCGTGGCCCGGCAGCGCGCGCTGCTCGCGCGCGGGGACTGGGTCGCGGAGGGGCGGGACATCGCCGAGGTCGTCGTGCCCCACGCCGAGGTCAAGGTCTTCCTCACCGCCTCCCCGGAGGAGCGCGCGCGCCGCCGCGCGGCCGAGACCGGTGAGGAGGAGGCCGCCGTCCTCGCCGACCTCCGCGCCCGCGACGAGCGCGACGTCGGCTTCGGCCGCACGACCGCCGCCGCCGCCCCGGGCGCGACCGTGCTCGACACGACGGGGCTCGCGCTCGAGGAGGTCGTCGGGCGCGTGCGGGCGCTCGTCACCGCGGCGCGTTCCTGAGAGGGGTCTGACCCCTCTCAGGAACCGCCATAGCCTCCATGCCCATGCGGAAGGTCGCCGTCGTCGGCTACCCCAACGTCGGGAAGTCCTCCCTCGTCAACCGGCTCTCGCAGTCTCGCGAGGCCATCGTGCACGAGCTGCCGGGGGTCACGCGCGATCGCAAGGAGATCGTCACCGACTGGAACGGGCGCGACTTCGCGCTCATCGACACGGGCGGGGTCGACCTCGCCGACGCGGGGGAGCTGGGACGGCTGATCCGCGAGCAGGCGCAGGCGGCGCTCACCGACGCCGACCTCGCCGTGCTCGTCGTCGACGCCCAGGCCGGCGTGCGGCCCGGGGACGAGGAGATGGCCGACCTCCTGCGCCGTGCCCATCGGCCGGTCCTGCTCGCCGCCAACAAGGTTGACTCCGTCAAGGACATGGCGCTCGCCGCCGACTTCCACCGTCTCGGTCTCGGCGAGCCCATGCCGGTCTCCGCCGCCCAGGGGCTCGGCACCGGCGACCTGCTCGACGCCATGGTCGCCGCCCTGCCCGCCGACGACCCCGAGGAGGAGGGCACGGCGCCTCTCCGCCTCGCCGTCATCGGGCGCCCGAACGTCGGCAAGTCCTCGCTCGTCAACCGCTTCCTCGGCGCCGAGCGGGTGATCGTCTCCGAGGTCGCGGGCACGACGCGTGACGCCATCGACCTGCCGATCGAGGTCGACGGGGAGCCCGTGGTCGTAATCGACACCGCGGGCCTGCGCCGCCAGGCCAAGCTCGCGGGGGAGCCGCTCGAGTACTACACGGCGCTCCGCTCCCGGCGCGCGGCCGAGCGCGCCGACGTCGCGCTCGTCGTCTGCGACGCGCAGGAGGGCGTGACGAGCCAGGACTTCCGCGTGGCGGAGATGGCGATGGGCGCGAGGTGCGCGACGGCGATCGTCCTCAACAAGTGGGACCTTCTGGAAGGGGAGCACGACCTCGAGCACGAGCGCGCCAAGGTCGCCCAAAAGCTCCGCCTGCGCCCGCGGGTCCTCACCGCGAGCGCGAAGACGGGCCGCAACGCCGGCCGCCTGCTGCAGGAGGCGCTCTCGCTGGCCGAGCGCGCCGCCCACCGCGTTCCCACGCCCGAGCTCAACCGCTTCCTCGGCGAGGTCACCGAGCGCCGCCAGCCCCCGGCCCGCCGCGGGCACCGGCTGAAGCTCATCTTCATGGTCCAGACGGGCACGAACCCGCCGCGCTTCGCCATCCAGGTCAACGCGCGCAACCGCCTGACCCGGGACTACGCGTACTTCGTCGAGAACCGCCTGCGCGAGCGCTACGGCCTCGAGGGGGTGCCCGTGATCGTCGACTTCGTGGAACGGCGGGAGCGGCGATCCGCGGCCTGAACGGGATCCGCCTCGGCCTGCTGCTCGGCCTCGCGGCGCTCCTCGTGCTCGTGGTGCTCGTCCTCGCCCGGGCGGGCGGGACGGGGGCACCGCCGGACGCCGCGGCCACCCTCGTGCCGCGCAGCGCGCTCGTCTACCTGCACGTCTCGACCGACACCGGCCGGGCCGCCACGAGCGACGCGCTCGCCGTCCTGCGCCGCTTTCCGAGCTTCGAGAAGCTCCAGCGCTCGCTCGTGGACGGCCTGCGGCGCTTCGGGCGCGGCACCGGCGTCGAGTACGGGCGGGACATCGCGCCGTGGATCGGGGAGGAGGCCGCGCTCGCGCTGCTCCCGTCCGCCTCGGGGACGACGGCCGCCGAGTTCGTCATCGGCGTGCGCTCGCGCCCCGGTGCGGAGGGCTTCCTGCTGCGGCTCGGCCGCCCGAGCGGGCTCGTGACCTACAAGGGGATGAGCGTGCGGCTCTACGGCGGTCAGGCCCTGACGTTCGCCGGGCGCTTCCTGATCGCCGGGACGCTCGCCGCGGTGCGGGCGGGGATCGACGCCGCCGCCGACGGTCGGGAGGCGCTCGCCGGCTCCCCCCGCTACGTTCGCGCCCGGGCGGGCGCGCCGGCCGACCGCGTGGCCGACCTGTGGGCCTCGGGCGACGGCGTCTCCCGTGTCCTCGCGCCGCGCTCAGGGCTTCTCGGCGTGCTCGGGACCGTGCTCTCCGGGCCGGGCCTCGAGGCCACCGACGTCTCTCTGAGCGCGGGGGGGAACAGCGCCCGTGTGCGGATCCACGCGGTGCGCGCGCCCGGCCGGCCGCCGAGCTTCGCCGGCGTGCCGCTCCGCCCGGTCACGCCGAGCCTTCCGGCCGCCCTGCCCGGCCCCGCGCTCGCGCTGGCCGACGTCGGCGGGATGGACGCCGTGCTCGCCCGCCTCGCCCCGCTCCTCCCGGCCGAGCTCAACCGCGCCGCGCGGATCCTCTCCCCGCTGCTCACGCGCGAGGCCGCGCTCGAGGTCCTCCCTCGCGGCCGCGGCCAGCCGCCCGTGCTGCTGCTGGTCGCGCCCGTGACCGACCTCGCGCGCGCCCGGCGGCTGCTCGCCGCGGCCCAGGCGCCGCTCACCGCGCTGCTCGGCCCGCTGGCCGAGCAGGCCGGGCGGACGCCCGCGGTGTCGGCCAGCCGGGTCGGGGGGGCCGTCGTCAACCGGATCCAGACCGGCACCGGCTTCGAGATCGACTCGGCGCTCGTCGGCCGCCGACTCGTCCTGGCCACCGACCCCGGCGCCATCGCCGCCCTGGTCGGAACGGGCCCCCGGGCCGGCGATCCGGCGCGGTTCCGCGCCGTCCTCCCGCCCCGGCGGGGGAGGACCACGGCGCTAGTGTTTCTCGACCTCAAGCAGCTCCTCGCCTTCGGCGAGCGCATCGGCCTGGCGCAGGATCCCCGCTACCAGGCCGTCCGGGACGACCTGCGGCTGATCGCCGCGGCCGGCCTCCGGGCGAGCGCCGGACCCACCGATTCGACCGCGGAGATTTCCCTACAGATCCCATGAGCGCCACGCCCGAAACCGACTACCTGTTCACCTCCGAGTCCGTCACGGAGGGGCACCCGGACAAGATCGCCGACCAGATCTCCGACGGCGTCCTCGACGCCGTGATGCGCGAGGACCCCAAGGGCCGCGTGGCCTGCGAGACGCTCGTCAACACCGGCCTCGTCGTCGTCTCGGGGGAGATCTCGACCAAGGTCTACGTCGACATCCAGGCCATCGCCCGGGAGACGATCCGCGCGATCGGCTACACGGACGCCGCGCTCGGGTTCTCCGCCGACTCCTGCGCGGTCATCAACGCGATCGACAAGCAGTCCGCGGACATCGCCCAGGGCGTCGACGAGGCGCTCGAGCACCGCACGGACGCGGAGGACGACGACGAGCTCGACGTGGCCGGCGCGGGGGACCAGGGGATGATGTTCGGCTACGCCTGCGACGAGACCCCGGAGCTCATGCCGCTGCCGATCTCGCTCGCCCACCGCCTGGCCGCGCGCCTGGCCGCGGTGCGCAAGGACGGCACGCTGCCCTACCTGCGGCCCGACGGCAAGACGCAGGTCTCGGTCCGCTACCGCGGCGGTCGGCCGGTGGCGGTGGAGAAGCTCCTCATCTCCTCCCAGCACGCCGAGGGCTGCGAGGAGCGCATCGCCGACGACCTGTGGGAGCACGTCGTCCTGCCCATCCTGCCCGCGGACATGTTCGACGCTGAGCAGCTCCGCCGCGACTTCCTCGTGAACCCGACCGGGCGCTTCGTCATCGGCGGGCCGGTCGGGGACTGCGGGCTCACGGGCCGGAAGATCATCGTCGACACCTACGGCGGGATGGCCCGCCACGGCGGCGGCGCCTTCTCCGGCAAGGATCCCTCGAAGGTCGACCGCTCGGCCGCCTACGCCGCGCGCCACGTGGCCAAGAACGTCGTGGCCGCCGGTCTCGCCGAGCGCTGCGAGGTCCAGGTCGCCTACGCGATCGGCGTTGCCCATCCCGTCTCCGTGATGGTCGAGACCTTCGGCACCGAGAAGATCCCGCGGGAGCGAATCGCCGAGCTCGTCGACGAGCACTTCGACCTGCGCCCCGGCGCGTTTCGCGAGTACCTCGACCTGCACCGCGCGATCTACCAGAAGACCGCCGCCTACGGCCACTTCGGCCGCGAGGAGGAGGACTTCACCTGGGAGCGCACGGAGAAGGCCGACGCCCTGCGCGAGGCGGCGGGGGTGGAGGCGGGCGCGACGGCGTAGGGGACGCCCGGGTGCGGCGCCGCTCCCGGGCCTTGATCGGCCGGCGAGCTCCGGCTCAGCTCCCGAGCGCGCGGTCGACGACCCGCGTGATCCGCCCCGGGTCGGCGACGCCCCGGAAGGAGAAGTCGTAGTCGTCGGCCGCGGCGGTGTCGAAGTCGACGGTCCCCACCCGGAGCAGCCGCTGGCCGAGGCTCTGGCGTGTGTTGACGTTCTGCACGCGATCCAGCCGTGTCTCCTGGACCGCGCGGGAGAGGATCCCGCGGCGGATCCACAGGCGGCGGTCGGTGACCTTGTAAGACGTTCCGATCCGCTTCAGCAGCCCGACGAGAAGGATGAGCGCGGCCGTGGCGAGGGCGAGGAGGACGACGAGCAGAGTCCGCGCCCCGGCGAAGTGGGCGACGGCCACGACGACCGCGGCGAGCACGAGGCCGATCACGTAGAAGCCGAGGATGGAGCGCCACGACGGGTGGCCCTCGAAGAGCACGGTCTCTCCGGGCGAGAGGTCCATCTAGAGGTTGGCGACGGCGAAGAGGCCGGTGATGGCGAGGATGGGCACGAGCAGCGCCCAGGCCTCCGGCTCGGGGGCGAGCGGGCCGCGGCGGGCGAGCAGCGCGTGCAGCAGAACGCCGGGCGAGCCGAGGATCGCGAGCAGCACCGCGACCGGCGGCCTCTCGCGCATGACGACGGCGCCGAGGAGGCGGGCGTAGAGGTCGAGGCCGATGGCGGAGACGATGAGGCCGGCCCCGGCGCCGGCCACCCCGCCCGCGCCCAGGCGGAGCAGGAGCCCGAGCACGAGCGCGGCGAGGGCGAGCGCGGCGGGCAGCGCCTGCGCGGCGCGGGTGACCGCCTGGCGGCGCGGGCCGGTCGCGCGCCGGCGCCGGGCGCGGGCGCGGGCCTCGGCGGAGGTCTCCTCGCCGGTGTCGAGGGAGCCGTCAGGGCGCACATCGGCGACCCTATCGGGAGACCCGACGCCGCGGGGGAAGCGAGTTCATCCTGAGAACGATCGGTTGACAACCGGATCCAGGATGTAGTCGGCCGCGCGGTGGCCCGGGCCGCGCGGTGGCCCCGGACCGGGCGGTAGGCCCGGACCGGGCTCGGCGTGCCCGCCGCCCGTCCGCGCTCCTTCCTGGTACCGACCCCCGCAAATACCCTCTCCGCCTGTCGGCGCCTGAACGCGCCTGGCTGCGTCCGCCGGGATCGCCGATGCCCGCATCGACTCACCCGCCGTCCTGGCCAGACCCGGTCGGTCGCTCGCCAGTACGGGACCGTATTTCCGTGAGGCGGTACTACTAGCCTCGAGACCGTGCCGCGCATCGCCCGCGTCGAGCCGCTGACCACGGCGCGGGCGCTCCGCGGGCCGTTCGACTACCGGCTCGAGGGGTTCGCCGGGGCGGTCGGGGTCGGGACGCGGCTCGAGGTCCCCTTCGGCGCTCGCCGCCTCACCGGGGTCGTCACCGGCCTCGCGGAGGAGAGCGAGGTGCCTGAGGAAAAGCTCGTGCCGCCCCTGCGCGTCCTGCCCGGCGTCATCCCTCCCGACCTCGTCGCGCTCGCGCTGTGGATGGCCGACGAGTACTGCTCGACACCCGCGCGGGCGCTCGCGCTCGTCGCGCCGCCGCCCGGCCGGGGCCCGCGCACCGGCCTCGTCGCCACGCGCACGCTGACGGTCCCCGAGGGGCGCCTGACCGCCGGGCAGCGCGCGCTCCTCGACGCGCTCGCCGGCGGCCCGCGCCCGGCCGCGGAGCTTCCCGGCAGCCACGACTCGCTGCGGCGCCTGGAGGCGCGCGGGCTCGTCTCGCTCGAGCGCCGCGAGCTGGCCCAGCGGAGCCTCGGCGCGTTCGCGGTCGGAGCCGCGGCGCCGGTCGCGCGGCTCACCCCGGAGCAGGACGCCGCCCTCACCGCCCTGGCCGCGGCCACGCCGGGCGAGGCCTTCCTCCTGCACGGCGTGACCGGCTCGGGCAAGACCGAGGTCTACCTGCGGGCCGCGGCGCGGGCGCTCGCGGCCGGGCGCACGGCGATCGTCCTCGTGCCCGAGATCGCGCTCACGCCCCAAACCGTCGCCCGCTTCCGCGCGCGCTTCGGCGACACGGTGGCCGTCCTTCACTCCGCGCTCGGGGAGGGGGAGCGCGCCGACGAGTGGCGCCGGCTCGCCGCGGGCGCCGCCCGGATCTGCGTCGGCCCACGCTCGGCGGTGTTCGCGCCGCTGGCGGACCTCGGGCTCGTCGTCGTCGACGAGGAGCACGAGCCCTCCTACAAGCACGAGGGCGACCCGCGCTACGACGCGCGCCGCGTGGCCGCCTGGCGGGCGCGGCACGCCGGGGCGACGCTCCTGCTGGGCACGGCCACGCCCCGGCCCGAGAGCTACCGGGCGCTCCGCCGTCTCGTCCTCCCCGCGCGCGTCGACTCCCGGGCGCTGCCGCCCGTCGAGGTCCTCGACATGCGCGAGGCGGCGACCGCGCTGCATCCCGAGACGCGCCTGGCGCTCGGGCGGGTGAGGGCGGAGCAGGGCAAGGCGATCGTGCTGCTGAACCGCCGCGGCTGGTCGAACTTCGTCTCCTGCCGGGCGTGCGGGAACGTGTGGGAGTGCCCGGAGTGCGACGTCGCGCTCGTCCTGCACCGCGGCGCCTCGCCGCGGCTCGCCTGCCACCACTGCGGCCACCGCGAGGGGGTGCCCGAGCGCTGCGGCGAGTGCGGTTCGGTGTCCGTGGCCCGGCACGGCACGGGCACACAGCGGCTCGAGGCCGAGCTGGCCGAGGCGCTCGGCGACCCGGTCTTCCGCCTCGACGCCGACGTGACCGCCCGCCGGGGCGGCGTGGCCCGGGTCCTCGGCGCTTTCGAGGCCGCGCCCGCGGGGATCCTCGTCGGCACGCAGGTGGTGGCCAAGGGCCACGACTTCCCGGACGTCACGCTCGGGGTCGTCCTTGACGCCGACCAGACCCTGCGCTTCCCGGACTTCCGTGCCGACGAGCGCACGTTCTCGCTCGTCGCGCAGCTCGCGGGCCGCGCGGGGCGAGGGCCGCGCGGGGGTCGCGTGCTCGTGCAGACGCTCGACCCCGCCGCACCCGCCATCGCCTTCGCCGCGCGCCACGACGCCGACGGCTTCCTCGTGACGGAGCTCGCCCGCCGCGAGGCGCTCGCCTATCCGCCGTTCTCCTCGCTCATCCGCATCGTCTGCGCGGCCCCCGCGGCGCGGGACGCCACCGCGGCGGCGGCGGCCCTGCACGCGCGGATCGCGCCCCCGGGGGCCGCCGTGCTCGGCCCGGCGCCGCTGTTCCGCTTGCGCGGCCGGGAGCGCGCCCAGCTCGTCCTCAAGGCCGCCCGGCGCCGGGAGGCGATCGCCGCCGTGCGCGACGCCGTGGCCGCCGTGGCCGCCACGCGCACCGGCCGCGCGGCGGCGATCTCGGTCGACGTCGATCCCCAGTGAGCGCGGGGCCGGCGAGGTCGCGCCGCGGCGAGTCGGTCCCCGCTCCCTTCGTCTTCCGACCGGATCGGGGACGCGTCGGCGGGGCGGGCCCCCGCGGAGCCGCCCGGCGCCGCGCATAGAATCGACCTGTGGCCGAGGAAGTCGCCGAACGCCCGGAGACGGACGCCGAGGAGGAGGAGCGCCACGAGCTCGATCCCGAGACGCGCGCGCGCCGCGCCGCCGCCCTGGCCCGGATCCGGCGGTTCGGCGACCCGGTGCTGAAGAGCCGCGCGCTGCCCGTCGAGCGCTTCGACGAGGACCTCCGGCGCGAGGTCGAGGCCATGGGCGAGCTCATGGGCGACGCGCTCGGGATCGGCCTCGCCGCCACGCAGCTCGGGCGCCTGCGCCGGCTGCTCGTCTACCGCGTGCAGCCCGACTCCCCCGTCAACGCGCTCGTCAACCCCGAGCTCGAGTGGGCCGGCGACGAGGAGGAGATCGCCGAGGAGGGCTGCCTGTCCCTGCCCGGCGTCCACGTCGACATCGAGCGGCCGGTCCACGTGCGCGTGCGCGCCCGCGACGAGCAGGGGGAGACCGTCGTCGTCGAGGCGAGCGGGCTCGAGGCGCGGGTCATCCAGCACGAGATGGACCATCTCGACGGGGTGCTCATCCTCGAGCGCACGACGCGCGAGCAGCGCAAGCAGGCCATGCGGGCCATGCGCGAGGCGGCCGAGGCCGCCGACGCGGCTTGAGGACCGTCTACCTCGGCACCTCGGACTTCGCCGTCGCCGTCCTCGAGCGGCTCGCGGGCGGCGCGCACGCGCCGGCGCTGGTCGTGACGCGGCCCGATCGGCCGAAGGGGCGGGGGCGGCGGCTCGAAGCCCCTCCGGTGGCGGACGCGGCAGGTGCGCTCGGGCTCCCGGTGGCGCAGCCCGAGCGGCTCGAGGACGCCGCCGACGCGATTGCCGCGGTTGAGCCCGAGCTGCTGTGCGTGTGCGCCTACGGGGCGCTCGTGCGGGAGCCTCTGCTCTCCGCGTATCCCATCCTCAACGTGCACCCGTCGCTCCTGCCGCGCTGGCGGGGGGCGGCGCCGGTCGAGCGGGCGATCATGGCCGGCGACCGCGAGACGGGCGTGTGCGTGATGCGGCTCGTGGCCGAGCTCGACGCCGGGCCGGTGGGGCCGCGCGCGGTCGAGCCGATCCGGCCGAACGACGACTACGGCACGCTGTCTTCGCGACTGGCCTCGGTGGGCGGGGAGTTGTTGGTGCGGGCGCTCGACGAGGCTCCGGTCTATGAGGAGCAGGAGGGCGAGGTGGTCTATGCGGAGAAGATCTCCGCGGGCGATCGGGAGCTCCGGCCGGGGTCGGAGTCCGCGGTCGCTCTCGAGCGCCGCGTGCGGGCGCTCTCGCCGCACATCGGGGCGTGGGTGGCGCTGCCCGAGCGCCTCGGCGTGGGGGCGGTCCGGTTCTCGGCGGAGGACGTGGAGCCGGGGCGGCTCGCGGGCGTCGGCGGCGCGACCGTCCTCGGCTGCGCCCCGGGCGCGCTGGAGCTCGTGACCGTCACGCCCCCCGGCCGCCGCGCGATGGCCGGCGCGGACTGGCTCCGGGGGCGGCCCGGCGGGTCCAGTGGCGAGTAGTCCTCGCTATCCGAGGAGTACTCGCCGGTCGACCTCGCCGGGGGAGGGCGGAGCGCGGGCGGTCGCACTCGCGGTCCTGCGGCGCGTCTTCGAGCAGGGCGCCTACGCCGACCGGGCGCTGGCCGCCGAGGCCGGGCGCGCGCGCCTCGAGCCGCGGGAGCGTGGCCTGGCCACGGCGCTCGCCTTCGGGGCGGTCCAGCGGGCGCGGACGCTCGACCACCACGCCGAGCGCCTGGCCGGTCGCCCGGCCGCGCGGCTCGACCCGCCCGTGCGCGCGCTCCTGCGCCTCGGCCTGCTGCAGATCCTGTTCCTCGACGGCATCCCCGAGCACGCGGCGGTCAACGAGACGGTCGAGCTGACGAAGACCGTCGCGCCCCGTGCCGCCGGGTTGGTCAACGCCGTGCTGCGCCGCGCGCTGCGGGAGCCGCCCGCGCCGCTGCCCGACGGCACGGCCCCCGAGGCCGCGCTCGCCCACTCCGTGCCGGACTGGCTGGCCGAGCTGTGGTGGGGGGAGCTCGGTGCCGAGGAGGCGCGCGCGCTCCTCCGCGTCGTCAACCAGCCGCCTGAGGCGGCGCTCCGCGTCAACCCGCTGGCGCCCGCCGACCTCTCCGCGATCCCCGCCCATCCCGCGGCCGAGCCGCCCGAGGCGCTCGTGCTCGACGGGCCGTGGGACGCCTGGGAGAGCCCCGAGTGGCGCGCGGGCGCGGTGTACGGCCAGTCCCGCGCCTCGATGCTCGCCGCCCGCGCGCTCGCGCCCGAGCCGGGGGAGCGCGTGCTCGACCTTTGTGCGGCGCCGGGCGGGAAGACGACGCACCTGGCCGCGCTCATGGCCGACAGGGGCGCGGTGATCGCCGTCGAGCGGAACCCCGCCCGGGCTCGGGGGCTGCGCGAGACCTTGGAGCGCATGCGGGCGACCTGCGTCACCGTCCACGAGGGCGACGCCGCCGAGTTCACGGCGGCCGAGCCCTTCGACCGGGTGCTCGTCGACCCGCCGTGCTCGGGCCTCGGCACGCTCCAGTCCCGCCCCGACCTGCGCTGGCGCGCGAGCCCGGAGGCGATCGCCGAGCTCGCCGTCCAGCAGGAGCGCATCCTCGCCGCGGGGGAGCGCGCGCTGCGCCCCGGCGGCACGCTCCTCTACTCCGTGTGCACGATCTCGCGGCGCGAGGAGCCCGCGCGCGACTGGACGTGGACCCGTCGCCTCCTCCCGCACCGCGACGGCACCGAGGGGTTCTTCCTCGGCCGTCTGGCCGGTGTGCCACGCTAGGTACCGAATGGCGGAATGGAACGCCGGTCCCGAGTGCCCGAACTGCGGCGAGCCCTGGCTGCGCCCGACGAACCTGCCCGGCCGCTACCGCTGCGTGAACTGCCTGCACCGCTTCGAGCTCATGTCCCTGTGCCCGGACTGCGGGGAGCACTCGACGATCGTCCGGATGTCGACGACGGCGCAGATGCGCTGCAACCACTGCCAGGCCTCGATGCTCCAACCCGTATGACGGGTGCCCCGCTCGTCGCGCCGTCGCTCCTGTCAGCCGACTTCGCGCGGCTCGGAGAGCAGATCGCCACGGTCATGGACGCGGGCGCCCGGTGGATCCACTTCGACGTCATGGACGGGCACTTCGTCCCGCCGCTCACCCTCGGCCCGCTCGTGCTCCAGAGCATCGCCCCGGCGGTGCACGAGGCGGGCGGCTTCCTCGACGTCCATCTGATGATCGAGCGGCCCGAGCGCCAGATCGAGGCGTTCGCCGAGGCCGGCGCGGACGGTGTCACGGTCCACGCCGAGGCCACGCCCAACGTCCACTACGCGCTGGCCGCCGTCCGCGACGCCGGCTGCCGTGCCGGCCTCGCGGTCAACCCCGCCACCCCCGAGGGGGTCGTGATCGGCCTGGCCGACGCGGTCGACCACGCGCTCGTCATGACGATCAACCCGGGCTGGGGCGGTCAGCCGCTCCTGCCCTTCACGCTCGAGAAGGTGCGCCGCCTGCGCGCGGCGCTGCCCAAGCTGGTGATCGAGGTCGACGGCGGGGTCGACGCGCGCACGGCGCCCGGCTGCGTCGCCGCCGGCGCGACGCGTCTCGTGGCCGGCTCGGCGATCTTCGGCGGCGAGGATCCCGCCGCCGCCTACGCGGAGATCGCCGCGGCGGCAATCGGCGGGGCCTGACTCACACGCGCAGCAGCAGCACCGTCCACGGGAACGGCGCCCGCGCGGCCGCGACGGCCCCGTGGCGCGCGGCGAGCCGCCCGATCCCCCGCGGCGTCCAGTGGTTCAGGTGCCCGGGCGTGTTCCCGAGCTCGCGCACGTAGGCGCCGCGCGCGAGGTTCAGTCCGCGCCACAGCGGCTCGCGCGGGACGGAGAGCAGTACGTGGCGCCGCGCGACGCGCGCGAGCTCGGCCAGCACGCGCTCGGGCTCCGCGACGTGCTCGAGCAGCTCGACGGCGGCCACGAGATCCCACGACCCGTCGGGATCGGGCAGCGCCGCCGCATCCGCGGCGCGAAACGCGAGGCCCGGCCGCTCCCGCGCCGCCCACTCGGCGCGCAGGCCGGGGTCCTCGAGGTCGACCCCCTCCACCCGGGCCACGCCCGGCCGCGCGGCCCAGTCGGCGCTGAGCACCCCCTCCCCGCAGCCGATATCGAGGATCGAGGTCGGGCCGGCGTCCAGCAGCAGCGAGTCGAGCGCGGCCGTGAAGCCGCGCATGAGCCGCCGGACCGCCGGGTTCTGCGATCCGTACTTGTCGAAGGTGTTGCCGGTGGGGACGGGAGCGGCGGCGGAGGGTCCGCTCACGCGTGGGCGCCGGTCGTCGCCCGCTGGCCCGTCTCGTGCGCGCCGGGCTCGTAGTGCGAGGGCTCGACGCCGAGGTGCAGCTCGACGCGCCGCACGCGCTCGAGCGTGCGCTGGGTGAGGATCCGCTGGGCGGCGAGGAGATCGCCGATCACGCCGATGGCGGCGAGCAGCATCGCCGCGTTGAACAGCACCGCGCCGAGGATGAGCGACTGGACGTGGCCGCGGCCGCCCGCGTCGAAGAGCGAGATGATGAAGCGGCTCCAGGCCACGAGCGCGGCGATCCCGAGCACCACCGCGAGCCGCCAGAAGACCTTCAGCGGCTCGAACTGGGCGTAGACGCGGAAGATCGTCAGCGCATTGCGGCGCACGTAGGCCCGGTTGGAGGGGAAGAGGCGGGAGGCGCGGGTGCGCGGGTTGGTCTCAACCGGCACGTGCGTCGTGGCCACGAGCGTACGCCCGGCCTGGATCACCGACTCGAGGGTGTAGGTGAAGGTCGAGACGACCTGGACCTGGAGCGCCGCCTCGCGGTTGTAGGCGCGAAAGCCCGAGGTGGTGTCGGGAATCTCCGTGCCCGAGGCCTGCCGCACGACCCACGAGCCGAGGCGTTGCATGAGCTTCTTGCCCGGGGAGAAGTGCTCGACCGTGCGCACCTCGCGGTCCCCGATGACCATGTCCGCTTCGCCGCGGAGGATCGGCTCGACGAGCTTCGGGATGTCCGAGGCGCGGTACTGGTTGTCTGCGTCGGTGTTGACGACGACGTCGGCGCCGAGCTTCAGGGCGGCGTCGAGACCGGCCTGGAAGGCGGCCGCGAGGCCTTTGTTGTTGGTCAGGCGCACGACGTGGTCGACGCCGTGGGCGACCGCCACGGAGATCGTCCGATCCCGGGACCCGTCGTCGATCACGAGCCACTCCACCTCGTCGAAGCCGAGGACCTCGCGGGGCAGGTCGGCGAGGGTGCGCGGAAGCGTCGCCTCCTCGTCAAGGCACGGGATCTGGATGATGAGCTTCATGCCGAAGGGCCACCGGGCACGCGACACTGAGTGTAGGCGCGGTGCCGGTCGTGGTCCCGGCGGGCACCGTGACCCCGAGCCCCGAGCACCGAGGCGGAATGATGGCCTCGTGCCGGCTCGACATCGCCTACGCCCGCCGGGTCTCGGGACCGCCCTCGTCCTCGCCGCCCTCCTCCTCCGCCTGTGGGGGACCGGGCACGGGCTGCCGATCGCCTACAACTCCGACGAGGACTCGCATTTCGTGCCCGGCGCGGTGGCGCTCTTCGGCCACGGGTGGAACCCCCACTACTTCGCCAACCCGCCGGGTCTGACCTACGCGCTGCACGTCCTCTACGCCGTCGTGTTCGGCGGCGGGGAGCGCTTCGCGCGCGACCCCGGCGCCTACTTCCTCGCCGCGCGGATCCTCGTCGCGGTGATCGGTGCCGCGGGCGTCGCCCTGCTCGCGCGGGCGGGCAGGCTGCTGTTCGACCGCGCGACGGGGCTCCTGGCCGGCCTCGTCCTCGCCGTCGGCTTCCTGCCCGTCTTCTACTCCCACCTCGGGCTGAACGACGTGCCCGCGATGAGCGCCGTCTGCCTCGCGCTGCTCGCCACGGCGCGGGTCCTGCGGCGCGGCTGGGCGCTCGACTACGCGCTCGCGGGGGCCGCTGTCGGCCTCGCGGCGGCGACCAAGTACACGGCGGGGCTGGCGCTCCTGCCGCTCGTCTTCGCCACCCTCGCCTCGCCGCACCGCTCGGGGCGGCGCCTGCTCGGCGGGCTCGGAGCCGCGCTCCTCGCCTTTTTGCTCGTCAACCCCTACGCGCTGCTCGATCTCTCCGAGTTCCGCGCCGGCCTCTCCGGCCAGGCCGGGCTCTCGGGGGTGCGGAAGCTCGGGCGCTCGGAGGGCTCGGCGCTGCCCTTCTACCTCGGCGCCGCGGGGTGGGGGATGGGGGTCATCCCCGCGCTCGCGGCGGTGGCGGGGGCCGTGCTCCTGGCGATCAGGGACCGCGTGCGCGCGCTGATGCTCCTCTCGCCGCTCCTGCTCTTCGCGGTGACCGTCGGCCTCGAGGCGCGCTTCTTCGGGCGCTACCTGCTGCCCGTCGTGCCCGTGCTCGCGCTGCTCGCCGCCCACGCCGCACGCGCGCTCGCTCGGCGCGGCGTGCCGCTGCTCCTGCTCGGGGTCCTCCTCGCCGGGCAGGGGCTCGTCCAGAGCGTGCGGCTCGACCGGATCCTCTCCCGCCCGGATGCGCGCAACGAGGCCCGGGCCTGGCTGCGGGCCCACGTCCCGCTCGGCTCGCGCGTGGTCTTCGAGCCGACGCTCCGGGAGAGCTGGAGCGCGGGCTACATCCGCTACCCGCCGCCGTTCCGCACGCGCCTCGACGAGTACGAGCTGGCGCTCTCCCCGGGCTTTCTCGACGCCTACCGCCGGCGCGGCTTCTGCTACGTCGTCACCGACTCGAACTCGCGCGGCCGCGCCGAGGCCGAGCCCCGGCGCGCACTCGGTGCCATCGCCTACTACGCCGTGCTCGAGCGGCAGTCCCGCTTGCTGCACGTCGCCTCGCCCTTCGGCGGCGCGCGGCCGCCGCGCGTTGACTTCGACGCCTCCTACCAGTTCCGCGGGCCGTTCACCCAGCCGGGCTCGGAGATCCGGATCTACCGCCTGCGCGATTGCCGCGAGCGGTAGCCGCCTTGCGGGCGATGCTCGCCGCCCGCCGCCGCATATCCTCCGAGGCCCCGTCGTGAGTCTCTCCCTGCACACCGACCGCGTCCACCTGGCGCGCGCGATCGAGCTCGCCGAGCAGGGGCGCGGCCGGGTCAGCCCGAACCCGCTCGTGGGCGCCGTCCTCGCCTCGCCGGCGGGCGAGGCGATCGCCGAGGGTTGGCACGGCGCCTACGGCGGCCCGCACGCCGAGGTCGAGGCGATCCGCGCCGCCGGCGCGGCCGACCTTGCCGGCGCGACGCTCTACGTCTCGCTCGAGCCCTGTGCGCACGAGGGCCAGACCCCGCCCTGCACGGAGGCGATCCTCGCGGCCGGCATCGGCCGGGTCGTCGTCGCGTCCGAGGACCCGAGCACCAAGGCCAGCGGCCGCGGCCTCGGGATCCTGCGCGACGAGGGCGTCGAGGTCGTCGTGGCCGACGACGACCTCGCCGGCCGCGCCCGGATGCTCAACCAGCCCTTCCGCAAGCACGCGCGCACCGGGCGGCCCTGGGTCCTCTTCAAGACGGCCATGAGTCTCGACGGGAAGGTCGCCACGGCGGCGGGGGACTCGAAGTGGATCTCCAGCGAGGACTCCCGGCACCGCGCGCACTACTGGCGCGCCGAGTGCGACGCTGTGGCCGTCGGCATCGGGACGGCGCTGGCCGACGACCCGCAGCTCACCGCGCGTGTCCCGGGGGTGAGCCGCCAGCCGCGGCGGGTCGTCTTCGACGCGACGGCCCGGCTCCCGCTCGACGGCCAGCTCGTCCGCGCCGCGCACGAGCTCCCGCTCACCGTCATCACCTCCCGCGCCGCCGATCGTGCGAGCGTGCAGGCCCTAGAGCAGGCCGGGGCGGAGGTCATCGTCGCCACCGGGGGCAACGAGTCCGCCCGGGTCACCTCGGGCCTCGAGCAGCTCGGAGAGCGGGAGATCACCTCGATCCTGCTCGAGGGTGGGCCGCGACTCGCGGGCGCCTTTCTCGACGCCGGCGAGGTCGACGAGATGCGCCTGTTCGTCGCGCCGCTCGTGCTCGCCGGGCGCAGCGCCCGCGACCCGCTCGAGGGCGATGGGGTCGAGGCCGTGGCCGACGCCCGGCGCGCGCTCTGCGTCGTCTGCGAGCCGAGCGGGGAGGACGTCCTGCTGACCGCGCGCTTTCGGGAGTGGTGAGGGCGTGTTCACCGGCCTCGTCCAGGATCTCGGGACCGTGGAGGCGGCGGCGGACGGTCAGCTGCGCGTGCGCACGGCGCTCGCCTCGGAGCTCGCCGAGGGGGACTCGATCGCCGTCGACGGCGTGTGCCTCACCGCCACGCGGATCGCGGACGGCGCCTTCGCCGCCGACGTCATGGCCGAGACGCTCCGCCGCTCCTCGCTCGGCGCCGCCGCACCAGGCCGCCGGGTCAACCTCGAGCTGCCGCTGCGCGCGAGCGACCGGCTCGGCGGCCATGTCGTGCAGGGCCACGTCGACGGCGTCGGCACCGTGCGCACCGTCCGCGAGGAGGGCTTGGCGGGGATCGTCGAGATCGCGGCGCCGCCGGAGCTCCTGCGCTACGTCGTGGCCCAGGGATCCATCGCCGTCGACGGGATCTCGCTCACGGTCGCGGCGCTCGCGGACGATGGGTTCTCCGTGTCGCTCATCCCGGAGACCCGCCGGCGAACGACCCTGGGCCGGACCGAACCCGGAGGAGAGGTCAACCTGGAGGTGGACGTGCTCGCCAAGTACGTGGAAAGGCTGATGCCGCGATGAACACCGTCACCGAGGCCATCGAGGACTTCCGGCAGGGCCGGATGGTCGTCGTGGTCGACGACGAGAACCGGGAGAACGAAGGCGACCTCGTACTCGCCGCGCAGTTCGCCACGCCGGAGGCCGTCAACTTCATGGCCGTCCACGCGCGCGGGCTGATCTGCCTGGCGCTCACCCCCGAGCGCTGCGACGAGCTCGACCTGCCGCTCATGGCGGCCAAGAACGAGGATCCGCTCCGCACCGCCTTCACGGTGTCGATCGACGCGCGGGAAGGCGTGACGACGGGGATCTCCGCCGCCGAGCGCGCGCACACGATCCAGGTGGCGATCGACCCGCGCTCACGGCCCGAGGACCTCGCGCGGCCCGGTCACATCCTCCCGCTCAAGGCCAAGGCGGGCGGGGTGCTCGAGCGCACCGGCCACACCGAGGCCGCGGTCGACCTCGCCGAGCTCGCCGGCCTGAACCGGGCCGGGGTCATCTGTGAGATCCAGAACGATGACGGGACGATGGCCCGCATCCCCGACCTCGAGACCTACTGCGAGCACCACGGCCTGAAGATGGTGACGATCGCCGACCTGATCGCCCACCGGCGGCTGAACGACAAGCTGATCGAGCGCGTCGTCGAGACGGCGATGCCCACGGCGTTCGGCGAGTTCCGGGTCGTCGGCTACCGCTCGCTGGTGGACGAGAAGCACCACGTGGCGATGGTCAAGGGCGAGGTCGAGGGCGAGGAGGACGTGCTCGTGCGCGTGCACTCCGAGTGCCTGACCGGCGACGTCTTCCACTCCCTGCGCTGCGACTGCGGCGAGCAGCTCGACTCGGCGCTCGCGATGATCGAGCGGGAGGGTCGGGGCGTCCTGCTCTACCTCGCCCAGGAGGGGCGCGGCATCGGCCTGCTGAACAAGCTCCGGGCCTACAAGCTGCAGGAGGACGGCCTGGACACCGTCGACGCCAACCTCGAGCTCGGGCTGCCCGCCGACCTGCGCGACTACGGGATCGGGGCGCAGATCCTCGTCGACCTCGGGCTCTCCTCGATTCGCATCCTCACGAACAACCCGAAGAAGATCGTCGGCCTCGAGGGCTACGGGCTCTCGGTGGCCGAGCAGGTGCCGATCCAGACCGTGGCCAACCCGCACAACGAGGCCTACCTGCGCACCAAGCGCGAGCGGATGGGGCACACGCTGCACCACCAGGGTCTGCCGCTCGACGAGGAGATGCTCCGGGAGGAGCGCACTTGAGGGTCGCGCTCTGCGTCGCGCGGTTCTACGCGGAGCTCGCGGCGCGGTTGGAGGCGGGGGCGCGGGGCGCGCTCCCGGACGACGCGGAGGTCGCGGTCCTCGACGTGCCGGGCGCCTTCGAGCTGCCGCTCGCGGCGAAGCTGTGCGCGGAGTCCGGGCGCTTCGATGCCGTGGTCTGCCTCGGCGCCGTCATCCGCGGCGAGACCGACCACTACGACTACGTGTGCCGGGAGGCGGCCCGTGGGATCATGGACGTCCAGCTCTCGACCGGGGTCCCGTGCGGCTTCGGGCTGTTGACCTGCGACACGCTCGCCCAGGCCGAGGCCCGCGCGGGCGCGGGCAAGCGCGATTCGGGCGCCCACGCGGCGGAGGCGGTGCTGGCCGTGCTGGCGGTGCGCGAGCGGCTCTGAGCGCCCGGGCGCGGGCGGAGGGTCAGGGCTTAGAAGGAGATGCTCTGAGGGTGGGCTGCAATTCGCAACGTGGAGGGGCGAAATGCAGCCCACCCTTCGGGGGTCCCGACGCACAGCCCGGAATCCGGCCGCCCCTACCGCAGGTCCTCAGGCGCAGCAGGTGTCCTCGCCCTGCCAGCCGCGGCGTGCCTCGAGGAGAGCGATGGCCGCGATCAGGAGGGCGGCGAGCGGATCGAGGATCGAGAGCCCGGCCCCGGCGCCGGCGACCGCGACGAGCGCGGTGGCGGCCTGCGCGGCGCACATCAGGTTCTGGACGCCCTCGCCGCGGGTGGCCCCGGAATCGAGCCGGCGACCGAGGCGGAGCTTGGCGTAGCCGAGCAGCGGCATGAGCACGATCGCGCCGGCGGTCAGCGCCGCGGCCAGGACGGTGAAGTGCGTCTCGCCGCCCACGATGAGCTTGCGGATCGCCTCGACGGCGAAGACGGGCGCGAGCAGGAAGAAGCTCGCCGCCACCCACCGCTGCGCCCGCGCTTCGCTCGTGCGCGAGAGCGTGCGCCGGCCGGTGAAGCGCCAGACGACGATGAGCGAGGCGAGCGCCTCGACGAACGAGCTGGCCGCCCAGGTGAGGACGCCGAGGCTGTGGGCGTCGAGCCCGGCGAGCACGCCCAGGAAACCCTCGACGCCCATCCAGGCGAGGCTCGCCCAGGCCAGCAGCCGGGCTCGGCGGGCGGCGCGCAGCCAGGCGGCGTCGCGCGGGAGGAGGGGGAGGGAGAGGACCGTCGGCTCGGCCGTGCTCACGAGCGCAGCCTACCGACGGCATGACCGCGCGCCGTCCTCTCCCGCGTACCCCCAACTCAGGTTTAGGTTATGCTAACTTTTCTGTTGTGGCAAGCATGACTCTGACCTCGGCGGTGCAGGACTACGCGAAGGCGATCTACTCGCTGCAGTCCCGCGAGGGCCTGGCCGTGGGCACCAACCAGCTCGCCGCGCGGCTCGGCGTCACCCCCGCGTCGGCCTCGGGCATGGTCAAGAAGCTCGCGGAGCTCGGCGTCGTCGACCACGTGCCCTACCGCGGCACGCAGCTCACGCCCGCCGGCGAGCGGCTGGCGCTGACCGTGCTCCGCCGCCACCGCCTGCTCGAGTCGTTCCTCGCCGAGCTCCTCGACGTCCCGTGGGATCGCGTCCACGCCGAGGCCGACATCCTCGAGCACGCGCTCTCCGCCGAGCTCGAGGAGGTCATCGCCGCCAAGCTCGGCGACCCCACGCACGACCCGCACGGGGACCCGATCCCCACCCGGGATCTGACGATCGACGAGGGCACGACCCGCAGCCTCGCCGACCTCGATCCCGGCGAGCGCGGAATCTTCGTTCGCATCTCGGACTCCGACCGGCTGATGCTGCGCTACCTCGCCGAGCGCGGGATCACGCCGCCGAGCCCGTTCGAGGTCGTCGAGCGCCAGCCCTTCGGGGGGCCGCTGTCCGTGCGCTTCGGCGAGACCGTCCACGCGCTCGGCGGCGAACTCGCGGTGGCCATGCGCGTCGCGTCGGAGGAGGGGTCGTGACGCCGCCGCCCCAGGGCGAGGCGGCCGTCCTCGAGCCCGGCTTCGAGCTGCCCGCCTCGCCGCTCGCCCGCCTGCGGGCGCGCGGGCGGATCCGCGGCCGCCTCGCGCTGCTCGGGCCGGCGTTCGTGGCCGCCGTCGCCTACATCGACCCCGGCAACTTCGCCACGAACTTCGAGAGCGGCGCGAAGTACGGCTACCTGCTCGTGTGGGTCATCGTCATGGCCAACCTCATGGCCATGCTCGTGCAGTACCTCTCGGCCAAGGCCGGGATCGCCTCGGACCGGAGCCTGCCCGAGCTGTGCCGCGAGAGCTTTCCCCGCACGGGCACCGTGCTCCTGTGGATCCAGGCCGAGGTCATCGCCATCTCCACCGACCTCGCCGAGTTCGTCGGCGCCGCCATCGGGCTGAACCTGCTGTTCGGGATCGCGCTCTTTCCCGCGGGGCTGATCACCGCGGTCGTGGCCTTCGGCATCCTCGCCCTCCAGGAGCGCGGCTACCGCCGCTTCGAGCTGGCGATCATCGGCCTGCTCGGCCTCGTCGCGCTCGGCTTCCTCTACGACTTCTTCGCCGTCGGCGGCCAGTCGGCCTCCGGCATCGCCGGCGGCCTCGTGCCCGGGTTCAGCGGCTCGGGCTCGGTCCTGCTCGCCATCGGGATCATCGGCGCCACGGTCATGCCCCACGTCGTCTACCTGCACTCCGCGCTCACCCAGCGCCGCGTCGAGGCGATAAACGAGGAGGAGCGCCACGAGATCCTGCGCTACACGAAGTACGACTGCGGCATCGGGCTCGGCCTGGCCGGGGTCATCAACCTCTCGATGCTGTTCATCGCCGTCGCGCTGTTCAACAAGACGGGGCGGACCGGCGTCGACTCGATCGAGAGCGCCCACCAGGGCCTGAAGACGCTCGTCGGCGGGGGCGCGGGGCTCGCCTTCGCCGTCGCCCTGCTCGCCTCGGGCCTCTCGTCCTCGAGCGTCGGCACCTACGCCGGCCAGGTCGTCATGCAGGGCTTCATCCGGCGCTCGATCCCGCTCTTCGTCCGCCGCGCCGTGACGATGGCCCCGGCGCTCGTCGTGCTCGCCCTCGGGCTGCCGACGACGCAGACGCTCGTCATCTCCCAGGTCGTCCTGTCCTTCGGGATCCCCTTCGCGCTCGTGCCGCTCATCATCGTCACGAGCCGCCGGCGGCTGATGGGCGAGCACGTCAACCGCCGGGCGACCACCATCCTCGCCAGCCTGGTCGCCACCGTCATCATCCTGCTGAACGTCTACCTGATCGTGAGCACCCTCGCGGGCTGAGAGGTCCGGCGCGCTACGCCGCGAACGCCGGCTCCCTTTCGAGCGCGAGCCGGACCGTGCGCTTGATCCGCGAGTTGAGCTGGGAGACCCGGCTCTCGGTCACGCCCAGCAGCTCGCCCACCTCGCGCAGGGAGCGATCCTCGACGTAGAGGAGCTCCGCGACCTCGCGATCGCGCGGGGAGAGGCGCCGCAGGGCGAGCAGGACGCGGGTATCGGCGGTGCCGTGGATGACCGCGGCCTCGGGCTCGAAGCGAAGCTCGCCCGAGGGGATCGTGTCGACGAGCTCGCCGCCGTCGTCCTCGCCGTCGTTGGAGCCGAGGGGCATGTTCAGGGAGTGGAGCTCGGCGGTCAGGAGCTTCTCCTCGAGCGCTCGGAGCTCGGGCAGCGGCAGCGCCAGCGCGGTGGCGACCTGCACCCGCGAGGGTCCGCGCCCGTGCGCGGCGGTGTACTCGCGCACCAGCTTGTCCCGCTGGCGCTGGAAGGCCCGCAGCGAGCGCGGCGCCCAGTCCTGGCGACGGGACTCGTCGATGACGGCGCCGTGGATCCGGGTCCAGGCGAACTGCTCGAGCGTGACGCCACGGTCGTCCTCGAAGCGGTCGATCGCGCGGATGAGCGCTTCGAGCCCGCACGAGAGATAGTCGTCCATCTCGCAGTGACGCGGCAGCCGGCGGGCGTGGCGGCCGACGATCTGCTTGACGAGCGGGGAGAGCGTGAGCACGAGCCGGTTGCGCACGCCCTGGTCGCCCGTCTCGTGGTACCCGCGCCACAACGAGCGGATCGCGTCGCTCTCCCGCCGGCGGTCGATGGGGCTCCGCAGGGCCATACCGGCCGAGAGTCTCGCCGTTGAGCAGGGAAATTGCAAGGTTTCAGTATAAACGGGGAGGAATCGCCGGCCGCTCGCTTCAGCCGCCCTCGCCGCGCCCGTGCTCCTTGGCGGGCTTGGCCGGCTTCGTCTTCCTCGGCGGGCTTGCGGGCTGCCCCGCCGGGGCTTCGCCCCGGGCGGCCGCCAGCTCCTGCACCACCGCGGGGCGCTGGTTGTCGATCCTCAGCCGATCCTGGAGCACGGGCACGGCCTCGTTTTCCCGGCCAGCGAGTCGCAGCGCGCGCCCGAGGTCGAAGAGCGCAAAGGCGTAGGTCAGGCAGGTGCCGGCCGGCTCCCGGCAGCGGTCGGTGGTTTCGCCCGTGGCCTGGAGAGCGCGCTCGAGGACGGGAACCGCCGCGGCGGCCTGCCCTCCCTCGAGAAGCGCGTGCCCGCGGGCCTCGAGGGCGGCCGCTGAGGATGACGCGGGGGCGTCCGGGGTCGATGGGGTGGTCTGCGGGGCGGATCGCGCGGTCCGCCCGGCGCGAGGCGCGGTCGTCCGGGCCGGTCGGGGGGCGGAGACCGTGGCGTTCCGGCCCGCGCGCGTCCGGACCGAGTCGCCTCCCCCGCGGCCGATCAGCAGGGCGGCGAGCACGCCGGTGAGCCCGAGGAGCGCGGTGAGGGCGAGGAGCGCGGGTCCCCGGCGCCGCCCGCGGCGGACGAGGACGGGCGCGGGCGGTGGATCGACCTCCAGCAGGGCCGCGACGAGCGCGCCCACGAAGGCGCCGCACGAGTCGGCGCGGTCCTGCGGGTCGGCGGCCAGACCGCGTGCGAGCACACGGTCGACCCCGCGCGGGAGATCCGGCGCGCGCTCGGAGGCGCGCGGAGCCTCGAGCGGCCGCCCGGCCGCCGGCGCCGCGTGCGGGCCGGCGAAGGGACGCCCGCCGGTCAGCAGCTCGAAGGCGACGACGGCCAGCGCGTACGCGTCGCTGCGCGCGGTGGCCCGCTCGCCGAGGAGCTGCTCGGGCGCGAGGTAGGCCGCGGTGCCGAGCAGCTCGCCCGAGGCGGTCAGGGTGTGCTCGGTCTCGAGATGGGCGATGCCGAAGTCGCCCACGGCGACCCGCCCCGTCGCGTCGAGCAGCAGGTTCCCCGGCTTCACGTCGCGGTGCACGACGCCTTGGGCGTGGCCGTGGTCGAGACCCGCCGCCGCACCCGCGAGCCAGTCGAGGGCGTCCTCCCGCGCGACCCGGCCGCGCCGCAGCTTCGCCCCGAGGTCGCCGCCCTCCATCAGCTCCATCACAAGATAGGGTCGCTCGGAGGCCTCGCCGACGTCGTAGATCGACACGATGTTCGGGTGCGAGGACACCCGCGCCGCCGCCCGCGCCTCCCGGGCGAAGCGGGCCCTGTAGACCGGGTCGGCGGCGAGGTGCTCGGCCAGGACCTTGATCGCCACGCGGCGGCCGAGCGTCGAGTCCTCGGCCTCGTAGACCGCGCCCATGCCGCCGGAGGCGATGGCGGAGCCGAGGCGGAAGCGGACGGGGAGCGAGAGCGCGACCGGCATCCGGGTCTCCTACCCCGTCCGGCCCGGCACCTATACTCGCCCCTCGGATGTCCAAGGTGTGTCATACCTGCCGCAAGGGCCCGGCCTTCGGGAACTCCCGGTCCCACTCGATGGTCGCCACCAAGCGGCGCTTCGAGCCGAACCTGCAGCGGGTCCGCATCGACGACGCAGGCACGCCCCGCCGGGTGTACGTGTGCACCCGGTGCCTCAAGGCCGGCAAGGTCACCAAGGCCGCCTGAGCCGGGCGCGCCGGAGCGTGTCCGACCCGAGCCTCGTTCGCTTCAGGACGGTCGTCGAGGCCGCGCTCGCCGCGCTCGAGGCGCGCCGTGAGGAGGTCAACGACCTGAACGTCTTCCCGGTCGCCGACGGCGACACGGGGGACAACATGACGCTCACGCTGCGCGCCGTCGTGGTCGAGCTCGACCGCCTCGCCTCCGTCGCTGACGGCTCCTCCCTGGACGAGATCGGGCGGGAGGAGATCGTGCGCTCGGTCGCGCGCGCCGCCCTGCTCGGCGCGCGCGGGAACTCCGGCGTCATCCTCTCCCAGCTCATCCGCGGCGCCGCCGAGGAGCTCATCTCTCGCCCGGGCGAGCTCGTCGATCCGGTCCTCGTCGGCGCGGCGATGGCTCGCGCCGCCGAGCAGGCCTACGGCTCGGTGCGCGACCCCGCGGAGGGGACGATCCTCACCGTCGTGCGCGAGATGGCCGGCCGCGTGGCGAGCGCCCTGGCCCACATGGACGAGCCCCGGCTGACCACCGAGGCGAGCGACGAGCACCAGGACGCCATGCTCGCCGGCGTGCTCAGCGAGGCGGTCGCGGCCGGAGCGGAGTCGGTCGAGCGCGGTCCTGACCTCCTGCCCATCCTCCGTGAGTCGGGCGTCGTCGACGCCGGCGGCTACGGCCTCATCATCATCTTCTCGGGAATCGTGGCCGCGCTGCGGGGCTCGGAGACCCCCGAGCTCGCCCACCACGAGGCGCCGGCGCGCGTCACCCACCCCCAGCACGCGTCCTCCACCTACCGCTACTGCGTGAACTTCGCGCTGGCGGGCACGGGTCTGGTGGCGCGCACGCTGACCCGGGAGCTCGAGGCGCTCGGGGACTCGGTCCTCGTCGTCGGGGATCGCACGACCCTCCGGATCCACGTCCACACGGACGACCCGGACGCCGCCACCGCGCTCAGCGGGCGCCTGGGAGCGGTCTCCCGCCTCGACGTGGCCGACATGCACGAGCAGGTGCAGCAGCACGCCGCGCGGCTCGGCCGCGCGCGGGCGGCGACGGTCTGCGGCGTGCTCGCGGTCGTCTCGGGGGCCGGCGTGCGCGCGCTGTTCGAGTCCTTCGGCGGGGTGACGGCGCTCGACGGCGGCCCGACGCTCAACCCCTCGACCTACGACCTGCTGGCGGGGATCCACGCCGTGCTCTCCGAGGAGGTCGTCGTGCTGCCGAACTCGGCGAACGTCGTCATGGCCGCCGAGCGCGCGGCAGAGCTCTCGGAGAAGCGCGTCGAGGTCGTGGCCACCCGCTCCCAGCAGGCGGGGCTCGCCACCCTCTTCCCGCTCGATCCCGGCCGGGGTGCGCGAGAGAACGCCGCCGCCATGCGCGAGGCGCTCGCGGGCGTGCGGACAGGCGGCGTCGCTCCCGCCGCCCGGGACGACGGCCAGGGCCGCTTCCGCACCGGGGAGGCGGTGGGCTACGTGGAGGAGGAGCTCGTGGCCTGGGGGGACCCCGGGGAGACCCTCCGCTCGGTCCTCTCCCGCCTCGGCGACGGTGCCGAGATCGTCACCGCGATCCGTGGGGCGGGCGCCCCGCTCGACGACGCCGCCCTCGAGCGCCTGGCGCCCGAGGGCGTCGAGGTCGAGCCCAAGGAGGGCGGGCAGCCGAGCTGGTGGTGGCTGCTCTCGGCCGAGTGAGGGCGTCGTCGGAGGGAGCCCGGCGGAGGAGAACCGAGCACGGCTTCGCGCCCGGCGTGACGGCCTGGCGGGCCGGACTGGGCCGGGCCCGGGACGCCGTTCGGCAGGAGCTCGT
>JBBQAA010000069.1:0-30399 GCA_038276395.1 Solirubrobacterales bacterium | reverse complement strand
GTGCGCGATCCGAGCAGATCCAGCGGCGGGAGCACCGGCTCGCCGGCCGTTCCGAGGAAGTAGCCGTTGACCGTCGGGAACTCGCCGGGGGGGCCGGGGCTGACCGAGAGCTCGTGTACGTCGAACCCCGACGTCTCGAGCATCCAGCGCATGACCAGGCGACCCGGCACCCACCACCAGGTGTCGTCTCCGTAGTAGCTACGAGGCACGAAGCGCGCGTACTCGGACAGGAGCGGATCCTCGAGCAACATCGAGCCGAAGAGGAGCGTCCCGCCCTCGGCGAGCATCGAGCGGAGGCGCTCGATGAGCAGCGTGGGATGCGGCTCGTAGTAGAGCACCCCATGGCAGTGGATGTAATCGAAGCGCCCGTGGACCTCGGGATGCAGATCCTGCCACCCGATTCGCTGGAAGTCGACACCGCTCTCGTAGACAGATTCAAGGAAGGTCGCCTGGCGGTGGAAGTCGAACGGCTCGCACGCCAGCACATAGCTCGCACCGCGCTTGCGGAACATGAACGGGTCGTATCCCGCGTTGGAACCCGCGTCGAGGACGCGGAGTCCGGCCATGTCGGCCGGGACCACGTGCTCCAGGCCCCTCCAGCGGAGGTCGTTACGCCACTGCCCGCCGATGAGAAGATCTCCTCCGAGGTGAAACGGGCCCTGGAGCCATGTGCCGGACCCGAAGCCGGTGCTCGCGGAGCAGCTCCGGCTGCTCCGGCCCGGTGGGCGCCTGGCGCTCACGGCGCCGCTCGTCTGGGAGCTGCACGAGTTGCCTCACGACTACTTCCGCTACACCGGTCCCGGCCTCGAGCGGCTGCTCGCGACGGCCGGATTCGAGGCCGTCGACGTGCGGCCGAGGAACGATTGCTTCACCACGCTCGCGCAACTCGTCCAGAACGTCGCGTTCGCGATGGGTCGCGCGCCAGACGGCCGGGACGGCCAACGGGAGGAGGCGATGTCGGGGCTTCAAGCCCTAGCGTCCTCCCTCGCCCGCCTGACACCGCTTGACGTCAATTGGATCTTTCCCCTGGGCTACGCGGCAACAGCGTCACGTCCGGCCCGGTAGCGCGCTCGGGTCGCTCGACCCATCGAGGCCACGCCTTGGTGTCGGCCTCAGGAAGCCGTCGGAGAGGCCTCGTGCAGCCGGTGGTCGCTGGCCGAGCCGCCGCCCGCGCCACCGTGGAGCGAGTGTGGCAAGGGCCGGTCGCAGGAGGAGGCGCGTAGAGCACCACGAGCCCGCCCGCAAATCGCAGTGGTCGAAGTCGTTGGCCCGGTTCCTGCGGCGCTGGGCCTCCTCGAGACGCGCCGCCCGCAACCTAGACCGAGGACTCGGCGGCTTGCGGCGCGACGTCAACCCCGTCGCCCTCCCCCTCCCCGGTAACCGGTTCGGCGCGGCGCTCGCGTACCTCCGCCTCGAGCAGCGCCAGGCGCTGGGCGAGGATCTTCGTCTGGTCGGTCAGTCGGGAGACCGCCAGGGAGAAGTGCAGCAGCAGGAAGATGATCGCCGCGAGCGCGATCGCGAAGAGCGCGGTCGGCGGGTAGTAGATCCCGACCAGGTTCGCGACGCGGCCGAGAAGGCCCTGCCAGACCGCGAGCGTGAGCAGCAACACCGACGCACCGAGCCAGATGAGCGCGTAGCGCTCGAGCAGGCGGCGGCGCCGGACGAGCTCGAACACCGCCAGGAGCACGACCGCCGTCGCGAGGATGGAGACGAGGTGCGCGCGGCCGGCCATCAGATGGAGCTCTGCGCCCTCACCGCGTGGTCCTGGCCCGGGACGACGACGGGCCGAGCGCGGAGGAGGCCGACGAAGATCGCGAGGAGCACCTTGACCATGTAGTACACCGACTTGCCCGGCGAGATCGAGGAGACTCCGCCGCCCCGGGCGAACATCCGCACCGGCACCTCCCGCATTCGCAGACGGTGGAAGTGCAGCATGAGGACCGCCTCGACCTCGGGATAGTCGTGCGGGTAGTCGCGGGCGAAGAGTCTGATCGCGCGCCGGTTGTAGAGCCGGAAGCCGGAGGTCGGGTCGGTGATGCGCCCGGGCACGATCCGAGAGAGGATGAACGCGAAGATCTGGATGCCGAGGCGGCGGGAGCGGGCCGGGCGGTAGGAGCCGTCCGGACCGACGAAGCGCGAGCCGCAGATCATGTCAAGGCTCGCGTCCGCGTCCATCCCCGCCTCGAGGCGGGCGATCTCCGAGGGCGCGTGCTGGCCGTCGCCGTCCACCTGCACGAGGCGCTCGTAGCCCTCCGCCTCCGCGTAGGCGAAGCCGGTCTGCACGGCGCCGCCGATGCCGAGGTTGAACGGGAGGCGAACGACGTGCGCCCCGCTCGCCGCGGCCACGCGCGCCGTCTCGTCCGTGGAGCCGTCGTCGACGACGAGCACGTCCCACGCCGGCGCGTGCTCGCGAAGATCGGCGAGGACGCGGCCCACGGTTGCCTCCTCGTTGTAGGCCGGGACGACGGCCAGGTTCTCCCTGCGCGGGGTCATCGCGACAGGGTAGGCACCTACCATCGCCCCCTTGGCGGTTCTCGTCTCATACCTGATCGTCACGTACGAGAGCGCGGAGGTGCTTCCCCGCACGCTCAAGGCCCTCGCGAGGGAGCTCGAACCCGGCGACGAGGTGGTCGTCTGGGACAACTCCTCGCGCGACGACACGGTCACCGTGGCTCACCGGTTCCTGCCCGCGGCCGACGTGGCCCCCTGCCCGGAGAACCTGGGGTTCGCGGCGGGTGCGAACCGCGCGGCGGCCCGCGCGAGTGGGGATCTCCTCGTGTTCCTGAACCCCGACGCCGTGCCGGCCCCCGGCTTCGGCGTGGCGATCCGCGCGCCCGTAGCGACGGAGCCGGGCTGGGGCGCCTGGCAGGGGCTCGTGACGATGGACCGCGGGCGGCTGGTGAACACGCGAGGCGGCGTGGTACATCCGACGGGCCTGGCGTGGTCGGGGGACGTGGGAAGCGCCGTCCGCGCCGGTGAGCCGCGGCGGCGGGTCGGCTTCGCCTCGGGCGCGTGCCTGGCCGTCCGCGCGACCGACTGGCGGGCGCTCGGCGGGTTCGCGGAGGACTTCTTCATGTACTGCGAGGACGTTGACCTGTCGCTGAGGTTGCGGTTGTGGGGCCGGGAGGTGGGCGTCGAGCCCGCGGCCCGGGTCGATCACGACTACGCGTTCGCCAAGGGTCCCGCGAAGTGGCGCCGGCTCGAGCGCAACCGCTGGGGGGTGCTCATCCGGTGCTTCCCCGCGCCCGTGCTCCTCGCGGCAAGCCCGCTGCTGCTCGCCGCCGAGGCCGGGATCGCCGTTGGCGCGGTGGCGGGCGGCTGGGGCGGGGAGAAGCTCCGCGCGTGGGGCGACGTGCTGCGCGCGCTGCCGCGCTGGCGCCGGGAACGGAGAGAGATCCAGGGGCGCCGGGTCACGAGCGCCACGTCCTTCGCCGCGGCGCTGACGCCCGGGCTGGACTCGCCCTTCCTGCCCGCAGTCACCCGCTCGCGGCCGGCGCGGATCGCCATCGGCGCGTGGTGGCGTCTGATGCGAGCGGCCCTGTGACATCCTCGTGCCCATGAGCCCGGCGCCCGGCAACGGTGACATCACGGTCGTCGTCCCGTGCTTCAACTACGGACGCTTTCTCACGGAGGCGATCGAATCGGTAGCGGCCCAGGACGGCGGCTCCCCGCAGATCATCGTCGTCGACGACGGCTCGACCGACCCGGAGACCGTTCGCGTGCTCGCCGAGGCCGAGGAACGCGCCACCGTCGTCCGGCAGGAGAACCAGGGCGTCTGCGTCGCCCGCAATCGCGGCTTCAGCCTCGCGACGACGCCGTTCGTTCTCCCGCTCGACGCCGACGACCGGCTCGCACCCGGCTCGCTGGCCGCGCTCCGAGCCGTGCTCGAGGCCGATCCCGAGCTCGGCTACGCGTACGGGTACATCGAGTTCTTCGGTGAGCGCACCGGCGTGATGCGCATGCCGCCGTGGGATCCCTGGCGACTCCTGTTCCGCCACACCGTGGGGCCCACGGCGCTCGTGCGGGCGGAGATGATCCGCGACATCGGCGGGTATGACCCGGCCTTTCGCCACTACGAGGACTGGGAGATCTGGCTCCACGCGCTCGCCCGCGGCTGGCGCGGGAGGCTCGTCGAGCGGCCGGTGCTCCAGTACCGCAAGCACGGGGCCTCGAAGTTCGACGCGGATCGGACCGAATACCGCACGTTGTACCGGCAGCTCCGCCGCAAGCACCGGTCCCTCTATCAGGACCTCGGCGGGCTTCGGGCCCGCTCGGCGCTCGGGCCCCGGAAGCGCGCGCTCTACCGCTACGTCTGGGGCCCGCGGCCCTGGCCGGCGGGGCTCGAGGCGTTCGTCTACGGCCGGCTCTGGAGCCCGCGGCGGACCGCCACCACCGTCCGGTAGGTCGGGAACGCGTCGCTTCCGCCCAAGCGCCGGATGACCGCCGCCGCCAGCGCACGCGCGCGAGGTCGGTCACTCCGCAGCCCCGCCTCGAGCCGCGCCGCCGCCAGGCGCAGGGGAAGCGCGCGCAGCGGATCGAGCTCGGCGAGGACGAGACGCTCGTGCGCCTCGATGCTCTCGTTTCCGGCGATCGTGACCTCGCCGTAGCCCGCCGCCGCGCCGGCGGCGACCGAGGCGTCCGGCAGCCCGAAGCCATCGTGCTCCTCGAGCCAGCCGGGCACCGCCCGCCCTCGGGCGCGCAGGCGCTCGGCGATGCGCCGGTCGGCCGCCAGGGAGGTCTCGCCGGTGGGGCAGGCGATCACCGCGAGCCGGCTCGCGACCCGGCACAGCTCGCGCACGGCGCGATCCCGGTCCTCAGGAGGGACGTGCTCGAGGAGGTCGAGGGCGGTCACCGCGTCGAACGTGCCGTCGGCGAAAGGCAGCTCGCGCACGTCCCCGAGGATCTGAGAGGCATCGCCGTCCACACCTGCCGCCGCGCCGTAGTCCGAGAAGTCGGCGTCGAGCATGGTGACCCGCCAGCGCTCCCCGAGGACGGAGCGGAGCCCCTGACTACCGCTGCCCACGTCGAGGAGTGTCCCGCCGCCCAGCTCCCGCAGCAGCGGGAGCGCGGGCAGAAAGCGGATCAGGTGGTTGACTTGACGCCGGCCGACGACAGCGAGAAGGCGCTGGGCCAACGGTGAGCTCGACCATGAACGCGTCACGACCCGATCCTATGAGCAGCGGCTCGACCGCCAGGACGGTGAGCCCGACGCTGATGACGGCGGTGGCGATCGGCGCCGTCGCCCTTGCCTCGGGTGTGCAGGCGATGCTCTTCCTGTCCCGATTCGGAGTCACTCGGCGGACCGACGGCCTGATGGCCTCCTACGCGATCTACACCCTCGTCGCGGTGCTCGCCCAGATGCTCCGCACGACGGCGGTGCCCCTCATCACGGGCGATTCCCCGCGCCTGAACCGGCCGACGTTCATGGCCGCCACCGCCGCACTCTCGGCGAGCATCGTCGCGGTCGTCCTGCTCGGTGCGGGACCGATCTCGAGCCTGTTCTCCTCCGCGCTCACTCCCGGCGGGCGTGAGGTGGCACGGTCCGCCCTCTACGTGTTTGCTCCCGCCATGGGGCTACAGATCCTCGCCGCGGGGGCGGCGGTGCTCGGCGCCGTCGACGGGCGCATGGTCTCCGTCGCCCGGGCGTACATCGCCTCCGCGGCCGGCGGCCTCGTGGCCTTCGTCCTGCTCGCGCCGTTCGCGCACGAGCAGACGCTCGCCTGGGCCGTGCTCGCTGCCTCCGCGTTCCTCGCCACAGGGCTCTTCGCCCGGGTCCGGTCGCCTCTCCCCGGCTCGCTCCGCCTCGGCTCGGTGCCGCGCGCGGTCGTGACCATGCTCGCGACGACGGTCATCCCCGTCACCTTCCTGGCTCTCTATCCCGTCACGATCGCGCTCGTGCGCGATGCCCGCGCGGGTGAGATCTCGGTGTTCGGCTTCGCGTTCGTGCTCGTGAGCTACCTGCCGGGACTGACGAGCGTGGCCGTGGGGATGAACGACGTCGTCGACCTCTCGAGCGGCGGCGACGCGACGGGCGAGCGACGGGCGGCGATCATGCGCCGATCGATCCGCTCGGCGGCGGCGGTGAGCCTTCCCGCCGCCGGGCTGGTCGCGCTGCTCGGACAGCCGGCGCTCGTCGCCCTCCTGCCCGACCGATCGGCATCCGGGTCGGGCTTCGCGGCGTTCGTGCTGCTGCTCGTGCCCTGGCTGCTGGCCACGCTGATGATGTGGGCGGTGCTGCCCTCGCTGTTCGGCGCCCAGCTCGACCGGCGGCTCCGCTGGGTCGTGCCGGTGGTCCTGGTCGTCCACGCGGTATCGGGCATCGCGGGACGCGAGCTGGCCGGGTTCCACGGCCTCGTCGTGGCCATGGCGATCGCCCCCGCCGGCTTCACCGCGCTCGCCCTGGTCCGGCTCGACGCGCTCCGCCTGGCGCGGAGGATGACGATCGACGCGCTTCACGCGCTCGCCGTCGCCGGGCTGGCCTTCGGCGGTCCCCTCGCCGTCTTCATGCTCGTCTCGGATCAGGGGCTCGCGGCCGGGCTGGCGGCGGCCGCCATCGGCTCGGGCCTCTACCTGGTCGTGCTCGTGCGAGTCCACCCACGCGAAGCCCGTGCTCTCGCGAGCTCGGCGCGTGCGCGCGTCGCACGCCAGACAGCGGCGTGAACCGGCGCCGCCGCGCCGCCGGGCGCCGTCGTCCTCGCCCCTCGCCAGGTCCTAGCCTCGCTCCCGTGCCCCGCGTGCCGCGACCTCCGGCCCCGCTGGCGGCGCTGCTCGGAGCGACCCTCGTGCTCGCGCTCGCCTGGGCGATCGTGGTGCCGCCGTTCCAGGCGCCGGACGAGAACTCGCACTTCGGCTACGTCCAGAACCTCGCCGAGCGCGGAAAGCTGCCGGGCGACAAGCGCCGGCCCGTCTTCTCCACCGAGCAGACCCGGCTGAGCCGGCTCGCGAACTCAGACCAGACCGCCGCCAACCGGGGCAATCGCCCGACCTGGAGCGAGGCTGTGTGGCGCACCGCGCAGGCCGACCGCTCCCTCTCCCGGACCGACGGGGGCGGCCTGAACCCCGCGCGGACGAATCCGCCGCTCTACTACGCGCTGGCGGTGGCGCCGTATCGCGCGGTCCACGGCTCGTCCATGTGGAGCCGGCTGTTCGCGGGGCGGCTCGTGTCGGTGCTCCTGCTCCTCGTCACCGTGGCGGCGACCTGGGCGCTCATCGGAGAGGTGGTGGTGCGGCGCCCTGTCCTGCAGCTCGTGGGAGCGGGCGTGGTCGCGCTCCAGCCGATGGAGATGTTCATCTCCGCCTCGCTGACGCCCGACAGCCTGCTCTTCGCCAC
This sequence comes from Solirubrobacterales bacterium, assembly GCA_038276395.1. Classification (GTDB taxonomy): domain Bacteria; phylum Actinomycetota; class Thermoleophilia; order Solirubrobacterales; family Solirubrobacteraceae; genus JBBQAA01. Next base: position 23,069 of record JBBQAA010000069.1, on the reverse strand, counting down.
CTGGGCGCTCGCGTTCTGGCTGGCCGCGCGCATCCTCCGGCGCGGCCTCTCGGCGCGGGACGCGATCGCACTCGGGCTCGCCACGGCGGCTGGAATCCTCACCAAGAGCACCACCTACGCGCTCGTCCCGGGCGTGCTCCTCGCCGCACTCCTCGCGGCGCGGCGGATGCGCGGGAGTGCTTCCCGGCGCGAGATCCTGCGGCCGCTGGCGGCCGGCGCCGCCGCTCTGGCCGCGCCGGTCCTCGGCTGGCTCGCCTACGCGCACTTCGCCGGTCGCGCCGCCATCAACCAGGTGGGCGCGACGGACGCCCACGCCCACGTGAGCCTCCGCTACTTCGGCAACTACCTCTGGAACTTCTATCTCCCGCGACCGGGTTTCATCCGCCCCTTCTCATTCGACTCGGCCTACCCGGCCTACCAGGACTGGATCAAGGAGGCCTTCGCCCAGTTCGGCTGGCTGGAGACGACCATGCCGGGCTGGGTGTACGCGGCGATCACGGTCGCGCTCGCCGTCGCGTTCCTCGGTGCCGTGGGGGTGCTCGTCCGCCGCCGCCGGACGGGAGCCCGGGACGGCGCGTTCCTCGCGTTCGCGGCCACGGTCGTGCTCGCGCTGCTCGCGGGCCTCCATTGGACCGACTTCCGCACCCATGTCGAGCTGGGGCAGAACTTCATCCAGGGGCGGTATCTGCTGCCTCTGCTCCCCTTCCTCGGGCTTGCCGCCGCGGGAGCGGCCACCGCCGTCCGCCCCGAGCGCCGCTCGCTCGTCGCCGGTGTCACGCTCGGGCTCGCCGCGGTGCTCCAACTCGGATGCCTCGCCGTGGTGGTGACCCGCTTCTATGCGTAGACCCTGGCTCGCCGTGCTCGTCATCCCCTTCGTGGGAGTCGCCGCGCTCCTGACGCGGGCCGGCACGGAGCGCACGTCCCTCGCCTTCACGACGGGCGTGCATCCTCAGATCGTGGCGGCGCAGCTCGGCCCGGGGCGCTCGCTCTGTCAGGGGCCGATCGATGTCCCCGCGTCGTTTGACCGCGTCGCGCTGGCCCTCGGGCGCCCGGCGGGCGGGGGCCCGCCGCTGGCCGTCACGGTGCGTGGCGATGGGCCGAGCGTGCACGGGTCGATCGCGGGCGGCTACCGGGGCGCGCAGGTACATCTCACGGCGCGGGTCCCGCGCGTCCGCACGGGCCGGCGCGTCTCAGTCTGCCTGCGGAACCGGGGCAGGGTGTCCGTCGCGGTCCTCGGCGGTGCGGACGCGGCGGCCCCGCTCAGCCACGCCGAGTCCTCCGGCACGCCGCTCGGCACCGACATCGTCCTCGACTTCCGCCGCAGCCGGCCGCCCACGCTGCTCGAGCAGGCCGGGACGATCGTCCGCCGGGCGACGCTGTTCCATCCCGGGTTCGTCCAGCCGCTCACGCTCTGGATCCTGCTCGCGCTCGTCGTCGCGGGCGCTCCGGCCCTCCTGGCCATGGCCGTGGGGCGGGCCGGCCACGAGCGCGACCGATGAGCGCGGCCGGGCCGGATGGCAGACTGGACCGATGGAGTCTTCATCCGCCGTTGACCCGCGCGAGGCGCACATCGCCGAGCTTGAGGCGCGCGTCGCCGAGCTCGAGACCGAGCTGCACGAGCAGGCGGCACGGACCGCCGCGACCGTCGCCGAGGCCCAGGAGAAGCTGTACTGGCTCGAGCGCTGGCACGTCGACCTCGACCGGGTCATGAAGCGGCCCGGTGCGCTCGCGGCTCTCGAGGGGCTGCGGCGGGCACGCGGGCTGAAGCGGAGAGTGGCCCGCGCGAAGCGGCGCCTGAGCTCCTGAGCATGGGCCGGACGGTCTCGGTCGTCGTCCCCGTCAAGGACGGGGCGCGCTACCTGGGGGAGCTCCTCGCGGCGGTGAGCGCGCAGGCCGCGGACACCCGCTCGCTGGAGGTGCTCGTCGTCGACTCGGGGTCGATCGACGGGAGCCCCGAGATCGCGCGGGCCGCGGGCGCTCGGGTCCTGGAGATCCCGGCGGGCGAGTTCGGACACGGCCGTACGCGCGACCTCGCCGCCGAGTCGACCTCGGGCGAGGTGATCGCCTTCCTCACCCAGGACGCCACGCCGCTGCCGGGCTGGCTGGCGGGCCTCGAGCGGGGGTTCGACCTCGCTGGGGACGTCGGCGCCGTGTACGGGCCACACCGCGCGCGGCCGGAGACCTCGCCGATGATCGCGCGGGAGCTCGAGGCCTTCTTCGCCACTCACGAGTCGCCGGACGGCGGGGCGAGCCTCCAGCATGCGGGCGGGGAGGGCTTCCTGTCGAACGTCAACGCCGCCTACCGGCGGGACTGCTGGGCCGAGATCCGGTTCGGCGACGCCCCCTACGCGGAGGATCAGGCGTTCGCGCAGCGGATGCTCGCCGCCGGGTGGGCCAAGGCCTACGTGCCGGAGGCGGCGGTGCTGCACGCGCACGACTATCCCCCGGCGCAGTTCATGCGCCGCTACTTCGACGAGTACCGGGGATTGCGAGCGGCGCTCGGCCACGTCGAGCGCTTCGGCCTGCGCTCCACCGTCCGCGACGTGCGCGCGCTCGTCGGGGCGGACCGGGCGTGGATGGTCCAGCAGGGGATCTCCGCGGAGGAGATGCGCCGCTGGAGCCGGCGCTCGGTCGTGCACCACTCGGCCCGCAGGCTCGCGAGCGCGCTGGGCTCGCGCGCCCACGCCCTGCCCCCGGCGATGCAGCGCCGTCTCTCGCTGGAGGGCACGGTCGCCGGACCCCTGCCCGACCTCGAGCCGGGCGCGGACGCTCCGCCGCGGCCGGTCTTCGTCCCGGCCGCGCGCCGGGCCGTCATCTGGGACGCGGTCCGGCGCTACGCCAAGCACGGCCCCGCGGCGCTCCGCCCGGTGCTGCCCGGCCAGGCCCGGGAGGCGGCGCTCCACGTCGCCTGCGTCATCCCGCCCTTCTCACGAGGCTCGGGCGGCCACAACTCGATCCTCCAGCTGATGCGCCGCCTGGAGCTCGCCGGGCACACGGTGACGTACTGGGTGAGCGATGAGCTCGGCCACTTCGACGGGCACCGGCCAGCGCGGCTGCGCCGGGACCTGCGGGAGTGGTTCGCGCCGATCGAGGGCCCAGTGTTCGTCGGGTTCGAGGACTGGTATGGCGCCGATGTCGTCATCGCCACGGGCTGGCAGACCGCACACGAGGTCATGCTGCTCCCGGGCTGCCGCGCCCGCGCCTACCTCATCCACGACCACGAGGCGGAGTTCTACGCCACCTCGGTCGAGTCACGCTGGGCCGAAGCCACGTACGCGCTCGACATGCACTGCATATGCGCCTCGCCGTGGCTCGAGCGGATGATGCGCGAGCGCTACGGGCGGACGACGTCCCTCTTCGACTTCGGCGTCGATCACGCGGCCTACCGGCCGCGAGCGGTGGAGCGGCGCCGGAACACCGTGGCGCTCTACGCGCGAGACGCGACGCCCCGCCGCGCCGTTCCCCTGGCCCTGATGGCGCTGCAGGAGCTCGCGGAGCGGCGGCCGGGGCTGCGCGTGGTGAGCTTCGGGAACGGCGCGATGATCAACATGCCGGTGCCCTACGAGCACTACGGCGTTCTCTCCCCGCGGGCGCTCTCCTGGGTGTTCAGCGAGGCGACGGTCGGCCTCGTGCTCTCGCTGACCAACTACTCGCTGATCCCGCAGGAGATGCTCGCCTGCGGGCTGCCCTGCGTTGATCTCGCCGGGATCAGCGCCGAGGGGATCTTCGGCGCCGACGGCGCCGTGGCGCTGTCGGCCTTCCACCCGATCGCCCTGGCCGATCAGATCGAGCGGCTGCTCACGGACCGCGACGAGTGGGAGGCGCGCTCGCACGCGGGGATCGCCTTCACCGCCGAGCGGACGTGGGACCGGGCGGCCGGGCAGGTCGAGGCCGGCCTGCGGCGCGCGCTCGCCGCTACAGGTCCTCCGCGATGACCGGCGCCTGACGGTCGAAGAACCACACGCCGAAGGCGATCACGAAGATCCAGATGGCGATGGGGATGAGCAGCCACAGCCAGCCTCCCGCGGCCGTGACCGCATTCGCCGCCCGCGGGTCGATGACCGCGTGGCGGAACTGAGTGAGAATGATCGAGATCGGGTTGGCCATGATCACGTGGAGCAGGTGCGTCCGGTCCTTGATCGTTTCGAACGAATAGATGATCGGCGTCGCGAAGTACAGCGCTTGGTTGAAGACGTCCCAGATTGGCTGCACGTCGCGGAAGCGCACGTAGAGCGCAGACAGGATCATCGCCGTGCCGCCGGCAAACAAGCCGAGCGCGAGCACGAGGAACGGCGCCTCCCAGATCGTGGGGTGGAACGACACGCCGGCCACGGCGAGGAACACCGCCACGGCGAGGAGGTTCAGTGCGAGGTTGAACAGACCCGTGAGGGTGATCGACAGTGGGATCACGAGGCGTGGGAACTGGATCTTCCGCATGAGCCCCTCGCGGTCGACGATCGACCTCACCGACCCCGCTGTGACCTCGGCCCAGAAGGTGAAGAGCACGATGTTCGTGATGAGGATCGCCGGATAGAACGGCACGGCGACACCGACCTTGAGCACCCGCGTGAACACGGCGTAGAGGACCGCGAAGAGCATCAGCGGCCGGACCAGCTGCCACAGGTAGCCGAGCGCAGAGCCGAAGAACCGCAGCTTGAAGTCGGTGATCGCCAGCGTGTAGGTGAGTGAGAGGAACCGCTTGGTCGTGCCCCCGAACGCCGACGGGCCGCGGATGGGCCGCCCCCGCGGGGAGGCCGGGGCGTCGGGCTTGCGGGCCGCCGGCTTGGGCTCCGTGACCGCGCTCATGCGCCGGCCTGGGCCGTGAGCAGGGTCTCGCGCGACTGGAGCGTGACCTCGTGGGGCAGCTCGAGCAGGCCGCCCGTGGCCACCGCGCCGAGCACGAGCAGGGAGTCCATCTGCGGGCGGCGATCGAGGATCTCCACGCCGTTGCGCGCGATCCAGGGCGAGGCGTGGATCCGGCCCGGGGCGAAGTTCAGGTCGTAGGTGGCCGAGAACGTGAGCTCGTCGCCGGCGGCAAACGAGCCCGTGCCCTGCGTCATCCAGTTGGTCGAGGTGACGAGCAGCGGCTGGTGCTGGTCGTTCTCGAACGTCACGGCGATGAGCGGGTCGTCGATCGCCCGGTGCGTCTTGACGCGGGCGCGGAAGGTCACGGTCTGACCCTGGTGGAAGCTGACGTCGCGCCGGCCCTCGGCGTCCTCCCACCACACCTCGAGCAGCTCGGCCACGCCGGCGTTGGGGCTCGGCGTGCCGGCCTCCTCGCTACCGCCCTCCGCGAGCTGGGCGTGGGCGAAGTTGAGGTCGACGTACTCGTTGGAGACGTCGGTCGGGTCGCCCATGGCGACGATCTCGCCGCGGTCGATGAGCATCGCGCGGTGGCAGAAGCGCCGCACGGCGGACATGTCGTGCGTGACGAGGACGATCGTGCGGCCCTGGTCGCGCAGGTCGTTGAACACGTCGAAGCACTTCTGCTGGAAGGCGGCGTCCCCCACGGCCAGCACCTCGTCGATGAGCAGGATGTCGGCCTCGACCTGGACCATGACCGAGAACGCAAGGCGGACGAGCATGCCCGACGAGTAGTTCTTGAGCTTCAGGTCCTCGAACTCCCGCAGCTCGGCGAAGTCAACGACCCGCTCGTAGCGTTCGCGGGCCTCGGAGGCGGGCAGCCCGAGCATGACGCCGTTCAGCACCACGTTGTCCATGGCCGCGAGATCCGGGTTGAAGCCGACACCGAGCTCGATGAACGTCGAGACGCGGCCGTCAAGGTAGATCGCCCCGGACCCGACCCTGTAGATCCCGGCCATGCACTTGAGCAGCGTGCTCTTCCCGGAGCCGTTGCGGCCCACGATCCCGAAGAACTCGCCTTTGGGCACCTCGAAGGAAATGTCCTTCAGGGCGTCGAAGCGGCGATAGGACGGGCGCCGGAGGGGGTGCAGCATGCGCTCCTTGAGCGTCGAGACCCGCTCGGTGGGCAGGCGGAACGTCTTGGATACGCCATCGACGAGTACAGCGGTGGGCGGAGACGTCTCGGTTCTCACGACGGAAAATGTAGCCCGGGGCGGCACAATGGCCTCCGTGCGTGAACGCCTCCGGCGCCCCGGGGTTTCGCCCGAGCTCTACGGCCGCGTGGCCGTCCTCGCCCTGGGTGCGCTCGCGCTCATCGTGCTCACGGGCGCCGCCGTCCGCCTCACGGGCTCGGGCCTCGGCTGCCCGGACTGGCCCAAGTGCTACGGGCGGACGATCCCGCCGCTGAACCTCCACTCGACGATCGAGTTCGGCAACCGCCTGCTCACGGGCGTCGTCTCGCTCGTGGTGATCGCCGCCGCGGTGCTCGCCGGCCTGCGCCGGCCCTACCGCCGCCACCTCGTGCTCTTCGCCGTCCTGCTTCCGCTCGGCGTGGCCGCCCAGGCCGTGCTCGGCGGGCTCGTCGTGCGCTACCACCTCGCGCCCGGGCTCGTCATGAGCCACTTCATCCTCTCGATGGCCCTGCTCGACGCGAGCTTTGCCCTCGCCTGGTGCGCGCGGCACCCGCCCGGCTGGCGCGCGCCCTCGAGCGATCGCCTCGGCGTCTGGGCCGTCCGCGCCCTCGTGCCCCTCGGGCAGCTGACGATCCTCGCGGGCACGATCGCCACCGCCTCGGGGCCGCACGCCGGCGCGCACGCCGGCCAGCTCGTCAAGCGCTTCCACTTCGAGGGGACGGGGACGCTCCCGTGGGTGGTCAACCGCCACGGCGCGCTGGGCGCCGTGCTCGGGCTCGCCGCGCTCGCGGTGCTGCTCCTCGTGCGGCGGCCGGGCGGGGATCGCCGCGCCGAGCGCCCGCTCCGGGCCCTGCTCGCCCTCCTCGCCGCCCAGGGCGTCGTCGGGATCGTGCAGTACCGCCTGCGCCTCCCGGCCGAGCTCGTGTGGCTCCACGTCGCGCTGGCCACGGCGTCCTGGCTCGCCGTGCTCTGGGCCGTCGGGGCGGCCGGGCGGCTCGCGCCCTCCCGGGTCCCCGCCCCGGCCGGGGCCCGGGGCGCCGCGCCGGCCGCCGCCCCCCGCGCCGCGCGCGTCGGGTGAGGCCGCCCGGACCGGTGCGAGCGCCGCCCCCGTGAGCCTCGCCGTCGTCCTCGCGCTCATCCACGTGCCCGACAACCTCGGGTACCTGTCGGTCTTCGGCTTCATCGCGCTTGAGTCGATGGGCGTGCCCTCGCCGGGGGAGACCGCCCTCGCCCTCGGCGCGATCGCCGCCGCCGCCGGCCACCTCGACATCGTCCTCGTCATCGTGCTCGGGGCGGCCGGGGCGATCGTTGGGGACAACATCGGCTTCTTCATCGGCCGCCACGGCGGCCGGCGGCTGCTCGAGCGCCCCGGCCCCTTCCACGCGCGCCGGCGCCGCCTGCTCGTGGCCGGCGACGCCTTCTTCGCCCGCCACGGCGGCAAGGCGGTCTTCCTCGGGCGCTGGGTCGCGCTCGTGCGGGTGACGACGGCGTGGATGGCGGGCGGGAGCGGGATGTCCTTCCCCACGTTCTTCGTCTGGAACGCGCTCGGCGGGATCTGCTGGGCGACGGTGGTCGGACTCCTCGCCTACGCGCTCGGCGAGGCGGGCCTGCACGTCATCACCCGCGCGGGGACCGGCCTGGCCGTGGCGGGCGTAGTGGTGCTCGCGGTCCTCGCGCTCTGGCTCAGGCGGCGGGAGCGGCCGGCACGGTGAGGACGGAACGCCGGGCGGGCGCCGCCGCGCGGGTCCACGCGCCGCGCGCCCAGACGGAGGCCGCGAGGGCGACCACGCCGCCCAGGGCGAGGCCCGCACGCGGGCCCGCGACCTCGGCGAGGAGGCCGGAGACGGGGCCGCCGATCGGGGTCGAGCCGAGGAAGACCACCGAGTAGAGAGCCATGACCCGCCCGCGCATGGCGGGGGCCACGGCGAGCTGCAGGGCCGAGTTCGTCCCCGCCGCGAAGGTCACGCTGGCCGCGCCGAGCAGCGGGAGGAGGGCGAGCTGGGCGGGCAGGTCGGGCGCGAGCGCGGCGAGCACGGAGAACGCACCGAAGGCGGTGGCGGCCCGGGCGATGAGGCGCGGCGTGACCGCGCCCCGGGCGCCCGCCGACAGCGCCCCGAGGATCGAGCCGACGCCCATCGTCGCCGTGAGCAGGGCGTAGGTGGCGGCCGTCCCGTGCCAGGTGAAGCGCGCGAAGAGCGGGAGCAGGACCTGGAAATTGAAGCCGAAGGTCCCGATCGCGGCCATCAGCAGCAGCGGAATCCGCAGCTCGGGCGTCGCGCGCACGTAGGCCAGCGCGGAGCGGATCTGCCCGGGCTCGGGCGCCACCCGCTCGGAGACATGCAGGGCCTCCGGGTCCATCCGGCGCAGGGCGAGGAGCATCCCGCCGAAGGAGACGGCGTTGACGAGAAAGCACGGCGCGACGCCGAGCGTGGCGATCGTCACCCCCGCGAGCGCCGGCCCCGCGATCCGCCCGGTGTGGATGAGGACCGAGTTCAGCGAGACGGCGTTCAGCACCCGCTCGGGGCCGACGAGCTCGACGGGGAAGGCCTGCCGGGCGGGGTTGTCGACGGCGAGCACCGTGCCGCGGATGAGCACGAGCGCCCACACCATCCACGGCACGATCACCCCGGTGAGCGTGAGCACCCCCATGGCCACCGCGGGCAGGATGAGCGCGGCCTGCGTCACCGAGAGGATCCGCCGCTTGGAGAGCCGGTCGGCCAGGAGGCCGCCCCACGCCCCGGCCAGGAGGATCGGCAGGAACTGCAGCGCGGCGGTCAGCCCGACGGCGGCGCCCGAGCCGGTGAGGCGGAGGATCAGCCACGTCTCGGCGACGATCTGCATCCAGTTGCCGGTGATCGAGACGACCATCCCCGCGAAGTAGCGGCGGTAGTTGGGGATCGAGAGCGAGGAGAGGGAGCGGGAGAGGGCGGCGGTCACGCGCCGGCCTCCCGCTCGCCATCCTCGAGCAGCCGCTCGAGGATCGCCGCCGCCCGCGCCAGCGTGTCGAGCTCGGCGGCGGGGAGCCCTTCGAGGCGCCGCGCGAGATAGGCGGTCTTGCGCGTGCGCAGGGTGCGCAGGAGCGCGCGCCCCGCCGGCGTCGCGCTGATGAGCGAGACGCGCCGGTCGGCGGGGTCGCCCGCCCGCGCCACGAGCCCCTCGGCCTCGAGCCGGGCGAGGAGCCGGGTGACGGTCGGGCGCTGGATGCGCTCCGCGCCCGCCAGCTCGCTCGGGGTGAGCGGCCCGCGGCGCTCGATCGTCGAGAGCGCAGCGGTGAGCGTCGGGCCCGGCCCGGTGCCCGCCTCCTGGCGCAGCCGCCGCGCGGTGCGGGTCACCGCGAGACGCAGCCGGGCGGCGACGTCGAGGGAGGAGGGCGTGGGCGTGGGCGTCGGGACAGAAGTCATTAGCGCTGCTAATCATTGTAGCGCGAACGACTCGGTTCCTGAGAGGGGTCTGACCCCTCTCAGAGTTGCGGGCGGGCGGGCCGCTTCACGACCCGCCCTCACCCGCGCCGACATGGATCACCACTGACTACATACGTCCCAGGCATGGAATGTGTCGGCCTGGGCGGCGTGACACTCCCGGCCTCCGGGGCGGGCCGCCAGCCACGAGGGCCGGCGCGTAACCCGGATCGAGCGCCCCGAGGGCGCTCCTGGCCGTGTGGGCGATCCGCCGGTCAGAGGAGGTTACGCATGATGTGCGGGTGACGCGAGCCCGCGCCGAGGCCCTCTGCATCGCCGGGCTGGCGTTCTCGGGCCTCTACGCGCTGGCCACCCTGCCCTTCGCGCCCTCCCTGCTCGGCAGCCACCCGGTGCTCCTCGAGCTGCTGCGCGGCTCGACGCCGGCGATGGTGGCGGGCGGCGCGTTCGCGCGGGTGGGGCAGGCCTCGCTCGTGCTCGCGCTGCTCGCGCCCCTGCCCACGCTGTTCATGGCCGACCCGTTCCTGTTCTGGGCCGGACGGATCTGGGGCCCGGAGGTCGTCGGCATGATCGGCGGCAAGCGCCGCAGCGCCCGGAGCCTGCGCTGGCAGGCGCGCGCGCAGCACTGGTCTGAGCACTACGGCTCGTGGGTCCTGCTCTTCTCCTACTTCCTGCCCGTGCCGAGCGCGCTCATCCTCGCCGGGGCGGGCTGGACGGGCATGCCGGTGCGCCGGTTCGTCGTCCTCGACCTCGCGGGGACGTCGCTGTGGATCGTCACGAACGTGCTGCTCGGCTACCTCGTCGGGCAGTCGGCCGTCGACGTCGCCAAGGCGATCGGCCACTACTCGCTGTACGTCTCGATCGCCCTCGTCGTGCTCGTCGTGGTCATCAGCGCGCGCCGGAGCCGGCTGCCCGACTCGCCCGATCCGGCGGCCCCTGGGTGAGCGGTCGCCCGCCCGACGAGATCTGGGAGGACGCCGTCGACGAGGGCGAGCGGCGGATGGGCCGTTCGCTGCCCGCGCTCGTGGCCACCTCGCTCGTCGGCGGGGTCGACGTCATGCTCGGCGTCCTGTTGCTCGCGATCGCCGAGGGCGCGCTTACGGCTGTCCTGCCCGCGGGCGCCGCGCACCTGCTCGGCTCGCTGCTCTTCGGCGTCGGCTTCGTGTTCCTCACGATCGGTCGCGGTGAGCTCTTCACCGAGAACTTCCTGCTGCCGGTGGGCGCGGTCATGGCCGGGCGCTCGCGCCTCTCGCGGCTGCTCGTCATGTGGGCGCTGACGCTCGCCGGCAACTTCGCGGGGATCGTCGTGATCGCCCTCATCCTCACCAAGGGCGGGGTGCTCGAGCCCGCCACGCTCAAGGCCGCGGGCGCCCTGGCCGACCTGCAGTCCGGGCGCGACGCGTGGGCCGCGCTCCTCTCCGGGGTCGTCGCGGGCACGGTCATGACCCTCTTCACGTGGCTCGCGGCGGCTGCCGAGACCGACATCTCGCGCATCGTGCTCGCCCTGCTCGTCGGGCTCGTGCTCGCCGCGCCGAGCCTCAACCACGCCGTGGTCGGCTTCGGGGAGATGATCTTCGGCCTGCTCGCGGGCTCGGCCGAGGGCAACCTCGGGGACGTCGCCGAGATCGTCGGCCTCGCCATCGCCGGCAACCTCATCGGGGGTCTCGGGTTCGTCACCGTCAGCCGGCTCGTGCAGGCGCGGGGCGAGCCGGACTGAGCGCGACCCATCAGGGGCGGGGTGCTCAGGCCGATAGATCGTGGATATGGCCCCTGCCGCTCCGCTCCGGCCCTCCCGACGCCTCCTCGCCGTGGCGGCTGCCCTCGTCCTCGCCTACGCCGCCTACCTCCTGGCCTCCCCAGGCGGCCGCCTCGCCGAGATCGCCGTGGGGGACGTCGCTTACGAGGCGACGATCCTGCGCGTCGGCCTCGTCTGCCTGCGGCGCGGGCGCTCGGCCGGCGGCCGGCGCGCGGGCTGGACCCTCCTCGGCGCCGGCGTCTTCGCCTGGGGCTCGGCGACACGTTCTGGATCCTCGCCTATACGGGAGCGCCCGACCCGCCGATCCCCTCGCCGGCCGACGCCGGATATCTCCTCTTCTACGCGGCGCCTACGTCGCGCTGCTGCGCTTCGCGCGCGACCGCGGCCTCCGGCTCACGCTCGCCCTCGACGCGCTCGTACCCGCCGCCGGGGTCACCGCCTTCGCGCTGGCCGTGGTCGTCGCGCCCGTCCAGCGGACGCTCGGCGGCGACCAGCTCGCGAACGCGACGAACCCGACCTATCCGCTGGCCGACGCGCTGCTTCTCGCGCTCGTCCTCGCCGGGCTGGCCGTCTCCGGCGGAGCTCGGGTGGATGTGGGGCGCGCTGGCCGGGCGGTCTCGCGGTGCTCGCCGTCTCCGACTCCGCCTACGGCCCCCGGGGTTCCAGCAGGGACTGCGATAGCTGCCCCCGAGCGCGTGAACGCGTGGGGGCGAGCCGTTCCCATCCCCGGCCGTCAAGCGCCGAGCTATCCGGTGGTTTGGGAACCCGCGGGTTCGCCGTGGACCGTGGGCGGCGGTCCACGGCGCTCAGCCCGGTTCAGCGGCGGTGGTGGCGACGGCGGTCGTCGCCGTCGTCGTCGTGACCGTGACCGGGGGTGATGATGCGCCCGGTGCCGAGGTTGATGGTGGGGTCCCTGAAGTAGATCCCGTCGAATACCGCGCTGTAGGTGGAGCTCGTGGGGTCGATCGGCGTGTAGCTGTAGGTGTTGCCCGCAACCGGGCTCAGGAACCCGGCCTTGGCGACGAGGGCAGGGGCGTCCTTGACCGCCTCGATGAATACCGGCGCGAAGGCCAGGTTGTTGGCGGGAACGGTCGGGATCGTGGGGCCCAGCGGAGGGTTCGGTGGCGGGTTGAGCACGCCGGTCACGGGCGCCTTGGGAGTGGTCATGGACGTGATCCCGTGGTCGACCAGGATCGCGCGTCCGAGCACTCGGTGCTCGGTCTCGATGCACGCGATCTGCGCGGCGATCTGCGCCGCTCGGTGCGCCCCGAGGCGAGAGAGCTCGCGGACCGCGGCCAGGAACGCAGAGTCAAACACGAACTCCAGGACCTGCTGGGTGAAGATGAACGTCGAGAGGTCGGTGAAGGTCTTGCTCCCGGCCGGAAAGCTGAACGTGGTCGGCTGGATCGGATCGACCCCGGTGATCGAAGCGAAGAAGTCGTGGTGGATCTGCTCTTCGATCCCTGCCGCCTTGATGTAGGCCAGCTCGGTGGCGCTCAGCCCCAGGGCACCGGCGTTTGCCACGCCGTTGGAGTAGAAGGTGATCGCCAGTTGCTCGGCTGTCTCGGCGATCTTGAAGATCTGGTTGAATGGGGTCACGTCGTCGGGCTCGGCGAGCACGCTGAGGTTCTGGCCTGCGAGGGCCCCCTCGGCCGCTAGAGCGCTGAAGATCCCGCCGGCGGACAGTGCCACGCCGCCGGTCACGCTCGCTCGTTTCAGCAGCGTGCGCCGCGACATCAGCGATGTCAGCAGGGTGGCCGTCGCTGCCTCTTCGCTGCTCTCGTGCTCGTCGCCGAGTCCAAAGTTCGATCGAGTGCTCATCGAGGCCTCCATTCGCGTACGAGGCGACGTCCGTGCCCCGCTGTTCCAGTGATAAAATAAGGTTAGCAGAAATTCGAACAGATGCTTAATTGACCGGCTATGCACTGGGAAGCCCTGGTCCCTTCGAGCAGCTTCCGGAGCGGGTGGGGGAGGAGCTGGAGTGAGCTGAGCCGCGACCGTCCCTCATCGCCGCGGGGCGGCCAGATGCTCGACTACGCGGCAAACGCCGAGGCCGATCCACCCACGCGCTCAATGAGCTTGGCAAGATGTCCGCCCGCCAGCGGTCTCCCATTAGCGGATCGGCACGGTTCACTCGCGCACCAGTATGCGAGCCCATTCGGCCTGCCTTGCTAGTGCCGGCTCACGGAAGCTTGGTCGGGCGGCGGTTGTGAGCCGGCCGCGTTGATCGAGGCGGTCCAGTAGGGCGTGGAGGTCGCTGCGGGAGAAGGTCCAGTCAGGTGGGGTGGCGGTCTTTGAGGACTCGGCCTGAACGCCGAGCACCCGCTCGGCGAGCTCGTCGAGGGTGGTGAAGTCGCAGGGCGTGAGCGCTTTGCGCGCGAGGATCGAGAAGTAGATCTCGATCTGGTTTAGCCACGACGCGTGTGTTGGCAGATGCACCAGCACGAGGTCGGCCAGGCGCGTTGGAGGCGGTCGATCGCGCTGGCCGCGGTGGATAGTGCTGTTGCGACGCCCCAGACACGCGCCGCGCCGACGCGTAGGGCTCGGTGCTCATCACCTGCGTGACGAGCGCGTCGAAGGCGTCGCTGCTGATTTCGACTCGACGCGCCCAAACAGGCCGCGGCTGGGATCGTGGACGTCCATCGCGGCCAGGTAGGCCAGCGTCCCGCGACGCCGGTACTCGTGCTCGACCAGGCCCGGGCGACCCGGGCCGGGCGCGACGAGCGGGTGGCGTCTGAGCAGCGCCTGAAGCTGGGTCTTCTCGTCGGCGCTGATGACGTAGTCGCCCGGATGCAGCCCGCCGGCCCTCCCAACGGCGCTCATAGAGATCCAGGACCCGGCCGGCCCTTGACGCGGAAGTCGGGGCGCGACGGCCTCGCGAGCGAGCTCAGCCGTCGACCAACGCAACAGCGCCCGGCCCGACTCGGCCGGCAGCTCGCATGCCAGCGCCTTGACCTCGGCGATCTCGGCGGGGGGAAAACGACCGGGGACGCCCGGGCCTGGGCCGCTCATCCAGTCCCGCTAGGCCCTCGGCCGCGAACCGTCTTCGCCACCGGCCAACGAGCACCTCGTTGGTGTCCAGGCGCCTGGCGATCTCCGCGTTGGCCAGTCCCTCGGCCGCCAGCAGCACGACCTTCGCGCGCTGCACCACCCGAAACGGCAACGTGTGCCGCGCCACCCGAGACCGCAGCTCCTCCTCCTCGGGTTCGCTCAACACGATCACCGGCGGCGCCATCAACAACACCATTCGCCGCCGGCACTACGACCCCTCCCGCAACCCGACGGTATTCCCGTCAGCCGGTACTAGTCGGAGGAAACCCCGTTCGAAGCCTCTCCCGGGACACGGATGACGACTGCGTGGACGATCGAGCGAACGTGGACACTGCGTGAACGTGGAAACGACGGGGGCCGCGTTGCGGCCCCCTGACAACTGATGAATCGCGTCTGACGCCCCAGATGAACGTCGACACCTCAGCCGCAGCCGGTGTTGTTCCCGCAGCTCGAGCAGGTGTAGCAGGAGCCCGTGCGCTGCATCATCCCGCCACACTGGCCGCACGCGGGGCCGAGGTCGAGCCCCGACATCCGCGCCGGCAGCACGGGCGGCGTGTCGGTCAGCCGCGCGGTCGGCGCGACGCTGCCGCCGTTCCCGCCGTTCCCGCCGTGCGCGCGCCCGCCGTGCGCGCGCGCGCCGGCTCCGGGCACGTCGTCGTCCTTGCTCGCCGCGGGCCCCGCGGTGTCGCTCGACATCGACAGGTAGGCGTCCTGGGCCGCCTTCCGCGCCCGGACCTCGGCGGTGAGGATCCCGAGTTCCTCCTGGGTGTCGGTGTCGAGGAAGCGCGAGGCGAGCCAGCGCATGATGTAGTCGGGCATCGACTTGGCGAAGGGGATCTCCGGGTTCTGCGTGATCCCCTCCGGGTCGAAGCGCATGTAGGCGAACTTCTGCACGAGCGTCTCGAGCGGCACGCCGTATTGGAGCGAGATCGAGATCGACGTCGCGAAGGAGTTCATCATCCCGCGCAGCGTCGAGCCCTCCTTGCCGATGTCGGTGAGGAAGATCTCCCCGACCGTGCCGTCCTCGTACATCCCGGCGGTGATGTAGCCCTCGTGCCCGCCGATCGAGAACTTGTGGGTGATCGACTGGCGCTCGCGCGGCATCCGCCGCCGCGCCGGCGCGGCCTTGGCCAGCGCCTCGGCCACCGCGGCCTCCACGTCGACGCCGGCCGTCTCCTTGATCTCCTTCTGGGCGTCGGTGCGGAGCGCCTGGGCGGTCTTCGAGCCGTCACGGTAGATCGCCAGCGCCTTGACGCCGAGGCGCCAGGCCTGGAGGTAGGCGTCGGCGATGTCCTCGGCCGTGACCGTCTCCGGCATGTTCACCGTCTTCGAGATCGCCCCGGAGATGAAGGGCTGGACCGCGCCCATCATCTTGATGTGGCCCATGTGGGAGATCGCCCGCTCGCCCACGGCGACGTCGAACACCGGGAGGTGCTCGGCGGCCAGGTGCGGGGCGCCGATGATCGTCTGCTCGGCGTCGATGTGGCGCTCGATGACCTCGATCTGCTCGTCGGTATAGCCGATCGTCTGGAGCGCCAGCGGCACCGTGCCGTTGACGATCGTCATCTGGCCGCCGCCCACGAGCTCCTTGAACTTCACGAGCGAGAAGTCGGGCTCGACGCCCGTCGTGTCGCAGTCCATGAGGAACGAGATCGTCCCCGTGGGCGCAAGCACGGTGGCCTGGGCGTTGCGGTAGCCGAACTCCTCGCCGAGCTCCACCGCATCGTCCCACGACGCGCGCGCCGCGGCGAGCAGCGCGGTGTCCGCGCAGGTCGAGTCCGGGATCGCGTAGGAGGCCTCCCGGTGCATCCGCATGACGCCGTTGTGGGCCTCCGCATTCTCCGCGTAGCGCTCGTAGGGGCCGATGGCGCCGGCCACCCGCGCGGACTCGCGGTAGGCGCGGCCGGTCATGAGCGCGGTGATCGCCGCCGCGGTACCGCGCGCGGCGTCGGAGTCGTAGGGCATCCCGCCCGCCATCAGGTAGGCGCCGAGGTTCGCGTAGCCGAGGCCGAGCTGGCGGAAGGCCCGCGCGTTTCGCCCGATCTCCTCCGTCGGGTAGCTCGAGGGCCCGACGACGATCTCCTGCGCGAGCAGGACGACGTCGACCGCGTGCTCGAAGCTCGGCACGTCGAACGTGCCGTCGGCCCGACGGAACTTCATCAGGTTCAGCGAGGCGAGGTTGCACGCGGAGTCGTCGATGCTCATATATTCCGAACAGGGATTAGACGCGTTGATCCGGCCTGATACCGGGTTCGTGTGCCACTGGTTGATCGTCGTGTCGTACTGGACGCCCGGGTCGGCGCAGCGCCACGCGGCGTCGGCGATCTCGCGCATGAGCTCGCGCGCGGGGATCGGCTCGCCCACGGCCTCGCCCGTCGTGCGGGCGATGAGGCGCCAATCCTCGTCGTTCTCCACGGCACGCATGAACTCGTCGGTCACGCGCACCGAATTGTTGGCGTTCTGATACTGGATCGACGTGAAGCCCTCCCCGTCGATCGACATGTCGAAGCCCGCCTCGCGCAGCGCCGCGGCCTTGTTCTCCTCCCGCGCCTTGCACTGGATGAAGTCGACGATGTCCGGATGGTCGACGTCGAGCACGACCATCTTGGCCGCCCGCCGCGTCTTGCCGCCCGATTTGATCGTGCCCGCCCACGAGTCGGCGCCGCGCATGAAGGAGACCGGCCCGCTCGCCGTGCCGCCCTTGGCCAGGGGCTCCATCGAGCCGCGGATCTTCGAGAGGTTGATGCCCGAGCCGGAGCCGCCGCGGAAGATCTTCCCCTCCTTGGTGTTCCAGGCGAGGATCGAGTCCATGTCGTCCTCGACGGAGAGGATGAAGCACGCCGAGCACTGGGGCCGCTCCTCGAAGCCGACGTTGAACCAGACGGGCGAGTTGAACGCCGCCATCTGGTGGAGCAGGATGTGGGTCAGCTCGGCCTCGAAGGCGTCGCCGTCCTCCGCCGTGGCGAAGTAGCCGCGCTCGCGACCCCAGCGGGCGATCGTGCCCGCCACGCGGCCGATCATGGCCCTGACCGAGCGCTCGCGCGCGGGCGAGTCGAGCTGGCCGCGGAAGTACTTCTGGGCGACGATGTTCGTCGCGTTCTGCGACCACGACTTCGGGAACTCGACGCCCTCCTGCTCGAAGGAGACCTGCTCGCCGAAGCCGATCCGCGCGTCGCGCACCTCCCACTCCACCACGTCGAAGGGATGCGCCCCGGGGCGGGTGAAGCGCCGGGCGACGGAGACGCCCGGACCGGTGGTCGCGGCGGTGGTGGTGGGGGTCTCGGCGGGCGGCATCGATACGTCTTCCTCTCCGTCAGGTGGGTGCTGCGCCCCGGCGGATCCGGGGTCGTCGGCCTCATGGGGTGACGGAGGAGAATCGAGGGTCGTCCGGACGGAACGCCCGGGCCCCGCTCCGGCCTCGTCCGGAGTCCAGAGAGATGCCTGGAGGGGGGGCTCTTCCACCCCCATATTCTAGCTTTGGCGAGCCGGCGCCGGAGCGTCGACGAGCTAGCGCCGGGCGCGCAGGAAGTCGCCGAAATCGGCGCCGCGGGGCGGGCGCGGGCCGAGCGCCACGCCGGCGATCCGCTCACGCCGCCCTCCCCGCGCGCCGGCGGCCTCACCCGCGGGCTCGCGCTCGCGCTGGCCGTCCTCGGCGCCGCGGCAGCGTGCGTCTCGGCGATCCTGCCCGGCCTGGCCGGTGCCAAGGCCGAGCGCGCGATCGTCCTCTCCGGCAACGGCTCGACCCCTGAGCTCAGGCGCGGTCTCGACGAGGCGCTCTACGCGAGCCGGCTCGACCCCGTGGCCGGCGCCCCGCTGCTCGCCGCCGGGCGACGCCGCCGGGGCCGGACGCCTGCTCGGGCAGGCGACGGCCCGGGAGCCGAACAACCTCGACGTCACCCGGGAGATCGTCCGGCTCGACCTCTCGCTCGGGGATCGGGCGGGCGCGCTGGCCGCCGCCGCCCGGCTGCTCGCGCTCAGCCCATCCGACCCCGCCCTGCGCGAGAGCTACCGGCGGGCGCTGCTCATCTCGACCGAGGCAAGCGGCTCGGCCACCGCGACCGGAACGCCGCTGCCCGTGCGTTAGGCTCCTCGGCCGCCGGCTCGATGGGCCGCAGGGTCGGCGACGCCTCGCCGCGGATCGTGCGCACGAGCTCCTCGATCTCGCGCGCGTCCTTCCGCGTCTGGCGCTCGAGCGCGGCAACGCGCTCCCGGGCCCCGGCGAGCTCGCGGGCGAGCTCGGCCGTCTGCTCCTCGGCGAACGCCGTCGCCTCGCGCGCGGCCAGGAGCTCGCCGGCGCTCCCGATGTCCCGCCGGTCGCCCTCGCGGCGGCCGTGGCCGCGGGGGCGCTCGACCTGCACCCCGGTGGACGGAGGCGGGAGGGGAAAGCTCTCCTCGCCGAGCTCGAGCGTCCAGCGCGTGGCGGGGTCCCGCACGAGCGCCAGCGGCGCCGAGTACGCCCAGCGCCCGGGGCGAGGCCGGCCCGGCAACCGCCCGAACCGGTGGGTGCGGCCGGCTCGCTCGGCCGCGAGCGTCGGCTCGGTCGCCCACTCGGTCGTCGTGCCGGTGATGCGCAGGAGCGCGGTCGTGGGGGAGGCGGAGAGCTGCTCGAAGGTGGCGAGGGTGAACACGTAGGTCCGCGTGCCGCGCATGACACATGGATTCTGCCAAACCGGCGCCTCCGCCGGGCCTAAGCTCCCGTCGCCCATGGACCTCCTCGTCACCGGCGGCGCCGGCTACATCGGCTCGATCGTGGCCCGCCGCCTCATCGCCGGCGGACACTCCGTCACGGTCCTCGACGACCTCTCCCGCGGCCACCGCGAGGCCCTCCCCGAGGGCGCGCGGCTCGTGGAGTCCGACCTGCTCGACCGGGGCGCCGTCAACGCCGCACTCGAGCCCGGGTTCGACGCCGTCCTGCACTTCGCCGCGCTCGCGCTCGTCCCCGAGTCGGTCGAGCATCCCGAGCGCTACTGGGAGACCAACGTCGGCGGCACGCTCAACCTCCTCGGCGCCATGCGCGCGCACGGCGTCAGGCGCCTCGTCTTCTCCTCCACCTGTGCCTGCTACGGCGAGCCCGACCGGATCCCGATCGACGAGCAGACCTCCGAGCGCCCGACGAGCCCCTACGGCGACTCGAAGCTCGCCGTGGACCGCATGATCGCCGGCGAGTGCGCCGCCCACGGGCTCGGCGCCGTCTCCCTGCGCTACTTCAACGTGGCCGGCGCGAGCGGCCCGCTCGGGGAGGACCACGAGCCGGAGACCCACCTCATCCCCAACGTGCTGAAGGTCGCGCTCGGCAAGGCCGAGCACGTGAGCGTCTTCGGCACGGACTACCCGACCGAGGACGGGACCGCGGTGCGCGACTACATCCACATCGAGGACCTGGCCGTGGCCCACGCGCTCGCGCTCGGCGGCACCGAGCCCGGGGTGCACAAGATCCTCAACCTCGGCAGCGGCGCCGGGTTCTCGGTGCGGCAGGTGATCGAGGCGGCGCGGGAGGTCACGGGCCACCCGATTCCGGTCGTCGAGGGCCCGCGCCGCGCGGGCGACCCGGCGCGGCTCATCGCGGCCAGCGACCGCATCCGCCGCGAGCTCGACTGGAGGCCGGAGAAGGACGACATCGCCGTCATCCTCCGCGACGCCTGGGCCTGGCACGAGGCCCATCCGGACGGCTACTGAAGCGACTCGCGCACCGTGGCGAGCGCGGCGTCGTGCAGCGCGTCCGGGGGCAGGGAGGCGTCGAGCACGCGGATTCGCGCGGGCTCGGCGGCGGCGAGCGCGTCGTAGGCGGCGGCGATGCGCTGAAAGAAGGCCTCGTCCTCCCGCTCGAGCCGGTCGGGGGCGTCGTCGCGCTCGGCCTGCCGCGCGCGGCCGAGCTCGGGCGCCACGCGCAGGAGCAGGGTCAGGTCGGGCACGGTCCCCGCGCAGGCCAGCGCGTTGATCTGCCGGACGGCCTCGACTCCGAGCTCGCGGCCCCCGCCCTGATAGGCCAGCGAGGAGTCGACGAACCGGTCGGTGAGGACCCAGCGCCCGGCGGCGAGCGCGGGCGCGAGCTCCTCCTCCACGAGCTGCGCGCGGGCGGCGGCGAAGAGGAGCGCCTCGGCCCGGGGGCCGACACGGAGGGCCGGGTCCTTGACGAGCCCGCGGATGCGCTCGGAGGCGGCGACGCCCCCCGGCTCGCGCAGGAGCAGGACCTCCCGCCCGTCGGCCCGGAGCGCCGCGGCCAGCGCGGCGGCGAGGGTCGACTTCCCGGCGCCGTCAAGGCCCTCGACCGTGATGAGCCGCCCGCGCGCCACCGCGCGGCACACTAGCCCGCGTGCCGACCCTCGAGCTGCCCGGAACCGAGCGCCATCCGCACGCGCGCGCCGTGCTCGGCGCCGCGCTGGCCGCGGGCTCGGCCTCCCACGCCTACCTCTTCCACGGCCCGGCGGGGACGGGCAAGGCGCGGGTCGCGCGCGCGCTCGCGACCCACCTGCTCGGCGGCGGGACGCGGACCGCGGGGCGCGTCGAGCGCCACGCCCACCCCGACCTCTCCTGGGTCGTGCCCTCGGGCGCGCACGAGATGCTCGTGGGCGACGTCGAGCCCGTTGTCGCCGCCGCGTCGCGCACGCCCTTCGAGGCCGAGCGGCGCGTGTTCGTGCTCGAGCGCTCCGACACCCTCGTCGAGGCGGCGGCCAACAAGCTCCTGAAGACGCTCGAGGAGCCGCCGGTCTACGCGCACCTGATCCTCCTCACCGACCGCGTGGGCGAGGTGCTGCCGACGATCGCCTCACGCTGCCAGGCCGTGCGCTTCGATCCGCTGCCCCCGGAGGAGCTGGCCGAGGGCCTCGCGCGGCACGGAATCGGCCCCGAGCCGGCACGCGCCGCGGCGCGGCTCGCCCTCGGGGACGGGGAGAAGGCGCTGGCGCTGGCGCTCGGGGACGGCCCGGCCCTCCGCGACGGCGCCGAGCGGCTCGCCCGGGCCGCGCTCGCCGACCCCCCACCGTCCGCGCCCTGGGACCGGCTGCTGAAGGCCGCCGCCGCCCGCGGCGATCGTGCCCGCGCCGAGACCACGGCCCGGGGCGAGGCGGAGAAGGAGCTCGTCCCGGCCAAGGAGCGCCGCCGTCTCGAGACCGCGTGGAATGAACGCGCCAAGCGCGCCGAGCGCCGCGCGCGCACGACCGGCCTCGACCTCGGCCTCCAGCTCACCGGGCTGTGGTACCGGGACGTGGCGGCTGTCGTCCTCGGCGCCGAGGACCACGCCCATCACGCCGATCGCCTTCCCGCGCTGCGCGAGGAAGCCGCGGGCTTCGCCGCGCCCGGGCGCCTCCTCGCCGCCGCCGAGCTCGTGGAGGACACCCGGCGGCGGCTCGCCCTGAACGTCAGTGAGGATCTCGCCCTGGAGGCGCTGACGGTGCGGCTGCGCGAGCGGCTGGCTCGCGCCGACGCCTGAGCGCCGGCCCCGGCCGCGAGTTCGGCTCGGCGGTCCTCAGGAGCCGATCGGCCCGAGCCGCGGCTCCGCGCCGTGCAGCTCGAAGGAGCGGAAGCGGGAGAACAGGCGGTGGCCCGGGCCGTGGAAGTCGGCCGAGCCCGTCGTCAGGAGGTCGCGCTCGGTCGCGGCGCGGTCGAGCAGCAGGGTCTGCTCGCGCGTGTGGGTGACGTAGAAGGCCTCGACGCCGTCGAGGCCCTCGGCGACGAAGTCCCCGAGGGCCGCCAGCGCGTCCTCCGGCGCCTCGACGTCCCAGAACGGATGCGCCCACACCGCGACCCCGCCCGCGTCGTGGATCCAGCCGATCGCCTCGGCCACCGTCGGGCGCGAGCGCGCGAGGTAGGCGGGCGCGCCCGGGATGAGGTAGGCGGGGATGAAGCGGGAGACGTCGTCCACGTCCTCCTCCGCCACGCGCGCCGCGTTGCCCGGATGGGCGAGGACCGCGGCGGCGAGGTGCGGGCGGCCGATCGGGCTGCCGCTCTCCCGCCGGGCGGCGAGCGGCGAGTCGTCGATTTCCCAGCCGAGCTCCCGGAGCCGCTCCCCCATCGCGTCCGCCCGGCGCTCGCGGTCGCCGCGGGCCTCCGCCAGGCGCTCCTCCAGCGTCGGGTCGGCGGGATCGATCCCGTAGCCGAGCACGTGCAGGTCCTCCCACGCGGCGTGGACGGTGGAGAGCTCGACGGCGGGGACGACGCGCACGCCGGAGTCCCGCCCCGCCGCCACCGCCTCCGCGACCCCGGCCACCGTGTCGTGATCGGAGAGCGCGAGCAGCTCGACGCCGGCCGTCGCCGCCGCGGCGACGACCTGCGCGGGCGGCAGCGCGCCGTCGGAGTGCAGCGAGTGGGACTGGAGATCGAAGGTGGGCGCGTCCACGGAGGCGCGGGAGGGTAGGCCACGGCCATGCCCATCAAGAAGGGATCAGACCTCCCGGGGACGCTCAAGCGGTCCCCCAAGAAGGCCCAGCGCACCTACGCCAAGACCCTCGAGAGCGCCGAGGAGCAGTACGACTCCGAGTCCCGCGCCCAGCGCACCGCGTGGTCCTCGGTCAAGCACTCCTTCGAGAAGGTCGGCGACCACTGGGAGGAGAAGGACGAGAAGGGTCCCTCCGACCCGCAGTCCAAGCAATCGGGCCGCGCCGCGCGGGACCATCCGAAGGAGACCTACGGCGGCGTCGACGCCGAGGGCAACACGCGCGAGGAACTCTACGAGCGGGCGAAGCAGACCGGCGTCTCAGGGCGCTCGAAGATGACGAAGGCCGAGCTCGCGCAGGCGCTCGGCCGCAAGGAGGGCTAGATATAGACTCGCCCGCCCCGCCGACGTAGCTCAGCTGGTAGAGCACTTCACTCGTAATGAAGGGGTCCCCGGTTCGAATCCGGGCGTCGGCTCTG